>JAHJSA010000067.1 GCA_018830645.1 Actinomycetota bacterium
ACACTAACCAAAGAAACACCAGCGCGGCCCGGAGCTCCGACCCGGCACTGGTCAGTTCGTGCCGAACACGCTGATCAGTTTCCGCCGAAACGCCTGGTCAGATAGAGCCGGAACGGGTGGTCAGTTCGGCCGAAATACGCATCGTTCATCACCAAGATCCTGCGCGGACATCACAACTGGTCGTTGGAAACGCTCGCCAAGGCGGGCGCCGCTCTTGGACAGCAGTGGTTGCTTGTGTCCGCACCCATGGATGCAACCGCCCATGTATTCACCCGACTCGAGTTCCTGGGTGTGCGTGGCGTCATCGGAGGGTCGGTGGATGAGGAGGGGCTCCTCGAAGGGGAGTGGTCCCCTGTGGCAGGTGGCACGGCGGATTCGACTGCGGTAGAGCGAGAAGAACAGGACGACGAGAATGGGTGACCTCGAGGTCGTCCCACAGCACCTCCGGCGTAGGGGCGACGACGACCGGCACCAGCTCATACTGTCGGTCGCGTTCCTCCCCCGCGAGGGCGCCGAGACTCAACTCCCGTACCACGTGGAAATGAAGGGTCGGGCATTCTTCCACTTCGACGATCCCGACCTGCCCGACGTCGAGAAGTCACGCATGATCAAGCTGAACGGCGCCTCCATCCTCTTCGGTCTGCTCAGGGCGGAGGTGGCTCATGTGACCGCCCTGGGGCGGTACGGGCCGATGCTGTTGCCCGCGGTAAACTTTATCGAGGCGTTTCGGGGGCGGAGTCGGGAGCCTGCCGAGAGCCTCCGGCGTCCACCCCAGTGTCTCCAGCCGCTCTTGTACCCGACCGCATCCCCCATGCGACGGTCAGTTCGTCTTCTGACTCGTCGCCAATGGCGGAGACGTGGACTTTCACGAGCCTCACCGGACCGGGGCTCGTGAGAGGGGTCTCGCGCATTGCGAGGATCGTGCGACCCTCAAGACTGGCTAGATCTCGCGTACTGGCCAGCCCGCGCACCGTGAATGCACGGGCCACTGCGTCCTGAAGACCGACGAGGTTCTTCGAATTGATTCGAGCAATCCGTCTGCGGGTGACTATCTCCCGGCTTACCAGCGCGCATGACGAAAGGTCTGCAACGGCGGGGCCAAGATCGGTGGACCCTAGTCCCAGCGCCTCCGCGCCGCAATCATCAAGTTGTGGGAGGTAGTAGAATCCCGGCACGTGGGTTCCTGCTTCACACTGCTTCCAAAGGGATGGTTGGTCCCAAGATTCCTTTCCGACAATTGGCGCGACTACGACGCGCGAGTCCTCCTGGTGGGCATGGTCCAAGTCGCACCCTTGCGTGATGACCACGATACGAATGGGCCACACATACACTCGATACTCCGGATGACCATGCTCGTTGACGGGGCCGTCTAGTCGATCATAGGTGCCGTAGTCGGGGAGTTCGCATTCCTCGCTTGGTCCAGGCCATCCCAACTGAGCGTTCAGTGGTACCACCTGACTAATGTAGGCAAACGCAATGTCCCCCTGCCTCAGAGCGCCTAAGGGCTCAGCATAGAAGCTGTCGCCCATTAGTCGGCGTTCCCTTCCTCGACTTCATAGAGGCCTGGAGGTACCCATGTACTTCGACGCTCGCCAATCCTCGTGGCAGACCGCATCGACGCGCGCATCGATGCGAGGAGTTCTGCTCTCCCAATCTCCGTTTCCGGCACCCTGGAGTTTACCTGGTTGCCGCCTCCGCTTATCCGTACTGCCACTGAAGATGTACGGGACGGTCGACGTCGCGCTCCTTCTTGGAGGAGATCACTGAATTCCTGCCACTCGCCGGCGACTAGCAGGCTGATTCGCGGCGGGCTACCTGCTCTCATCCAGCGGCGAAAGTCGGATTCACTCCAAGTAAGAGCTGGTGCGAGGAGACGAGCTAGGTCGTCAACCTTCTTCCGGCTCTCTGAACTCACGGCTGAGCCGTTCAACCAGTTGAACACTGAGCGCCTTCCTACCCCCAGCGCTCGCGCTAATTCGTCGCGGGTCATCCCCGTGAGGTCCAGAACCCGTCGAAGCTGCTCGGCCAACCCGAATGCCTTGGAGCCACGCGGCGTGACAACGGGCCGAGCGATCATGTCGTAGTCTTCGAAGAGGGAGGCACTTCCTCCAGTAGAGCAAGCATGCGGAGCGAGTGGATGGTCGACGTATGTCGAGGGGAGGCCGGCAACGATGGTAGCTGGTTGGATGTACCAGGTGAATGCATCAGTGGCCGTCAGCGTCACTTTCCCTGCCGGCTCATATGATGGTGTGTCTTCTCCCAGGGCGTAAAGCCAAGGGAACGGATAGGCTGCCTTGGGGTGGCCGAGGTACTGGTCGAACGGATTCGCGATTGCCGTCGGCGACTCGGTTGTGCTTAAGGCGAGTTGGGGAGTCAAAGCGCCCCGGCCTTCCGCAAGAATTCGTCAGTTACAACTGCTCGGAAGAACGACCAGCACGTTGACTTTAGTCTCCTCGTCGTCGAGAGGATCGTTTGGACATCAAATGAACCGGACGGACCCACGAAGGCATCAAGATCAAGTACGTATGCCTTTGGTACGCTATCCTCCAAGGCCAGTCCATGTCTTGCCGTCAGGTAGTGGTCATCGAGGGAGACGGTCAGTTGTCCCGCTTCCTGAACGACCCGCCCGGCAACGGCATCGTCGGCGGCAAGACCGAGCAGGTCACTCGTGAACAAAGCGCGCCACTCGTCCGGAGACTCAAGAGGTACCTCGTTCACGTATCTAAGTCCAACGCGTTCCACCGTTCCCGGCGCAAGAGCGCCGGCCACGATCAGCAGGATCCTTTCGAGGTGTTCGGCGAATAGGTCGTAGTCCTCGTACGACGAGGCCTCTACGGCGATGAAGTCGGGAGCAAGCGATACGAGCCATGCATCATCAACCGATTTGAAGCGATATGGGCCGAACCGGCCGGGTGGCCTCTGTCCTGGTGGTGGTGATCCGATTGAGATGGCCACGAGTTGCTCTTCCCGTGGAAGAGCGCGGGGATACTCGCGCGCCAACTCCTTCTGGATGGTGGCAACCAGCTCACCGGGTTCCTCAAGCTCGTATAGGTGTGGGAAGCGTACCTGCGCGACCACTACCTTGAGGAAGGGTCTCGGCAGGTTCATGCGTTCTTGCGGCTCAAAACCAGTGAAAGGCATATCCGGCCTCCGTCTCGTTGCACCCAACTACATAGTGACACGGGTGTCTCTCAACCACAAGGTGCAATCTAGTGCATAAGGCCGGTAGCAATTTCCGCGGCCCCACGACCAGAACCTCTGAAGGCTTCCGCGTTCTTGCCCAGGCGTTCTAAGTCTGACGCCAGGGGAAGCACCAGGCTGTTTCTTCTTGCCCAATCCGGCTTCTTGCCCCTGTAGAGGCTGTCGACCGTCGTGATTGAATCGGGGGCCGGTGTATACGTGTCGCCTCTTGCGTCACGGCTGCGGTGAACGAACCTGTGGGTGTCCAGATCGACACCGGCCGTGCAGACGGTCTCGTCGTACTTCGTGGACGGGTTGGGGTAGGTCTTGACGGTGACGACAATGCGCATGCGACTAGGCATACCTAAGGTGGCTGACCTGCAACTCAGGACGCGACTCGGACACGTACTCGGCGACGATGCTTCTGTGGCAGGCGGCCGGATCTTCTTCGAAGCACACGAGGCAGATCCGCCTGTGTATTGCGAGCGTCAGAAGTGCGTCGACGGCCTCCGGTTGAGCGTCAAGAATGCGGCGATACTCATCCGCGAATTCGACGAAGTCCCAGCCGTCACGAAGTCGATCACGGTACGCCTTGGGGTTCCCCAAGGACCTGAGGTGCACGTAGTCGATCCCCGTTGATCTGAGCATCTCAGCCAGACGCGTTTTGGAGAAGCCCGGCTTGCGACTCAGGGGCATCTCCCGCACGTCGACAACGATCTCCACGCGGTTGGCCGCGAGTGATTCAAGCCACTCGTCGGCGGAATACCCCTCGTATCCAATCGTGCACAGTGGCGTCATACGCGTCGACCTCACGAATGCATCAAGAGCATTTGCCGGAGCTACATCTCCTCGGCAGCATAGCACTGGTTGTCTCTGCCGCCGGCTCATGGTACCGACTGTTCATCGAGGCGCGAATACACCGAAAGGATGAGATGGGCAGAGCTGCATTCGACCGAACCGCTCGCTTGTCCTGCGCGTCTTCGGCGAAGGCCTGTGCGGCTTCATGACAGCGATGAGTTGGCCCGACGGACTCACACTCGTCTTACCATCTATCGGGATCTCTTTGATCGGGCCGACGGAGTCGTTCTCTGCCACCTGCCGGTCTCCTTGACTTGCTTGTAGCTAGGGGCATACAGTCTGCGTAGTGTAGGGACATGCCGTGACGAAAGCCGTGGCGCTTGGCCGCAGATCCGTGAGCACGGATGGAGTTCCATGGAACCGAGGTTGTTGACCGCGGAAGCAAGTGTGCTGCATTCGAGGAGTTGTACAAAGTGGCCGCTCATTGTTAGCACGAGTGACGGGGGCCAGATAGCGAATATGCCGACATGACTCTAATCCATGGCATTGCCGCATTCGCCTCGGGCGGCGTCGAGGGAATTCAATCAACACAGCGTGATTGGAGTCCCTATGTCGCACATTTTACTTCATACCGCGCAATGCATCAGATCAGGAACGCGATCGCATCGAATCTGAATCCGATAGAAGTGGCCGATTTGCTTGAAGAGGCTGATGCGGAATCGTTTGGCGTCATGGAAGCGATTCTCGAAGAGGCAATCCTGAGAACAAACCACCCTGCTGGACACAACGACATTCCGCCGTGCTTGTGTCTATCCGAGTGCACGTTGCCAGGCCTTATCAGCATGTCCGAGAGATATGGCCGCTTTGGTTTCGTGTTCCGGAAGAGTGACCTCTTTGCTCTTGGAGCAAGGCCGTGCATCTATCTCGATCGAGATGTGTACGGTCTCATTGCAAACAACTGGAGAGGGGAGCCATCTTCAACCATCGGTGGGCGGCTCTGGGGACTGTCCAATGTCTACTGTCCACCGAACTCGGGGCAGATCCAGGATTATACCCATGAACGTGAATGGCGCAGCTTCAGCCCAATCAACCTGGCGTCCACACCACCTTGCTTCATGGTGGCACCCGACGCCTACGTCACACGCTCCCGGGACCTTTGGCGGTCGGATGGCCTCGTGTTCCCACTCGACGTGCTCTACAAATGGGGCGCGTAGCACCCTGAAGAAGCCGGGCTAGCAAGCCGCTCCCGGCGACAAGTCCCGCCGCTGGCTGAACCGCGAAACGTTTGTGTGAGGAGGGAAGGGCACATGATCATTGCTGGAAGCCGCATCAGAAGTGTGAGCCGCCGTTTGGGCGCGATTCCTGTAGGAAAGACGATCATAATCGGACTCACCGATCTCGGCCGCTTCGCCGCCCAACTGAGCCACTTTGGTCTCTTTGACAACCCTGGCGACGGTGACACGATCCTGCCCCCCGCGTCTTTCGGTCCGGTGGCGAGCTTCAACGCCGAGGGAAGGGATATTGTTCATCGCGACCAGCCGATGGAGACCGCATACCGGCAGACTGAATGGCGCTGGACAGAATGGCGTGGGCGATACGATAGCGTTGAGCGCTCGCGAATCGTTGACGTTCCTTACAAGAGGTACCCTCGATCATTTGACCCGCCCCCCTCCGTCGAAATGACGATGACCACCAACGAAGATGGTAGCGGGCTGCTCGTAACTGGAGAGATCGCTCTCATCCCCGCAAATCATCTACTTATCCTCCACACGGTCAATCTGTTCCTGGAGATCTTTGGTGAATGCAACGTCATGGACCACAACCTCGAGTCCATTCACCGGGTGCGAATTCGGCGGGTCAACTGGAGGGTGCTGCCCCAAGGCAGAATGCCGTGGGCTGAGCTCCACAAAGAGTTGCGCCCCGTCATCCAACGAGAACCTCAGGGCAATCAACCGGTGATTCAGCATCGTCTGCACGCGGTCAATGCTCACAACCCCGATTTTGTCGCCGTCGGTCTGGGTGGTTTCGATGGATACGTGATCTTCGCGTTTCCAGATCGCCACATGTACATTCTTGAATGCGTGCACTTCGGGAATGCGACGTACGTCTTCGGGGATGACTGGGAGACCTTGTCCCAAATGACCAAGGCTGAAATCCTCAATTATGACCTACAGCAGGACAGGCTGATCCACCGCGAGAACTGGGATAGTAGTCTGGCGGGGCTCTTTCGTAGGTGAGGGCTATCGAATAGGTGCGCCCAGCGCCCGCAGGGCCCATACACGACATGGGTTTGTGACCATCGAAGAGGCTCGGAAAAAGCGGTGAACGGGCTATGGGGCGCACCTGATATCGTGATCTGAAGAGCCGGGGCCCCTACACTATGAGGGAGTCCGTGATGTCGGACAAGAAGCTGCAGCAGGTAAAGGTCCTTCTCTTGAAGGACACCCTACCGTGTCTCGAAGCGGCTCTACGTCCCGACGACGAAGACAGACTGCCCACGAAGTATGACCTGGTGAGCGACCTCCCATTCCCTGATGCTGTCTATATACGCACCGTCAGCGTGAAGACGCCCGATTGGCTCCCCTTGCCCGTGCCGTTGTGGAGATCGTCCGGGTTATTGTCCCGGCAGGTAGCGGACGGTCGGGTCTTTGTAACCCCTCTCCGTACGATCAGTGAGGTGTCCAGGGTGGATCAGTCATCATGATCCCAAGGGAAGTCGGTTCGTGCCGAGGCAGCAACGCTGTGGAGGATGGCCAACGACTCAGGTCGACGCACGGGCCACAGGAGCCGCCAATGACTGACGAGCAGCTGCTTGTGCTTCTCGGTTTCGACCCCCAAGCCGGGATCACCGAAGTAGTCGACCGATACGGCGGGCAGCTGCTGGCCCGGCTGCGGACCTACGCGGTCAGAAGAGGTCGCGGAGTGGATGATGTTGAGGACATCTACCAAGACGCTCTAATCCGCCTACTGGTACCCGAGCATAGGGCCGACTGTCTCAGCCGCGGGGGCAGCATCCTCCCTTGGATTACTTGGTGGGCAAAGCATCGCTTGCAGGACGTTTGGCGAGCCCAGAATAGGGCTGGCCTGGGTGATCTGCCGGAGCCTGAGATGCTCGCCGCAGCGTGCGAAGAGGATCCGCCCAGTGAGGTGAATGAGGATGAGCAAGACCTCGAGGTTCTCGGGCAGGCACTCGCGAAGCTCTCGCCCCGGGCCCGCGAGATTCTCATGCTGAAGTACGGCCAGAGCTACACCTATGCGGAGCTCGCGTCCTACTTCAGCACGAGCGTCGGCGCAGTTAAGAAGGCCGCGCACGACGCCAGGAGCAGGCTGCAAGAACTGCTCGCCAATGAAGGTGTCACAGAAACCTGGAAGGGGTAAACGTGTCCGAATCTGATCGCCTAGGCCACCTGCTGAGGAGAGCCTTTGAGTCCGGGGTGGATGCGCAACCGGTGCCAGTGCCGGAGGCTCTGCGTGAGCGGATCATCGAGCGCGCAGGCACCTACAGCGGTGAATTGCTCGGAGAGAAGCTGCGACAAGCGGCGAGCGCGGCGGGGTGGAGCCTTGGAGATCTGGCCGCCGAGGCGGGCTCGAGGGCATCCGATGCAAGGCGGGTGTTGGCCGGTGAGGGCGACCCGCAGTGCTTGGAAGCGAAGCTCTGGGGAAAGCTGTTGGCTCGGATAGATCTCAACCCGGCAGTAATACGCGACTTGTTCAAACAGACTGTCTCCAGCTACGTGATCTTCTCGAAGCCTGTCGAGGGTCAGGTATTCGGTCGGACTACGGGCCTCTCCTGCGAAGACCGCGCCTCGGCGCTAGCATCAGGCGACGTGGTTCGAGATCCAGATCGGGCTGGTCGGGTGGCTGAGGCCTTTGTGGCAGATGTGACTGAGGCGTGGGAGCGGCTGGCACGGTGATGGGCAAAGGGAAAGAGAAGGCGCGCATCGCGTTCGCTCGCGCCGCTGCGAAGAAGTTGCTGAAGGACAACCGGGTCGAGGAACCGCCTGTGCCAGTCGAGCTGCTGGCTCGCGGCCAGGGCTTCGATCCTCATTTAGTGCTTCTCCCGCAAGGAGTAGACGGGCGCATGGTCGTTGACCGGTCGGCTCAAATGATGGAGGTCGCTGAAGATCACCCGCTTGTTCGACAGCGCTTCACAATTGCCCACGAGCTCGGTCATCGCTTGTTGGCCCACCACCTTCGGGAAACGTCCGCGCAAGAGGAAGAGGCCCAAGCTTTTGCCAACGAGCTGCTGGTCCCCCGCGATTGGCTCCGCCGTGACCTGCGAAGCCGGCCCACTCCGGCAATAGGCGTATTGGCCGCCCGCTACCAGGTATCGACGCACGTGATCTTCATCGCCGCCGAGAGAGGTCGTATGCTGGATCTGTTGCAGAGGTAACCCCTGTCCGTTCATGGATGGGAGCCCGAACGGCGGGCTCGTCTGACGAAAGGAACCATCCATGGACGAGATACCAGAGAACCAGCGCCCGGACACGGCTCACGTCGCCCCTGATATTGAGCTTGATTACGAGGGACGGGCAGAGGCGAAGAGTGAGGCCACCGGTCCTCCCTACATTGTGGAGGTTGACGGCGTGGAGTATCGGCTCGACGAGCCGACGGTAACCGGGGGCGAACTCATGGACTTGGCGGGGATCCCCCGCGAGGTGGGACTCCTGCAGATCCTCGATGATGGAACGCAGCAGCAGGTCGGGCCGGACGATGTGATCGAGCTGAAGCCGGGCCGTCGCTTCAAGAAGCGGCCGCGGTTCAAGCGAGGATAGACGGTGCTCGATCGACGGAGGAGCGAGCTCGAGCTCGTCAAAGCAGCGTACGGCGAGCTCGAGCTAGCTCCCGATCTATCCTGGGTGATCATTCGGTGCTGGGCGCTCCCCTCGGGCTGGAACAAGATGGATACGCCAGTCCTGGTGAACATACCACCCGGCTACCCGGTCACGCCGCCTGACAACTTCTGCACCGAGCCGGCCCTTCGCCTCGCGGGCGGGGCTATGCCCGGCAACACCATGGGCGTCCAGGAGTACGCCGGGAGACAGTGGCTGCAATTCTCGTTCCATGTTGCTGACAGCCAGAACGATTGGCGACCCGATGCCGACTTGCTGCGGGGCCACAACCTCCTCACGTTTCTCACAGGCATAGGCCAACGGCTTGAGGAGGTGAGCTAGAGTGGGTGTGGTCCGTCTTCCCGCTGGGATCCACGAGAACGTGCACAAGCACCTCTTCTCGGGGGTGGGCGAGCACTTCGCCTTCCTCCACGCCCGCACGAGCAGCTCGCTCGGTGCGCCGATTTTCCTCGTCCGAAAAGCAACCCTCGTGCCCGATGAGTGTGTCACCCTAGGCTGGGACGGCTACGAGATCGACTCCGACCTTCTTCTCGACGTGGTAAACGACGCCGTTCGGAGCGGCGACGCCCTCGTGGAGGCTCACAACCACGGAGGTCTTCCACCACGCTTCTCGCGTCTTGATCGGGTGGAGTTGCGTGAATTCGTGTCATACGCCCTAGACTCTCTGCCTGGCCGGCCGTACGCGGCGACCGTCTGGGGTGAGCACGCCGTGTACGGCGAGTGGTATATGGACGGGAGGTGCGGGCCACTGCGGAGCATTACCAGCGTTGGTCGGCAGTTCCTTCAGGTCGTTTCTCGCGACAACGACGTTGCCCCACTCGCGGACACCTTTGACCGACAGCTCGCGTGGTTCACCGAAGAGGGCCAGCGGCGTCTGGGGAAGATCCGTGTGGGCATCGTCGGACTCGGCGGCACCGGCTCGCATCTTGCGCTGAACCTGCCCTTCCTTGGTGTCCGCGATTTTCTTCTCGTCGACCCGGACGAGAGTGACTTGACGAGCATGAACCGGCTTGTTACTGCTACGGCGGCTGACGTTGCCACGGCGAAGGTCATCATCGCGAGGCGGACCATCAAGAGCATCGCCCCGGACGCCGCGGTCGCCATCCTCCCCCGCGATCTTCGAAACCGCGAGGCGCTCGTGGCCCTCAAAGGTGTGGATGTTCTCTTCGGTTGTTTCGACAACGACGGCGCTCGCCTGATCCTGAACGAACTCGCGGTCGCCTACGGCATCCCCTACTTCGACCTCGCTACCGGCATCGACGCGGAGACGGGGCAAGTGGTCGAGGTGGGAGGGCGGCTGGCGGTTGTCCTTCCTGGCGGGCCCTGCCTGCTCTGCATGAACGAGATCGACCGTGAGGAGGCCGCCTTCGTGCTCAGCACGCCAGAGCAACAGGCTGCTGCTAGGGAACGCGGCTACGTCCGCGGCATGCCGGTCCGGGCGCCGGCGGTGGTCAGCTTGAATGGTGCCATAGCCATGGCAGCAGTCAACGAACTGGCCACGTTTGTCTCGGGGCTTCGCATACCTCACCCGATGACCATCCTCGACCTCTTGGGCATTGACCGTCCGTTGCGGTCGCAATGGCTCACGCCTTCCCGGGTCAGCCGGGACCCGGGTTGTGTTCACTGCGCCGCTGCGTGGAGCGGCGACGCGACTGACGTCGAACGATACGCGTGCTGAGTGTCTGCGGCGTCGGTGAAAGACGGCGCAATCTGGCACGGCCCAGTGCCGCGGCCTACCCTGCGATTCTGTCTCGGAAGTCGGCGAGAATGAACCGAGAGCGGACCGGCACCTCTGCGGGCTGGACAAAACGGGAGGGCGAGATGCCGCGTGACCAGTCAACTCGTCGGGACAGCGTCGATTGTCGACGTCGGCATGTTCGAGAGAGCGGCGGTCGACTCGCACGCTTTCCTGGCCTCGGAGCCGCTATCAGATCGGGGGCGTAGACTCCAGTGCACGCAAAGTGGGTCGGGTGGCTCAGGATGGTGCCGACGAAGAGGTGGACGTCCCTGCGGCAAGGGGATTGCTGCGGGAAGACGCTGCCGTCTTTCAACCGCCCCGCTCTCGCCGGAAAGGCGAGTGGGTCAGGAAGTGCTTGCTTGGTTCCCAGAACTGCGGCTGTCATCGGCTGTTTCTAAATGCCTCCATCCGTTGGATAAGATCGCGAAGGTCTTCCGGGACGTTTGCTGCGGTGTGAGCGTCGACTAGTGCCCTTTCCGAGAGGTTCACACTGTACAGTTCGCGGACCGTGGACCTGAGCGCAGCGAGCACGGTCTTGCCCGGCACGACGGTCATACGCTGATCGATGTCTCCCCAAAGACGCTCAATACGATCGGCCACCTGTTGATAGACCGTGGCTTGATCGACTCCAGAAGATCGTAGGAACTCGGCTCTCCTCGCGGCGTACTGGGAAGTGACACTCGTGCGCAGGTTGTCTGAGACAGCATCCAGCAATTCTTCTGCCGGTCGCAACTCTGGCATTGCATGTCCGTCCCGTCTGCATCGGTCGCGTACGACTCGTTCAAGCGCCCGTTGAACGACAAATGGTGAGAGCAAATAGTTCTCGATTTCTTTTCTTGCGTGGACGTGAACGAGCGGAATATGCTGGCTCAGGCTCTGGACCATGGCTTCTATTTGCTCGTCGGGAAAGAAGTCTCTGTCGTAGACAACGGCAATCCGCAGAGGGCTTCCCAGCGTGCGCTCGATTCCCCAGCCGACTGAGCCTATGCGCTCCCATGAACCAAAGCCCTCCGAGCGTAGCGGCGTGAGCCCGCTGCCGGTCGCAAGTTCGGGAAATCCCAGCACTTTGGCAAACCGTCGGATAATCGCGAAGTCCGTGTCGTTTTCAACAAAGACCACCCGTCGATCTCTGGCGAGGCGGGTGAGCGCGATGTTGTGCGCGGATCCGACAACATCAAGTGCCTGTTGAACTCCTGCCGCGTCGGCAAGCCGCTTTGCCGAGTGTGCTGCCTTGTCGATGAGCAGGATCTCGGACGGGTCAGCCTCGGCTATTACTTCGGCTGAGTGTGTGGCCAGCAAGACATCTGGCCACGCCTCGCCAAGCACGTCCAAGAGCTGGCGCTGCACATCCGGGTGTAGGTAGATCTCGGGTTCGTCGACGACGATCAGGGTGTCGTTCTTTGATCGCGCGATGTGAGTAAGCAGCTGGCACCAGATCTGGAACCCAAAGCCTGACCAGAAGAGCTCCCGAGATATCCTGTTCTCGAGGCAGAACATTGAGATCTTTCGGGCGAGGTAGTCTGGCCTTTCGGGCGGCAGGATGTCCATGTCGGGCCACGTCTTGCGCACCAAGTCCGCAAATTCATCAAAACCCTCGCCGAAGTAGTGCCAGTAGGATCTGAAGTGCCTGGACGCACGGTGGGTCGACAGTTCACGGCGGACGGTCTCCTCCTGAACGAGGTCCTCATCGTGCTCAACAGGTCCGAGGACAGGCACGACGGCAACAGAGACCGGGAAAGCGGCGCGGAATTGCGACGGAGTACGAGGAACGTGGCCAGGAGTCTCCGGGAGCAGGAATACGCCTCTGTCACGCGGGAACAGCAGCCTGAGGGCGTTGCCGTTGGAAAGGTGGAACAGGACGTACGTATCTTCCTCTGAGTAGTCTGTGTGGACGTTCTCGAGGGAAATTGGGATGGCGTCTTCCGCCAGAATATGGCCGCGCCTCGCGCCTCCGCCCACAGTGACCAGGTCCGCACTGCGACTTGCTGCGCGGCGAAGCCCGACCGCCAGCGCTCGGAATGCTCCAATGACGGTGGACTTGCCGCAGTTGTTGGGCCCGACCATCACGTTCATCGCAGCCAGGCGCACCGAGAATGTCTGAAAAGCCTTGAAGTTCCGAAACTCAACCGACGTGAATCTCGTGGCTTCAGTCACCTGATCCGCCTCTCACTGTGCACTACCTGGGGGGTCGGTGCGATTGCCACCGGATGCGCTCTTGATACAATCACTTGACGTCCATCATAGAGCGGTCTGGGTTGTCGAGAGTACTCGCGCAAGGCCTGTCAGTCGAGCCCCAGCGGCTAATTCGCGATCTACTCTCCAGAACCCCTTGGGCTCAAGACGCCGAGTGAACTCGTTTCGGCCCAGGTCGCCGACGACGTGATCGCAGTCCCTGAGGATCCACTCAAAGTCCTCGGTAGTCAGCGCGTAGCACTTGGCCACCTGCGCGTCGATGACTGCGCGCAACGCTCGCCGCTGCGCTACATCGACAACCCACAGGCCGTCTCCGGCCTGAGCAGAGTCGGCCGCCTCGTTCTCCTCGGCTCGCATTCCCTCCCAGCACTCGCCGAAGCACGGATGCGCCATACACAACCTTGCTGCCGTAGTCCGAAGCAGCTGGGTCTCCGGGCTCGGCCGCGGCAGCGGAGTCTCCTCGATGACGAAGTAGTTGAGATGCAGTCCCCCGCAGCGCATCCGCGCCACGAAGTCGTAGACAAACGAGTTGAGAACGGCGACCAGCTCCAATGGCGAACGAGTGGTGGACAACACCGGCGCGGAGTTCCCGCACGGCACATCATTCAGCACCGCGGCGATCATGGTCCGCTCGTTGGTCGCCGACGTGATGTCCATGAAGGCGACCTTCAACCCGCGGGCCATCTTCGGGTCGCCGTCGCGGTCCCGGGCGGCATTCTGGAGATAGTCCTTCTCCCCCATCAAATACTGCGGCTCAATCCGCTTATCCGACCAGGGAATATCCCGCCACACGGCACTACGCCCTTTGCCGCTCACCCAGCCCTTCTGCGAGAAGTCGAACTGCCCGATCATGCGCCCTTCGTACAGCGGCAGCGCCACGTCTTCGATGTCGTCGGCATGAATCCAGGCGACCACGGCGCCCCCACCGTAGCCGGCGGAAAGCGCTTCACCGACGGCATCCCGAGAAAGCGCGTCACCGATCCCACCCCCAGTGTCCGCGCCTCCCCCGGCTCCCGCGTGGCGCAACCCCGCCGCCGCGTCCACCGACAGCACCACCCCCGGCTCCATCTCCCAACGCTCGCCCGGCGGGCGGCCCGGGCGCCAGCCACCCTTCAGCCAGCGGCCGTACTCGTCGGGGCGGTAGCCCTTGGCCTCCCACACCGGGCGTGGCGGGAAGAGCTTGGAGTCGTTGGTCATGTCGAACTCGCGCGCATACTTGATGCCCCAACCGTCGGGGCCGTCGTCGCCCAGGAGCACCGAGTTGGCGTAGATCTTCTCCAGGATCTCCAGGTCGCGCTTCTCGCTCAACTCCAAGATCGCCCTCGTGCGGGGGCTGAAGCGCTCCACCTGCTCCCGGGCGTAGGGGATGGCGTGGGCCTCGGCGTTCTCCCAGTCGGCCAGGGAGCGGCGCATGAAGGCGGTGCGGATGGCCTCTGTGCGGCCGCCCTTCTCCACGATGAGGGGCGCGAACTTGAAGCGGCTGTCGATGTCGAAGACCTTCTCGCGGTTCTCGAAGCCGAAGAGCCAGCGCCAACGGCAGTGCTCGAGAAAGAGGGTGCGCAGGTCGGTGGAGCCTTTGTCGGTGTAGACGCCCGAGGGGACGATCATGCCCAGCTGCCCGCCGCGCTCGAGGAGGGCGTGGGCCTGTTCCAGGAACATCTTGTAGGTGTTGATGTCGGCGGAGCCTTGGTGTCGGAAGGGGTGCGCGGCGTCGGCGTAGCCCGTGCGGCCGCCGCGGCGGATGCGCCAGCTCTCGTGCTGGTCGGCGCTGCGTGTGCCCAGGTTGAACTTCCCGCCGCCATCCCGCCCGCCGCCGAAGGGCCGGCCGGCATGCTTGTTCCAGTTGGAGAGCGCCCGGAAGCGCGCGTTGTAGCGGAGCCACTCCTGCTCGACCGCGGCGTCGGCGGCGAAGTAGGCCTGCTGTTCCCGGAGAGCCTCCTGCTTGCCGTAGGTGCGGTAGAGGGGATCGACGTTGCTGAAGAACTCCTTGGAGCTCGGCTTTTGGATCTCCCACGGCGGGTTGCCCACCACTGCGTCGAAGCCGGCGCCGGGACGGTCGAAGACGTCGGGAAACTCGAGCTCCCAGTGGAAGAAGCGGTGCTCCTCGGCCAGGCGCTCGGCCAGGGCGGCGGTGTCGGGCGAGGGGTCGCGGAAGCTGAGGGGCGTGGGAGCCGTATCCAGCCGGTCGGCCGGCCAGAACCACGTGGCGCACCAGAGGTCGAAGGCCGCCTTCAGCCGTCGGTAGGCGTCGTTCTCGGCGATCTCCCGGCGGTAGAGTTCGGCCCGCTCCTCCACATCCTGCACGGGAAGCTCGTGGAGGTGGCGCAGGTCGGCGACCGCGTCGTCGTGCAGGGTTTCGGCGCTTGATCCCTCGGCGAAGAGAGACTGCTGGCCGGTCACCTCCTCGGTGATCCAGCGGTGCAGCTCGGGCTTGATGCGGTTGGTGCGGAAGTCCTTGATAGCTTTGGTCCAGGCGCCCTTGGCCGGGTGGTGGACGCCCGTGGTGTGGCCGTCGTCGACGCCGTCGCGCTCCCAGGCCAGGGCCGGATAGTCGCGGAAGTGGTCGAACCAGCAGCCCACCAGGGAGTTCCCCAGCTTGAGCTTGTGATCGATGAAGCCGAAGGGCAGGGTGCGGTCCATGGTCTCCACCCACAAGGAGAGCCGGGCGAGCTCCACCGCCAGGGGATCGATGTCGACCCCATAGAGGCAGCGTTCCACCACGTAGCGCTTGAGGCGGGCGTGCAGCAGGGCGTCGAAGTTCTCGGCGTCGGGCGGCGCGGGCAGGGTGTCGGTGGCCAGGGAGCCGTCGCCCGCCTCGCCCGTGGCCAGTGTGACCAATGTGGCGTCGCCGTGGGCCTCGATGCGGCCGTAGTGGTGCAGGCTCTCCACCAGGGCGTCGGTGAGGAAGCGGAGCGAGGCCACCAAGAACGAGGCCGAGGCCCATGCCCAGGTCGCAGACCGTGAGGGCGAGGATGGCCTCCGGGGGCTTGGGCGTCCAGGCGGCGGGGGCAGCGTCCTCGAGGGCGGTGCCGTCGGGCGCGCGCGGCGGGTCGTAGGCCAGCGGGCGCAGGGTGCGGTGCACGGTGGGCACGGCCAGCTGAGGCCGGGTGTAGAAGGTGCCCGCCCCCTTGCGGGTGCCGCCCCAGCGCACGAGGAACCACTCGCCGGGCAGGATTAGGCGGGCGATGAGGCCCCGGGCCGCGGCGTCGAGGGCGACCTCGTGGGCGGCGGTCGCGGCGGCGGCGCTGGCTCCTGTGGCGGCCTTCCTGCCCTTCTTGGCGGCGACCAACTTGCCGGCCACGGCGGCCCGGCGCGCCCAGGCGTGGGCGCGGGTGTGGGCTTCGTGGTAGAGGTCGTCCAGGGGTTCGTCGTCGGGCGGCTCGTCCGCGGCGACGGGGTCGGGCTCGAGCTCGGTGGCCGATTCCTCGGTTTCTTCCCCCTGGGCGGCGTCGGCCTCTTCCTCCGCGGCTTCCTCCTCCTCGACCGCCGGAGCGGAGCCGCTCTTCTGCTTGAACGCCTCCATCAGCCTACCCAGGCTCTTGTCGTCCATGGCCTCGAGACGCGACAGCGGCAGCGCGGGTTGATCGCCCAGGTTGAGGAAGAGCATGGGGTCGCCGGCCGCGGCGCGGCGCAGCTCGAAGTCGAGCAGGCCCTCATACAGGATGCCGATGTACTCCGAGGAGAGGTCGGAGAAGTCGACCGGCGTCTCCACGTAGGTGGCGCCCCGGCCCTGGCGTACGCGCACGCGGCTGCGGGTGAGCAGGTCGAGGATGCGGCGGACGGTGGCGTCGCTTGGACCGTGCTCGGGGGATTCGAAGGCGACGAGGGCCCGAAGCACCGCATCCTTGGCTTGGGAGTTCCCCGGACGAAAGAGCCCACCGCCGTAGCGGGTCACGGCCAGCTGAGGATGGGCCGAACCGTCGTGTATCAGGCGGAACAGGGCCAGGATGCGCGGCCAGGCGGAGGAGTGGTGGCGCAGGCGTTCCTCGGAGGCGCCGCCGCCGGCCCGTTCGAGGGATTCGCGCAGACCCTGTAGGCCGTAGGAGCCGTGGTAGAGGGGGTTGTCCCGGGGGAGAAGGTCGCGGGCTTCGGCGAACAGCACCACCACCAGGCGCATGACCACCCGGGTGGCGGCGATGTAGATCTCGGCGGGGGTCACCGTCTCGTCGAGGGAGTCGAGGGCTCCGCGATGCTCCTGGATCAGCAGCTCCACGGCCCGGCGGACGCGCTCCCCGAGAGCGGCCGAAAGCTCCGCCTGACCCTGGCGGGTGGCCTGGATGGCGGCCAGAAGGGGCGGCTGGGGGCCATCCGAGAGCGGGGTGAGCGCCGGAGGCCCCAGCAGGAGGCGGAGGGCGGTCACCTGCGGCCCGGGCACGCCTTCTTCAAACCAGAGGTCGGTGTCCCACTCGGCAAAGGCGTCGGTGTCGAGGCCGGCGTGCACCAAGCGCCACTGGCGCCCGTTGGTGAGCAAGGCCAGGTGCCAATCGCGCTTTCGCAGCCACTCGATGACGCGTGTGTGACTCCGCCGTCCACGGCCCAGCCCGATGCGGCTCACGTCGGCATCGACGAAGACGGGCAGCACGAACCCCTCGGGGCCGCGCCACACCCGGCGGGGTTTGACCGTCTCCCCGGAGAGGGCCCGCTCCGACCACTCGGGGCCGACCTCCGCGCCCTTGACCCAGCGACCGGCGCCGTTGCCGCCCAGCCCGAGCACTTCCTCCAGAACGGTGTCGAGCAGCACCGCCAGCGCATCGCCGTTAGCCTCGGCGGCACGGATGACGTCGCGGCGCAGCTTGTCGGCCACGTACGGGGCAAGGGGCATGACGCTCTCGGGAAAGAACTGAGCCAGCCGGGAGGGAGCAATCAGCAGACCGCCGTGGTTCAGGGCGGCCCACCAGGCGTACTCGGCCGCCGCCGGGCTCACGCCGCGCCCCTGTCGATGGACGCCGCCGGACTCACGCCGCGCCCTCCGGCAGCCAGACTTCTACCGCGATGGGGAACACCTGGGCTTCCCCCCGGAGCGCGTAGCGCTTGGGCAGGATGTGCGTGAGCACCCGGTCGCGCTCCGTGCGGAGCTGGTGCTGCAGCTCATCCAAGTGCCGGCGACGGCGATCGATCTCCTCCTGCTTCTCCTTGGCCGAACGCTCCAGATCGGCCAGCCGCTCTTCGTTGTCGAACAGCGTGCCCCGTAACTGGTCCTGGCGCAGCTGCGCGATCTCGCGTTCCAGCCGGGCGAAGGTCTGCTCCTGGATGAGCCGCGACACCTCTCCCTGACGGCTGCGGTAGCGTTCCTCCTCGCGCCCGCGCTCGGTCTCGTATTCGGCGGCGACGGCGGCCTGCAGCTCTTCGGTGAGGCGGGCGGCCTCTTCCTTCAAGAATGCTGCTACTTCAGGCTCTATGTCGATCCAGAGGTCGCGGGCCACGGCCACGCCGTCGAGGGCAACCTCTCCCGGCATCTGCAGATCGTGGGCCGGTAGGTGGGGCAGGCGGGGGCCGAGGCTTCCGCCGGAGATCGGCAGTGTCACGGTGCGCACCCAGTGGTGGAAGGTCTCTCGCAGTTCGTTGACCGCCAGCTCTTCGAGCGTGAGGAGTAGAAGGGCGTCGGTTCCGTCGGGCACCCAACCGCGGCGCACGGTCCAGCGGCTTGCCTCGTGCTGGCTTCCGGGGAAGCGCACCCGAGCGAAGGTGGCCAGCGCCCGCCGGAAGAGTGGGTGCCCCACGTGCAGCAGCACCGTATCCCGGCGGGGGCGGAAGACAGGCCTCCCGCCCACGTCGTCGACGAAGCCCTGCGGATCGAACAGGAGCTTCCGTAGAGCCCCCTTGGCCCCGGCGCCGTTGCCATCGCCGCCCAGGCGGAGTGTGTCGTCGATGAGATCCGCCCACTGCTGTGGGAACGGCGGCGAGAGCCGGTAGCGGCCGTCGGCGTCGGGGCCGTCGAGGCGGCCGGTGACGCCTCCACCACCCATGCCGAGGGCGACTTCGAGGGTGGCCTTGAGGCAGCTTGGTTCGAGATCCAGTTCCGCGGCCAGCGCCTGCATCTTGGCGGCCTCTTCGCTTCCCAGGTCGATGCGGGTGTCACCTTCGACGGTGGCGCGACCTTCGACCTGATCGAGAGCCGTCTCGAGCTCTTCGCGCACCTGATTCTCGTCCTCGTCCTCGACGAACCGGCGCTGGAACGCGGCGTCGAACACCTCGCCCGCCGACCCGAGGTCCTCGCGGATGTCGTTCACCTTGCCCAGCACGTAGCCCAGGAAGCGGAGGTCGACGTCGTCCTTCGTGGTGAAATGGTAGACGAATACGTCCCGGGCCTGTCCGTGGCGGTCGAGGCGGCCGTTCCGCTGCTCGAGGCGGGCGGGGTTCCAGGGGATGTCCCAGTGGAGCAGGTAGCGGGCGGTCTCCTGAAGGTTCAGACCTTCGGAGGCGGCGTCGGTGGCCACCAGGATGCGCACCGGGTCGGCGGGATCGTTGAAGGCGGCTTTGATCTCCTCGCGCACCGGGTCGGTCATGCCGCCGAAGAGCACGCGGATGCGGTTGGCGGCGGCGGCGGCGGTGGGCGCGGCGGTTCCGGCGCCGGCAGGCGGCGCCCCGGCGGAGGGCGGCCCGGCGGGCGACGCGGCTGTCGCGGCGCCCCTGGCGGCCGTGGCAGCGCCCAGGTAGCGCTCCCGCAGGCGGCGCTCCAGGTAGTCGAGCGTGGTCTTGTACTCGGTGAAGATGACGAGCCGCTCGTCGTCTCGCCACTCGCCGGCAGCGGTGCGCAGATGCTCGTCGATCCAGCGGACGAGGGCATCGAAACGCGAGTCGGCTGCGGGCATCCACCCGGCGGGCTGTGGGGTGGATGCAACCTGGTCACGGTTCGGGCGCAGGCCGAGCCGCTCGAGGGCGCGGTCCAGATCGGCGATCTCGTCGTCGATGTCCGCTGCCAACGGGATGAGCCACGCTCCCACCATGCGGGCGGCGTGGGCGGTGCGGCCCTCGTTCTCACGGTCGTCGCCCGTCTCTTCGCGGTAGGCCTTCTCCGCGGCTCGGATCTCGGCGTCCGACGCCCGCTCTTCCTGCTGCAGGCCTTCCATGTATCGGTCCCACGACTCGGCGAACGCCACCGGGCACGAGAGCAGACGCTTGCCCAACACCTCTACCGCAAACGCCCCGGCCAGCCGCTCGCTCTTGCTGCGGGCGGAGACCAGCGAGCGCACCCTCTTCCGGAACTCCTGGAACGCGGCCGAGAGCATCTGCTCCTTCGGGTCGAGGTCGAGGGGGATCGCTTTGACCGTCCGCTCGCCGAAGCGGGGAGGGCTGGTGTGGGCGTTCACCTCTCGCTTGAGCCGTCGCACGAGAACGTCCTGCACTCGGGCACGCTCGTTCGGCGTGAGCTCACCGGTCTGGGTAAAGCGCACCGGGTCGAGGCTCTGGAGCAGGCCGGTGAAGCTGCGCGTGTGGCCGTTGTGGGGCGTGGCCGTGAGGAAGAGCTTGTGCTCGAAATACGGTGCGAGGTTGCGGAGCATGGCGGCCAGATCGCTGTCTTCGCCGTAGGCGGCCGGTGAGAGGTTGTGGGCTTCGTCGACGATGAGCAGATCCCAGGGCAGGTGGGGCGAGTCGTCCTGCATGCGCGAAGCCGCTCGGAACGACTCGAAGACGTCGGCCTGCTTGAGGTAGTGATACGAGGTGATCACGCGCCCGTAGGTGCGCCAGGGATTGGCGTCGAGGCCGAGCTGCCGCTGCAGGGCGTGGGTCTCGGCCCGGTCGACCACGTCGAAGGGCAGGGAGAACTTCTCCTGCATCTCGCTTTTCCACTGCAGTCGCAGCGACGCCGGGCAGATGATGAGCACCCGCCGGATGCGTCGCCGGATGAGCAACTCGGTCAGGATGAGCCCAGCCTCGATGGTCTTGCCCAGGCCCACGTCGTCGGCCAGGAGCAGCGAGACGCGCGGCATGCGCAGGGCTTTCAGCAGCGGCACGAGCTGGAAGTCTTCCACTTGGATGGCGGCGTGGAAGGGGGCCGAGAACGGGAGGCGGTCGAGGGGACCGGCTTCGCCGTCGGGATCGATGAAAGGCGTCACGGCCGACCAGCGCGTGGCGCGCACGAGGGCGTCGAACTCGTGGGGCACCATGGGCCCGGCCCCGAGCACGTCCGGGGGGCTCGTGGGTTCGAGCAGGCGGGCGCCGGGCTCCCGCTCCCACACCAGGTGATCCTCGAGGGCCTGGCCGTCGGCGTCCAGATACTCGACGGTGGTGAGGTGGAGCCGGCCCTCCGGGCCGGCGTCGAAGGGCTCGACAGCGGCCACCATCCCGCGGCGGTTGCGCACGGTGGCCAGCATGCCGACTCGGGGGATGGGTGGTGCGGTGGTCGGGCCGGGTGGGCGGTCGGGACTCATGCGCCCATCCTAGTACGTGAGGGGGGTGGGACCAAGGATTTGGCCGGCTCGTGCCGCGCGGGACAATGTGGGGATGGGATGGTGACGGTGCTGTTCACGATGGGTGGAGTGTCGGTCTTCGCAGCCGGATGGGTTTGCTCAGGGGCGGGTTTGCCGTACTTCCTGGGATGCCTCACGTCCGAGGGGTCCGAGTCCGAGGCGGATGCCGCCAGAATCCAACCAAAGACGTATAGTCGGGCCTCTGGCTTGCCGGTAGCCTCAGCGTTGACTCTGCCGTGGGATCGATGGGGCGCGCGGAAGCCCACCTGCATCATGGTGGAGGACCCACGCGAATGCGTGAGAACCGATGTTGAGTGTTTCGATTATTGCGTTTACAGCCAATCCTGGTATGCTCTGAGTGCTGACAGGAGCGGTCGACCGTAGGAGTGCGGGAAATGGGACCTTTGGCCTGTAACGAATTGGAGCAGTTCATCGAACCGGAAGAGCCCGGCACCCCGGAGAACGAGGAAGTGCTTGAGTTGGCCCGGTTCCTAGCCCTACCTGGGCGACCGCGGTCGGCCTTCCTTGTGAGCGCCGAAGGCGCGCGGCTCACGCTGCCCGTTCGCGTTTTCGATATTCTGGCGCGGGTGGTCGAGGAAATGGCGCGGGGCAACGTGGTATCCATCGTTCCTGTGCATCACGAATTGACCACCCAGGAGGCTGCCGACCTGTTGAATGTGTCGCGACCCCACGTGGTGAAACTGCTGGAGAACGGCGAGATCCCATTCCACTTGGTGGGCACTCACCGCCGGGTCCGTTTCGACGACGTGATGGCGTATCGTGAGAAACGGACTGCAAAGCGGCGGACTGCGTTCCGCGAACTCGCCGCGGAGAATGCGAAGCTGGGACTCTGAGGTGCGCTGAGGCTCGCGAAGGCGCCATTGCGTGGCTTTCTCCGCCCTCCTCGATGCCTGTGTGCTCTATCCGGTAGACCTGCGTGATCTCCTTCTTCGTTTGGCTGAGAAGGGGCTCTTTCGAGTTCTATGGACAGACGAGATCCTGGAAGAGATGCGGCGGAATATCGTGCAGAACCACCCGGGCCTTGTCCCCCAGCGGCTCGACAGAACCATCGATTTGATGAACCAAGCCTTCGAGGATGCGATCGTAGCGGACTACCACGGGCTTGTCGACGCAATGACCAATCATGTCGACGACCGGCATGTTCTAGCCGCGGCCGTTCGAGGGCGGGCGGACGTTATTGTGACAGAGAACCTCAAACACTTCCCGTCAGAAGCCTGCGATCGGTATGGGATCGACGTCCAGTCGGTGGACGAGTTTCTTCTCTATGCATTTCACCTTGCACCCGGGACGGTCGTGCTCGCAATGAACGAGCAGGTGCAAGATAACCGAAGGCCGCTTCAGACGCTCCGTGACTTGCTGGTCCGAGTCGAGCGTGTTGCCCCTGAGTTTGCACAGGCCGCCCAAGAATATGTGGGCCGGGTGTCCGGTGAGAACAACGAGCTTGGTGAAGTCTAACCACACTGTACGCTGGAAGGACGGCGACGCCCTCGATGTCGAGATCGTCGACTACCACTGAGGGAGGGCCACGATGGAACAGATGACGCTGGACCCGATCCATCCCGGAGTGATCCTTCTGGAAGAGTTCCTTGAACCCTTCGGCATCAGTCAGTATCGACTCGCCAAGAGCATCAGCGTGCCTCCGCGGCGCATCAACGAGATCGTGCACGGCAAGCGGTCGATCACGGCCGACACCGCGCTTCGTCTGGCGAGGTTCTTCGGCACCAGCGAGAGGTTCTGGTTGAACCTCCAGGTCAGGTACGACCTCGAGGTGGAGAAGGGCCGTCTCTCCGGTGTGCTGGAGCGCGACGTTTTGGTGTACCGGGCTGCCGTGTAGGGTTGGGGCGATCCGCGGCGGGTTTCCTCCCCGTTCGCGGGCGTGCGACACGAGCCGTCGTAGACGCACCCACCGTTGTTGTCCTTGCATCTGGTGGCACTAGATGCAATAGTACTGACATATGGTGCGGCGGGACTACTGGATCGATCGGATCGAACGGGCGTGGCAACGTCGGAGCGTCGTCTGGCTCCACGGTGTCCGCCGGGTCGGCAAGACCACACTCTGCCGGTCTCTGGACGGCGTCGAGTACTTCGATTGCGATCTGCTGTCTGTCCGCGAGCGGCTGCGCGATCCGGAGTCCTTTTGGTCTGACCAGCGGGGACGTCGCGTCGTGCTCGACGAGATCCATCACGCGCCCGACCCCTCACTCGTGCTGAAGACCGCAGCCGACCACTTCCCCGAAACTCGAGTCATAGCCACTGGGTCTTCGACATTGGCCGCGACGGCGAAGTTCTCGGATTCCCTCACCGGCCGGAAGACCGACATCTGGCTGACGCCGATGGTGTCGGAGGATCTTGCCGCCTTCGGGGGCACCCTGGACCGACGACTGTGGCAAGGTGGACTGCCCCCGTTCTACCTGGGCGAACCGGACGAGATCGGCGCGGATTTCTTCGAGTGGGTCAGCTCGTATTGGGCGCGTGACGTGCAGGAGCTGTTCCGCATCCAGCAGCGCCCGGCCTTCGTGCGGTTCGTCGAGCTCGTCTTGGCCAGGAGTGGAGGCATGTTCGAAGCAACCGCTTTCGCCGAGGTGTGTGAGGTGAGCCGCACTACCATCCAGAACTACCTTGAGGTACTGCAGGTGACGGGCGTTGCGTCGGTCTTGCGGCCGTTCTCCTCGCGCCGAACGACGGAGATCGTCTCGGCTCCCAAGGTCTACGGGTTCGACACGGGGTTCGTCCGGCACGCGAGCGGATGGAGAGACCCTCGGCCTGAGGACTGGGGCACCTTGTGGGAACACTACGTCCTGAATGAGATCCAGGCGCATTGTCCCGATGTCGAGCTGAAGTACTGGCGCCAGAAGCGCGGGCCTGAAGTCGATTTCGTGCTTGAGCGTCGCGGGCTTCCGCCCATGGCCATTGAGTGCAAGTGGCGTTCGTCGTCGGCCAGAGATCTACCCGGTCTGCGGGCGTTCAGGGCTCACTACCCGGAAGGCGAGGACCTCGTGGTGTGTTCGGACCTCGAAGGTGGGCAAACCCGCCGATTGGGCGAGAGATCGATCACGCTCGTGGGTGTGCGGGGTCTGCTCGATGCCCTGAGAAGAGCCGGCTGACCGACCCCGCTGCGCCGCGGGGTGCACCTGAGCCACGGATTCCGCGGGCGGTACGGCGACCCGGTTGCCATGGGCCGGTCATCACCGCCTCGACTCATCCCAGCCATGCCGGTCCCCAGGACATGGGCGATTCCGGCGGGCGTGGGGTACCATGACGCTCTTGGCTCGGACGATCCAGAGTGCGCAGGTGCGACCGTCCGGGCCGTTGGGTGTCCCACCGGTGCCCCGCGTGGTGTCTGGAGTTGCTTGATGGCGAGGATCACAAGAGCGAGACCGAACAGGCGTATGCTGCGTCTCGCGGCTGTGGTCGCGTTGCTGCTGGCGGTCGCGCTGGGCGTGCGTCAGCTCGCCTGCTCGGGCGGCGGGACAGCAGCGTCGGGCGGGACGACGAACCCGGCCGGCGGCACGCCGGTCGAGATGAGTGTCGGCGTGGGCGAACCGTTCACCGTCTCGGGAATGACGGTGGTGATCACGAGCTTCTATCCCGCCAACACTCCGACCCTGCCTCGGTGGCCGGTCGACACCGGCCCGCCGCCTGGTTTGGGCGCCGGGCAGGCGTACTACCAGGCGTTCGGTCGCGCCTCGAACGATGGCGACGTCGTGGTGCGCATCGATCCGCTCCAGTTTGCCCTGGACACCGGTGGGACTCCGGCCGGAGCTGAGCCTACCCTCACCGGGCCCGGCCCGCGGTCGCTCCTCAAAGGGGCCTCTTTCGACTTCATCGTGACGTTCCGCGGCCCCGCGGGCATGAAGCCGAAGATGACGTTCCGGCCACCGGACGGAGGCACTGTGGTCATCGAGGGTCTTCGGTTGCCGGAGGGGATGATCGGGTCGCCGTGATCTCCGAGCGATCGTTCTGGCTCGTCATCGTAGGAGCCGCGATAGCCTGTGTCGCCGCCTACGCCTTCTACTTCGCTCAGCCCGAGGTGTTGCTCGATGGGTCGCGTATCGACTCCTACGCCTACGGCCCCGAAGGGACGAACATCCGCGAGTTCGAGGTGCATGCGCGTACCGGCGACGACGGCTTCGTCGATCACGTGCTCGCTTCCGTGAACACGGCTGCCTTGTCCAACGTGCCTGTGGTGCGCCGAGAGGGTGGGCTGCTGCTCGTGCTGTTCCGGGAAGACGGGCTGCAGTATCACCTCGTCGAAGGGGACGACACACACGTGGGCATCTCAGAGGGCGACGGCAGCTACCTCGGCTCCTTGGAATCGAGGGAGCTCGCGCTGGTGATGGCGGCCCTCGCCGCCGAGATGGACGCCCGATGACGGCTTTCGTTGCCGAGGTGGACGCCCGATGACGGCCTTCGCCGCCCCGGGCCCCGAGGCGCCTACCGCCGGCGGAACCATAGAGCCTCCCGCCTCCGTCCCGGGGCCGCCCATCGCCTCCGGCGCCGCGGAGCCCGCCACCTCGGGCTGGTGGAACGGCCGGCGCCGGCGGGTGGCACTCGCGGCGCTGGCGCTCCTACTCGTAGCGGCGGTGGGTCACTGGGCCTACCGCATCTACGACCCAGGGCCGGATCTCGCCCTCGAGAACCTCGCCCAACTTCAGGTGGCCCACGAAGGCTGGGTGGACGTAGACCCCTCGGGGCCGGCCGGTGAGTCGGTGGCCCGCTTCTTCTCGGCCGCGGCCGAGGCCCGCGCGCTGTGGCCGCCCGATCTGCTCTTCGAATGAACCACTCCTCCGGGGGTCCGGGTGACCCTCCACGACGGCCGTGTGTTCCTGTTCTCCGAAGTGGCGGCCACCTTGGAGCCCGACTGGGTGAAGTACCAGCACCGCGAAGCCGACGGTGCTCCGGAGGCCGGATACGTGAGGTCGGCCGAGCTGACCGAGGCGCTGAGAGCGCTCGTCGCGGAGGGCGGCGAGTCGGGGTAGCGCTCTGCGTGCGGAGGCGGCGTCAGACCGGGACTGCCCCGCTGCGTGCAGTGGCGCGCCCGGCGCGAAGCGTCTATCATTGCCACCCGCCGGAGCTTCGGCCAAGGAGGAGCGTTCCAGATGTTCTCGAAGATCGATCACCTCGGCATCGCCGTCCCCGACCTTGACGCCGCCCTCGTCCTGTACGAAGGCGGGTTCGCGCTGCGCGTGCACCACAGGGAGATCCTGGAAGACCAGGGGGTCGAAGCCGTGGCCCTCGAGATCGGGGAGACCACGATCGAACTCCTACGGCCCATCCGCGACGATTCCCCCATCGCCCGCTTCCTGGCCGACAAGGGTGCGGGCATGCACCACATCGCCTACGCGGTGGACGACATCGAAGGCGCACTTGCGAGACTGAAGGCGGAGGGTGTCCGCTTGGTGGACGAGACCCCGCGCATCGGCCTCGCCGGGTCACGCATCGCGTTCCTGCATCCGAAGAGCACCTTCGGGGTACTGTCCGAGCTGGTCCAGCGGGGCTGAGGCCCGCCTTCACGGGAAGGGGGAGATGTGGCTAAGGACGAGTTGACTCCGGGCGGTCCGAGCGCCCGTTTCACCGATTCGGGAGTCGAATTCCGGCCGGAGTACACGTGGGCCGACGTAGCCGATAAGGACTGGGAAGCCGATGTCGGCTCGGCGGGCGAGTTCCCGTTCACGCGCGGCGTGTACCCGTCGATGTATCGGGGCCGTCTCTGGACCATGCGCCAGTACGCCGGCTTCGCGTCGGCCGAGGAATCGAACCGCCGCTATCACTATCTGCTCGAGCGGGGCCAGACCGGGCTCTCGGTAGCCTTCGACCTGCCCACCCAGATGGGGTACGACTCGGATCATCCCCTGTCCGAGGGCGAGGTGGGCAAGGTAGGGGTGGCCATCGACTCGCTGCGCGACATGGAGGCCCTGTTCGAGGGCATCCCGCTCGACAAGGTGTCGACCTCCATGACCATCAACTCGCCGGCGGCGGTCCTGCTGCTCATGTACGAGTTGGTGGCCGAGAAGCAGGGCGTGGACACCCGCAGGCTCCGGGGCACGATCCAGAACGACATCCTCAAGGAGTACGTCGCCCGCGGCACCTACATCTTCCCGCCGGCGCCGTCGATGCGCATCATCACCGATATTTTCGCCTACTGTCAGGCGAACCTGCCGAATTGGAACACCATCTCGATCTCCGGGTACCACATCAGGGAAGCGGGCTCGTCGGCGGCGGAGGAACTTGCCTTCACGCTGGCGAACGGCATCGCCTACGTCAAGGCGGCCGTCGAGGCGGGCCTGCAGGTGGACGCGTTCGCCGGCCAGCTCTCCTTCTTCTTCAACGCGCACAACAACCTGCTCGAGGAAGTCGCCAAGTACCGGGCGGCGCGGCGCATGTGGGCCGACATCATGCGCGACCGCTTCGGCGCTACCGATCCAAAGAGCCAGATGCTCCGCTTCCACACCCAGACGGCGGGTTGCACGTTGACGGCCCAGCAACCGCACAACAACGTGGTGCGGGTGGCGCTCCAGGCGCTCGCGGCCGTGCTGGGAGGCACGCAGTCCCTGCACACCAACTCCTTCGACGAGGCGCTCGCGCTGCCCTCCGACGAGTCGGTGGCCATCGCCCTTCGCACCCAGCAGATCATCGGGTACGAGTCGGGGGTGGCCGACATCCCCGACCCACTGGCCGGCTCCTTCGCGGTGGAGACGCTCACCGACGACATCCAAGCCAAGGCCCAGGAACTCATGGACGAGATCGACCGGTTGGGCGGCGCCGTGAAGGCCATCGAGCAGGGCTTCATGCAGCGCGCCATCGAGGATTCAGCCTACGAGTATCAGCGCGCCATCGAGCGGGGCGACCGCGTCGTCGTGGGCTTGAACAAGTTCGCGTCGGGCGAGAAGCCATGCATCGCCCTGCATCGAGTCGACCCGTCGGTTCAGGCGCTGCAAGAGCGGCGATTGGCCGTTCTGAGGGAGGAGCGGGACCAGGCGGCGGTGGATGCGGCTCTCGAGCGGATGCGCGAGGCGGCGCGTTCGTCGGACAACCTGCTCTATCCGATGAAGGAGGCACTGCGCGCCTACGCGACGTTGGGAGAGATCGCGGGCGTGTTGCGTCAGGAGTTCGGGGAGTTCAAGGGCGGCGGATCGTTGCACATCTGATCGACACGTCGTCACGGGCCGGCAGGGTGCCACTGGGCGACCAGCCGCGGGGACGAGGACATCGACATCGGGGGTCTTCGGATGGATCTGTACGAGTATCAGGGCAAGGAGCTCTTCGCCACGGTGGGCCTTCCCGTGCCCCGCGGCATGGTCGCCGTGACGCCGGAGGAGGCCAAGGCGGCCGCGGCGCAGATCGGCGGCAGGGTCGTGGTGAAGGCCCAGGTGCAGGTGGGCGGCCGAGGCAAGGCCGGCGGCGTGAAGTTGGCCGACGGCCCCGCCGAGGCGCGGTCCGTCGCCGAGCAGATCATCGGCATGGACATCCACGGACACACCGTGCACCGCGTGCTGGTGGAGGAGGCGTCCGACATCGCGCGCGAGATGTACGCGGCGCTGATACTCGACCGGGGAGCGAAGAAGGTGCTCGCCATGCTCTCGGGCATCGGCGGCATGGACATCGAGCAGGTCGCGCACGAGCATCCCGAGGCGCTGAGCCGGGTGTGGGTGGATCCCTTGGCGGGATGGAGTGACTACGTCTCGCGCCGCCTGTGCTTCGGCGCGGGTCTCGGAGCCGAACTCGTGCGACCGATGAGCGATGTCTTCACCAAGCTGTGGGACGCCTTCACGCGCTACGAGGCCACGCTGGTCGAAGTCAACCCCCTCATCCTCACCGCGGATGGGCGTCTCGTGGCGCTCGACTCCAAGTTCTCGGTGGACAACAACAGCCTCTACCGCCAGCCGGCCGTGGCTGCCATGCGCGACGTCGAAGCCGCCGATCCCCAGGAGCAGATGGCTCTGGAGCGGGGCGTCACCTACGTGAAGCTTGACGGCGATATCGGCGTGCTCGGCAACGGCGCCGGTCTGGTCATGAGCACGCTCGACGTGGTGGCCGACGCCGGTGGTGCGCCGGCGAACTTCCTCGATGTGGGCGGCGGCGCCAAGGCGGAAGAGATCGTCAGTGCGCTCGAGGTCATCACCTCTGACCCCAAGGTGAAGGCTATCTTCTTCAACATCTTCGGTGGCATCACCCGCTGCGACGAGGTGGCCAACGGTGTGCTCACCGCGGTCGCGCAGATGGGCATCACGATGCCCATCGTGGTGCGGCTGGACGGCACGCACGATGTGGAAGGCCGCGAGATCCTCGCCCAAGCCGACGTGCCCAACCTGTTCGTGGAGGCCACCATGCTCGCCGCCGCCGACAAGGCCGTAGCGCTGGCCGCCGGGAGGGAGAGCTGATGGCCATCCTCATCGACAAAGGCACCAAGCTCGTGGTGCAGGGCCTCACCGGGCGTGAGGGCTCCTTCCACGCGCTCCGTAACCGCGCGTACGGCACCCAGGTGGTGGCCGGCGTCACCCCCGGCAAGAGCGGGCAAGACGTGGAGGGTATCCCCATCTTCGACACCATGCGCGACGCCGTCGAGAGCACCGGCGCCGACGTCTCCCTGATCTTCGTGCCGCCGCGGTTCGCGGCCGACGCCATGTACGAGGCCATCGACAGCGGCGTGCGTCTCATCGTGACCATCACCGAGGGTATCCCCGCGCACGAGATGCTGAAGGTGTACAACTACCTGCGGGCCAAGGGCGTAGCCATGATCGGCCCGAACTGCCCGGGTATCATCTCACCAGGGAAGGCCAACGTGGGCATCATGCCTCCCCAGATCTTCCTGCCGGGTGGCGTGGGTCTGGTCAGCCGCTCCGGCACACTCACCTACCAGATCGCGAACGAGCTCACCCAGAAGGGTCTGGGCCAGTCAACCGCCGTGGGCATCGGGGGCGACCCCATCGTAGGCTCGAGCTTCATCGACATCCTCGCCCGCTTCCAGGCCGATCCCGAGACCAAGGTGATCGCCATGGTGGGCGAGATCGGCGGGAACGAGGAGGAGCAGGCGGCGGAGTTCATCACGCGCGAGGTTACGAAGCCGGTTGTGGCCTACATCGCCGGCTTCACGGCGCCCCCCGGCAAACAGATGGGCCATGCCGGGGCCATCATCTCGGGCACTTCGGGCACCGCGGGAGCGAAGAAGGAAGCCCTCGAGGCGGTGGGCATACGGGTGGGAGTGAACCCTACCCAGGTGGCAGCTCTCGTTCAGGAGGCCGTGGCGGAGCTGTGAAGGGGCATCGATGTGCGTCCCCGAATGGGTGCCGAGCCGCAGCTGGGCGACGGCATAGCCATGTGCGTCGTGCTCAAGGTGCGCGACGATCTCCACCGCAGGGTCGCCGGGGTACACGGGCATGCCCGAGCCCATCGGCCGGGTGAGGTCTATGGGGTCGGAGGCCGGCGGGCGCTCCATCAAGCGGGAGGCAGCGGCGCGACAACCGAACCGTAGAGGTCCGGCCGCCGGTCGCGCAACTGAGATCCTTCTCCACTCCGGGCCACGGCGGTCTCTGCCAGGTCGACCGTCCCCACGAGAACGCCGTCGGCCTCGTCGTCGAGGTAGGTGACGAGACGACCCCAGCAATCGACGAGCCGAGATCGGCCGGAGAACACCGAGGTGACGTCCGTGCCGGTGCGGTTGACCCCGAGCACCGGGATCACGTTCTCGAACGCCCGCGCCTGAATGACCGTCTCCCAGTCGGGACCGTACGGGTCTTCCCAGGCCGCCACGACCACGAGGATGTCCGCTCCGGCGAGCGCCAGCACCCTGGCCGCTTCCGGCATCGCGGAATCCCAGCAGATCAGGACGCCGAGGCGACCCACCGTCGTCTCGTACACGGGCAGATCGTCGCCGTTCTCGAAGAAGGGGCGCTCCCGGTCGAGGCAATGGGTCTTGCGGTACGAGCCCACGAAGGCGCCGTCGGCGTCGATGACAGCTGCCGAGTCGTAGAGGGTGTCGTCCTGGTCCGTGCTCTCCGCGTACCCCACCACCAGGATCGTCTCCAGCTCCTTGGCCAGAGAAGAGAGCCTCTGGAACTCGGGCGCCGTTGGCCAGGTCTGGGCCAGGTCGCGGAACGCGTCCCCGCAGTCATAGCCCGACAGCGCCAGCTCGGGGAAGGCCAACAGTTGCAGACCAGGGTATCGGGCCTTGGTGTCGCGGGCGATCCGCTCCACTTTTTCCAGGTTGGCGGCGGCGTCGCCCAGCACCGTCGCAAGCTGTGCTCCACCCACTTGGATCATGAGTCCCGCCTCCTGATAGCCACGAGTGTCAGTAGTTCGAACAGAACGGCGGCCCCCGCGAAGGCGGTGATGGCCGCCGGGTCGTGGGCGGGCAGCACCTCGACCATGTCGGCCCCCACGACGTCGATGCCCGCGAGGCCGCGCAGAAGTTGCTGGGCCTCCCAGGTGGTGAAGCCGCCCACCTCGGGCGTGCCTGTGCCAGGAGCGAAGGCGGGGTCAAGAAAGTCGATGTCGAAGCTCACAAAAGCCCGCGTGGCACCCACACGTGCCTGCGCCTGGGCGATCACCTCGCGCAGGCCCATCTCTCTCATGTCGTCGGTGGTGAGCACGGTGAGGCCCAGGGCCCGGGCGTCGTCGAGGTCGGAGGCCGCGTAGAGTGGCCCCCTTATGCCCAGCTGGATGCTCTTCTCGGGAGCGATGAGCCCCTCCTCGATGGCGCGTCGGAACGGCGTGCCGTGGTTGAGGGGGTGGCCGAAGTAGGAGTCCCACGTGTCGGAGTGGGAGTCGAAGTGCACGAGTGCCAACGGGCCGTGCGTTGCCGCCGCCGCCCGGAGCTCGGGCAGGGCGATGGAATGGTCTCCACCCATGACCAACGGCACGACGCCGGCGGCATACACAGGCCGCAGGTCGGCCTCGATCCTGGTGAACGAATCGGCGATGAACCCCGGCACCACCGACACGTCTCCCGCATCAACGGCCGAGACGTGCTCGAAGATGTCCACGCCGGCGCCCGCGTTGAAGGGCCGGAGAAGGTGAGAGGCGCTCCGCACCGCCTCCGGTCCGAAGCGGGCCCCCACTCTGAACGAGGCGCCCGTATCGAACGGCACGCCGAGGAAGGCTACGTCGACCCCTTCGAGATCTCTCACCAGAGGCAGGCGCATGAAGGTGCGCACGCCACTGAAGCGTGGTGACTCGAACGAATTAGCGGGTGCGTATCCCTTTGGCGTCATCCTCGTACCCCCTGAGGCATCGCGGAGCATGTGTGAAGCCCCCGTTGCGGGCGTCGGGCTGTCCTGACCGTCGATCCCAGCCTATCGCAGAATGTCCTCTCCACGTAGGGCCTTGGGGATGCTGCCGGCGGACCTTCGGCGGGCTCTCGGTGGGTCCCGACCCTTGCCCGCGTGGCTCCGTTCCGTCTGGTACGATGAGAGCCTCGGGCGGGGGCCGAGTAGGTGCCGCCCGCCCACCCAGCGAAGCCTCGCCCTTCGAGGGGAGGCCGGCACGGAGGACGCAGATGGTGAGCAGGAGGAAGGCGCAGGCGCTTCACGGGGAGGCACCTGTTGCCTTCACGTTCCTGGTGGAGAAGGCTCTGGAGCTCGGGGCCAGTGCCGCGGCGCTCCTGCCTGCGGAGCAGGTGGTGGTGGACGAACGTGTGCGCCTCAAGTGTGCCGTGCCGGTCTGTCCGGGCTACGCCAACTACCTTCACTGCCCTCCTAACACCATGTCGGTGCAGGAGTTCCGCCGCACGCTCGACCGCTACTCCGTCGCGCTGCTCGTGCAGGTGGAGTCGGCACGGAACTCACTCGATCTGGACGCCGAGGGTATGGGCGGCAAGAGCGTCGTGGAGCTGGAAGCGGAGCTGCATGGCGACGAGAACCGCGCTTTGGGCAAGTTGGTGACCAAGCTCGAGGCGGAAGCGTTCAAGGCCGGCTACTACTACGCCGCCGGGTTCACCGGAGGCATCTGCATCCTTTGCCCGGAATGCGTTGACCTGGCGAGCGGCGACCCCTGTCGGCGGCCACTCGAGGCGCGGCCCGCCATGGAAGCGGTGGGCATCGACGTGTTCAAGACCGCCGCGAACGCCGGCCTGCCCATCAAGCTCTCCTCGGACGAGCCTGTTCGCTGGACTGGGTTGGTGCTGGTGGAGTAGCGTCGGGCGCCACCCGGCTCCATCCGGCACCGCCGGACCGGAGGCGCCGGCGCTCGTGGGGGGCGCCGAGACCCCCGGGGCGCGCCGGCACTTCTGGGGCGCCGCCACTTCTGGGGCGCCGCCACGTGTGGGCGCCGGGCGGCCTCTTGTCCGAGGCGCGCCGTTCTGCCAGCCCTACTCCTTGGTCAGCTTGATGCTGACGTCTTTCGGCAAGGCCAGACCCGCCGCCGATTCGGCCGCCTTCAGGATGCCTGAGCCCACCGGGCAGGTGACGTGCCGCACGCAACCGGACAGCACCTCATACACGTGCCCATGACCGAGACCCGCCTTGAGCTCTTCCAGCATGTCCATCTCGGGCAACTGCTCGGCCGCTTTGCGGATCTGTGGGCAGTCGCTCTCGATGTCGAGCTTCACCTTGCGCATCGATTCAGCTTCCGCACGCACCGTCGTGTTGAAGCCGCAGATGCCGGCGTCGATCTCGGCGCGTACGGTGGCGGTGGCGACTCCCGTGGTGCGTGGGGTCTTCTTCTCGGTGGCGGTCGTTTCCGCAACGGCGGTTTCGTGGGGCTCGCTGCTCGTCATCTCGATCCTCCTCGCGCATCGCCGTGCGGCGGGTGGCGTTCGCGCATCTTGGGTTGCGTTCGCGCGCGCGAACGCGCCGATCTCAGCATCGGTGGAGCGGCTATCCTTCGTCTTGCCGATTATACCCTATGGGGTATGCGATGGGCAGAGTCGAGCCTCCTGCCGCCGTGCGGCGGGTGGGCGGCGCCACATCCCGGCAGCGCCGGGTGCTGGGTGGGCGGCGCCACATGCCCGCGGCGCCGGGTGGTGGTGCGCCCCCGATCAACCCTCTCCGCGGTGGAGATGCAAGAGGAACACGGAGTCTTCGACGGCGTCGACCGCGTGGTTGAGGTGCGCCGGCATGAAGATGTAGGTGCCGGGAGGCGCGTCGTGCCGGTCTTCGCCCAGCAGCACCGAGCACGTGCCCTCCAGAACGTGGATGGAAGCCGGCATGCTCGCCGTGTGCTCAGAGAGCGACTGCCCGGCCGACATGGCGAACAGGACGATCTTCACGCGGGGTTCGTCGATCAGGGTCTTGCTGACGATGCCGTCGGTGGCATACTCGGTCATGGTTCCCAGGTCGCCGACCCATGGTGTGGTGCGCGCTTCGCTCATCGCGGATGCCTCCCTTTCAAGCCTTCGATGACACCTTCGGCGCCGAGCCGGTGTTGATTCCAATCACCACGGTCGCCACTTCTTTGCCCGGGCTACCCATCAGGTCACGGATGTACTCGTCGGCGAGACCGGAGGGCGTACCCATGCCGCATGTGGTCAGATCGTTGTCGGAACCCGGCAGCGGGACACACATGAAGGGCATCACGAAACGTCCCTTACCCTTGGGCTTGGGGTCCTTGTAGAGCACGAAGTCGGGTGAGAGGAAGATGGCTCGTCCGCTCCGTTTGACCTCTTCGCGCCGGCTCTCTGCCAGCCACTCCCCGATCACCTGGCCGTCGTCGTCGAGCATGATGGTCCAGGGCTCGGGCGGATCCTCGAGCATGGGACCGGTGAGGGCGGCGAAGGCCATCTCGCAGGCCATCGCTTCCCGCATGCCCTCGTTCACGAACTCGAACATGCCCCCCGCCGCGCCGCCAACCTCGGCCTCGGTCTCGAGGCTCGCGATGCGCGCGCGCTCGTCGTCGCTGAGGAGCCTGATCTCGAGCACCTCGGCGAGGCACCGCAACGCCCCCTTGACCGCCTCCTCCAGGCCAGGCCTCACGGCCGGAACGCCCGGGTCGCCCGGGCCTACCGGGCCTACCGGGTCGCCCGGGTCGCCCGCGACGCCCGGGTCGTCGGTCTCAGATGCGGTTGTGGGATCGTTCTTCTGGGGATCGGTCATGCCCTCACCTGCCTTGTTCGCGTGTGCGCCGTCTGCGGCGGCGGCGCTTCGTCGCCTACGATAACGTGCGTCTTCCGGCCAGCAGTTCCCGCGCCCGGAGACCCAGGCCGATCGCCACGAGGTCGTCGGTGACCGCGAGACTGCGGCCGAGGATCTCTTCGATGCGCGCGATGCGCTTCGCCAGCGTGTTCCTGTGCATGTGCAGGGTCTCGGCGGTGCGGTTCAGCGAGCGCTCTTGCGTCAGGAAGACCTCGAGCGTGCGCAGGAGCTGGGTGCGACGTTCGCGGTCGTGGTCGTCAAGGAGCGCGATGGTCTCTTCGTAGATCGCCGCGAGGCCCTCGGGGCTTTGGGAGTCTAGCAGACGGCTCTGTGGGTGCACGAGGTCGAAGAAGCGGGTGCGCAGCCCTTCCACGGGCTTGGTGAGGCCCAACGCTTCGCGGGCCTGGCGGAAGGCGGTGGCGGCACCGGTCGCGCCCGTCGCGGCGGCGGACACCCCCACGCTCAATGTCACGGGGGCCAGGTTCTCCTCGACGGCCTCTCGCAGCGATACCAGGGTGCGTTCCGCCGAGGCCACACTCGTATCGGTGAATTGCACCAGGGTCACGACGGAGTCGCTCTTTAGCATGGTGAGGAACGGAAGCCCTTGGCCCGCGAGGAAGGAGTCCACGGCCTCGAGGAGCGTGTTCTTGAACTCCTGCATGCGCGTCTCGCGTTGCGCGGGGTGCCCCTCGGCCGGGAAACGCTCGGTGAAGGAGTCCACGTCGAGCACGGCGATCCTCCACGGCTTCTCGGGAGCCAGGTCGTACTGGCGCATCCGTGCGGAGAGCTCTGTCTCGGTGCCGATGCCCGACACGAGATCGTCCATGAGTCCGGTGCGCATGCGGCGCTGGAGATCGGCCACGTCGCGGTTGCGCAGCACATCCAGAGTAAGCAGCTTCTGGGCGAACGACAATGTGGTCTCGGCCAATTCGGGGATGGGGCGGTTGGCGTACGCGGCGAGCAGCACCCGCTCCACGACTCCGTGGAGCGAGACCTCCCTGTAGGACACGCGGAAACCGGACGATTGAAAAGCGGGAAGGATCTCCCTCCTCCCTCGGTGTTCGAGGTAGCGCTCCCACAAGGTGGCCATCCCGCGCGACGAGAACCGGGCCTGGCCTCTCGCCACCGTGAGGAGGGAGCCGCGGCCGTCGTAGAGCAGCACCGTGGTCTCCAACAGATGGGCGAGTTGCTGCACCAGCTCCTCGACTCCCCGCTCCTCGATCAGGAGTTCGAGGAGGTGGCTCTGCACCGCCATGCTGCGCCGAAGGCGGTAGGTGTCGCGCGAGGCGAGAGCATCGTATACGTAGGCGCTGACTCGTCTGAACGGCACGTCCATGGGAAGCGTGAAGAGCGGGAAGGAGATCTCTTCGGCGCGCTGCACCATCGTAGGGGGGAGCGTCGTGAGGTAGTGGCCGAGCGCGATACCGAGACCCGACATGCCCGCGACGCTCAGCGTCTCCACGAGCCTCACGCCGGCGGTGTGATCGGTGTCGATGTTGAGCCCGGTCGTGAGAAGGATGCTGCTCGGCACCATCCACGGCGTGGGGTCGTCGAGCTCGGAGAGGTGTATGCCATCGACGGCGCGGCCGAAGGATCGTGAACCCGCCTGCGCCTCCAGTCGGAACTCCGGCTCCGCCAAGAGATCGCGCACCGTGAGGGGGGAGGAACTCATGTGCACGACGCTGTGAGTAGTGGCGACATGTGTGCATGTTACCACTGGACCGTATTCAGAAACAGCGAGTAGTCTGGTAGGCACCAGGGCAGCCAGGAGGTGGCGGCCCGCACCCGGGGGGGAAGGCGAGCCGGCGAGTCCGGTTGGTCCCGAGAGACCCCACCGTGCTAGGAGGTAGATACGTGACTACGACAGAACCCATTGTGTTGATCCCGGAGTTCAAGGCGCACTACGGCAGCACCCCCAACTACATCAACGGCGAGTTCGTGCCGTCGGAGAGCACGCGTATACTCCCGATCGAGAACCCCGCGACCGGCAAAGAGATCGGCAGCGTCCCGCTGTCCACCGCGTCTGAAGTCGACAAGGCCGCTCTGGCCGCTCAGGCCGCCTTCGACAGTTGGCGCCGCGTCCCGCCCCAGACCCGCGTGCAGTACCTCTACAAGATGAAGGCCGCCATGGAAGCCCGCTTCGAGGACCTCGTGCGCGTGGTCACCCAGGAGCACGGCAAGACCTACGAAGAGGCCCAGGGCGATGTCAGCCGCGGCATCGAGCACCTCGAGGTCGCCTGCGGCATGCCGTCCCTCTTGATGGGATACAACCTTGAGGATGGGGCGGCTCCCGGCATCGACGAGGAGATGATCCGTCAGCCGCTCGGAGTGTTCGCCTGCATCGCCCCCTTCAACTTCCCGATGATGGTGCCGTTCTGGTTCTGGCCCTACGCCATCGCCGCCGGGAACACCTACATCGTCAAGCCTTCCGAGCAGGCTCCGATCAGCCAGAGGATGGTGTTCGAGCTCCTCGATGAGATCGGTCTTCCCGCCGGCGTCATGAACATGGTGAACGGCGACAAGGAAGTGGTCGACGCCCTGCTGCACCACCCGCTGATCAAAGGCATCTCGTTCGTGGGCTCCACGCACGTGGGCCACTACGTCTACCACGAAGGCGCCAAGCACAAGAAGCGCGTGCAGGCCCAGGCAGGCGCCAAGAACCATCTGGTGGTCATGCCCGACGCCGTGCTCGAGAAGGCGTCGCAGAACTGGATCAACTCCTTCTTCGGCTGTGCCGGTGAGCGTTGCCTGGCCGGCTCCGTGCTGGTGTGCGTGGGCGACGAGGTTCACGCCCAGGCGTCGGCGGCGTTCAAGGAGCGGGCGGCCCAGGTCACGGTCGGCTACGGCCTCGACGAGCGCGTCGGGATGGGCCCAGTCATCAGCGCCAAGGCCAAAGAGCGCATCCTCGGCCTGATCGAGAAAGGCATCGAGGAAGGCGCCACACTGCTGCTTGACGGGCGCAGCCCCGAGGTCGTCACCCCGGGGTGTGAGGAAGGCTACTTCATCGGCCCCACCATCTTCGACAACGTGACTCCCGATATGACCATCGCCCAGGAGGAGATCTTCGGCCCCGTCGCCTGCATCATGAAGGTGGACACCCTGGACGAGGCTCTCAAGATCATCGAGGAGAGTCCCTTCGGTAACGCCGCCTCCATCTACACGCAGGACGGCTTCACCGCCCGCAAGTTCAAGTATGAGGCGGACGCCGGCAACATCGGCATCAACATCGGCGTGCCCGCGGCCATGGCCTACTTCCCCTTCGCCGGCCGGAAGGACTCCTTCTTCGGCGATCTGCACGGCATGGGTCGCGACGCCATCGACTTCTTCACCGACAAGAAGGTGGTCGTGAACCGTTGGATCTGGGACTCGAAGACCATGGGAACCTGGAGCTAGGAACCAAGCCGTTCGACGGGCCGGCCGCATGGCCGGCCCGAAGGGCGTTCACACAGGACGATGGAGGCGGTGCGCATGACAACTGACACGCAGATGTCGGCTCAGGAGATCGTGGAACTCACGAAGAAGCACACCTTCTTCTCCTGGTCGGTGCAGTCGCAGGTGGATCCCATCCCGATGGTCCGCGCTAAAGGCGTGCACTTCTGGGATGCGCACGGGAAGCGCTACATCGACATGAACTCCCAACTGATGTGCGTGAACATCGGCCACGGAGACGAGCGGGTCATCGAGGCCATCAAGGCCCAGGCCGAGGAACTCCCCTACGCCGGCCCCGGCATGGCCACGCGGGTGCGCGCCGAGATCGGCCCCATGCTGGCCGAGATCACCCCCGGTGACCTCGACATGTTCTTCTTCACGCTTGGCGGCTCCGAGGCCAACGAGAACGCCATCAAGATGGCCCGCGCCTACACCGGCCGCCACAAGATCATGGTGCGCTACCGCTCCTACCACGGAGCGACCGCCGGGTCCATGACTCTCACCGGCGACCCGCGACGTTGGGCGAATGAGCCCGGCATGCCCGGCGTGATCAGGGTCTTCGACCCCTACAAGTACCGCAGCCAGCTGTACACCGAGGGCGACAGCGACCAGGTCTTCTCGCAGAAGTGTCTCGACCAGATCGAAGAAGTGATGATGTACGAGGGTCCGGAGACCATCGCCGCGGTCTTCATCGAGCCGGTCACCGGCACCAACGGCATCATCGTGCCGCCGGAGGGCTACCTGCAGGGCCTCCGCGCGCTGTGCGACACGTACGGCATCCTCCTGGTGGCCGATGAGGTCATGGCCGGCCTCGGCCGTTGCGGCGAGTGGTTCGCCGTCGACCGTTGGAACGTCGTGCCCGACATCATCACCATGGCCAAGGGTCTCACCTCCGCCTACATGCCCCTGGGCGCCGTCGCCATCAACGGGAAGCTGCGCGAGTACTTCAACGACCACAAGTTCTACGGTGGGCTCACCTACAACGCCCACCCCATGTCGCTGGCGGCCGCTGTGGCCAACCTCAAGGTCATGCACGAGGACGACCTGGTGGGGAACGCCCGCCGCATGGGTGTCCTCATGGCCGACCTGATGGCCGACCTCAAGGCGAAGCACCCGTCGGTGGGCGACGTACGTTCGATCGGCCTGTTCGGGGTGATCGAGCTGGTGCGGAACCGCCAAACCAAGGAGCCCATGGCCCCCTTCAACGGCAGCAGCCCTGAGATGGCGAAGCTGGGCGCCTTCCTGAAGGAGAACGGCCTGTTCGTCTTCGTGAACTGGAACAATCTGTTCAGCAACCCGCCGCTCTGCATCACGGAGGCGGAGATGCGCGAGGCCTACGAGGTCTTTGACGCGGCCCTCGCCATCACCGACGAAGGAGTCACCGGGTAGTCTGCGCGATGGCCAGGGCCGCTCCGCACCGCCGGTCGTTCGGATCCAAGGTCGGCCCGAGTCTTCCCCACCGCTCCGCCCGCCGCTCCCCCCGGCGGGCGGAGCGGTTCCTCATTTCCGGGGCTCCGAGCACCCGTGCCGCCGCTTCGCCCACTCCTGATTGACGGCCTCCCTGCGCTGGCGGATCGGGGCCTCGCCGACGCTCAGATCGCGCCTTGGGAGAGGCCGAAGACATACTGTCAGGCCCGCCGTGCGCCGCGGATGGCGAGCACGAGACGGACAGCCTCCGCGATGGCGTCCATGTCGTCCGCAGTCGCTGTCCCCCATCGTTCCCGCAGCCGGTCCTTGCTGATGGTGAGAATCTGCTCGCACTTGACGAACGATGGTGCGCGCAGTCCGTTCTCCTGGGTCGGAGTCAACGGAATGTGAAAGGGGACGTTCCGGCCGGACGTGCTCACCGCAAGCACGATGACGTTCGGATACTTCTGGTTCCGGCAGGCGGCGTCGGTCTGGATGACGAGCGCCGGCCTCAATCCCGTCTGCTCTGAGCCGCGGCCTGGGGTCCAGTCCACGGTCCAGATCTCGCCGCGACGGATCACCTGGCCCGTCGAAGCTGCGTCCTCCGGGACCCTAGTCATCGAGGGATGTCGCATGTTCGTCGGGCGGTCGGCCGCTGACCGTCTCTTGCTGCGCAGCCCAGGAGAACGAGACGTCGCCCATCGTTGCATCAGCTCCCACCTCGCCGAAAGCCGCGAAGAGAGCTGCCTCCTCCTCTTCAGCGACAACGAGTTCGAGACCCTCGATCACCAGTTCGTTGAGAGTGATGTTGCGTCGTTCTACCACGGTCTTCCCCCGTTCGTACAGATCCGCGGGCAGACGGACTGTGAGGGCCTTGGCCTTGTCGGCGGGCATGGTGCGTCCTTTCGAACCATGATGCGGTGCGTGACTCAGCACCACTATACGCCATCGGATGGAGGTAGGCGACCGGCATTCGCACCGGCCAACGGATGAGGAAGTGGGAGTCCCCCAAGTCACGATGGTGAATCTCCATCAGGAAGCCAGCGAGACCACGTCGTCGGGCCTGGTCCGGATCGTGCCCGCCCGGCGGTGGTTCCTGGGCTTGGAGCAGGGTCGGGTCGCTCGCAGCTCCTCCCGTCACCAAGCTCGCCTTGCCGCCGGCCTCGGCTGGAGTAGAATCAAGGAATCGTCCGGGCGCATCGGTTCGGTCGACGACAGATCCATCGTGCGCATGACGGGGGATCCGCATGACGCCCGCAGATCCAAGCAGAGCCCGGCTCGGGAGCGACCATCGCGGCCGCTTCGGGGATGTACGTGGCCTCCTGACCCGCCGCCGGGATGCCTGCTCCCTCCGGGGCTGCGGCCGGCCTTCGGCCCGGCACCGCCGTGGTCGCTACGCTGCCGGCGGTCCCCGTTGCCTGGGCGACGGGGCCTGCCGCCAGACTCCGCGTCGCCCCGCCGCCGGCCCCGCGGTCCCCGCCCGAGGCCCCCGCGCGCCGCCGCCCGCCGCGGCCTCGTGAGCACGCATCCCCCGCGATCAAGGGAGACGGACATGAGTACCGACGGGCGGGGCGAGACCCTGCCGATCCTACCCATCGACCCGCAGACCCTCCTCGCCCTCCACCGGAAGATGGTGACCACCCGGGAGGCCGAGCGGATCTGGGCGGATATGCTCGAGAAGCGCGAGTTCTACCTCATGGGGCACTTCGGCACGGGTCAGGAGGCGGTGGGCGTCGGCCTCGGGCACGCGCTCGAAGCCACCGACTACCTCTTCCCCACCCACCGGGGCATCGCTGAGTACGTGGGGAAGGGCATGTCGCAGGACGACATCTGGGCCGAGTACTTCACCAAGCCTGCCGGGCCCGCCCGGGGCAAAGGTGGGCTGCATCTCTCGCAGTACGAGGTGGGCCTCGTGGGCCTGGTGGGCAGTCTGGGCGCGGACTATGCCATCTCGGCCGGCGCGGCGCTCTCCGCGAAGCTCCGGCAGTCGGGGCAGGTGACGGTCATCGGCTTCGGCGAGGGCACGTCGAGCCAGGCCGACCTGGGGTCGACTATGAACGTGGCCGCCCTCTGGAAGCTGCCCCTCGTGTTCGCCATGACCAACAACTCGTGGTGCGAGCTCTCGCCCGCCGAGGAGCACGTGTGCACGCCACTCGTGGCCCCTCGGGCCGACGGCTACGGCATTCCATGGAGCGTGGTGGACGGCAACGACGTGGCCGCGGTCTACTCGGCGGCGAAGACGGTCGTCGAGCGGGTTCGGTCGGGAGCGGGCCCCTACTTCCTGGAGTTCATGAGCTACCGGATGGGACCGCACTGGAGCGGGGACGACGGCTCCTACATGTGCGAGGACGACCTCTGTGCCTGGCGCGAGCGTGATCCCATCGCCCTCTGCGAGCAGCGACTGGTTGAGCAAGGAGTGGCTTCGGCGGCCGATCTCGCGGGTGTGCGGGAGGCGGCGGTGGCCGAGGTGACGGCCGCCATCGCTCGGGCGGGGAGTCTGCCCGATCTCACGTACGACGACATGCTGGCCGGCGTCTACACGGGCGCGCCCGCGGGCGCCGCGCGGGAGGTGAGCTGACATGGCCGAGATGCCCTATGCGGCCGCGGTGAACAGGGCCTTGGCCGAGGAACTTGCCCACGACGAACGGGTGGTGTTATTGGGCGAGGACGTACGCGCCGGCATGTTCGGCACCACCTCCGGCTTGGTGCAGCGCTTCGGCGAGGACCGTGTCATCAACACGCCCATCTGGGAGAACGGCATCGCGGGCATGGCCCTGGGCCTGGCCATCACGGGCCTGCGCCCGATCGCCGAGGTCATGTTCGCCGACTTCATGTACCTGGCCATGGACCAGATCGCCAACCAGATCGCCTCCTGGACCTACATGACCGGGGGACAGACCAGCGTGCCCCTGGTGATCCGCACTGCGGGCGGCGCCGGCTTCGCCATCGGCTACAACCACTCGCAGGTGACGGAGTCCGCTTTCGTCGGCCCGCCGGGCCTCAAGGTGGTGGCCCCGTCCAACGCCGCCGACGCCTACGGCCTGCTGAAGACCGCAGTCCGCGACGACGACCCGGTTCTCGTGTTCGAGCACAAGTTCCTGTACTTCGTCCCCCAGGAGGTGCCCGACGAGGAGTTCCTGGTGCCGCTGGGCAAGGCGAACGTCCTCCGCCCCGGCGACGACGTGACCATCGTCGCCATCGGCAGCATGGTGGGCAAGGCGCTGGAAGCCGCGGAGACACTGGCGGCCGAGGGCATCTCTGCCGAGGTGATCGACCCGCGCACGTTGGTGCCTCTCGACCAGGAGACCATCTTCGGCTCGGTGGCGCGCACCGGCCGCCTGGTGACGGTGGAGGAGGGTCGGAAACGGGGCTCGGTGGGTTCCGAGATCGCCGCTGAGGTCGCCGAGAAGGTCTTCGGCTCGCTGAAGGCACCGGTGGTCCGTGTGGCCGCCCCCGACATCCCCGTACCTCCCGGCCCTCTGGCCGAGAGCATGTATGTGCCGTCCGCCGAGCGCATCGTCGAGACGGTGAGGGGGCTTGTGGCTTGAGACCCTGGGAGGCGCGGTAGGAAGGAGCGCGGTACGAAGGGAGGCGCCCCGCAGGGCCCCGCCGTGGGTGGTAGCCTTGCGGGGCGCCGATGGAACCATGGAGTGCCCCCGCACTCGGCCTGGTTGGTTGCTTCCGCCCGCTCAGAGCCCGGCGGGAAGGGTCAGAGTGACCCTGGTGCCTCCACCCGGCGCCTCCTCTACGGCAAGCGACCCGCCGAGGTCGGCGGCGGCAAGAGAGCAGGCGCGCAGGATCGGCTCAGCGGCGGCGGGCGGTGGTGGCCCGCCATCGTCCACGACGAGCAGGACGGCGCCCGGCGCCACGGTCACCGCGAGGCGCACCTCCTGCGACGGTGATCCCTCCACGCGCAGCACTCGCATCGCCGCCTCCTCCGCCCGGAGCAGGAGCATGAGTACGAGCTGATGTAGGTCGGCGGGTATCGCCACCACGAGGTGCACGTTCTGTTCGGTGTCCACCAGTAGGTCGATGCCCTTCGCCCTCGTCTCGTAGCCGCGCGCGTCGGTCACCAGGTTCACGATATGGCCCAGCGAACACGGCTGGGGCTTCTCGCCTATCTTGCCGGCGAACGCCCGCAGACCTCTGACGATCTGCACCGCTCGGCGCACCTCTTCGCCCACGATCTTGAGGTCCTGCCTGGCCTGCTCGTCTTCGACCTCACCCCCTAGGAGCGCCACGAGTCCCTGTACCGAGGTGAGAGGGTTGTTGATCTCGTGAGCCACGCCCGCGATCAGACGGTGAACTGCCTCCAGGCGCTGCACGTAGAGTTCGACGCGCTCCAAGCTGTCGGCGGATTCCGTGTTCACGTTGCGCATGCTCCTGTCGCGGGTCTCGTCGCTTGCGGGGCTCGTCGCTTGCGGGGCTCGTCTACCGCGGGGGCTCGTAGGAGATAGGCAGGCCCACGGCTTCCCGCACCTGTTCCATCACACCGTTGGCGACGAGGCGGGCCCGCCGGCCGCCCTCACGGAGCACGTCGGCTACGTAGGCGGGATCGGCCTCGAGTTCCCGCCGGCGCTCGCGATACGGGCCGAACGTCTCGTCGAGGAGCTCGAGCAGGCGCTTCTTCACCTCACCGTAGCCCATCCCCCCGTTCTTGTAGCGGTCGGCCCATTCCTGGGTCTCATCGGGCGAAGCCATGAGACTGAGGAGTAGGTAGGGCGTAGACTCGGCCGGGTCCTTCGGGTCTTCGACGCCCGCTGAGTCGGTGACGACGCTCATCACCTTCTTCTTGAGGCTCTTACCCTCCTCGAACATGCCGATCTCGTTGCCGTAGCTCTTCGACATCTTGCGGCCGTCGATGCCCGGCACCACGGCGGTCTCTTCAAGGATGTACGGTTCGGGGATCACGAGGATCTCGCCGAACTGAGCGTTGAACTTGGCGGCGATGTCGCGGGTGATCTCAATGTGCTGCTTCTGGTCCTGACCGACCGGCACCAGGTTCGAGAGGTAGATCAGGATGTCGGCGGCCTGCAGCACCGGGTAGGCGAAGAGGCCGTGGTTGGCCATGAGCCCCTGGGCCACCTTGTCCTTGTAGCTCACCGCCCGCTCGAGGAGGCCCACGGGCGTGACGCACGAGAGGATCCAGGTGAGTTCGGTCACCGCGGGCACGTCCTGCTGGGTGAAGAGGGCCGTCTTCTCAGGGTCGAGGCCCAGAGCTAGGTAGTCCATGGCCACTCCCAGCGTGAGGGCCCGCAGCTCGTTGGGGTTCTGGACCGTGGTGAGTGCGTGGTAGCTGGCCATGAAGTAGAAGGCCTCGTTCTCGGCCTGCAACTGAAGATGCTGCCGGATGGCCCCGAAGTAGTTGCCTATGTGCAGCCGTCCAGACGGCTGGATGCCCGAGAGGACCCGCATATTCCCCCGATTCGTCCGATCCTGGGTGGCTACGCCCTCACGGCGTACCCAGGGATCATCGCCGGCGAGGTACGCGGAGTCTACCCGCCAGCAGGTGAGGTCGCAAGCGCACAGGGGCTGCACCGGCGGGCGGCGCCGGCCCTCACTGCAGCTGCGGGTGGCGCTCGGGAGGCGATTGTGCTAGAACTACACAAAGCGCATGCGCGTGAACATAGCTGTCGCTACAGCGGCCGTCGCCGGTCCGGTGAGTCGTATCTCCCGGGACTCCGGTGCGGTGGGAGCTCTGGTGATCCAGCGTCGATGCTGAAGGAGATCGTTTAGATCGCGGGCGTCGGTTGCTGGATCTTCTGCATTTCCAGGGGCCGGCGCGGATCGGGGCCCCAAGGGCCCCGCGACCGGAGCAAGGAGGCTCGGAGTGAACATCCAGGAAGAGGCCCTTCAGCTGCACACCCAATGGCGCGGGAAGATCGAGGTCGTGAGCCGGGTGCACACCGGCTGCAAGCACGATCTTTCGATGGCATACACGCCTGGGGTCGCCGAGCCGTGCCGCGAGATCCACAGGAACCCAGAGTTGGTCGACGTCTACACCCGGCGCTGGAACATGGTGGCCGTGGTGTCCGACGGCTCGGCGGTGCTGGGACTCGGCAACATCGGCCCCAAGGCCGCGATGCCGGTCATGGAAGGCAAGGCCGTGCTCTTCAAGGCCTTCGCCGGGGTGGACGCGTTCCCCATCTGCCTCGACACCCAGGATTCCGACGAGATCGTGCGCACCGTGCAGCTGCTCGTGCCGTCGTTCGGCGGCGTGAACCTCGAGGACATCTCGGCTCCCCGCTGCTTCGACATCGAGAAGCGCCTCAAGGAGTCCACCGATATCCCCATCTTCCATGACGACCAGCATGGCACCGCGGTCGTCTGCCTCTCGGGCATCATCAACGCCTGCCGCATCACGGGTCGGGCGCTGAGCGATCTTCACGTGGTGGTGAACGGCGCCGGTGCGGCCGGCATCGCCTGTGCGAAGCTCATGCTCGACCTGGGCGTGCGGGACGTGATGTTGGTCGACAGCAAGGGCACCGTGTGCTCCGAGCGCGAAGACCTGAACGCGGTGAAGCGTGAGATGCTCGAGCGTACCAACAAGAACGACCTGTGCGGCTCGCTCGCCGACGCCATGGAGGGTTCGAACTGCTTCATAGGCGTGTCGGTGAAAGACGCGGTCACCCAAGACATGGTGCGTTCCATGGAGAAGGACGCGATCATCTTCGCCATGGCCAACCCCGACCCCGAGATCATGCCCCACCTGGCGCGCGAAGCCGGGGCCGCCGTCGTCGGCACCGGCCGCAGCGACTTCCCGAACCAGGTGAACAATGTGCTCGGATTCCCCGGCATCTTCCGCGGCGCCCTGGACGTGCGTGCCACCCACATCACCGAGAACATGAAGATCGCCGCCGCCCACGCGCTCGCCGACTTGGTGGGCGACGACCTCTCGGCCGATCACGTGATCCCCGAGGCCTTCGACCTTCGCGTGGCGCCGGCCGTCGCCGCCGCCGTCGCCCGGGCCGCCATCGAAGACGGCAAGGCCCGCGACCCCAAGGACCCCGAAGAGGTGCGGCGGCACACCGAGCAGATGCTCGACCTCTCCTGTGTCGAGTAGGGTGTTCACCGCGGAAGGAGTGGCGAAGTGAGAGAGATAGATGTCGCCGAGATACGTGACGCCGTCGCCCGGCTCGCGATCGACGCCTGCTACCACCTCGGGGACGACGTGGTGGGCTTCTTCGAGCGGGCGGTCGACGAGGAGGAGTCGGAGGCCGGGCGCGACGTGTTCCAGCAGCTCCTCGAGAACGCCGCCGTCGCGCGCACCGAGAACCTGCCGCTGTGCCAGGACACCGGTCTGGCCGTGGTGTTCCTGGAAGTGGGGCAAGACGTGCACTTCGTGGGGGGCGACTTGGGCTCCGCGATCGACGAGGGCGTGCGCCGCGGCTACGCCGACGGCTTCCTGCGCAAGTCGTCGGTGACGGCCCCCTTCACCGAGAGGAAGAACACCGGCGACAACACCCCGGCCGTGCTGCACACCAGCATCGTCCCGGGCGACCGGGTGAAGATCACCCTGGCTCCCAAGGGTGGCGGGGCCGAGAACATGAGTGCGCTCTCGATGCTGAAGCCATCGCAGGGTCGGCCGGGCGTGGTGGACTTCGTGGTCGACACGGTCGCCAAGGCCGGGCCCAACGCCTGCCCGCCCATGGTGGTGGGCGTTGGTGTGGGCAGTACGTTCGAGGGAGCGGCGCTGCTCGCGAAACACTCGCTGATGCGCGAGGTGGGCTCGAGCAACCCCGAGCCGCGCTTGGCCGAACTCGAGGACGAACTCGAGCGCCGCTGCAACGATCTGGGCATCGGGCCGCAGGGCCTGGGTGGGCGTATCACCGTCATGGACGTGTTCGTGGAGGATGCGCCCGCGCATATCGCTTCGCTGCCGGTGGCGGTGAACATCCAGTGTCACTCGGCCCGACACAAGCAGGTGGTGATCTGATGAACAAGAACGTCACAACCCCCCTCACCGATGATGTGATCGCCGACCTGCGCGCGGGCGACCGCGTGTGTATCACCGGCACCATCTTGGCAGCCCGCGACGCCGCCCACAAAAGGCTGGCGGAACTCGTCGAGAAGGGCGAGCCCTTGCCCGTGGACGTGGCCGGCCAGATCATCTACTACGCGGGTCCTACGCCCGCGAGGCCGGGCAGGCCGATCGGCTCGGTCGGCCCCACCACGTCGGGCCGCATGGACGTCTACACTCCGGCCTTGCTAGACATGGGCCTCAAAGGCATGATAGGCAAGGGGTACCGGAACCAGGCTGTGAAGGATGCCATCGTGCGCAACAGGGCCGTGTATTTTGCCGCGGTGGGGGGAGCGGCCGCGCTCATCGCTCAACGCGTCGAGGCGGCGCGGGTGATCGCCTATGAGGATCTCGGCCCCGAGGCTATCAGGGAGATGCGTGTGGTGGACTTCCCCGTCATCGTGGTGAACGACATCCACGGCGGCGACCTCTACGAGCAAGGGCGCCTGCAGTTCGAAAGGGAGGTGGGGTCTTGAGTCAGAAGGACCGGGAGACGGCCAACGTAGGGGCCGGTCTCTGGAAGGGCGCGGGCATGTGGGCCTGGCTCTTCCATCGGGTGAGCGGGGTGGTCCTCGCTCTCTATCTGTTCGCCCACATCTGGGTGATCTCCCGGGGAGCGGCAACGGGCGCCGAGGGCTTCAACACGATGTTCGAGACTCTGGAGAGCCCGCTGTTCATCGTGCTCGACCTATTCCTTCTAGCGGCCGTTGTCTACCACGGCTTGAACGGCATCCGAGTGCTGCTGTTCGACCTCGGTGTGGCCATTCGGCGGCAGAAGACGTTGTTCTGGGCGGTTATCGCGGCCTCCGTGGTCATCATGGCCGTGTTCGCCTACATTTCGCTATCGTTCATCGCCTCACACGGCGCATGACACGGCGCGTGGCACGGCGCGTGAGACGGCGCCTGACAGGAGTCCATCGGTGAGACAGGGAGTGATCGAAGAGAGCGCGGGAGGCATGTGGCTGTGGCTCCTGCAGCGGGTGACTGCGGTGGTGCTCATCTTGGGGCTCAGCGCGCACATCGTGGTTACCCACGTGTTGAACCTGGGGGAACTCTCCTACGACAACGTGGCCGGTCGGCTTGCCATGCCGTTCTTCGTGGTGGTGGACTTCGCCCTCCTCGGAGCGGGCATCTTCCATGCCCTGAACGGGTTGAGGATGGTGCTGCTCGACTACGGTTTCTCGGGACGGAGCCAGACCATGCTCAGCTGGGGACTCTTCGCGTTCGGCGTGGCCGCCTTCGGCTACGGCACGTGGGCACTCTGGCCGTGGCTGACCGCGTAGGGAAAGGGACCAGCGGATGATCTATCACGAGCTTGTGATCGTGGGCGGAGGTCTCGCCGGCCTCCGCGCGGCGATCGAAGCCAAGAAGCAGGGCATCGACGTGGCCATCGTCTCGCAGGTGTGGCCGGGCCGGAGTCACTCGGGCGCGGCCCAAGGCGGGGTGAACGCGGCGCTCGCCAATCACCCGGAGTCGGCCGACGACACGTGGGAGAAGCACGCGTTCGACACCGTGAAGGGCTCCGACTACCTGGCCGACCAGGACGCCGTCGTCCAGATGACCAAGGACGCGATCCCCGTGATCTACGAGCTGGACCACGCCGGCTGTCCGTTCTCCCGCTTCGATGACGGCCGCATCGCCCAACGCCCCTTCGGCGGCGCCGGCTACCCCCGCACCTGCTACGGGGCCGACAAGACCGGGCATTACATGCTCCACACCATGGTCGAACAGGCCATCGAGGCCCGCGTGCCCATGTACGTGGAGTGGTTCGTCGCCCGCTTGGTGGTAGACGATGGGGTGTGTCGCGGGGTCGTCGCCTACGACATGGTCCGGGGTGGGTTCGAGCTCTTCCAGGCCGAGGCAGTGGTGATCGCCACCGGCGGTGCCGGCCGGGTGTACAGCAACTCCACCAATGCGATCATCTCCACCGGGTATGGCATGGCCATGGCGTATCACGCGGGTGTCGCGCTCAAAGACCTCGAGTTTGTGCAGTTTCATCCCACTGGCCTGCTCACCACGAACATCCTCATGACCGAGGGCGCCCGCGGTGAGGGGGGCTACCTGGTGAACGACCTGGGCGAGCGTTTCATGGAGAAGTATGCGCCGACGGCCATGGAGCTCGCGCCGCGCGACATCACGTCGCGCTCCATCCAGACCGAGATCAACGAGGGACGCGGTATCGGCGGAAAGGGGTACGTGCATCTCGATCTGCGGCACCTGGGAGCCCAGAAGATCTTGGAGAAGCTGCCCGGCATCCGCGACCTCGCCATCCACTTCGAGGGCGTCGACCCGATCGAGGAGCCCATCCCGATCGTTCCGAGCCAGCACTACTCCATGGGCGGCATCGACACCGACATGGACGGCCGTACCACCATGCCCGGCCTCTACGCGGCCGGAGAGTGCGCCTGCGTGTCGGTGCACGGGGCGAACCGACTCGGCGGCAACTCGCTCCTCGAGACGGTGGTGTTCGGACGGCGGGCCGGCGCGGCGGCGGCGCAGTACATCGACGGGCTCGACGAGTTCGGACGGAGCGCCGCGGTGGGCGAAGAGGCTCTGGCGGACGTGCGCGATCGCGTGCGGAGCCTCGCGAACCGAGAGGGCGGCGAAGACCCCTATGCCATCCGGGCCGCTATGGCCTCGACCATGAAGGAGCACTTCGGCGTGTTCCGCGAAGCCTCGGTGATGCAGGCGGGGCTGGAGACGATGATGGACCTCAAGGCGCGCGTCACGAACGTGGAGCTGCGTCACGCGGGCGGCGTGTTCAACCTCGACATGATCCGTACCTTCGAGCTCGAGGGCATGGTGGATGTGGCCCTCGGCATCGCCGCGGGGGCCCTCGCCCGGACGGAGTCACGTGGCTCGCACGCGCGCACCGACTTCCCGGAGCGCGACGACGCGAACTGGCTCGAGCACACGCTCGCCTTGTACGAGCCCGACGGCGGCCCGCGCCTTGAAGCCAAGGCCGTGGGCTTGGGGATGTTCGAACCACAGGAGCGGAAGTACTGATGCCCGAAGCCACGTTCCGCATCAAGCGTCACAACCCCGAGAAGCTCGACGACCAGAACGGCACCGGCGGCGATCGGTACGACGAGTTCACCGTGCCCTACGAGTCGAGCCTCACCGTGCTCGAGGGACTCTTCTACATCCAGGAGGCCCTCGACGGCTCCCTCTCCTTCCGGTACTGCTGCCGGGCGGCTGTGTGCGGGTCGTGCGCCATGTATATCAACGGCACGTACCGCCTCGCCTGCCAGACCAACGTGCGCCACTTGGGCGACGGGCCGATCACGGTGGAGCCCATGCCCCACATGCCGGTGGTGAAAGACCTGGTGTGCGACATGACCGACTTCTTCGCCAAGTACGAGACCGTGATGCCGCACATCATCAGGAACTCCGCGCCGCCGGAGAAGGAGATCATGCAGTCGCCGAACGACCGGAAGAAGCTCGACATGCCCGTGGACTGCATCCTGTGCGGCAGCTGCTACAGCTCGTGTCCCTCGGTGTGGGGCGAAGGCAACTACCTCGGCCCGGCCGCCCTGCTCAAGGCATATCGTTTCGAGGTGGATTCACGCGACGAGGCCCGCAAGGAACGTCTGCCGCGCTTCGACAACGAGCGTGGCTCGTACCGGTGCCACACCATCACGAACTGCGTGGAAGCCTGCCCCAAGGAACTGAACCCCACCGAGGCCATCCAGTGGCTCAAGGGCGCCGCGGTTAGGCGGCGGTTGCTGGGGCGCGCGAAGTAGGGGGCGGGGCGCCCGCGAATGTAGGGGCGCGCGATCGGCCCGGGCAGCCTCGGTTCAACCGAGCGGCGCCCCAGGGTGCGACCTACGGCCGGATCAGCTTCCGGGCGGCGGCGAACATGATGTTGTTCTCGAGGTGCACGTGCCTATGGATGTCGGCCTCGAGCGCCTGCAGTTCTCGGAAGAGCACCGAGTAGGTGGCGCACGCTCCGGCCGGCGGGTGGTAGTTCGACGTGATGCCCCGCATGGCTTTCAGCAGGCGGCCCACCTCGTCGTGCTCCGTCTCCAGCATTTGCAGGGAATCTTCGAGTGCCGCGCCTTTGGTGCCCGACGCGCCCGTTTCGACGATCTCGCGCAGGGCCGGGAATACGACGGTCTCCTCGGTCTCGAGGTGGGCGTCGATCTCCTTGCGAAGGTGTTCCAGCAGGCGTCCGAGCTCGAAGAGTTCGGGGTGTAGCTCGCCGTGCACGCGCAGGACCGTGGCCATCTTCTCACCCACGTAGGGGAGTTTCTCGCGTAGATAGATGTGGTGCGCGCGTTCGACGTGGTCGGCGAGCGACGCGGGGTCGCGCTCCGACCAGTCTTCGTGCAGGCGCTGCTCGGACGCAAGAGCGGCAACGGCCGCCTCGATCTCGGCTAGTAGGTCGCCCACGGAGACGCCGGTTCCTCTCAACGCCTCGGAGAGGGGCTTGTCTCCTCCGCAACAGAAATCGACCCCGAAGCGCTCGAACACATCGATCGAGGCGGGGATCGTTGTAGCGATGTGGCCTACGCTGGTTTCCTGTGTGATCTCCATCCCTGACTCCTCATAGCCGCGTCGGTGGTGCTCGTCGGTGGTGCTCGTCGGTGGTGCTGCTCGCTCACCTGGACAGGCGGCTTTGTGGTCTCTTGACGGTCCAATGATACCCGAAATCATGAGAACTCACCAACGCTATGGAGGTTTTGTGGTGGCCAACGCAGCAAACCACCGGTTGGCCCCCGGGCGGTGCCACCCCAGCCGCCGGGGTCGGGCACGTCACTCTTGACTGGACGGCCAATTAGCACAGATAATCACGGAGGCGCCCCGGCCGTCGAGAGTCGTCTCGATGCTCCGTCGCCCGCGCCCCGATTCACCGCGTGCTCCTTAGACACGGTCCAGTATCGAAGTCACGCCCATAGGAAGGTGGAGTTCATGTTCACGAAGGCGTTCATCCCGTACGGTGGGTACTACAGCACTCCGTTCGCGCGCTGGCAGGGGAGTCTGTCGACAGTGCATTCCCTGCCGCTCGGCGGGGCCACGGTCGCCAGGTGGCTTGCCGGCAAGGGCTGGGATCCCGGCTCGATCGACTACGTCAACTTCGGCTGCTCGGTGGCGCAACCCCATGTCTTTTTCGGGGGACCACTGGCCGCGACCGTCCTGGGCGCCGAGAACGTTCCCGGCGTGTGGATCAGCCAAGCGTGCAGCACCTCGACCACCTGCGTGTATCAGGCCGCTATGGCCGTGGAGGTGGGCTCGGCCGGTATGGTGTTCAATCTGATGGCAGACCGTACGTCTAACGGTCCCCATAGCACCTGGCCCAACCCCAACGGACCGGGCGGCCAGGTGGACGTCGAAGACTGGATCATGGACAACTTCGAAGGGCACCCCTGGGCGCCGATGGCCATGGTGGCCACCGCGGAGACCGTTGCCAAAGAAGCCGGCCTTACCCGCGAGGAGTGCGACGCCGTCGCCCTCCGTCGCTACGAGCAGTACATGGACGGCATGGCCGACGACCGCGCCTTCCAGAAGCGCTACATGTTCCCCATCGAGCACCAGGTGAGCCGGAAGAAGACCATCACACTCGACGCCGACGAGGGCATCTTCCCCACCACGGCCGAGGGGCTCGCCGGCTTGAAGCCCGTCATGCCCGACGGGGTGCTCACCTACGGTTCGCAGACCCACCCGGCCGACGGGAACGCCTCGATCATAGTCACAACGGAGGACCGGGCTCGCGAGATGGGCGGCGACGGCCCCACCATCCAGGTGCTCTCCTTCGGCTACGCCCGGGCGAAGAAGTACTTCATGCCCGCAGCCCCGGTGCCGGCGGCGCGTATGGCCCTGGAACAGGCCGGCCTCTCGCTCGGCGATGTCAAGGCGATCAAGACCCACAACCCCTTCGCCGTCAACGACGTCTACATGGCCAAGGAGATGGGCATCGACCCGATGAGCTTCAACAACTACGGGAGCCCGTTGGTCTACGGACACCCGCAGGGTCCCACCGCCGGGCGCTGCATCATCGAACTGATCGAGGAGCTGGTGCTGCTGGGCGGCGGCCTCGGCCTGTTCGCCGGGTGCGCCGCCGGAGACACCGGTGCCTCCCTCGTCATCAAAGTCGGATAGGGGAGAGCGCACCAGATGAGCCAGAACGAACTGTATCCCGGGTTCCGCAATCCGCTGCTCGGCTCGCCGCGCACCGACCTTCCCAAGCACGTGGCTATCATCGGTGCCGGCACGATCGGCCCCGACATCGGCTACTACTTCAAGACGGCTGTGCCGGGCCTGAAACTCACGCTGATCGATATCCGCGAGGAGGCGCTCGCCGGCGTCGTACCCCGCTTTCAGAGCTACATCGACAAGGGCATCAAGCGTGGCAAGATGAACGCGGAGAAGGCCGCCAAGGTGCTCGAAGGCGTCGTGACCAGCAGTGACTACGACGCCCTGGCCGATGCCGACCTGGTGATCGAGGCGGCGACGGAGAGCATCCCGCTCAAGAAGAAGATCTTCGCCATGGTGGAAGAGCGCGTGGCGTCTGACGCCATCATCTGCTCGAACACGAGCTCCATCCCCGCCTCCTGGCTCTTCGACGAGATGAAGCTGCCGGGCCGTACGGCCATCACCCACTTCTTCGCACCCGCCTGGCGCAACCCCGCCGTCGAAGTGATCACCTGGAAGGGCGGCGACCGCGAAGTGGTCGACTACCTCCGTTGGATGTTCGCCGCCACCGGCAAGGTGCCGCTCGTGACCGACGACGCCATCGCGTTCATGCTCGACCGCATCTTCGACAACTGGACCTGCGACGCCGCCAACCTGCTCATGCGCGGCGACGTGACCGCGAAACAGGTGGACTCGGTGGCCGAGGAGTTCGTGCACGCCGGCCCCTTCTTCGTGCTCAACATGGCCAACGGCAACCCCATCAGCTACGAGTGCAACACCCGGCAGATGGTAGAGAGCCCGGCCTACAAACCCACGGAACTCCTGCTGAGCGTCGACCGCTGGGAGGTCAACCGACCCGGCACTCCGGTCGAGGTGTCCGACGAGCTTCGCGGAGCCGTGCGCGACCGCCTGCTGGGCATCCTCTGCAGCCAGTGCCTGGACATCGTGGCCCGCGGCATCGGTACGCCCGAGGACCTGCACCTGGGCTCGCTCCTCGCCCTCGGTTTCAAGGAGAGTCCACTCGACTTCATGACGAAGGCCGGCAAGGATGAGATCGCCCGGGTGCTCGGTCGTCTGGCCGAGGAACGCCCCGGGCTGCCCGGCCCCGAGTTGCTCGACCAGTACGAGGCGGCCACCGTCTTCAATCGTTTCGTCCTGGTGGATCGTCTGGACGACGTTGTGGTGATCACCATCCGCCGCCCGGCGCAGATGAATGCTCTCAGCGACGACGTCAACAACGAGATCCTCACCGTGCTGCGCACCTTCGAGGCCGACGACTCGGTCACGGGGTTCGTCATCGTGGGCTACGGCACGCGCGCCTTCTGTGCCGGGGCCGAGATCGGTCGCTTCGCCGAGATGCTGGGCGACGGGCCTGCGGCCGTGGACTACTCGCGCGACTCAGGCAGTCTCCTACTCCACATCGACACCATGACCAAGCCGGTTGTCGCGGCCGTGAACGGCTTGGCGCTCGGTGGCGGCATGGAACTCGCGACCCGCTGCCACGACATCGTGGCCCATCCGAAGGCCTACTTCCAGATGCCCGAGATCACGCTCGGCATCCTACCCGGCATCGGTGGCCTGGTGGTGCCCTACCGCAAGTGGCCCGCCAGAGCCAAGACCTTCACCGACATGATCACCCGGGCCGAACGCGTCTCGGCTACCCAGGCGTTGGAGATCGGCATGGTCTCCGGCCTTGAGGCCGACTACGAGGCGCTTGTGCGGCTCGCCGCCGAGCGCGTCCGTGCCCTCGCGGGTACCCTGCCGCTTCCTGCCGCCGACCTCAGCGTGGTGAGTGATGAGGCCATCCAGGCTGGCGAAGCCGTTTCAGCCGACGGAATGGTGCTCTCGAGTGAGGTGGTGGCGATCATCGTCGCCGCGATCAAGGACGGGCTGGCGGCTTCCGACCTGCCTGCCGCACTCGAGATCGGCTACCAGGCCTTCGGCAAGGTGGCTGAGACCAAGGCCGCGGCTGAAGGCATCGGAGCCTTCGTGGGTGGGAGGAAGCCGGACTTCACGGGGATGTAGGCCCACGCGGCGGTGGACGCCGTGTGCAGGTAGATCGATAACCCCCCGGTCCGCTAGCGGCGGGCCCGGGGGCTGGTCGATGGTGGGAAGAACGGCGCGTCGCGGCGAACGCCGGTCGAGACAGACTCCGAGGGGGACCTCGGTGGCCACGTCTCGTGGTGATCGAATGCCGGTATGGTGGAACCGGTTTCGGGGTACGTGCTGCTCGATGTCCATCTACCTCGACAACAACGCCACCACCCCGGTGCATCCCCGGGTGGCCGAGGTCATCGAGCGGCACCTTCGGGGCGCTGGCGGCAACCCCTCGAGTGACCACCCCGCCGGCCGCGAAGCGGCGGCGGCGGTAGCCCGGGCGCGAGGACAGGTGGCCGTGCTCCTCGGCTGCGACGCCACCGAGATCGTTTTCACCGGCAGCGGCTCCGAAGGCAACAACCTGGCCCTGAAGGGCATCGCGTACGCCTACCGCGATCGCGGTAGGCATCTGGTGATCTCGGCTACGGAACACCCGGCCGTCGTAGCGCCGGCCCGCTTCCTCGAGCGCGAGGGCTGGGAACTGACGGTCGTGCCCGTGGGACCCGACGGCCGCGTGCGCCCCGGGGACGTCGCCCGGGCCCTGCGACCGGACACCGTGCTGGTGTCGATCATGCACTCCAACAACGAGACCGGGGTCATGAACCCCGTGGTGCCGATCGCCGCTCTCTGCCGCGAGCGAGGTGTGCTCTTCCACACCGACGGGGCCCAGAGCGCCGGTAAGGTCCCCATCCACGTGCGAGACGACGGGATCGACCTGCTCACTGTGGCGGGTCACAAGATGGGGGCGCCGAAGGGTGTGGGGGCTCTGTTCGTGCGTGGCGGCGTGAAGCTCGAGCCCCTGATCCATGGCGCGGGTCATGAGGGGGGCCGGCGCGCCGGCACGGAGAACGTGCCCTACGTCGCCGGGTTGGGGGAGGCGGCGGCTCTTGCGAGGGAAGAGGGGCTGGCGGCATTCGCGACCCGAGTGCGACCGCTCCGCGATCGGCTCCACGGACTCCTCACTGCGGGCATCCCCGACCTCGAGTTGAACGGTCATCCCACGGACAGGCTGCCGAACACTTTGAACGTGAGTGTGCCGGGGGCGCTCGGTCGCGAGCTGCTGGCTGCGTGCCCCGAGGTGGAGGCGTCCACCGGGTCGGCGTGCCACGAGGGCGAGGACAGCCCTTCCGGCGTGCTCGTGGCGATGGGGCTCTTGCCGGAACGGGCCCTGGGCGCCCTTCGGCTCACCTTGGGACTCTCCACTTCGGAATGCGACGTCGAGCGGGCAGCGGCCGCGCTGCTGGAGGCGGTGGACTCTCGATTCGCTGGCTGAGGCTCGCGGGTGGCCACTGCCGGCACCCGACACAATCGCGGTATCAGCCGACCCCCGTTCTTGACTGGACGTCGGCCAGCGCCATATACTGGGATAGTACGTTCAGCAGGCCCCAAGTTCGCGCTACAGAACAACCACTTGGAGAGAAGGACACCTCTCGCAGACAACCACTCACGCCTCGACCACGACCGACCGCCTGCACCTGCGGGCGCACCACGACGGCACGCCCGCACAGGAGGCGGACAGATGCGACTACCTCGGTTCGAGTACTACCAGCCCGGCTCCCTCGCCGAAGCGGTAACCATGCTGTCTCAGGTGCCGGGAGCCCGCCCGGTGGCGGGGGGCACAGACCTTCTGGTGAACATGAAGCACCGGGTCGAGCAGCCGGCTGCACTTGTGAGCCTCACGCGTGTGTCGGAGTTGGCGGGTGTGCGCTTGGAGGACGGGGCGACCGTCATCGGCGGCGGCGTCACGCTCAAGCACGTGCAGCACGACGAGGGGTTGAAGGCTAGGTTCCCCGCTCTCACCCAGGCCGCGTCGGTGGTGGGCTCCTATCGTCATCAGACCATGGGGACCCTCGCGGGCAACCTCCTGCAGAACACACGCTGTCGCTTCTTCAACCAGTCTGTGGAATGGCGTTCGGTGCGCGCTCTCTGCTACAAGGCGGGCGGCGACTACTGCCACGTGATGAAGAAGGAAGGCGTCTGCTTCTGCACCTACCACGGTGACACCGCCGCGGCCCTGCTCGTGCTCGACGCCGAGGTGCGCGTGGAGGGGCCGGACGGTGTCCGGCAGTTCCCTCTGGCCCAGCTGTACTCGGGCGAGGGCAAGGCTCCCCTCTCATTGGGGTCGGCCGAGGTGCTGACCGCGGTGATCATCCCCGATAGTTCCGCCACCGACGGGGATACCGCCGGCGGCTCGACGTACGTGAAGCACGCCCTACGGGGAGCTATCGACTTCCCCATCGTGGGCGCTGCGGTATGGCGGAACGGGGACGCGACGCGAGTCGCCTTCACCGGGGTGGACCGGTCGCCCCTGCGGGCCACCGTGCTCGAAGAGGCGCTCGCCGGCCGAGCCCTGACGCCCGCGGTGATCGAAGAGGTCGCGCCGCTGGCGCCGAAGGGCGTCACTATCACGCGCACCACCGTGCAACCGGGCAGCTTCAAGCGGGAGCTCATGTCGGCCTTGTTCGCCCGCGCCGCGGGGAGCCTGCTCTGATGTGCGCGCACGCAACCGCCCAAGCGACGGGAACCGAGAAAGGACGGGCGATGGGAGCCAAGCGGATCCTCACGCTGAACGTCAACGGCGACGACTACGAGGTGGTCTGCGCGCCGAACACCACCCTGCTCGAAGCGCTTCGCGAGAAGGCGTTCCTCACCGGCACCAAGCGGGGCTGCGACCTCGGTGCCTGCGGCGCCTGCACCGTGCTCATGGATGGCGAGGCCATCCTCTCGTGCATCACGCTTGCGGTGGAAGCGGAGGGGCGCTCCATCCGCACCATCGAGGGTGTCTCCGACGGCGGTGAGCTGTCGCCGCTACAGCAGGCCTTCGTCGACCACGGGGCCCTGCAGTGTGGGTTCTGCTCGCCGGGCTTCATCATGAGCGCCACCGAACTCCTGGCGGAGAACCCCCACCCCGAGCGGGCCGAGATCCAGCGCCGACTCGCCGGCAACCTCTGCCGGTGCACGGGCTACGTGAAGATCGTGGAGGCTGTCGAAGCGGTCGCTCAGGGCGCGGAAGGCGGTGCGCGATGAAGGTGCTGAACGTGGTGGGGCAGCGGGTGCCCATGCACGACGCCGCCGCCAAGATCACGGGCCAGGCTCAGTACACCGACGACCTGGTGCTCCCCGGCATGCTCTTTGGCAAGCTGGTGCGGTCCACCGTCGCCCACGGAAGAATCAAGAGCATTGACGTATCCAAGGCGAAGGCGCTGCCCGGCGTGAAGGGCGTGATCACGGGCATGGACATCCCCGACCGCGTCTACGGCATCGTGCCGAAGGCCAAGGACGAGCACGCCTTGGCCCGCGAGAAGGTGCGCTACATCGGCGATGAGGTCGCCGCGGTGGTGGCCATCGACCAGGAGACCGCCGAAGAGGCGGCGCGCCTGATCACCGTGGAGTACGAGGAGCTGCCGGCGGTGTTCGACCCGCTCGACGCCATCAAGGAAGGCGCACCCCTGGTGCACGAGAACACCCCGGGGAACGTGAGCGCCCAGATCCACAAGGAGTTCGGCGACCTGGAGGCGGGCTTCGCCGCCTCGGACTACGTCTTCGAGGACAGCTACTACACCCACGCCCAGAACCACGCTCCCATGGAGCCGCACGCGGCCCTGGCCAGCTACGATGCCCTGAACGGCGATCTCACGCTGTGGTCGGGCACGCAGATCCCGTACTTCCTCAAGCGGAATCTTTCGACCACCCTCGTTATCCCCGAGCAGAACATCCGGGTGATCAAGCCCAAGGTGGGCGGCGGATTTGGTCAGAAGATCGACATGTTCGCCAAGGACTTCTGCGCCTGCTGGTTCGCGAAGGAGCTGGGACGGCCGGTGAAGTTCCTCTACGACCGCGAGGAGGTGTTCCAGAGCACCCGGCAGCGTCACCCGATGTACCTCACGTTGAAGACCGGCGTGAGCAAGGAAGGCAAGATAATCGCCCAGAAGATCACCGCTCACGCCGACGGCGGTGCCTACAACTCCACCGCGCCGTTAATGATCACCCTCTCCTGCTTCTTCGTGATGATCCCTTACAAGATCGAGAACCTCGTGTACGAGGGGTATCACGTTTACACGAACAAGCCGGTGGGCGGGGCCATGCGCGGTCACGGCATCCCCCAGCCGCGCTTCGCCATCGAGCGCCAGATCGACCAGATCGCCAAGCGCATCGGGGTGGACGCTTCGGAGATGCGACTGCTGAACGCGATCGAGGCGGGCGAGCCGCACCCGGCGGGCTTCATCATCAACACCTGCGGCTTCGCCGACAGCGTGCGGGAGGCGTCGAAGGCCATCGGTTGGGCGGAGAAGCGGGGCAAGCTCCCCTTTGGGCGTGGCGTGGGCATCGCCTGCGCCTCCTTCCCGAGTGGGGTGGCGAACATGTCGCACCTGGCTTCCGGATGCGTGGTGCAGCTCTCCAGCGAAGGCCGCGTGAGCGTGCTCTCCGGCGCCGCCGACATCGGTCAGGGGGCGGAGACGGTCATCGCCCAGATCGTGGCCGAACGCGTGGGCGTGCCTATGGAAGACGTGCACATCACCGCGGCCGACACCGGCCTCTGTCCGTTGGACGCGGGCACCTTCGGCTCGGGTGTGACGGTGAGGGCCGGCAACGCCGCTCTCAACGCCGCCAACGACATCCGCGCGCAGCTCTTCCCCGTCGTGGCTGAGGCGCTGGGGTGCGAGGTCGACGAGATCGAGGCTGCCAACCGCCTCTTCTGGGTGCGCGACGACCCCGACCGCAGCGTTGGCATGCGCGACATCCTGCGCCAGTACCAGTACATCGACCGCTCGCTGCCCATCGTGGGGCGGGGCGCCTGGGTGCCGCCGGCGGATTCGGCCACGACCCTGCTCACCAACAACGGCAACCTGAGTCCGAACTACTCGTTCATGACGCAGGCCGCCGAGGTCGAGGTGGACCTGGAGACCGGCCGTGTCAACGTGATCAAGGTGCTCACCGCCCACGACTGCGGACAGCCGATCAACCCCATGTTGGTGGAGGGGCAACTCGAGGGCAGCATCCTCGGCGGCATCGGCTACGCGCTCTACGAGGACTCCACCTGCATCGACGGCCAGCAGCACAATCCGTCATTCCTGGACTACGGCTTCCCGACGATGATGGAGCTCCCTGAGATGGAGGGCATCCACATCGACACCGACGACCCCATCGGCCCCTTCGGCGCCAAGGAAGCAGGAGAGGGCACGCAGCTCGCTCCCGCGCCGGCCATCGTGAACGCCATCGCCGACGCCATCGGAGTGGACTTCGACCGTCTGCCGGTGACGCCCGACATGATCCTCGCGGCGCTCAAGAAGCAGCGCGAAGAGGCTGCGGGAGAGGCGCGGTAGGCGCGGTGGCTCCACGTACGGATCGCACGGCGGCCGCCGCTTCGGCGGCCGCGCAGACACATGTGCCGGCGGCATCAGCCGCCGGCACGACTCCGCCGCTCCCGGGGCCGACCCCCGAGACCGGCGGTGAGACGTCAGGCGGTCCCCGACCTCCGGATCCTTCCGCCCCCTTGGGATCTCGTGATGGTCGGGGCGCCGACGTCTCTCGAGGCGACGCGTCGCTGGGTGTAAGCGGCCCCCGGGCCGGCAGCGCAGCTCCTGCGGCGGAGCCGGCCGGCGCGGCCGGCGATGACCCCGGGCCCGGCGAGGACCATGCCCCCGACTCCGCCGCCCCGCCGCGCTCCGCCACCGCCCCGCCGCCCGCCGCCAACGGGTCGGCTGCCGGGCCCGCAGGCGGGGGCTCTCCGCCCGAAGCGGCCCCCGACTACGGTCAGAAGGTGCCCGCGGTCGATCAGGCGATCAAGGTGCTGCACTTTCTGGCTGGGGACCCGCGCGGGCAGTCGACGCTCACCGAGATCTGCTCCGGTGTAGGTATCTACAAGAGCAAGGGCAAGGCCATCCTGAACACCCTGCGCTCCGCGAACCTGGTGACCAAGAACGACCACGACAAGACCTACGCCTTGGGATCCGGCCTTCTGCTCCTATCGCGCGCCCTACTCGACCAGAGCGACCTCACCCGCGCCGCCGCTCCCTTCCTCGAGGAGTTGGCAGTGGTGCCGGGTACGCTCGCCTTCATGACGCTCATCCGTGACTCCCAGCAGTACGTGGTGGCCAGAAGTGGATCACCGGGCGGCATCAGCGTCTCGATCAGGGTGGGCTATCACTACCCCCTCACCTGGGGGTCGATGGGCAAGGCCATAGTGGCCTTCTTGCCTGAGGCGGAACGGGAAGAGCTGCTGGCTGCCCCGCCCCTCTTCTTCCACGGCGATCCGCGGAGCGACCCCGAAGACCTCGATGCTGTGCGGGCCGAACTCGAACTATGCCGTCGCTCGGGGTTCGGTGCCGACCTGGGTGCCATCACACCGGGCCTCATGGCGGTGAGTGCCCCGCTGGTGGGCGGGCGGGGCGCGGTGCGGCCGGTGGGCACGGTCTCGGTGGCCGGCACCTTCCCCCGGGCGGACGCCGAAGAGCACGGCCGCAGGGTAGCGGCGAAGGCTAGGGAGATGCGCGTGCGCCTGGGGCCGTTGCTGGACGACGTCGGGTAGGGGCCTGCGCGGAAGAAATCGGCTTCGTCGCGCCTCTTGCAGGGCCCCATGAGAGTAGGATGGCCGCGCGCCGGTTTGACTACGTCTCGCTTGGAGACTGGTGCCGGTCTCGGCCTGGTCAGGTCATTGTCTGCGAAAACGCCGGCGCTGATTGGCTGCCCTTCCGACCGGTAGCTGACGCGAGGACAACGCGCGCCGGACGCAGGTCTCAAGAGGTGTCTTGGCTGAGTGACCGGCCCCAAGGGCCAACTATCAGTAACTATCAATCAGAATCAGATTGATAGTTACATCGTGGACGGTGTACTATCGATCAAGAGGACGATTGATAGCCAGCAGGGGAGACGCACGTGGTCCGGAAACCTGAGCCGGCTCCAAAGGGGAAGCTGGGCGCGGATGCCCTCGAGGGGCTCAACAAGGTGACGGAGCTTGGCGCGACCATGGAGGTTCTCCAGCGGGCGAACCGCGACTACCTCTACTGGGATCGCTTCAAGCACCTACCGATGCCCGAGGGCTTCACGGCTGAAGTCGTCTGGTTCCTCTTGAAGTTCATGCGGCGTCTCAGCAGCAAGCCAACGCCAATTGCCGACGTTCACGGCCAGTCATTCTGGTATTCGCTCACGGACGAACTGCAACGGTGCCTGATGGTCGTCGATCAGCAAGCGGGCGGTGCGGTAGGTGCTTCAGCTTCGAGCATTCCCCCGAACACGCGGGAGCGCTACCTGCTCAGCAACCTGATGGAGGAGGCTATTGCCTCGAGCCAACTCGAGGGAGCCGCCACGACGCGACAGGTGGCCAAGGACATGCTCCGCAGTGGGCGCCGGCCCCAAAGTCGCGGGGAACGAATGGTCTTCAACAACTACCGTACGATCTCATGGATCCGTGAGCTTCTGGATAGACCTGTGACGCCGGAGCTGCTCCTTCGAATACAGGAATCGATGACTGAGGGCACCTTGCGTGACGAGTCCGAGTCCGGGCGATACAGAACGTCGGACGACGAGATCATAATCGGGGACGACCGGGGGCAGGTTGTCCACGTGCCTCCGCGGGCGAGGGATCTCCCGACCGAACTCGAGCGATTCTGTGCATACGCTAACGAGGACGGAGACCCGTTCGTTCACCCGGTCATCAAGGCGGTCCTGCTCCATTTCTGGTTGGCCTACATCCACCCATTCTGCGATGGGAATGGAAGAACCGCGCGGGCTCTGTTCTACCTGTACATGATCAAGCATGGCTATTGGTTGTTCGAATACGTCTCCATCTCGAGCGTGATTCTCCACAAACGGAGTCAGTACGAGCGCGCCTTTCTCTACTCGGAGACGGACGATGCAGACGTCACATACTTCCTGACGTTTCACCTGCGAGCCATCGAAACGGCGCTCGGCCAGCTTTGGGAATACATCGACGAGAAGAACAGGGAGGACGCCGGGCTCCGCGCGCGGCTAACCCGGGATCAGGGCTTGAACCACAGACAACGCGCCTTGCTGGGGAGGGCCTCGGAAGACGCGAACGCGACCTTCACCATCGAATCCCACCGGGCATCTCACAACGTCGCCTACGCGACTGCGAGAAGCGACCTCATGGAGCTGGCCGGAAAGGGCTACTTGGATTCGCGACGTGACGGTCGGGCCTATGTCTTTTCCCCAGCTTCAGACATCCGGACCAAGCTTGTGCCACCAACAACCAGAGAATGAGAACCGGCGCCGCACCACCACTGTCATCAAGCGGGTCACGTCCGAACCTATCGAAACTCGTAGCGGCATGGGCCGGTTGGCCGACCAGGGCCAGGAGGCCCGATGCCGCCAGCACGACCATAGTGTGCGCTTACCCACGATTGCAGCTACTCGTACGCAGCGCCCGTGTCGCTGATCTCGGAGATCGAGGACGCCTCTATCTCTGGGCCAGCCATGCGCACCGAGGCCCCCGACAATCTATTACCGACTACCCGGACGGTCCTGCCGGCCAGAGCGACATACGTGGGATCGTCCTTGGCCGCGTTGGCGATCACCGCGACCGTCGTACCGACGTCCCCGGTCGCCTCCGTGCCGCCGATCACTGCCCAGAAGCCCCCCTCGAGATCCCTCCATTCGAGGGTGCCGTACGCCTCCGACGTTCCATCCGCCAGGTCGTAGAGACCGGGCGCGAGCCTGGTGCCCATGGACGGGTCGTCGGGAGCCGACTGCAGTGCGGTCGTGGTGGGTTGCGGCGCGGTCGTGGTGCTTTCGGTCGCAGCGCAGCCAGACACGACCAACGCTGCGAACAGAACTAGGGCAAAGGCGATGCTCGTGCCCCTGCGGTTCATGTGTGGACCTCCTCCGGAGTTCGGACTTCTTCCTCATCCGTGTGACGCACGAATCCTCCGTTCGGTGCCCGCCGGCTAAGATGCCGCATTCAACGGTATACAAAAGGAACCATATCAAGCTTGAAGAAGGAGACCATGATGCCCAAATTCATGTTGCTCTATAGAGGAGGTGCGGCCACGGATCCTGGGGAGATGACGGAGGAGCAGGTCGCAGGAGAGATGGCGAAGTGGATGGCGTGGGGAGAGAAGGTCGGCCCAGCTCTCACTGATTTCGGCAACCCGTTCGGCGCCGGCGCCTCGGCTGTAGGTGACGGGTCCGCAGGAACACCCACCCCCTTGTCCGGCTACTCGATCGTCGAAGCGGCAGACCTCAGCGCTGCAGTGGGGCTAGTCGAGGGCCATCCATACCTGGGTGACGGGTCCGGCAACTTCGCCGTCGATGTCTTCGAGGTGATGCCGGCACCGGGGATGTAGCGGCTCTCGTCCATAGCCGGCGGCTCAGTTCTCGACGGCTGTCGGCATCGTATGTGTTGAGGAATCAGGGCTTCAGCAACAGCTCCAGGTTCTCCCGCGACAGCAGTTCTCGGTCCTCGACGCGCTCGAGGAACGGGCTGACGTCGGCGATCACGTCGGCCATATCGGCTTCCGCGAGCCTCGACTGCACCGCGGCGCGCCAGGTGGCCTCGGCAAGGGGGCCGGCGGGATATCCGAACTGCTCCAGTGCGTTGTTGAGAAGGGTCAGGTTCGGGCTTGGCCACTCGGGATCGGCCAGATACCAGACGAGGTCGTAGACGTCGCGTCCCTTGATCCAACCGCGGGTGAGGATCGCGTTCACCTTGCCGGCCAGGAGCGACGCCCGATCGTGATGCTGTAGCCGCAATGTCACGAACCGGCGCACGATGGAAATCTCGGTCGTGGCGCCCACGGGGGGATTCGTGTCGACGTCGACCTTGATGACGAGCTTCTCCTCGGGGCGGGTGGACAGACCGAGTTCGGCGGGCAGGCCGGGGAAGGCCACCTTCGCCGAATGCACCGGCCCGGCGTCCCGTACTCCCATCTCAACGGCGTATGCCTCGGCTCGGAGATCGTTCCCCACGCGCGTCATGGTGTCCCGCAGGCCGAAAGCCGTGCTCCCTTCTAGGAGGGCAAAATCGAGGTCTTCGGAGTAGCGCGGCGTGCGGTAGAGGAACCGCAGGGCAGTGCCGCCGTGGAACGCGAGAGCCGCCAGGGCGCCCAGCCGCTGCATCGATTCCAGAACGCGCGCCTGTAGGTATTCGCGTACGATGTTGCGCGGATCGACGCCCGGTGCCGCCTCGGCCAGTAGCTCTCTGAGGATGTCTTTCACAGAGGTTCGAACCTCTCTTCCACTCCCCGATCGCCCGCGATCCCGGCCACCGCTTCGGCGGCCCGCATCAGTTTCGGGCGTGTGGTCCGTTCGGCGAAGCTCATCAGCCGCTCGAGATCGAGGGTGGTTGTGTCGAGCCGAAGCTCAGCGAGGTAGCGGGGATCGTCGGCGCGCGGAGTGAGATGCACCAGGTCGAGGAGGGCCTTCTCCGCGGTGGCCACCAGAACCCGAGCGCCCGGGGCCACCTCGAGTAACTCAGCGCCCCACAGTAGGCCCGGGGCGATGTGGCGGAACTGGTACACGCCGAGGGGAGTACGCCGCGTGCGTGGCCGGCCCGTAGACACTGAGGTCACCACCGGCACGTACTCCGGGATCGTCCCCCGGAACGCAAGAGCGGCCTGGGCGCTCACGTACGAGCCCCGTTGGAGCCGGTTGGCGATCACGAACGGATGGGGATGGGCGTCGGCGTACGGCACTGCAACGACGTACAGCCCGCGGCGCAGTTGCAGTAGTTTGCCGGCTGCGGTCCAGCGCGACAGCCGGCGGCGCACTTCGGCCGGATGCGGTTCGCCCGCGAGGAGAAGTGCGGAGTCGAACATGGTCTCCCCCGGAGGGAGGATGTCGAGCAGATCAACGAAGCGCATTGCACTATATTGCCAATTACGGCAAGTAAATGCAACGGAAATACTCCTCTGCTTCCGAGAGCGTGGGGCGCCTCGCTACACCTCGCCCGCGGTCATCACGACATCGAATGGGACCCCCAGAGCCTCGAAGTGCCGCTTCCCACAACGGATTTAGTCGGCCTCGCTGGTACGCAGCTTCATGATGTCGCGAGTCCCCTTGGTCTCTCGAACCAGATAGACGGCCCGCCCGTCGTCCTTCACCAGGGCCCAGTCGGGGTTGTATTCGCCGAGTGGCGTGTCGATCTTGAACCACGTGGGCAGCTTCACGAACAGTTTGATGTCGTCGCGCTCATCCAGACGGCGGGCGAACTCGCGTTCGATTTCGGAGTCGTAGACCACGTACTCGTACACCGACTTGCTCACCTGCAGCGCCGCGAGGTAGTTGATGAGTTCCTCGTTCTTGAAGAGCAGCATCTCCCACTCCGTCTCGGAGCGGGCGTCGCTGTTGACACGCTCGTACTTGATTCCGTCGACCAGCAGTCGGTGAAGCTCGTACCTGAGAACGGCTGCAACGGCGTCGAGGAATCGTTGGGGGTCGTTGAAGAAGTCACCCAAACGGCCGGATTCGATGAGAACGCGGGTGAGCGTTGATCGAGTCAGTTCGGTCTCGTTCTGTAGATACGCCAGCAGGTCGGGCACGGGCGTGGCCGAGAGTGCGATATCCTCCTGGGCGACGGCCGCGCCCGTCGCGACAACTCCGCCCTTCGCCACCGCCAACCGTCCAGTGGTGACACGCACGATAGGCCTGCGAATCGGCTCCATCTGCTTGATCCCGCCCACTGCACGCCTGACCAGTTCGTCGGTGTCGAACTCCACCCGGTAGGTCGTGCGGGGCTTGATGTGGTCCCACAATGCCTGGAACTCGGGACCGAGCACCACTTCCTTCTTCAGCCGGTTTGGCCCGTCGTCGCGTTCCCGGCGGATGTGGCTTTCGATCTGGTAGGCGGACAAGAGGTCGATGACCGCCGGCCTCAGATCGTGGTGCGGGCTGGGAAGCTTCAGGCTGAAGCCCGGGCGCAAAGGGGCGAAGCCGGGCTGGATCCGGCAATACCCGCAGACCGTTCTGATCCACCGGCAGGCGGAGACCGCGGCCGATCTCCTGCCGCTTCTTCACGGCGCTCCTGGTCTCATTGAGGGTGCAGATTTGGAAGACATTGGGGTTGTCCCAACCTTCGCGCAGGGCCGAATGACTGAAGATGAAGCGCAGCGGCTCGTCGAGGGAGAGTAGTCGCTCCTTCTCCCTCATGATCAAGTTGTAGACCTCATCGTCGGCCTGCGTGTTGCCCCGGGTGTCTTTGAGCACGCCCTTCCTGTCTTGGGCGAAGTAGCCGTTGTGGAGGCGGTCGAGCGGCTGGCTGAGCCACTCCAGATCGCGGTAGCCCTCCTCGCTGGCCAGTGCCGACAGTTCGGCTTCGAACACTTCAGCGAACCGACCTTTCGTCGGCTGCCCATCCGCACCGTAGTCTCGGTGGTTCGCGACCCGGTCGACGAAGAAGAGCGACAGCACCTTGATCCCTCGCCCGCGCAACTCCAGTTCCTTGGTGAGATGGCGCTTGACGGTGTGCTTGATCTGCACCCGCCAGATGTCGTCGCGCATGCCCCCGATCTCCTCGCCGAGGCGCAGAGTGCGGTCGTTGCTGAAGCGGACGAACTCGCCTCCGGGCTCGGCATTGATCTCGGCCACCGAGAAACCTTGGGCATAGGCTGCACGCTCATTGGAGAGAGGGAAGAGATCGACCCCACCCTTGCCCGTATGCCGCCCTTGTCGTCAACTGATTCGAGCCGAACGTAGGCGTCGTTGGCTCCGCCCTCCGCAGCAGCACTCGCCACAACGATCTGTTTGACCAGCTTCAGTTCGAAGGCCCGCACCGGGTCGAGCCGGTAGACCAGGTTGTACGGGTTGCGGTGGGTGGCAGAGTAGCGCAGCGTACACAGCGGGTTGAGGGCCTTGATGGCCTCTTGCGCCTTCTCAGTGGAATCGACGCTCTGCGGCTCATCGATGATGACGAAGGGGCGGGCGGCCTGTACGAACTCGATGGGCTGGCGGCCGGAGAGTCGGTCGCTCTCCCTGTAGATGACATTGCTCTTGCGTTCTTCTTCGGTGCCGGCGAAGTTCTTGCGGAAGGCATCGATGTTGATCACCAAGATCTGCAGAGTAGTGCTGGTGGCGAAGCGGCGTAGGCGATTGACCTTCTTGGCATCGTAGACGAAATGCTCGAAGGGTAGGTTGTTGTAGAGGGCACGGAAGTGCTCGGCGGTGATCTCGATGTTCTTGAGCACGCCCTCGCGGATGGCCACGCTCGGGACCACGATGATGAACTTCTGGAGCCCGTACCGTCGTGACAACTCGAAGATCGTTCGCAGGTAGACGTAGGTCTTGCCCGTGCCGGTCTCCATCTCCACGGAGAAGTGTGGACAGAAACGCGACATGTCCGCGGCGTTGTCGGAGAGCGCCCACGCCTCCAGAGGCGCGTGCGGGTCGGCGACGTCGATGTCGTTACGAGCCTGCACCACGCGGGCGTTGGCCGCCAGTCTGTCCTCGGCCGGCAGTAGGTGGTTGCCTACGCCGAGTTCGGTCTGATCCTGTCCGGCCAGCAAGGGGCCGAGGTCACCCATGTTGATGACCGCGTAGTCCTGCATACCCCGGGGCTGCCCCTCGAAGAGGTCGGTGATCGCCGCGGCGACGGCGTCCAACTGGAACTGCTGGTTGGCGTCGAACTGTAGCTTCACTCGTCGGGACTCTCATGTTTGTCAACGATCCGCTTCGCCTCGCGCTCGAAATCGCTCTCGTAGTTGCGCTCTTGGGTCACGCGAAATCTGGCGTACTCCTCCTCCGCCAGCCCTTTGGCGACATCGTGCGAGACGCGGCCAGCGTCGGTGAGGATCTCGTACTCGTTGAACTGCAGGAACGCATCCAGTTTCTTGGCCCAATCGGCCATGCGCATGGGTATCTGGCGGGCGGCCTGGTTCTCGGCGTAGTCGAGGAACATCGATACAATTCGCTCCAAGGCCTTGATTTCGTCGTCGGCCAGGTAGTTCTTCGCCACCATGACATCCGGTTTCAGAATCTTGCCCTCGGGAGCGTTCTTCCAGGTGGTCAGGCCCATGTGTGGTTTGGCGGCATCGGCCCGGTCGACGATGATCTCCGCGGCCGTCTTGCCGGCGATGGCCCAATGGAGCTTGTTCTGCACGGTAGAAGCGCCGCTCGCTGGCCCGGATCTCGCGAATGCGCTGGAGAAGCTCGTCAAAGTAGTCCTTGCCGAACCGCCGACCCTGCTTCAGCCGCTGGTCGTCGAGTACGAAGCCCTTGATGATGAATTCCCGCAGCGTCCTGGTAGCCCATATGCGGAACTGAGTCGCCTGTCGGCTGTTCACCCGGTAGCCTACGGCAATGATGGCATCGAGGTGGTGGAAGCCGGTCAGGTGTTTCTTGCCGTCCGCGGCAGTTGTCCGGAAATTCCGGAGAACTGACTCCTCATCCAATTCCCCGGAGCCAAAGATGTTGCGTAGGTGCTCGCTGATCGTCCGAACATCGACGCCGAAGAGCTCGGCCATGCGGCGCTGGCTGAGCCAGAACGTCTCATCCTCGAAGAACACCTCGGCCCGAGCCACTCCGTCGGCCGACTCGTAAAGAATGATCTCGCCCTCTCGCGCCTGGAAGTCTTCGTTCATCACCACACGCCTTTCCCGGTGCCTATGGGCCGGGCAGCAGCCTCAGTACGCTCAAGCCAGGCTACCAGGGGTAGAGTGCGCCGTTCGTACACCATTGGTTGTACGTTGGCGAGGTCGCGGCGCATCACACCGTCTTGAAGCTGGGGACGCCCTTGGTCTTGAAGATCTGGACCGCGTTTGCCTTGAGTTGGTCGTTGCCCGCGAAGCTCTCATCCAAGCAGACGACGCGTTCGGGCCTGCGGTCGGCCATAGCCCGGATGACCTCCATGGTCAGATTGCGCTCCAAGCAGACGAACAGGGCACCATTGTCGACGCTGTGCACGGTCACCCCGGCCAACTCCCGCGACTCCACCGGCGTGGTGAGCGAGAAGCCGCTCTTAAGCAAGATCTCGTAGAGCAGGTCGTCGGCCGCTCGTCCTTCCCGGATATGGTCTACGTGCATCGCGAGCTGCTCGGCGAGGGAGGCGGTGTCGCGCGGCACGTCGGCGTTCCAGGGGGTGAAGTTGGACTCGGCCAGCTTGAAGACGCGGAAGCCTCGGTCTTGGACCTGACCGCCGCTCAGGTCGAGCCGGCCCGCATCCTCATCGTCGAGCTTCTTGATGACCCGGCGGACGCGTTCCTTGGTGATGTCGGCGATGGTGGGGTAGTCGTCACGCCCGGTGGGCTCGGGGAGCTGGACAAGGATGAACTTCCGGTTGCCGCCATCCTGTCGGTTCAGTTCGAGAACGGCTTGGGCGGTGGTGCCGGAGCCGGCTATGAAGTCGAGGATGATGTCGCTGCCTTCAACCGCGCAGGCGAGGTTCAACATTCGTTGAATCAACCCGGTAGGTTTCGGGTTGTCAAAGACAGCTTCCCCAGAGAATAGCTTCTTGACCTCTAGGCCGCCCTCGTCAGTTGTTCCTGTACTTTGATAAGCCCAAAGGTCTACCGGAACTAGGCCTTCACGCATTTCATTAAGAAAGTTCTTCAGTCTAGGATACTTGACGTCACCGTGCTGTCCTCACCATAAGCGGTTCTCACGAACGTGCCTCTCATGCTCGCGACGTTCGTACTTCCACGCGTGAGTGGGATGTTCTACTGCCGCACCTGATATGGGTCGCATTATCACATGTACCAGGTTAGGGCGTTCCTCTTTTCGAGCTAGGTTGACGTACGAAGAGCTGGTCCACGCACCTCGCTCATCACCATCGGGGTTGTCGTAAATCTCCTTGGACTGCTCACTTCTTGGTTCTCTCAAGATATCGATGGTATCTGTTCTTCTGTAGGCCACGATACTATCTTTGAGAGAATAGAAGAGGCGGGCGTTATTGCTGCGCGTATACCGCTTCTCTCATGCGATCGACGCCAGGAAGTTCTCTTCACCGAAAACCTCATCGCACAGCCGTCGTAGGTTCGTCACCTCATTGTCATCAATGCTGATGAAGATAACCCCATCCTCCCGCAGGAGGTTCCGCGCGAGATACAGCCGCGGATACATCATGTTCAGCCACTTGGAGTGGAAGCGACCGTCGGCGTCGGTATTGGTGCCGAACTTGCGGCCTTCGGCGTCGACCTGGCTGGTGTACTCCAGATAGGTCTGCAGGCTCTCGGTGTAATTGTCGGGGTAGATGAAATTGTTGCCGGTGTTGTAGGGCGGGTCGATGTAGATCATCTTGACCTTGCCCTGATACGACTTCTGCAGGAGCTTGAGAACCTCGAGGTTGTCGCCCTCGATGATCAGGTTCTCCGTGGCGTCGAAGCCGACACTCTCCTCAAGGCAGGGGCGGAGGGTCGCCAAGCTGGGTGCCTGGATGGTCCGGAAGCTGTCGGCCTTGCCCGGCCAGTTCATGCCGTAGCGTTCCTTGCCGGTGTCGACCGCCTCGCCCAACGCGAGCTTGAGCCGCTCGAAGTCCACCTTGCCGCCCTCGGTCCCAACTTCGGGGAACAAGCGAAGCAGTGCCTGCCGCCTGTCCTCGGCGATGTCCAGAGAATTGAGGTCGAGGTTCTCGGGCTGGTCGGTCATGCCGTGGGCTCCTCCCTGCCGCGACCGTTGCTGCTCCCGGATCGGTGACCCGGCGTCCGGAGCCTCTCGGCTCAGCCATGGTAGCGGGGCTTTCGCCAAGTCTATCGGAGCGGCGCCGGTTGGCGGAAGGGGCGTGGCGCGGTCTGCGGAGACGGGGCACGACCCGGCCTGCTTGAGGCTCCGGCGACACAACGAGCGTCGAGTTTCGTTGGCCACGGCGCAAAGACGTCGGCAACTCTACGTGCGGGATCTTTCCGGGCAACACGTCAAAGCCCTGAGGATCGCTCTCCCACCGCACGCCGGCACCACACGCGGGAATCAGTCCCGAGAGGAGTCTGCTAGGCTTGGAGCGGCGGCCGCAGATCCGCTCGACCACCGGCCCGTCCGCCCAGGCCATGAAGCGCACCCGGCAGGAAGAGGGACGCATGAGAGAGATACGAAAAGCCCAGCCCGAGATGTACGCGGCAGAACTCGACGCCGACCTGGGGAGGTACCGGGAGGCTGCACTCGAGCAGGGGGCGTCCCGGGCCGCGGTGATCCCGGTGGGCGACATCCCGGTCGACGAGCGTGTCACTCTCAAGTGCCGCGTCCCGCGGTGCTTCGGCTACGGCGTGGGCGCCAACTGCCCGCCCCACACGTTGACCCCAGCCGAGCTTCGTGGGCTGCTGGAGGGCTACCGGTGGGCCGTGTTCTTCGGCGTCGACGTGCCCCCGCCGGTGATCGTGCGCGATCGCGCCACGATCGAGGAGCGGGTCGACGCCTACCAGAAGGTCTACGACATGGTCTCCAACCTCGAGAGCCTCGCCTTCTACGACGGCCACTACCTGGCCTTCGGACTGGCCGCCGGCTCCTGCCGCCACACCTTCTGCGGCAGCCTCGATGACTGCGCCGCCCTTGAGGGCAAGAAATGCCGCTTCTCTCTCAAGTCGCGACCGTCGCTGGAGGCGGTGGGCGTCGACGTCTTCCGCCTGGCCGCGGGGCTCGGCTGGGACATCTACCCCATCGGGAGCTGCGCCACCCCCGACGAGGTGCCGCACGGCACGCTCTGCGGCATGGTCGTGGTGCAGTAGGCTGAGGGACCGGCCGATGCTCGTTGCCCGAGCCCTTGCGTGAAGGGCCGCGAGTTGTCCCGGGGTGAAGTCGCCGTCCGCGACGGCGAGGGGGAAGGGCCCCGGTGACGATGTTCCGCACCGCTCTTGCAGACCCACTGCGCGCCCATCTCCGCGATGTCATGAGGCTCTGCCAGGACGACCTTGCCGCCGACTGAGGCCGCGGGCCCCTGTCAGACGTACTGTCGTTCCTGCGCGACACACCTGCGCAGCAGGCCAAGACGTACCCACCGTCCAGGAGTTGGTGGGCCACACTGTGCGTGCGACGATGATCTGCGCCCACGTGCTGAACAGCCGCGGCCACGGCGTGCGCTGCCCACTTGACGAGTGACAGCCGCGACATATACGGTCTGCCTATGCACCGGGTATCGTCGGCGCGCGCGCCGCCACCGTTGCCGAAAGGCCCTGGAGGGTGCGATCGTCGCCTGCTTCAGACGTGCATAGGCAGACAGAAAGCGGGCTGTGGCGGAGTTCGGCAGACTGCCGATGTAGTGTTAGGCCGGATGTGAGCGTCCGCCGCCCGATTGCAGCGGCGTATCCCGCTAGTCACGCTTGACGTTAATCACGGCGCGCGTTACTATACAACCATGATTGTCTCGTTCAAGGATGCAGACACCGAGCGGCTCGCCCACGGACATCGGGTGAAGCGCTTCGTGAGCATCGAGTCGGTCGCCAGACGCAAGCTCCGGCAGCTTGAGATTGCGGGCGTGCTCGACGACCTGCGCGTGCCGCCCGGCAACCGGCTCGAACCGCTCAAGGGTGACCGCGCGGGCCAATACAGCATCCGGGTGAACGACCAGTACCGCGTCTGCTTCCGTTGGACGATGGCGGGCGCAGAAGAGGTCGAGATCGTGGACTACCACTAGGGAAGTGATGACGATGTCCCAGCTCAAGCCAGTGACCCCGGGCGAGCTCCTCCTCGAGGAGTTCCTGAAGCCCATGGGTATCTCGCAGTACCGGCTCGCGAAGGAGATAGGCGTGCCGGCCCAGCGCATCGGTGAGATCGTCGCTGGCAGGCGCGCCATCACTGCGGACACGGACCTGCGTCTGTGCAGGTTCTTCGGGCTGTCCAATGGCTACTGGCTCCGTGCCCAAGCGGCCCACGACACCGAGGTTGCGGAAGACGCGCTTTCAGATACCCTGAAGACGATCAAGCCTTGGTCTGGGATGGGTGCGAAACTCGGCCACACGGCCTAACAACGATTTCGAGCAGCTGCGCTTCGCGCACAGCTCAAATCGATGACGTTAGGCTCCGTCACAGAATAACAGTAGCAATACCGCCCCGGCCGTGCTACGCTTCACCACATGGACGCAGAGGCCGGCATCAAACAGCGATTCGAGCTTCTGCTTCCGTTCCTCGATGAGCGCACTCGCCGCCTGGTGGCCGC
>JAHJSA010000068.1 GCA_018830645.1 Actinomycetota bacterium
CGGAGGCGGGTGAGCTGCTCCTCGGTCAAACCGCCCCGGCGAAACCACCTCGGTCGGCGAAGGGCTGAGCTGCACGGGGTGGGGGGCCATATGGTCGGCGAGAAGTGCGGAACGTCAGCTCGATGAGCGCGGGAAGCGACCATTCCCTGGCCGTTCGCCTGGACGGTTCTCTGTGGGCCTGGGGCAAGAACAGTTGGGGGCAACTTGGTGACGGCACGTCAACGACGCGCTCGGACCCTGTACGGATCGTCCACAAAGACTGGTCCGCGGTCTTCGCTGGGGACGGGAACTCGTTCGCGCTGAAGCAGGACGGCACCCTCTGGGCGTGGGGACGGAACGCGGCCGGACAACTGGGGGACGGCACGAGGATCGATAGGAGAGCACCTGTCCAGGTTCTGCCCCGATAGGCGGTCCTTCGCCTCCTAGAGAAACGAGAAAGCCCCGCATGTGCGGGGCTTTCTCGTGTAGCGCGCCTGACAGGATTCGAACCTGTGACCTTTGGTTTCGTAGACCAACGCTCTATCCGACTGAGCTACAGGCGCAACATGGCGGAGAAGGAGGGATTCGAACCCTCGGTAGGAGCTTAAACTCCTACACTCGCTTAGCAGGCGAGCGCCTTCAGCCGGCTCGGCCACTTCTCCTTGCTGTGGGCGGCGTCCCTCTGGAAGGGTGTGTCGCCCCGCGTGGAATGCCCCGGCGGACGAGGTGCCCCACGCGTCCGCGTATTCTAGCAGAGGGGCGCGGGAGCGTCACGGGAAGGCCACGTTGCGGGCGGTGCCCGTCAGGTGGTAGGCAAGCGCGCTGGACGCGCCCGAGTCACGACCGAGTCACGACCCCCCGTACACGGGCACGAGCGCCCCGGACACCACCCCGGCTCCCGAAGAGATCAGCAGCATGATCACCCGGGCCACCTCTTCCGCGCTCGGCCAACCGCTCGGGTCGGCTTCGGGCTGGAGGGCGCGGTTCCCCGGCGTGTCCACGTTCCGGGGCAGGATCGCGTTCACCCTGATGCTTCGGGGTTTGAGTTCGAGGGCGAGGCTGCGCGTGAGCGTGTGCACTCCGCCCTTGGCGACGGCGTAGGCAAGTTGCCCCCCTTTGCCTTCGACAGGCTCAGCGTTGCCGGCGTTCACGATGACGCCACCTTCGGTCATGTGCGGAACCGCCTCCCGCAGCACGTGGAACACGGTGTACAGGTTCGATCCGAGTTGTTCGTCCCACACGTCGTCGCTGGTGTCGGCCACCTTGCCCGGAGCCCAACTACCCACGAGGTTCAACACCACGTCGATACGACCGAAGCAGTCGATCACGTCGGCCACCATCTCGCGGGTCTGGGCTGGGTCGCGCAGATCGGCGTCCTTCAGCAGACAGTGCGTGTCGGGGATGCCTACCTGGGCAGCCAGGTCCTCGAGCCGGTCGTGGTGCCGCGACACGAGCACCACCTTGGCGCCGGCCGCGACGAGTATGGGGGTGAGCACGCGGCCTATCCCGCCCGTGGCGCCGCTGATGAGTACCACCTTGTCGGTGAGGTCGAATGCCGTTGCGTCGTTCATGGTGTCCTCCAGCTGCGGATGGCCCGTCTGCGTCCTGATGATGTCCGATACCTTCAGATACCAGGATTCGCCCCGAGCCATGCCTCCGGCGAGGCGATGGGGAGGGCGCACGACAGTCGGCGGTTCCTCGGGTGCGTATTGCGGACAGGCACGTCGCGGCCACCCAGCCGTCCCTCGTACGGTCCCCACCTGGGTGAGCTACCGCGCTATCCTTGAGCGGTTCGGCCGAGCCGCGGCCTGACGACACCGAGCGGGGGAGGGGCGACGTGGACCGGACGACACGGCGTGGTCGGGTCGATGTGGAGGGCTTCGGGGCCGATGTCCTGCTGCCTGCGCTCGTCGTGATGCTCGGCATGCAGATGCTCCGGGTACTCCTGCCGTTGCTGGTGTACGTGCTCCGCGATCGCGCGGGTCTGCAGGCCACTCACCTGGGAGTCGTCGCTCTGGCCCTCTTCGCCGGAGCGTTCCTCGTGGGCCCACTTCAGCGGGCTTTGGGCACCCGGCGTTTGATGGTGTTCACAGCAGGCGGTCTGGCGTTGGTACGCTTGGCGCTGCAACTCTGGACCGGAGACCCCTTCGTGGACCTGGGCTTGGCGATGGCCGGAGCGCTGCTCTTCGTGCTGTTCCTGCCCGCGCTGCGCTCGGCGACGTCCCTGCTTCTCGGTCTGGCTCTCGACACGGGACTGAACGGTGTGCTCCTCACCTACGACCTCGCGTGGCGCGGCGGCACGAGGGCGATCGTCACGGTGGCCGTTCTGGCCGCGGTCGTCGGCTACCTGCTCTACACCGGGCGCGGGCGAGAAGAGGGTGGGGGAGTAGGTTCGTGTGGGCGTGCCGGTCCGTGGTTGGCCGTGGGGCCGGCACTCGCCCTGCAGATGCTGGTGTTCCAGAACGTGGCGCGGACGGCGGCCCTCAGCGACTTGTTCCTGCCCACGGCGGCGCTCCTCACCCTTGCGGCGCACGTGCTCGGCTTGGTGTTGGTGTCGCAGTCGGCGCCCCTCCTGGGGTCTGTCGCGGCCTCTCGCTGCGAGACGCATGAGGCCGCCCGGCCGGCGATCCGCCGGGCGCAGGCGGCGGCCCTGGTGTCAGTGGCCGGCGTGGCGCTCGTGTTGAGCATGGCGGTCGCAGCGCCCGCGGGGATGGGGGCGGTACTCCAGGTGGTCGCCGGTCAGGCGGCGCTCGCGATCATGGTCGCAGTGGTCGTTGGTTCCGTCTCGGGCGGCCCCTCATCGGCGCCGGGGAAGACGGGCGCCGCGGCTTGGCGCGGAGGGGCTGGGCGCCAGGGGGCTGGGCGGGCGGCGGCTGGGTCTCGGGTGGCTGGGCGCGGAGCTCGACTCTCCTTGGCGCACGGGGCGGGCATGGTGGTGTTCGTCGCACTACTCTTCCTGGCCTACTCGGGGTACGACATCGCGCTGCCCTTCTCGGCGGACGTGATCCCGTTGGTGGCGGCTGTGGCGCTCGGCGCCTGCGCTCTCTGGGCGGTGCTGGGTTCGGGGCGCATCGCCCTCGACGCCGCCGACGTCAGACGTGCAGCGGTGTCGCGACCTCCGGTCTCCCCGCTCGTCGTGTCGGCCCCACTCGCTCTGGTCCTGGCGCTCGGTGTCGTTTCTTTGGGTCAGGCGCTTCTGCTCGAGCGCCCGGCGGCTCAGGACGGGCTGGGGAAGGCCGGACTGCGGGTGATGAACTACAACCTGCACAACGGGTTCGCGACCGACGGCAGGCTTGATCTCGAAGCGCTCGCGGCCACGATCGAGGCCGAAGACCCCGATGTGCTCGCCCTCCAGGAGGTGTCGCGCGGTTGGGTGATCAACGGGTCTGTCGACATGCTCGGCTGGCTCTCGGGGCGACTCGGCATGGTGCCGGTGTATGGTCCGACCGCGGGGCCGTTGTGGGGGAACGCCGTGCTCACCCGGCTTCCGATCGAGTCTGAGGAACTCTTTCCGCTGCCGACTGAGGACTTGCTGCTGCGCCGAGGTCTCATCGATGTCTCGCTTGCCCTGGGCGACGCCGGTTCGTTGCGGGTGATCGCGACCCACTACCACCACCCGGATGACGGCGGACCGGTGCGCGTGTTGGAGTCCGAGGAGATGCTGCGAGTCTGGGGAGGCGCGTCGCGCACGGTGGTCATGGGCGACCTGAACGGGCGGCCCGGCGATCGGGAGATCGAGATGCTGCGCGAGGCGGGCCTTGTGGAAGTGCTGGCGGAGGCGGGAGTGTCGCCCGGCTACACCTTCCCGTCGGACGGTCCGATCGAGCGCATCGATTACATCTGGGTCACGTCCGACCTGCTCCCGCCGGGGCAAGGCCCGCTCGCCGACGTGCGAGTCACCGCCGGAACTGCGTCGGACCACCTGGGCATCGCGGCCACCCTGGGCCTCCGCAGGTAGAGGGGCCGGGCCGACCGGGCGCCGTGGGGCCGTCCGGGCCGACCGAGCGCCGAGGTCCGGCCGGTCGGCGCCGTGGGGCCGGCGCCCGACACGCGCCCCGATCTCAGGCCGAGCGCGCCTCGGCATTCGACTGCCCGCCGGGCATCCGCCGCCGCCAACGGGTATACTCGATATTCGGTAGGCGAACGCCGGTCGGCCCGCGAGGGCCCGTGCCGGCGACGCGGACCCTGCTAGGGGAGCGCTCGGCGCTGAGAGTGTGGCTCGACCACTGACCCTGCGAACCTGATCTGGGTAATGCCAGCGAAGGGAAGCACTGGTTACTCGTACGCCCGAGGCGCGGCACCATTGGTGCGCGCCTTTTCTCGTTCGAGGGAGTCCTCCCCGCGGCGGCGGTCCGCGTGTCGTGGATGGAGGAGCATGTCATCGTGCACGCAGTGATCATAGGCGGGGCAACCCTCGGCGGGCCGCTCGACCCCGCACTGCTTGCGTCCGCCGACCTCCTCATCGCAGCAGACAGCGGCGCCGACGCACTAGGAGCCGTCGGGCTGCGGCCACACCTGCTCGTGGGCGACATGGACTCGGTGGCTGAGGCCACCTGGCGCGCACTTGAAGCCGCGGGCGTGGAGACGCACGTGCTCCCGGTCGAGAAGGACGAGACCGACACCGAGGTGGCGCTTCGCCTGGCTGTCGATCGGGGTGCGGATCGCATCACCCTCCTCGGGGCGCTCGGCGGCCCTCGTCTCGACCACCTGGTCGCGGGACTCCTTCTGCTGACCGCAGACTGGCTCGAGCACGTCGACGTGTGCATGGTCGACTGCAGTCACGAGGTGCGCCTCGCCCACGGTGACGTCGTTGTCGACGGAGAACCCGGCGACATCGTCTCTCTGCTTCCTCTCACTCCATCCGTTCACGAGATCGACACCGAGGGACTGCTCTACCCCTTGCGCGGTGGCTCCCTGCACCAAGGCGCCGCCCGCGGAGTGAGCAACGAACTGCTCGGCCGACAAGCGCGGGTGAGGCACGGCGAAGGCCGCCTTCTCGTCATCGTGCACCGTCCCGAAGGAGGACCCCATGACAGATGACGATCGAGCTCTGGACGCCGCCCTTGCGTCTGACTTCGCCCACGCGCCTGACGCCGCACGCGCGCCTCGCAGGCCGGAAGCGACGGGCTGCCAGTTCTCCATCTATCCGCTCACTCAAGCCGACATCCACGCGCCCATCCAGGATGCCATCGCCGCCGCCTCCTCATCGGGTCTGACGGTTCAGGTTGGACGGTTGAGCACGTTCATGGAGGGACCCGAAGACGAGGTCTTCATGGCGTTGCGCTCCGCGTTCGCGGCTGCGCGCGCGAGCGGGGGGACCGTCATGGTCGCCACGCTGACCACCGGAGTCCCCGACGACGAGCTCGTGGCACACATTCAATCCACCCGCGTCGACGCGGCGCCGCAGGCGTCGGCGGCGCAACAAGAGGAGGCGCCGGACGAGTCCGGGTCTCGCCAGACGAAAGGACAGTGAGGATGAAAACACAAGAACCTGCCGGCACGAAAAGCCCCCCTGCCACCGGCTCCTGGTCTGCCGCGTGGACCACCCGTGAGATCGTGGTGGCCGCGGTACTATCGGTGGCGGTGGGGGTGATCTTCTGGACGTGGGGGCTTCTCTGGGCCACCGCGTTCGCCGCAATACCCTTTCCGGCGAGCTACGCACTGGTGGGGGTGTGGATGATCGGAGGGCTGCTCGTGCCCTACGTGATCCGGCGGCCGGGAGCCGCGGTCGTGGGGGAACTGGTGGCGGCGTTCGTCAGCATGGTGCTCGTGAGTCAATGGGGCGCGGCGGTCCTGTTGAGCGGGTTGGTGCAGGGAGCGGCGGCCGAGGCCGTGTTCGCGGGCCTTCGCTATCGCGTCTACTCCACGGCGACACTAATGGTGGCAGGGGCGTTCGCCGGTGTGGCGAGTATCGTCCTCGACAGCTTCTTCTACGGCTATTGGGAGGCCTACTCGCCGGCGAGTATCGCCGTGGGAGCGGTCCTGGTCGCGATCAGTGGGGCGCTGCTGGGCGGTGTCGTCTCGAAGCTCGCGGGCGATGCCTTGGTCGGGACAGGAACGCTCAGCGGACTAGCCATCTCGCGCGAACGGAAGCGGACGCGCTGAGCATGGGAGGTCTGAGGTGAGTGCCGCCCCTCGGACGGGAGCCGGCGATACGGTCGACGGAGCGACGACGCTCTCGGACCGGGCTCGTCACTCGTTGCGGACGTTCACCGGTCCGCCGCGAATGCGAGTGCGCGACCTCACCTTCCGCTATTCCGAGCGGCGCGACCCGGCCCTGCGCGAGGTCAACTTCGACGTCGCCCCCGGGGAGTCGGTGCTGGTGCTGGGCCCGAGTGGATCGGGCAAGAGTACGCTGACGCTCTGTCTCGACGGATTGATCCCCCACGTCGTCGAGGGAGAGTACGAGGGGATCGTGCAGGTGGGCCGTCTGATCGCCCACGAGAGCGATGTGCCTCGTCTTGCCCGTGACGTGGGCCTGGTCTTCCAGGATCCCGAATCGCAGTTCGCCACGCTCACGGTAGCCGACGAGGTGGCGTTCGGCCTGGAGAGCTTGGCGGTGCCTCCCGAGACGATCGAGGAAGCCTCCGCGCAGGCTCTGGCCGCGGTCGGACTGGCGGGATTCGACGGACGGCAGCTCACCACGCTCTCGGGCGGCGAGAAGCAGCGAGTGGCTCTCGCGTCGGTTCTCGCCATGGGGCCCCGGGTGATCGTGCTCGACGAGCCCTCGGCCAATCTGGATCCCGTGGGCGCAGTCGAGCTGTTCCGTCATCTCCGCCGGATGGCGCGGGATAGGGGCCATACCCTCATCGTGATCGAGCATCGACTCGACGAGCTGGTCGAGTGGATCGACTCGGTGCTGGTGCTGGATGCCTGCGGCCGGGTGCTGTTCAGGGGCGACCCCCGCGAGGCCTTCTACGAGCGCAGCGCCGAACTCACGGCGGCCGGCGTCTGGCGGCCACGGACGACCGAGCTCGTATTGAGCCTGAAGGAGCGCGGCTGGCCCGTACCGGGCCGACCTCTCACGATCGCTGAGACGGCGGCCGCCCTGGCGGATACGCCCGGATTGCTCCGCTCTCTCGCGACTTCCGGCGTCAGGGGCGGACCGGCCGACGCGCCCGAATCTCCCGCTGCGGACGCACCGACTACGGGGCATGGCGCGGTTGCCGGGTCGAATGCGGCGGCGCCGTCCGGACCGGCGGCCACGCCGCAGCCGGCGGCCGCCTCGAATCCGGCGGGCGCCTCGAATCCCGCGCCCGGGTCCGATGGCGCGGTGTCGCCCGAGTTACCCGCAATCGAAGTGCGCGATCTCACGTATCGCTACGATCCGGCCGGGCCTCTGGTCCTCGAAGGCGTCTCTCTCGTCATCCCCGAAGCCCGCGTCACCGCGATCGTGGGGGCGAACGGAGCTGGAAAGAGCACCCTCGCCGGCTTGATCTCCGGGGTACTACCGACGACCCCGGGGAGCGTGTTCATCGGCGGCCGGGATACCTGCTCTCTCGAAGATCGAGTGCGCTCGACGACGGTGGGCCACGTGTTCCAGAACCCGGAGCACCAGTTCGTCACCAACACCGTTCGGGGCGAGCTGGTGTTCAGCCTGACGCAGCACTCGTCTCTGGGGGATTCCGAGGTTGCGCACGCCGCGCTGGTCGATTCGTGGCTGGATCGCTTCGGACTGTCGGAACTCGCCGAAGCGGGCCCGTTCACGTTGAGCCAGGGGCAGAAGCGGCGATTGAGCGTGGCGGCCATGCTCATCAGGGGTCAGTCGGTGCTTGTGCTCGACGAACCCACGTTCGGTCAAGACAGACGTCAGGCCGACCGGCTGATCAGTACGCTCGTAGAGCAAAGCACGCTCGAGCGGCGCACGATGCTCATGGTCACCCACGACATGCGTCTCGTCGCCGAGCACGCCGACACCGTGGTGGTGCTGGTGGGGGGCGCCGTGGCGTTTCACGGCCCACCCGGCCGGCTCTTCCGCGACGAGGCGCTCCTGCGTCGCGCAGGCCTTACCGTGCCGGCGGTGGGCGGGCTTGGGTCCCTGCTCCGCGAACTGCACGGTGTGCAGAACGAATTCGTCGCCCCGGCGGAGCTCCTGCTGGCGGCAGGGTTTCCCATCGCCGGGTCGAGCGACGAGACCGCCCCGGCGCTCGAGGCGCGGGAGTCCGAGCACCTCCACCCGGCGTCGGGCTTAGGCGCGACCGGGACGGGCGGCGACGGTCCACGCCCCGCTCTGGAATCGAGTGTGACGTCGCAGGCGGTCGGAGCGCCGCGGACGGTCGACCCCGCCGGCGCCCCCGGCGCTCCCGACACCGTCGGCGCCCTCGGCGCCCCGGACAGAGACGGGGGAGCGGGCCGAACAGCGGCGGCGGTCCCTACACTCGACCACTACCTTAGGCGGCGCAACCCGGCTCTCAAGCTCGTGGTGCTGCTCCTCGTCTCGCTCATGCTGACGGCGGTGTTCGACCCCTACACTCCGGCGGCCTTCCTTGCCCTGGGTCTGGTGGCGGGCAGGGTGTTGGGCGGTCTGACTCCGTGGTCGGTGGCCCGCGCCGTCGCGCCTCTTCTGATCGCGGGCGTGGGCGTGTTCGTGGCCAACATCCTGTTCAATCGCTTGAACGAGGTGTCCCCGGCCCTGCTGGTGCTCGGCCCCGTGCGGGTGACCGAGGTGGCCCTATCGACGGCCGCTTCGCTCACGTTCCGCCTACTGGCGTTCGCGGTGTTCTCGGTGGTGTTCGTGCGTACCACAGACGCCGGAGACCTGCTTCTCAGCCTGGTACACCAAGTGCGGCTCGACGAGCGGTTGGTGTTCGGTACGATGGTGGGATACCGCATGCTGCCGCTGCTCACCTACGAGTACGGGCTCATCAAGGCCGCGCACCGGGTGCGTGGCGTTCGGGGAGGCGGCGGACCCGTGGCGGCGGCGCGGCGCACGTGGCGCTACGCCATCCCTCTGCTGGCCGGGGCGGTGCGTCGCGCGGGGCGGGTGGCCATAGCCATGGACGCCCGCGCGTTCGGCGCGGGCCCCCGCACCTATCGCAGACGGTCGCAGGTGGTCGCCGCCGACTGGGTGTTCTTGGTGCTGGGTGTGGCGGTGCCCGCCGGGCTGATCCTGGTGCTGCGCCTGGCTGGGGTGACGCGGTTCGGCATCGGGGTGTGAGGCCCGCCTCCTGCTCGCCTCCCGCCCGGCTGCTCCCGCAGCCGGGAACCGGGTGAGCCCGGGCGCCTCGGCTACACGGCCTTCACGGAACGCTCGAGCCGGCGTATCACTTCGCGGTGCGCCGGCCGCCCTCCATAGCGGGCATCCAGGTAGACGACGGTGATCTCCTCTATCGACACCGCGCCGGAGGGAAGGGCCTGCGCGGCCCGCGCCGCGAAGTCCTGCGGCCCCTCCGCGGGGCCCCGTTCGAGGCCACGCCGGCGCAGTCTTCGCAAGAGTCTGCTATAGAGCGCCGCTTCCTCTCCTTCCCGCGATACCCGACGCCACAAGAGGGCGGCGGTCAGAAGGGCGGCGACGAGCAGCAGAAGGGCGGCGGCGTCGCCGAGGCCGTCCACGTCGAGACGCATCTTGAGTGGAGCCGCAAGCGCCGCGGCCACCGACGCGAAGAGCGCGGTCTGCATGTCGAGGTCGTACCCGAGCACGAGAGCCTGCCAGCGCAACCGCGCCCAGTCCAGCAGCATGAAGGCGTCGGAAGGGGTCTCGACGACCCCGGGTGCCGCCGGGCCCTGGCCCGGCGGCGTCGGATCGAGGCGCAGCCAACCCTTCCCGGGGATGTACGCCTCCACCCAGGTGTGGGCGGAGAGCTGGCGCACCAGGTAGTAGTCGCCCGTGGGGTTGTAGTCGCCGCCCAGGTATCCTGCCACCACCCGTGCCGGGACGCCCTCCATGCGGAGCATCAGCGCCATCGTCGAGGCGAAGTACTCGCAATACCCCACCCTCTGCTCCAGGAACAGCTTCAAGGGGTGCCCGTCTCCCTCGGGGCTGCGCAGTGCGTAGGTGTAGTCGCCCTGGGCGAAGTGTTCGAGCAGCAGTTGGGTGATGCGGTAGGGATCGCGTTCGTCACCCACCGCGTCGCGGGCGGTCTGGGCGACGATGGGGGGGAGTCCGGAGGGCACCGCGAGGTTGGCGGCCAGGGTCATCGGGCCGGGCTCTACGGCGGAGTACGGCGACGTATCCGAGGACACGCGGTAGAGCAGGCGGCGGGTGACGGCGCGTGTCGCCTGCACCGCTCCGTCGTGCACGAGTTCCGGCCCCGAGATGCCGTCGTCGGCGAGCGCGATCCGGTCGAGGCCGAACAGCGTCTTCTGTCCGTGGGGCTCGAGGTAGATGAGCTGCTCGATGAGGGAGACGGCCCCGGTCGAGGAGAGCCCCCGCGGGAGGGTCTCCTCCGGGAGCGGCTCGCGCCGTGTCCAGGTAAAGCCGTCGGCGTTCTCCAGCACCAACCCGCGCCAATACGGCGCGGGGAGCAGCGGCCCCTCGTGTGTGGGGAGCTCGGCCCGGAACGCGATCGCGGGGCTCTGCGCGATCCGACTCACGGAACCGAGGCTTACGCTGTCGGAGAACCCGGTCACCTCGGCCCCCATGCTTACCGCCCCGCGCCACAAAGGGGCCTGCGTGCGGGGGAGTGCGAGGAAGAAGAGTAGGACGAAGGGCAGGCTTCCCACCATGAGTGCGAGCCCGACGCTCCCCACCCTCTTGAGCGTGGCCTGGGGGACGATACGACGGCCGAGCGTCGTGCCGAACGGTAGCCAGAGTAGGGTCAGCGTGCACAGCACCAGGTATCCCATGAACAGCGGCCCGAAGGTGGCGCTCACCGAGATCATGGCCGAGCCGATGAGCAGTACGAGGCTGAGCAGCATCACCTGGAGCATGTCACGGGCGGTCTTGGGAGCGAGGAGCTTGGCTCCCATCAGCACCACCGATCCGGAGAGGAGTCTGCCGATCGCGCCCGCGGCGCTGGGCGTCCCCAAGGCCACGAGGAGTCCGACCAGCACGAGCAGGTTGATCAGCCAACTGGAGAGCGGATGGCGCTCGGCGAGATCCCAGCAGAGTCCTATTCCCACCAGTGTCGCCAGCACCAGGGCGTAGACGGGCGACACGTAGAGGAGCACGGGCACCACGCCGAGCGCGGCCATAGCGTAGGTCAGGAAGATGCTGAGGCGGTCGGCTCGCATGCGGCTCGTCAGTCCCCGAACAGCGCCAAGGCTCGCAACTGGCGCTGCCGGTGCTTGATGCCGGACCCGGGCTCGATGGTCTGCCCCGGGAGACTGCGACCCACGCGGCGGCCATAGCGGTGGGCCTCGAGCACGAGTCCGGTCAGTTGGCTGAGGCGGTGTTCGATCGTCGGCCCGGGGACGCTGTCGAGCGAGAGGAGGAGCGGGGGAGCGCTCTCCTCCTCGAACTCGTTCACCACCAGGCTGCCCAGGCGTGCCCAGGCCTTCCAGTTGATGCGGGTACGCGAGTCGCCGTCGGTGTAGGCACGGGTGCCTCTGAAGTCACCCCCCACGCCGAGCCGCCAGGAATCCACCCCCGCTTCAGCGCCCATGTGGGAGTAGAAGTCGGTGCGGTCAGGCACGAGCGGCGCGGGATACACCACCACGTCGCACGCGAGGGGGAGAGTGCCTCCACGGTGGAAGAAGGCGAACGGGAACGACGAGGTGATCACCACGTCACCCAGCGGGTGGATGCCACGGCGCTCGAACCGGAAGGGCAGGAACCCCTCGGCCTGGTCGTGGGCCGGCACCTCGGGTATGAGGAGCTCTTCGCCGCCCGCGGCGATGTTGAGGAGGAACGAAGGCAGGCGCCTTCTGGTGTTCGTCACGGTGAGCTTGAGGGCGAGCTGTTGGCCGGCGAACCACTCGCGGGGGGGAGTCACCCCGAGTTCGAGCCCTCGCAGAGCGAGGTAGGCGATCATGCCCGAGAGCGACATGAGCGCCAGGAGGCCCGCGGTGATCAGGTAGAGGAGGTTGTTCGCCGAGTTCACGGCGGCGACGCCCACGATCAGGGTCAGGCCGATGTACAGCCACCCCGAGCGGGTGATCCTCACCCGTATGCGTTTGAAGCGGATCGGTCGTTGCATGGTCGGGGCGGCGACTCGTCCCCGATCAGGGGATCGGCACCGTCTTGATGAGCTCCTCCACCACCTGCTCGCGCCTCACGTTGGCGAACTCGCCGCGAGTCACCAGCCGGTGGCGCATGACGGCCGGAGCGATGGCCTGCACATCCTCGGGGATGCAGTAGTCGCGGCCGGCGAGCAGCGCCCAGGCCTTCGCGGCCAACACCGTGGCCTCGGCTCCGCGCGGGGAGACCCCCATCACCAGCTTCTCCGAGCGACGAGTGGCCCACACGATGTCCAGCACGTATTCGAGCAGGGCGTCGGAGGTCTTGATGAGCCGCACCCGCTCCTGGGCGTCCTGCAGTTCTTGCAGCGAGATGGCGGGCATGAGCGCCTGCACGCGCTTGCGGCTGTCCAGCCGGGTGAGCAACTCTTTCTCGACGCCCCGCGCGGGATAGTCCATGCGCAGCGACATGAAGAACCGGTCGAGCTGAGACTCCGGCAGCGGGAACGTGCCGTACTGCTCGATGGGGTTCTGGGTCGCCACCACGAGGAAGGGTTCCTTCAAGCGGTACGTGGTGCCTTCCACCGACACCTGTCCCTCGCCCATGGCCTCCAGCAAGGCGCTCTGCGTCCGAGGGGTGGCTCGGTTCACCTCGTCCGCCAAGACCACCTGCCGGAAGATGGGGCCGGGGCGGAACGTGAAGGTCTGATCCCGGGCGTCGAAGACGGACGTGCCGGTTATGTCGGCCGGGAGGAGGTCGCTGGTGAACTGGATCCGGCCGAATTGCAGCCCCAGTACGCGCGCCAAGGTGAGGGCGAGCGTGGTCTTGCCGATGCCCGGGATGTCTTCGAGAAGAAGGTGTCCTTTGGCCAGAACGGTGGTTACCGCCAGCCGGACCACCTGGTCCTTTCCAAGCACCACGCGGCCCACGGCGTCGAGGACACGCTCGAGAGGCTTGTTCATATGTGATTACTCCACTGTCGGGGAGTGGGCTGTGCTTCTTCTTATCGACATGATGTTCCCCGCCCTTGACGGCGATACACTATGGGGTAGGGGCGGCGGCGGGTGGCGGCGATGGTTTCAGGGCGGGAGCGAGATCCAGCCGGTGATGGGGAGGGAAGGCGTGGAGGACTTCGAGAAGCTCGGCGTGTTCTACTTGGGGCGCGAGTACGATCTCGCGAAGGGCGAGGTGCAGGACGACCTCTTGCTGTACGACTCCAAGGACCTCGTCACCCATGCTGTCTGCGTGGGCATGACGGGCAGCGGCAAGACCGGTCTCTGCATCGGCCTGCTCGAAGAGGCCGCCATCGACGGCATACCCGCGATCGTCATCGATCCGAAGGGCGATCTACCCAACCTCCTGCTGACGTTCCCCGACCTGCAGACGGCGGATTTCCGGCCGTGGGTGAACGAGGATGACGCCGCCCGCAAGAACCTCACGCCCGACGAGTTCGCCCAGAAGCAGGCTGAGCTCTGGACGACGGGACTGGCCGACTGGGGTCAGGACGGCGCCCGCATCCGCCGGCTGCGCGAAGCGGCGGAGTTCAGCGTGTACACTCCGGGCAGCAACGCGGGACTCCCCATCTCGGTGCTGAAGTCGTTCTCGGCTCCGGGTCCCGCGATCCTCGAAGACGACGAGCTGCTCCGCGATCGCGTCAGCACGGCGTCCACCAGCCTGCTCGCCCTCCTCGGCATCGACGCCGACCCCATCCAGAGCCGCGAACACATCCTGCTCTCCACCCTCTTCCACCGGGCGTGGATCGAAGGTCGCGACCTCGACCTGGGCTCACTGATCCACCAGATTCAGAAGCCACCCTTGACCAAGGTCGGGGTGCTCGACATCGACAACTTCTATCCGCCGAAAGAGCGGAACGAGCTGGCCATGCGGCTCAACAACCTGCTCGCCGCTCCGGGCTTCCAGGCCTGGCTCGAGGGAGACGCGCTCGACGTGGGTCGGCTGCTACACACAGCCGAAGGGAAGCCGAGGGTCTCGATCATCTCGATAGCCCATCTCTCCGACACGGAGCGTATGTTCTTCGTGTCGCTTCTTCTGAACGAGATCCTCGGCTGGGTCCGGTCGCAACCGGGCACGAGCAGTCTCCGTGCGCTGGTCTACATGGACGAGATCTTCGGCTACTTCCCACCGGTGGCGACCCCGCCTTCGAAGAAGCCGCTCCTCACGTTGCTCAAGCAGGCGCGGGCGTACGGCGTGGGCGTGGTGCTCGCCACGCAGAACCCGGTGGATCTGGACTACAAGGGTCTCGCCAACACCGGCACGTGGTTCATCGGTCGGCTCCAGACCGAGCGTGACAAGGCCCGGGTGTTGGAAGGCCTCGAAGGGGCGGCAGCCGGCGCCGGGGGCTTCGACAAGGGCGCCATGGAGCAGACCCTTGCCGGCTTGGGCAACCGGGTGTTCCTCATGTACAATGTGCACGAGGACGGCCCTGTGACTTTCCACACACGCTGGGCGATGTCGTACCTGAGAGGACCTCTCACCCGCACTCAGATCAAGACGCTGGTCGACCCGGTGAGGGCGGCTCATGCGGCGGTCTCCGCCGCGACCTCCACCTCGACCGCTCAGCCCGCCGCAGCCGATCAGCCCGTGTCGGTGCCTGTCGCTCAACCCGAGGGCACCGCGACCGCCGCGGTGCCCCAGCCGTCCCCGACCACCCCGCCCGTGACCCCGGCCGCCGTGGCGGCGGCAGGGACGGCGGCGGCAGGGACGGCGGCGGCAGCCTCGGCGGCGAGGCCTCTCCTTCCTCCCGACGTCACCGAGTTGTTCGTGCCCGTCCGTGGCGGCAGCGGAGACCTCGTGTACAAGCCGGCGCTTCTGGGGGCCGCAGCCGTCCACTTCGTGGACGACAAGATCGAAGGCACGCACGACAAGCCCGTGTCGGTCTTCCTTCCGATGCGCGACGCGGTTGGGTCGATGGACTGGGCCGCCGCGGAAGGTCTTTCGATCCCGGTGGACGATCTGGAGCGCGAGCCCGACCCCGCGGCCTCATTCGCCCCGTTGCCCTCTTCGGCCGGCCAAGCCGACAGCTACAAGTCATGGGGCAAGGAGTTCCACACATGGCTCTACCGGAACCAGGTGCTGGAGCTGCGCAAGAGTGGCGACCTCAAGCTCGTCTCTCGGCCGGGGGAGAGCGAGGGCGACTTCCGGGTGCGACTTCAGCAGGCGGCCAGGGAGCGACGCGACGCGCTTACGCAAGAACTGCGTGACAAGTACACCGCGAAGCTGGCCAGGATCGACGAGAGTATCCGTACTGCGGAGCAGGCGGTCAGTCGCGAGGAGGAGCAGGCCAAGGGCGCCAAACTGCAGACCGTGGTCTCGCTCGGCGCGACCCTGCTGGGCGCGTTCACGGGACGCAAGGCACTGAGCGCCACCACACTCGGCCGAGCCACCACGGCGGCCCGCGGAGTAGGGCGCAGCTTCGATCAAGCCGGTGACGTGGGGCGCGCCAAGGAGACGGTGGAAGCGAAGAACAAGGAGAAGCTTGCGCTGAGCGCCACATTCGAAGAAGAGGTGGCCGCCCTTGAGTCCAAGATGGACAGAATCCACGAGGAACTCGAGACGTTTGCGGTCAAGCCCCGCAAGAGCGACATCGACCTGAAGCTCGTCGCCCTGGTCTGGATGCCTTATCGCCGCTCGACAGTGGGCGAGTTCACGCCGGCCTGGGAGTAGTCAGCTCCGGGCACCGGAGCGATCAGCGGTAGAACCGAATCTCGGAGAGCTGCACCTGGAAGCGGTCGCTCTCCCCGGCGGCGAGGCGCGTGATCCAGATGCGCCCGGAGGAGACGGGCTGGGCGAACGCGAGCGTCTGACGCTGGAGGCCGTCGAGCGTGCCCATCGGCGTGACGGTGCCGTCGCCCGCGACCGCCTGCACCTCGGCCAACCATCCCGTGCTGTGAGAGAGCACCTCCATCACCGTCGCCGGAGCGTCGAGGACGAAGGTGATCCCTACTCCTGTCTTGGGGAGTCCGCCGAAGTCCGCGTTTCGGTAGAGTTCGGTGACCCACCCCGTCGTGTCGTTGTCGTCGATCAACTGCTCCAAGAGCTCGGGCCGCTCGGTGTCGTCGCCCTCCGGGTCGTAGTCATCGACCGTACCGACCTTCACTGGGATCGGTTCCCGGGTCACGGTGAGCTGGATCACGCCCCCGCCTCCACGCTCTCCGGCCGCGGGCTCCTGGGCGAGTACGGTGCCGGGCTGGTCGTCGAGCGAGAGCACCTGCTCTACCACTTCCACTCTCAGCCCGACATCCTCTGCCGCCGTGTTGGCCAGGTCGAGCGAGCCGCCCACGAGATCGGGCGCGGCGGGTCCCCGAGCGAGAAGGAACCATGCCGCCACCAGGCCGACCACAAGAAGACCCACGATCCCCACGGTGCGTCTCGACACGCCGCTCCGCCGGCGACCGCGACGCTCGCGCATGACCTGGGCGCGTCGCCGCGTTGAAGACTCCGCGGTCGACACGTTGGGCGCGATGTCGATGTAGGCCACGGACTCGGGTGGAGGCGGCGCTTGGGTCCCGGGGGGCGGTACCCACACGCCACTCTCGCTCCCGGACTCCTTCGTGCTCCGCTGCACCCTGCGCAGGCCGCCGATGAGGCCTCCCGCCGCTTTCGCCTGCCGGAACATGTCGAGCCCCACCAGCGCCCCCAGGAGCTCGTCAGCCGATTGGAACCGGTTCTCGGGCAGCTTCTCGAGACAGCGCAGGATCACCCGCTCTACGCCGGCCGACAAGTTCGGGACCAGCTCGCTCGGAGGCTGTGGTTGCGCCCGCACGTGTTGGCGGCCGACTTCCGCAAGCGATTGACCTTGGAAGGGGGGCACTCCGGTCACCATCTCGTAGAACACGATGCCGAGCGAGTAGATGTCGCTCCGCCGGTCGACCGGCCGGCCCTGCACCTGCTCCGGCGACATGTAGCGGCTGCTCCCGACGATCGACCCCTCCCGGGTGACCCTCGTCCACTCTTCTCCGGTCGCGATGCCGAAGTCGGTGAGCTTGGCCCTTCCCTCTGCGTCGAGGAGGATGTTCTGCGGCTTCACGTCGCGGTGGACGATCCCGTTCAGGTGAGCGTGCGCGAGGCCGGAGGCGATCTGGCCCGCGATCTGGCCGGCGTCTCGTCCCTCCAAGGGACCCGTGTTCTTGATCAGATCGCGCAGAGACCGCCCCTCGACGTACTCGAAGACAAGATAGTCCTCGGTCTCCGACGTGCCTCGATCGATCAGTGTGACGAGGTTCGGGTGGGAGAGTCGTGCGATCGCCCGGCCCTCTCTATCGAAGCGGGCACGGGTGTGCTCGTCTTCGCTCATGGGAGGTTCGAGCCGCTTGATCGCTACGTGTCGGTGGAGACGGGGGTCCCACGCCCGGTACACGGCGCACGTGCCCCCGCGACCGAGTACCGGTCCCAGCACGTAGCGACCGACGTAGAGTTCCACCCCCGCGGAAGAACCTGTCGAAGATTCTGTAGAAGGCGGGACGGCGGGGGGTCGGTGCGTTAGTCCTGGTGTTCGGGGGTCAGGCATGGCCTCTATCTGAGGATGAGGGTTTGGCCGCGGATGCTCGCGTCTCTTCTTCGCCGCTGCACAGACGGTTCCTGCCCTTGTGGGCGGCGGGAAGGGGACTTCATGGTACCGGCATCGGTCGAAGACCTGCGGCGATGGCCAGCACCTCAGCCTCCTCGAGCCCGAGGGCAGACACCGCGTAGGTCGTCTCCGAGGCGGTCCATACTACCACCACCGATCGACCGGAGACCCCCAGGCTCCCGGGTCTGCCGTTCACATCGACCGTGGTGGCTTGGTCGAGACCGGGATCGAACCAGTCGCCCTGCATGAGCGAGAAGCTCACCTCGGGGCGCGCGGAATCTACGTAGACCATCTCGAATCCCTGGCCGCCGGCCGGGCTCGCTCGGTGGGCGGGGTTGTCACCGCCCGTGACGGGGGCGAGGCCGTCGGGGATAACCGTGGGGTAGAGCACGGGGAAGGTGTAGGTGGAGACGAGCACCTGGAACACGGGCGGGGGGGAAGCTCCCTGGGCCTCGCCGTTCGCGCCGGGGTCGGCCGCACCCGAAGACGGTCCGTTGATCACCGCCACGATCGAGGATCCAGGCGCCATTCGCGCTCCCGCCCGAGGAGATTGCCTGAACACCAGGCCCGGGAGCACTTCGTCGGTGACCTCACCCAGGAAGCGGATCGTGAGGTCGGCGGTGGCGGCGGCGGACTCGGCCTCTGCCTTCGTCATGCCGGAGAGGTCGGGCACCGTGCTCGTTGCCGCCGCCGCCACCCACACGTGCACCGAGGCTCCGGAGGGCAGTTCGCTACCCACCTGGGGCTCCTGGCGGGTCACCGACCCCGGCGTGCCCCCGGGGTCCGGGTCGGAGCGTACCGCGCCCAGGCGGAGTGCGGCCGATTGGAGAGCGGCTCGGGCCTCCTCGGGTGTCAGCCCCAGGAGGCTGGGCACGAGCACGTTCGGGGGAGGCCCCGCCAGTGCGACGCGGATGACGGTTCCCCGTCGCACCACGGTGCCCGGGCCGGGCTCCTGGCTCACGACCACGATCTCAGGGTCGTCGGAGCCCTCAGCCGCCGCCAGCCCGAGCCCCGCTCCTTCGGCCTGCGCGACCGCCTCGGCCAGCGTCGATCCAAGAAGAGACGGCGTGGTCACCTCGCTGGAACCTGTGGTGGACACAAGGAAAGCGATGGCCGCCGATGCCAGCACCACGGCGATGGCCGCGAACACGAGATAGCCGCTCAGCGGGCGGCGGCGTGGGAGGTCTAGTTCGTGGGATCCGGGCACGATCTCTCCCCGGGACGCGTCATGACGTTGGGCTCTCAGCGGCCCAGGGTAGCACACGGTCGGGCCGTCTGGGTCTTCCTCTCGGGGCGGATAGGCACTATTATTGGCTTGTTCTGTCGCATACTGTTGGCCGCATCGTGCGCGGCGACCTCGAAGTCGTCGAGCCAGGGGAAGGACATGATCTACTACGTCATCCCACCTGAACTCGAAGAGAGCTACTTCGAAGAGTTCAGGAAGAGATTCGAGAACGTCGAGGGCGTCGAGGTCATCCTCGACCGTCGCACGAGCGAACGTCGCACGGACCAAGACCACGGCGGCCAACGGGTCCTTCGCGATCGTCGGCGCCGCCGTGCGCCGGGCACCTTTCCGCCTGTCTGAGTCCGCGCCCAGGCCGTGGCGGCCGGCGGAGTGGTCGTGAGTCGCCCAGCACCCCCGAGCCGTCCCCCGTTCCTGCTCGATCTCCACAATCACACGCATCATTCCCACGACGGCGTTCTCTCGCCCCTCGAGCTGCTCGAAGCGGCCGCGGAGCGTGGCATCGCGTGTGTGGGGGTCACCGATCACGGCACGGTGCGGGGCGGGCTGGAGTGCGCGGAGCTGGCCGCCCGAGACTCCGCTCTGCCTCGAGTGATATGCGGGCAGGAGATCTTCACGGAAGTGGGGGAGATCATCGGGCTCTACCTCTCCAGAGAGATCCCCTCCGGTCTGAGTCTGGAGGAGAGTGTTCGGGCCATCCGGGAACAAGGGGGCATCGTGTATCTGCCCCACCCGTTCGACTCGGTGCGGCGGGCGACCATCCGTCCCGAGGCGCGCACGCAGGCGGCGCTTCTCGGCGACGTGATCGAGGTCGCTAACGGCAGGAGTCTGCGGGCGGGCTTCGACGAGAAGGCCCTCCGGCTGGCAGCTCGCACGGGCAGCGCTTTGGGAGCCGGCAGTGACGCCCACTATCGGGGAGAAGTGGGACGGGCCGTCATCGAGGTTGACCGGATGCCCCGCCGAGACGACATCGTAGAGGTGCTTCGCCACGGTCGGCCGGTGCGTCACCGCACCGTCCGCACCGAACTTCTCGCGTACTACTTCCTGGGACGGGTGGGAGTGGACAAGTTGAGAGGCGCTCTCCGAAGGCGACTCGACCCCGCCGACCCGCGCACGGACCGCCGTGGCTGAACCGCGCCCGAGCGCGCCCGCCCCGGTTGGAACAAGTCCGCCGCGGGTACTGTGCTCTTGCCGCCTTTCGGGATGAGGCGGTCGCTGCCGAAGTGCAGGTGCAGGGGAGGTCGCGATGACCGAATGCGACGGGAGTTCCGTCCGCGCGGTGCTGTGGGAGCCGTGGCGGGGGAGTACGTCCGTGCACTGCTCCCTCTGCGCCCACCACTGTCGCATAGAGCCGGGCGCCCGAGGACTCTGTGGAGTCCGCGAGAACCGCGACGGAGTGCTTCGCGCGCTCACCTTCGGGTGCGCGATCTCCGCGGCCGTGGACCCGATCGAGAAGAAGCCACTCTTCCACTTCCTGCCGACGAGTACGTCGTTCTCGATCGCCACCGTCGGGTGCAACTTCACGTGTTCGTTCTGCCAGAACTCGGACATCAGCCAGATGCCGCGGGATGGAGGGCACATCCGCGGGAGCCGGTTCCCTCCCGGCGAGGTGGTCAGCCAGGCCGTGGAAACCGGCTGCTCCTCGATCTCTTACACGTACACCGAGCCCACGGTCTACCTTGAGTACGCTCTGGCGTGCGCGGAGCCGGCGGTGGATGCCGGACTCAAGAACGTCTTCGTCACGAACGGATATATGACACCCGAGGCACTCGACCTCATCGGCCCGTATCTGCATGCGGCCAACGTCGATCTGAAGTCGTTCGACGACGACTTCTACCGAGCGTACGTGGGGGCGCGGCTCTCACCTGTGTTGCGTTCGATCCGACAACTCGTGGACATGGGGGTGTGGGTGGAGGTGACCACCCTCGTGATCCCGGGCTTGAACGACGGCGCCGACGAATTGCGCTCTCTCGCCTCGTTCCTCGTCGACATCGATCCGCACATACCGTGGCATGTCTCCCGCTTCCATCCCTCGTTCCTTCTGCTCGATCGACCGGTTACTCCTTTGGCGACCATCGAAAGGGCGCTCGCGATCGGGCGGCAAGAAGGACTGCACTATGTGTATGCCGGCAACGTCCCGGGAAGCGGGTCCGAGTCGACATCGTGCCCGGAGTGTGGAGTGGTGGTCATCGAGCGCGCCGGGTTCCGCACCGGGAGGGTGCGGCTCGTGGGCGACTCGTGCGGCCGTTGCGGGGCCCGCATCGCCGGCGTCTTCACGAGCACTGAGAGCAGGGAGCGCGTGTGAGCCTCGTAGGCTGTTTCGTGACTCCCCACCCTCCCTTGCTCATCCCCGAGGTGGCCAGCGGGAAGATCGCTGAAGTCAGAGCGACCGCCGATGCCATGCGCCTGTTGGCGGAACGGACGCTGTCGCTCGGGCCGGACGTGGTCGTGATCATGTCCCCACACGCGCCTCTCGACCGGTTCTTCATGGGCCTCAGCGCCGTTGACGAACACGAGGGTACGTTCCGATCCTTCGGGGCGCCCGAAGTCGGCTTCAAGGCGAGCGGTGGGCTCGAGCTCGCAGAGTCGATCCGGCAGGCCGCCGAGTCGTCCGGGGTCCCGGTTCGCACGTTCGCGACCGGACGGCGCGTAGATCTGGACCACGGCGTGTTGGTGCCGCTCGTGCTGCTCTTCTCGGGTGCGTCCGAGAACCCGAAGTTGGTGGTGCTCAGCTTCAGCTACCTCGAGCCGGAAGCGCACGTGGCCTTTGGGCGCGCCGTCGCCTCGGCGATCGACGACCACGATGCGCGGGTGCTCTTCGTGGCAAGCGGTGACATGAGTCACCGTCTCATCCCGGGCGCGCCGGCCGGTTTCAGCCCTCGCGGCGCGGAGTTCGACCGCACTGTGGTCGATGCCGTGGGCTCGGCGGATCTCGAGGCGCTTCTCGCCATGCCGCGGGAGTTGGTACGGGAGGCCGGCGAGTGCGGTCTGCGCTCGCTGTTCACCATGTTCGGCGTGTTGGAGGGCAGAGACTTCGAGCCCGAGGTGCTTTCGTACGAGGGCCCCTTCGGCGTGGGATACCTGGTGGCCGACATGGGGCTTCGCGACGACGACGTGGCCCCCTCCGGCGAAGCGCACGCCGGAAGCGCCTCCGCCGCCGAACACCCGCTGGTCGCTCTGGCGCGTCGAGCGATCGAGGGTCACGTGCGCGGCGAGGGCCTAGTGGAGCCCTCTCTGCCGCCTGCGATCTCCGGCGAGCGGGCCGGGGTGTTCGTCTCCCTGCACCGGCCGGATGGGAGCCTACGCGGCTGCGTCGGCACGGTCGCGCCCACGCAGCCGTCGCTCGCCGAGGAGGTGGCTCTCAACGCGGTGAGTGCGGCGACGCGCGATCCGCGGTTCACGCCGCTCGCCTCGGAGGAGCTACTCGGCCTGCGTGTGGCGGTGGACGTGCTGGGTGAGCCCGAGGAGGTCGCGGGCGTGGCTGACCTCGACCCCGCCCACTATGGGTTGATCGTGAGGACGGACGACGGGCGGCAGGCGCTCCTGCTGCCCGACCTGCCGGGAGTGGACACCGCGGAGCAGCAATTGCGCGTCACGTGTCGGAAGGGCCGCATCGATCGGAAGGCCGATCGGTTTCGCCTGTTCCGGTTCCGCGTGACCAGGTACGGCACCCACTGAACCTGCTCCCCACGTCCCGAAAGGGTCGTGTATCATGAGGTCGAAGGAGGTAACCGGCATGGGGCACGGATCGAGCAATACTCGTTCTCGCTTGGACGACTTGCGCTACCTTTCGCGCGGGGAGGGTCCCGCCTGGAAGCGCTTCACGGGTCGGGTCATCGATCTGCGTCACATCGGTTGGGACGTGGTGGTCAAGGCTATGGAACGCACCGCCGGCCACCGTCGTGGAGCCCGTCCGGACTCCCAGTTGCGCGCCTCTACGCGCGACTTGCTCGTCAGCAAGAGCCGCGCCGTGCGTCAGGAAGTCGAGGCTTTGGCCGACGCCGTCATGCGGGCCGGCCACTATTCCGCGAGGGACGATGCGACGAGGGCCGTCAACGCCGTGATGGATGTGGTGCGCGAACGCGTCCCCCCCGAGTTGTTCTCGAAGCTGACCGAGCACCTTCCTTCGGAGGCCGCACGCCTCCGGCGCGCAGCGTCAGATCGGCTCGCACGCGACGATTCGTTCCCTCGCCTGACGGCTGACGGTCCCGGCGGCGAGGGCGATACCGCCTGAGTCTCCCGCTGTCTGAGTCTCCCGCTGTCTGAGTCTCCCGCTGTCTGAGTCTCCCGCTGTCTGAGTCTCCCGTTGTCGGAATTCCCTGATGTGAGGCACCGCGCTTCCGGCTCTTCGGGCGTCGATCCTGGGTGTCTATCTTCCGAGGTCGATCGTCAGCCCTTGACCACGCCCAGCGGCCGTAGGCGCGCCACGCGCGGCGATACGCCGGCCCGGTCCATGACCCCCACCACGTCGTGGATATCCTTGTACGCCTCCGGCATCTCTTCCATGAGGGTCTTTCTTCCCTGAGCTCGAACCACGACGCCGGCGGCGGCGAGCTCCCGATCTATGGCGCGGCCTTTCGCCCGCTTCAGAGCCTGCGTCCGACTCAACGCCCTGCCCGCCCCGTGGCACGTCGATCCGAAGGTCTGACGCATGGCTTCCTCTGTTCCGCGGCAGACGTAGGAGGCGGTGCCCATGTCGCCTGGTATCAGCACGGGTTGCCCCACGGCTCGATAGGCCGAGGGGACCTCAGGGTGGCCGGGGCCGAACGCCCGTGTCGCGCCTTTGCGGTGCACGCAGAGCTCCAGGCGTCGCCCGCCGGATTCGTGTGTTTCGATCTTGGCGATGTTGTGGGCGACGTCGTAGACCAGGCGCAGGCCGAGGGAGCGCGGCGAGAGGCCGAGGGCCTTCTGCATGGACTCTCCCGTGAGGTGCATGATCATCTGGCGGTTCGCCCATGCGTAGTTGGCCGCGCACGCCATGGCGCCGAGGTATCGCCGCCCCTCGGGTGAGTGCACCGGCGCGCACGCCAGCTGGCGGTCGGGCAGCTCGATGCCGTAACGGGCCGAGGCCGCTCCCATGACCGCTAGGTAGTCGTCGCACACCTGGTAGCCGAACCCCCGGGAGCCGCAGTGGATCATCACGGTCACCTGACCCTCGCGCAGGCCGTAGGCGGTCGCCGCCTCCTGGTCGAACACCTGATCGACCACCTGGATCTCGAGGAAGTGGTTGCCCGATCCGAGGGTGCCCACCTGATCCAGGCCGCGCGCGTACGCGCGCTCGCTCACCGCGTCGGGGTCGGCTCCGGGGAGGGCTCCGCCGGCCTCGGTGTGCTCGAGGTCTGCCGGTTCACCGAAGCCCTGTTCCACGGCCCACGCCGCACCCCGCACCATCAGTTGAACGAGTGCCGGGCTGGTGAGTCGCTCGATGGCCCCGTGTGAGCCGACGCCGGAGGGCACGTCGCTGAAGAGCCGGTCCACCAGTCGGCCGGTCTTCCCGCTGATGTCCGCCGCATCTAGATCGGTGGCCAGCAGGCGCACACCGCAGTTGATGTCGTAGCCCACGCCGCCGGGGGAGACCACGCCGTCGTCCACCCGGAAGGCGCCGACACCGCCTATGGGGAAGCCGTAGCCGAAGTGCATGTCGGGCATCGCCAGCGAGTAGCCTTCGATGCCCGGCAGATGGGCCACGTTGCGTACCTGGTCGAGGCTGGGGTCGGAGCCGAGCCGGCCGGCCGAGGCCTCGTCGGCGTAGACGCGGCCGGGCACACGCATGCCGCCCGTGGCGGCGATCTCCCAGATGCTCTCCGAGATGCGCGTGAGACGCGCGGGCTCGCGGTTCGGTGGATGCGCCACGTCGATCACACATCCAACAGGACGAATGCCTTGAAGGCACCGGAGGCCTCACGGGTCACGTCTAACAGGTGGTACGTCACGGCTTTGACCTCCGCCCGCGTCTCGTGCCGAGTGGTATCGAGCCTCTCGCCGCGCACCCGTGCCTGGAAGCGCACGTCGCCGGAGCCGGGCTCTGTGGATGAGTCGAGTCGATGCACCTGGGCCGCGACTCCCACGAAGCCCTCCGTCGCGAAGAGGAAGAGCGCTTCTGCGAGCAAGGTGCGCAGCGCCTCGGCGGCGGACGCACCCGAAGCGTGCAGCGTCACCTCTCGTCGTTCCTCGACCCGTTCCAAGGCGACCATGCTGTCGTATAACGCGAACAGGGCGTTCTCCACTAAGTTCGGTAGGTCTACTCCTCGCACCTCGAGCCAGAGGTCGGCCGGGTGGTCGAGTTCCCGGTAGACCAGTGCGCGCGATCCCGGATCGAAGCGGCGCGGTTCGCTCGTGCTCAATTCACCTTCTTGCGGTTTCGGGTGGCGGCGCTCTTCGCGGCGGCGCCGCCCTTCACAGGGGCGGCACCCTTCGCAGCGGCGCCCTTCGACGCTTTGGCGGCCGTGCCCTTCGCAGCGGCGCCCTTCGCCCCGTTGCCCGGCCCGCTGCCGTCGGCCGCCTTCTCCAGGGCCTCCGCGATCACCTCCGACACGTGATTCACGTAGACGAACTTCATGTCCTTGATCACGTCGTCCTTGATCTCGGCCACATCGGCTTTGTTGCGATCGGGCAGGAAGACCTTCTTGATACCGGCTTGGCGCGCGGCGATCACCTTCTCTTTGATGCCGCCCACCGGAAGAACCTGGCCCGTGAGGGTCACCTCACCGGTCATGGCGACATCGGCGTCTACCGGGCGACCGGTGATCAGGCTGGCGAGCGCCGTGGCCATGGCGACCCCGGCCGAGGGGCCGTCCTTGGGAGTCGCTCCGGCGGGCACGTGCACGTGCAGATCGTTCTTCTGGAAGAAGTCGGTGTCGATGCCCATGGCCGGGGCGATGCTCCGGATGTGGGTGAGGGCGGCCTGAGCCGATTCCTTCATCACGTCGCCCAGTTGCCCGGTGAGGGTGAGCTTGCCGGTGCCGTGCATGGCTCGAGCTTCGATGAAGAGGATGTCGCCGCCGGCGGGGGTCCAGGCCAGCCCCGTCGAGACACCGGGATCGCTCGTGCGCCTCTTCGACTCGCGGAAGAGCTTCTGGCTACCGAGGAGTTCGCGCACCTCGTCGACCCTGACGGTCATGTTCTCGCGAGACTCCTCGGCCACCAGGCGGGCGAACTTGCGGGCCACCTTGCCGATCTCGCGCTCCAGGTTCCGTACGCCGGCCTCGCGCGTGTACCCCTGGATGATCGCGCTGATCGCCTCGTCGGTGTACTCGAGCTGGTCGGAGTTCAATCCGTGTCGCTCCAGTTGGCGGGGGATGAGGTACTGCCGCGCGATGTGGAGCTTCTCTTCCTCCGTGTAGCCCGACAGGGTGATGATCTCCATGCGGTCGCGCAGCGGCCCTGGGATGGTGTCGAGCATGTTCGCCGTCGTGATGAACATGACCCGCGAGAGGTCGTACGGAAGGTCGAGGTAGTGATCGCGGAAAGTGTCGTGCTGCTCGGGGTCGAGCACCTCCAGCATCGCGCTGGAGGGGTCGCCGCGCCAGTCGGCCCCCATCTTGTCGATCTCGTCGATCATGAACACCGGGTTGTTGCTCTCCGCGTCGCGCAGCGCGCGGATGATGGTGCCCGGCATAGCCCCCACGTACGTGCGGCGGTGGCCGCGGATCTCCGATTCGTCGCGCACGCCTCCAACACTGATGCGGATGAACTTGCGACCCAGGGCGCGTGCGATGCTCTGCCCCAGGCTGGTCTTGCCCACGCCGGGAGGCCCGGCGAAGCAGAGGATCGGGGCGCTGGGCTGCTCCTTGAGCTTCTGCACCGCGAGGAACTCGAGGATGCGGTCTTTGACGTCTTCGAGGTCGTAGTGATCCTCGTCGAGCACTTGGCGGGCGTGGGGGATGTCCAGGTTGTCTTCGGTGAGGACGTTCCACGGAAGCGACAGGATCCAGTCGAGGTACGTGCGGATCACTCCGTACTCCGCGGCGGCGGAAGGTAGCTTCGCAAGACGGTCGAGTTCCCGCCGCGCCTGCTTCTCCACATCCTCGGGCAACTCGGCTTCGTCGATGCTCTTGCGCAGCTCGTTCACCTCGGCCATGCCCTCGTCGGATTCGCCGAGCTCCTCCTGGATGGCCTTGAGCTGCTGGCGCAGGTAGTACTCTCGCTGTGTCTTCTCCATCTCCGAGGTGACCTGGTCCTGGATCTTTGTGCCGAGTTCCAGCACCTCGAGCTCGGCGCTCATGATCTCGGTGAGACGGCGGAGCCGCTTGGCCACCTCCACCTGTTCGAGGAGCTCCTGCTTGTCTTCGGTCTTGAGCCGCATCGTCGAGGCCATGAAGTAGCCGAGCGCGGCTGGGTCTTCTATGTTGACAGCCGCCATCTCGAGTTCTTCCGGCAGGTACGGGACCATCTGCACGATCTTCGTATACACCGACACGAGGTTCCGTTGGAGCGCGTTCAGTTCTTTCGACTCCTCCAAGACATCCGGAAGATCTACCACGTTCGCCACCAGGTACGGCTCAAGGGCGGTGTAGCCCTCGAGCCTGATGCGGCGCACACCCTGCACGATGATGCGCAACGTGCCGTCGGGCGCCTTGATCATCTTCTGCACGATGGCGAGCGTGCCCACCGAGTAGACGTCGTCGGGCCCGGGGTGCTCGACCTCCTCGTCGCGCACGGCGACGAGGCCCACCAGCTTGTCCTTGATCAGCACGTCGTCGATGAGACGCACTGAGCGCGGTTGTCCCACGGCGAGCGGCATCATGGTTTCGGGGAACACCACGGTCTCCTTGAGGGGCAGGATCGGGAGAGTCGAGGGTGTCCGCGTGGCCTCGGGTGTGCCGGGCTGGGGCTGGCGCACGGGGGCGGCCTCCTCGGTCGGCTCCACCGTCTCCGTCTCGCTCTCTGCGGTTGAGGCGAGCGTCGGGTCCATCTCGGTTCTCTGATCTTCGGAGTTCATTCGTCTGCTCCCTCAGGCTCGGTGGAGCGGTCGATGTGGGGGCGTGCGTCTGCGGGTGTGGCCCAGGCGTCGGTCTCGGTATCCTTGTTGACTATGGGGATGCGCTTGCTGCCCCCGCGCTCCGTCACTGGAAGGGAGATCTCGAGGAACCCGTGATGGTAGTGGGCCGTGGCCCGTGCGGGGTCGACTTCCACCGGCAACAACACCCGCCGTTCGAACGGGCCGTACGCGATCTCCATCTGCTGGTACACCTTGTCGCGGTGTCCGTAGTCGACTCGGTGTCCTCGTATTCTGAGCACCCGCTCCTCCACCTCGAGGTCCACTGAGGCGGGGTCGACGCCGCCGAGCTCGAGGCGCGCGATCATGGCACCCTCAGACTTGCAGTAGTACACGTCCACGTTCGGTCTGAACGCGCTCTGCCCACGGCCGACGACGCGGTTCGCCCCCATGAGCTCCAAGAACATCCGATCCACCTCGTTCTGGAGCCGACGGAAGCTCGGAGGCTCGTTCTTGTCGCGTGGGTTCACGTGCGGTCTCCCTCGATGCGCTTGGCGTGCGGACGTCGATGCAGCTGGCGTATGGGCGGTCCACGAACGGTTCACTACGATATTGCCCCAGGACGCAGTGCGCAAACCGCGTGGGTCCGCGCGACTCCCCGCGCGACTCCCCGCGCGACACTGCTGTTTGTGGCCGTCGAGCTCAGGGGACCGTGAGTGCATCATGCGTTGGTCCTACAGGATATTCCGCGTCTTTGACATCGACGTGCGGGTGCATGCCACGTTCTTCTTCATCGTGGCCTACTTCGCATACGCGTGGGGTACCGCTCGCGAGCCCGGAGGGATCTATGGCGCCTTCTACGGAGTCGTGCTGGTGCTACTGCTGTTCGCCCTGGTGGTCATGCACGAGCTCACCCACTCTCTTGTGGCCCGGTCGTTCGGAGTAGGGGTGCGCGACATAACGCTGTTGCCCATCGGCGGCATGGCCGTGATGGACGAGATGCCCACAGAGCCGCGCGAGGAGCTTCTTGTGGCCGTGGCCGGGCCGATGTCGAACGTGGTCGTGGGGGTGGTCATGGCTGCGCTCGCCCCTCTGCTGATCGACGCTTCGCTGTTCGGCGACTTCGGCAGGCTCTCCGACGCCCTCTTGGCGCCCGGTTTCCAGGGCGCCTACCTGTACCTTCTCTTCGTGAACCTCATGTTGGCCGTGTTCAACCTGCTTCCCGCGTTCCCGATGGACGGGGGGCGCGTGTTCCGCTCCCTTCTCGCCATGCGCATGGGCCGAGCCAAGGCTACCCGCGTCGCGGTGGGTGTGGGCCAGGTGCTGGCGGTCGCGCTGGGTGTGCTTGGAGTGTTCGGCGGCGGCATCCTGATGGTGGTCGTGGCGGTGTTCATCTTTTTCGGCGCCCAGGCGGAGGGCAAGGGAGACGAGATGAAGGGTGTTCTGGAGGATCTCCGGGTCGCCCAAGCCGTGAACGTGGGGGTGGAGACCGCACGGCCCGAGCAGAGCATCGGCGAGCTGGCGGCCCGCCTCTTCCACACCTACCAGGCGGACTTCCCCGTGGTGTCTCACGACGGCTCCGTGCTCGGTGTGGTCACCCGCGACAGACTCATCTCCCTCCTCGGACAGCATGGGCCCGAGTTCCCGGTCTCCGAGGCGATGCGCGTCGACGTACCCACGGGCGGCCTCACGGACTCGGTGTACGATGTGTTCCAGCGCATGCAGAGCTCGGGTTCCCGGGTGATGCCCATCGTCGAGCAGGGCCGCTTCGTCGGCATGGTCTCGTTGGAGGACATAGGAGAGGTGTTCGCCCTTCTCTCGGCGACCGGACCGGAGTTCGCGGAGAGAGTGCCTCGAGAGCCCAGGTGAACACCCCCAGGCGGGTTTGTCTTGGCGTTTCCCGGGTACGAACAGCCCGTTCGGCGGCCGGACGATGCGCTCGTCATCACTCGATCTGATAGGAGGCGGAGATAGGGTCTGAGTCAGATCAGACGACGCGCTGGTCCATGGTGGTAGACCTCGATGTCTGCACCGGCTGCCAAGCCTGCGCGGTGGCCTGCCTCGCCGAGAACAACGTGGGGATCGTGGGCGAGGAAGAGGCGGCCATCGGCCGCGCTCAGCATTGGATCCGTATCGAGCGCTACTGGGACGAAGGCGAGTATCCGGAGGTTCGCGCTCAGTTCCTACCGGTGATGTGTCAGCAGTGCGGCAAGGCCCCCTGCGAGCCGGTGTGCCCGGTCTTCGCTTCGGTGCACTCCGAGGACGGCTTGAACAGCCAGGTGTACAACCGTTGCATAGGCACCCGATATTGCGCTCACAACTGCCCCTACAAGGCCAGGGTCTTCAACTTCTTCGCCCCTCAGTTCCCCTCTCCGCTCGAACAGCAACTGAACCCTGACGTCACAGTGCGCAGCGTGGGCATCATGGAGAAGTGCACGTTCTGCGTGCAGCGCATCAGACGGGCGCGCGAACAGGCCAGGGTCGAGGACCGGCCCATCGCCGACGGCGAGATCATGCCGGCGTGTGTGCAAACCTGTCCGCCTGGAGCACTGGTGTTCGGGGATGCCGGAGACCCCGATTCACAAGTGTCGCGCCTGATGGCGAGTCGTCGAGGCATCCGCCTGCTCGAGGCGTTCAACACCGAGCCGTCGGTGGTCTACCTGAAGCGAGAGGGCGGCTTGGATGTCTGAACGGGGTGGACCGGGGTCGGTAGGAAGGGGTGACCGACCCGGGCCGACGCCGGTGTCCGGGTCGACGCGAACCGGCCCGACCACGGAAGAGGCCGCGCTGGCCTTTGAGGCGGCTGGGGTCAAGACCGCGCCGGCCCTCACCGAGGAAAACCTGCGCGACCTCGACCGCGACCTCGACGCCCGAGTGTTCGGCGCCATGCAGAGCATCAGCATCCGCTACCTGCTGCTCGTGGGGTTCTTGGGGTCGGTGGTGGCCTTCGGCGCGTTCGCCTTCGGTTGGCAGATCTACAAGGGCATCGGAGTCGCGGGCATCAACCGCCCGGTCTTCTGGGGCTTCTACATCGCGAGTTTCGTGTTCTGGATCGGCATCAGCCACGCGGGCACGCTGGTGTCGGCCATCCTGCGGGTGCTGAAGGTCGAATGGCGCATGCCGCTCACCAGGGCGGCGGAGGCCATGACGCTCTTCGCTCTCATGATCGGCGGGCTGTTCCCGATCATCCACCTGGGTCGAAACTGGCGTTTCTACTGGATGATCCCCGTGCCGAACGAGCGCGGGCTCTGGCCGAACTTCCGGTCGGCGTTGATGTGGGACCTGCTCGCGATCCTCACCTACATCACGGCGAGTTCCCTCTTCCTACTGCTCCCTCTGATACCCGACCTCGCCACCGCACGCGACCGCACGCGCGGTCTCCGCCGCCGCATCTACGGGCTCCTGTCGTTCGGCTGGCGTGGCACCCAACAGCAATGGCATCGTCTGCACGTGGCCATGAGGGTGTTCACGATCGTGGTGATTCCGATCGCAGTGAGCGTGCACACCATCGTCTCGTGGGACTTCGGCATGACGCTCGTGGAGGGCTGGCGCAGCACGGTGTTCGGCCCCTACTTCGTCATCGGCGCCATCTATTCGGGCATGGCGGCACTGATAACCGTGTTGGTGCTCGTGCGCCGTTCGCTCAAACTCGAAGACTACGTGACGCTGCGACACTTCGACCGCTTGGGGAAGGTACTGCTCGCGGTGTCGGTGATCTGGTTCTACATGTTCTGGGCGGGGTTCCTCACGGACTGGTACGGCGGGAGCACCGTGGCGAAGCTGATCCAGCACGAACACCTGGTGGGCCATTCCGCCGTGCTCTTCTGGACGATGATGGTGGTGAACGTGCTCATCCCGTTCATCCTTCTGTGGTTCCGCAGAGTGCGCACGTCGATGACCGCCATGCTGGTCATCAGCCTACTGGTGAACGTGGGCATGTGGATCGAGCGCTTCCTCATCGTCACGTCACCCGGGATCAACTCGCTCTCGTACAATTGGGGTTCTTACACTCCCCAATGGCCCGAGATCGCCATAGCCACGGCGACCTTCGCCGCCTTCGCGCTGCTCTACGTCTTGTTCTCGAAGGCGCTGCCGCTGATCTCCCTCTGGGAGGTCAAGGAGAGCTGGCGGGTCGACCGGTGGCGTCGCGAGGGTCTCATCGAGGCCGAGAGCGACGTGCCGCCCCTCACTATGGGTGTCCCGGCGGTGACGGGAGCAACGGCGGTGACGGGAGCAACGGCGGTGACGGGAGCAACGGCGATCGGCGGCCGAGGAGGCGCATCGTGAAGGGGAACGGGTTCGTCTCCGCCCGGGTCGATGGGGAGCAAGGCGTGGCCTCCGCGCTGAAGGCCCTGCGCGAGGCGGGAGTACCGCGCGAACGCATCGAGGTGCTCTCCGACCTGCCCCTGCCTGAGAGCGTGCTCGGCGGCCGGATGCGGGCCACGAAGGTGCTGCGGTGGACCGCCGCCGGCCTCGTCATCGGCCTGCTCACGGGTGTGTTCTTCTCGGTCGGCACCCTGTTCCTGTACCCTCTGCTCGTGGGCGGCGAGGCTGCGCGCGTCGCGCCACCGAACTTCATCATCATCTACGAACTCACCATGTTCGGCATCGTCGTGGCTACCGCTCTCGGGTTCTTTCTCGAGACGCGCGGGCGGGGCCCGCGCAGGCCTTACTTCGAGGGAGTGAGCGTGGGGGAGATCTTCGTGGTGGTCGATCTGCCGCCCGACCTCGTCCCCTCACGTGTGCGGTCGGCGCTCGAGTCGCATGGCGCGGAACCTCTGCCCGACCAGAGTGAGACCACATGAGCGACGAGACCACGCGCATCGAGACATCCGCGGCGCCCGATGCTGGAGTGCATGAGGCGGGTGTGTCCCACGCGGCGCCCGACGCCGGAGTGCCCGAGCGAGCGGGTGTGCCGGGTTCGGAAGCCGCCGGCGGCTCGCGGCGGCAGCGCCGCATCCTGATCGGTTTGCTCGCTGTCGTCGTCTTGGCGGTGCTGGTCGTGCTGGTGGCCCAGCTGTTCACCGGGTGCTGGGTCGACGTGGGGAACGAGATGGGCCGGCAACCGAATGTCGGCTATGTGGAACCTCCGCGCGGGTCGGCTCCCGACGAAGCCGTGCCCTTCCAGGGGCCTGACGTCATGCCCGGCCTCGGGTCGCCGGCCAACCCGGTCACGCGCACCGCCGAGTCGGTCGAGCGCGGCGGCCGCAGCTACGGCATCTTCTGTCTGCCGTGCCACGGCGAGGTCGCTCCGGGCGGGCAACCGGGCATGGTAGGCGAACTCTTCGCTCCGCCGCCGCCGAACCTGGCCGATCAAATCGACTCGCTGATCGACGGCGACATGTTCCTCGCGGTGACCAAGGGCTTCGGGCGCATGCCGGCGCTGGCTTCCAGGTTGTCGGTGGAGGAGCGCTGGCACCTGGTCAACTACCTGCGCGAACAGGGCGATGGTGGGTCTCCGCCCGCGGCGGAGTCGGCCATCTTGCGTGGTGCCCAGCTGTTCGGGGTGCAGTGTGCGTCATGTCATGGACCTTCCGGTCAGGGAGCCCTGGGCTCTTCGCTCCATCCGTCGACCCTTCTGAGCGAGGCCTCTCTCGGCGAGATCAAGTCTCTACTCCGGGCCGGACGGCCCTCGGTCGGCATGCCTTCTTTCGGGGGCCGCCTGTCCGAGCAAGACCTCGACGATCTGGCAGCGTTGCTGATACAGCTCCAAGAGCGGGGATCGTCGGCGCTCGAGGATCCCACGGGCCGGCTCCGGGAGACCACGACCACGCTCCCGGGCGCCACCACGACCACCACCGAGACGACCGGCACAACGGTCCCCACGACCAGCACCACGATCGTGGGCGCGACCACGACCACATCGGGCGGCGGGGTGGCGGCGAGGGCGCTGGGACAGAAGGTCTACAGTGCCAACTGCCTGGGCTGCCACGGGGTCGACGGGTCGGGTGGTCTTGGCCCACGTTTGAAGCCGAGCCCATTCGTCGTCGGCTCCAGTGACGACGTGGTGCGCGGGATCATCGAGAACGGGGTGGCGGGAACGGCGATGCCAAACTGGCGCGGGCGTCTGTCGGCCGACGAGATCTCCGCGCTGGTCGATCTTCTGCGCATCTGGCAGGAGCCTTCGCCGTCGGGGGCCGCCGAGACGGGCGGACCCGCTGAGACCATCCCCTTCTCTCACAAGGCACACGTGGCCAAGGAGGTCGCCTGTCTCTTCTGTCACAGTGCGGCTGCTCGTGGCCCAGCCGCCGACGTTCCGGCCCTTGAGTTGTGCGTGGGGTGCCACCGCTGGATATCCACGCAAACGCCCGACACCCAGGCGGTGCTCGACGCCTTCGACGAAGGCAGGGTCGTGTCGTGGGCGCGGGTCTACAACCTCCCCGATTTCGTGTTCTTCAGCCATCAGCCACACGTGGCAGTGGCCGGCGTCGACTGTGCCACGTGCCATGGCGACGTGGGTTCCATGACGCTCGCCAAGCGGGCCGTGCGCCACACCATGGGCTTCTGTCTCGGGTGTCACAAGCAGCAGGCCGACAGTCAGCGGCTGATCGACTGCCAGATCTGCCACAAGTAGGCGAAGAGACGAGGGAGACGGCGTGTTCACGGAGATGAGCAGAAGGGACTTCTTCAAGAAAGCCGGTGTGCTCTCCGCTGCCCTGGCCCTGAGTGGATGCGGGGGCGACCGCGCCGAAGAGAGGCTGGTGCCGTTCCTTCGTTCTCCGGAGGAAGAGCTGGCCGGCGTCTTCACGCACTACGCCAGCCTGTGCCGGCAGTGTCCCGCCGGGTGCGGCATCCTGGTGGCCACTATGGGAGGCCGCGCCCACAAGCTCGAGGGCAACCCTCGCCACCCCCTGAACCAAGGAAAGCTCTGCGCGCGCGGACAGGCCGGGCTGCAGGCCCTCTACAACCCCGATCGGCTCGTCGGTCCGCAGGCGCGCGCGGGCGCGGCCGGCGGCTTCCAGTCGATCACATGGGAAGAAGGGCTCGGCCGCCTGACCGAGGCGCTGAGCGCGGCGGCTTCCGGCTCGGGGTCCGGGGCGGTGCGGGTGTACGGTGGCCAGCTTCCCGACCACACCTACGGCGTGGCGGCGCGTCTCCTTGCCGGGCTCGACGGCGGCGTCCCGGGTGTCGGATCCTCGGAGAACGGCGCTCGGCCCCTTGTCTGGAACCTACACCGGGCGCTCGACGGCGCGGGGATTCTGGACGCGGTCTCCCGCGAGATGTACGGCTCGTCGGCGACAGGGCTGCCGTTCTTCGATCTGGCCTCAGCCGAGGTCGCGGTCTCGTTCTCCGCCGACCTCTTCGGCACGTGGCTCTCGCCGGTGTACTTCGGCAGGGCCTACGGCGAGATGCGGCGCGGCCGGGGCGTCACCCGCGGGTACCTCGCTCAGGTGGAGCCGCGACTCTCGGCTACAGGTGTCAGCGCCGACGAGTGGTTGGCGGTTCCGGGCGGGCGTGAGGCGCATGTGGCGCTCTGCCTGGGACGGGTGATCCTCGACGAGGGGCTCGCGGCCGGCTCGCGGCCGGCGGGTGTGGACGCGGTGTTCCAGGATGTGGATGCACGCGGCCTCGCCGCCGACCTCGGGCTCTCCTTCGAGCGGCTGGTGCGCCTCGCCCGTATCTTCGGGGTCTCGCAGGCTCCTCTGGCGATCCCCGGCGGCGGCCTTGGAGCCGCCCAGAACGGGGCCGACGCCGTGCGCACCGTCATGGCGCTCAACCTACTGGTGGGGGCGCACGAGAGCACCCTGGGCGCGTCGTCGGCCAAGCCCGCCGACTCGATCCTCGCCACCGAGACCGTCTCCTCGTTCGCCGAGGTACGCCAAGCTATCGAGGACATGCGGTCCGGCTCTGTGGACGTGCTCCTGGTTCTCGACGGCGATCCCGTGCACGATCTCCCTGCTTCGTCGGGGTTCTCCGAGGCCGCCGCCAACGTGGGCCTGATCGTGGACTTCTCGCCGTTCCCCACCGACACCGGTGAGACGCTGGCGCATCTCTGTCTCCCCGCGCCCACGTACCTCGAGACCTGGGGGTACCACGTGCCTCAGCCCGGCCCGGGGTTGGCTATCGTGGGTGCTCAACAGCCGGTGGTGCGGCAGCTGCACGACACCCGCTCGCCCGTGGACGTGCTCCTCGCGGCCGCCAAGGGCGTGGGCGGTCGGGTCGCCGAGGCACTGCCGTGGGAGAACGAGGTGGCATGCTTGAAGGACGTCGTGGACGGCCTACGCGAACGGACCGACGCCTCCATAACCTCCGGGGATCCCGAAGCCTTCTGGATGCGTTGGCAACAATACGGCGGTTGGTGGGCCACGCAGCCCGACGCGGATCCCCCGGCGCCGCGGGCCCTGAGGCCGGGGTTGGCCACGTCCGCGGCCGCGGACGTGGGGGAAGACCCCGTCGAGGACGGGAGTCGGTTCCTACTGAGACCGTACGTGTCTCTCACGCTCGGAGATGGCCGTCACGCGAACCAACCCTGGCTGCACGAGACGCCCGACCCCATGACCTCGGTGATGTGGGACACCTGGGTCGAGATCGCGCCTTCCTCGGCCGAGCGGCTGGGTGTCTCCACCGGCGACATGGTCAAGGTGACATCGTCGGTGGGATCGGTCGAGGCGCCCGTCTACGTGTACCGGGGCATCGGGCCCGACGTCGTCGCGATGCCCCTGGGCGGGGGTCATCGTGCGTACGGCCGCTACGCGGCGGGGCGAGGGGTGAGCGTAGGCGATCTCATCGAGCCGGTAGTCGGCGCCGAAGGTGAGCTGGCGTGGGGCACGACTCGCGTGACTCTCGAGCCCACCGGCGGGTCGAAAGCTCTGGCCACCCTCGAAGGCTCCGAGTCGACGGTGGTCCCGGAAGGCCTGTAGCGGGCGGGCCGGGGGGCCGGGGTCAGGCGGGCCTGTCGTGTGGCGCTCTACGGTTGTTGCGGCGATGGCGCCCGCTCGGGCGCCATCGCCGTCTCACGAGGTTCCCGTTCCTACTGCGGCACGGTCGCGTTGCCCTCGAGGGCGCTGAGCACTCGGCCCAGTTCCTCGATCATGCGTCCGTACTCGGCCCAGTCTCCGCCGCGTTGCGCGGCGAGGGCGGCCTCGTAGTACCGCTGCGCGAGCGCCGCGAGCTCAGCTGGGTCGGTGGGTAGCGCCGTCCCCGGATCTGGCGTCGTGCTTGGGATGGTGGTCGTCGTCGCTCCGGTCGCCGGCGGCGTGGTGGTGGTCGTCGTCCCGCCGGGCACCGTGGTGGTGGTGCCCGCTATGGTGGTGGTCGTGGCGCCGGTGCCTCCGAAGAGTTCGGCGAGGCCGCCGGCCAGGGTCTCGTTCATCACCATGCGGTTCTCGTAGCTCACGATCACGCGGGTGAGTTCGGGGATCGGGTTGTCGCCCGAGGCCTGCAGGTACATGGGCTCCACGTAGAGGAGCGAGTCCTCCACCGGCACCACGAGCAGGTTGCCCCTGATCACCTGGCTGCCCGCCTGATCCCACAGGGTGAGTTGCTCCGAGATGCGCGGGTCGTTCGAGATGCGCTTTTCAATCTGGGCCGGTCCGTAGAAGATCCGGTCCTTGGGGAACTCGAAGACCACGAGGTCCCCGTACGCGTCGCCGTCCATCCTGGCGGCCACCCAGGAGATCATGTTCTCCTTGTTGGCCGGGGTGAACGGTTGGAGCAGGAGGAACTCCTCCTTCTCTTCGCCGGGGAGCGCCATGATCACGTAGTACGGCACCATGGAGATCTGCTGGCCCGCGTACAGCTCGGTGGGGATCATCCACACGTCTTCCTTGTTGTAGAACACCTGCGGGTCTTGCATGTGGTAGACGCCCAGCACGGCGGTCTGGATGGTGAAGAGGTCTTCCGGGTAGCGCAGGTGCCTTCGCAGGTCTTCGGGCATCTGGTCGCCGGGGGTGAAGAGTTCGGGGTACACCCGGCTCAACGTCTTGGCGATGGCGTCGTCGGGATCGATCTGGTAGAAGGTCACCGTGCCGTCGTAGGCGTCCACGACCACCTTGACCGAGTTCCGCAGGTAGTTCAGCGAGCCGTGGGGCTGGGAGTAGGGGAAGCGGTCTGTTGACGTATACGCGTCCCAGATCCATACCAGGGTCCCGTCGTCTCTGATTACCATGTAGGGGTCGCGATCGAAACCGAGGAACGGCGCTATCGCGCGCACCCGCTCGGTGATGGTACGCTTGAACAGAATCTTCGATTCAGTGGTGAACTGCTCGCTGAGCAGGAGTTTCAGCGTGCCCATGCGGATGCTGAAGGCCGCACGGCGCCAAAACGTGCCTACGCCGACGCCGCCCTTGCCGTCGTACTCGGTGAACACGTTGTCGTCACCGCGTCCGTAGTCGAATTCCTTGGCCGTCGTCCCCACGAGCACGTACTCGTTGCCCGCCTCGCCGTAGTAGATGCCCGGTCGTGTGATCGTGAGGTCTGGGTAGCGGCTTTGGGGTGGGATGTCCTGCACGAAGAAGTCGGGAAGCCCCTCGCGGGTGGCTCCGTTGACTCGGCTCACCACCGCGCCGTAGCCATGCGTGTACGTGAGGTGCTCGTTCACCCAGGTGCGGGCACGAGCGTCGAGCTTCGTCACCTCGAACTCGCGCGCCGCCAGCGTGACCTGCCGGTACACGCCGTCCACCTCGTATCTGTCGATGTCGACATCGCGGAACCCGTAGTAGGGGCGCAGTTCCTGGAGCTGCTTGTAGGCGTCGAGGAGCGGCCGTGGATCCCAGAGACGGATGTTATCGATGGTGTTGGAGTTGTTCTCGATGTCCTCCATCGTCAACTGTTGTTGAGCCGGGAAGGGCAGGGTCTCAACGCCGTCCAAGTCGAACGCCCACCTCGTCGCCTTGATGTTCTCCGCGATGTAGGGAGTCTCCGCCTCGAGTTCGTTCGGCGACACCCGCCACTGCTGGATGACCGCCGGATACACCTGGCCCGCCAACAACCAGACCGCAACCAGAAGACCGACCGCAGCGATGGGGAGTCTCCAACCCCGATAGTGGATGTTCACCAGGAGGATCGCGGCGGCGATCACCGAGACGATAGCCAGGATCCTGAGGACCGGCAAATCGGCGATCACGTCGGTATAGCTGGCTCCGAACACGACCCCGCGAGGGGAGAGGACCAGCGACCACGCCGACAGGGCGTAGTCCGCCGCTTTGAGGAGGAGGGCTATCGCCGCCAGGGACGACAGGTGTCCCTTGACGTGCGGCGCGAGGCTGAACCCTCGCTTCTCGTCGGCTACGACGGCCCGATCGAATACGTAGACGCCTATGGTGCCCGCCAGAGTGAGGAAGAGTGCGAAGCTCAGGAAGGCGAGCGCGCGCTCCAGTAAGGGCAACGTGAACACGAAGAACGAGGCGTCCTTGCCGAACACGGGATCGGTGTAGTCGAAGGGCGTCCGGTTGAGGAACATGAGGGTCTCTTGCCACAGGCCACCCGCTCCCACGGCGAAGAAGAAGCCGAGCGCCAGGGAGGCCGCAAGGATCACCTTCGTCACGGAGCGATCCTGCGTGGGGATGAGCTCGAGCACGTCGTCGCGGCCCTGTACGCCAGAGAGACGGATGCGCGGGGAGAGGCGGCGGGCCAAGTAGAGGTTCGAGAAGAAGATCGCCACGAACGTGACCCATCCAACGGCGCCCAGGGCGACGCGAGCCCAGATGCGGGTGAAGAACACCTCCTCGAAGGCGACCTCACGGTACCAGAGCAGCTCGGTGTAGAACGTCACCGCGAGGATCACGAGCAGCAAGAAGCCCGGCACTGCGAACGCGAGCACCATGGGAAGCCTGCTTCTCGGCCCCCTGCGGCCTGTCTTCTTGCCGCCTCCCTGGGTCCCGCTTCCCCCTTGGCCCCGCCCTCGCTCGTTGATCCAGCGCAACAGCATGTCGAGCGCTTCGGAGCCGGTCTTGGGAGTCCTCGGCCCGTTGGAGGGCTTTTCGTCGAATCCGCCTGTGGGGGCTATGGTGGCCTCCTTGGAACGCTCGAGTGGCCGCGCGTGACCGCGCGTGGCCGCCCGCACCGGGCGACTGTCTGCTCCCTAGTCTACCTTGTCCGTGTCCGCATCGTGATTGTGCGCGTCAGGGATCCTGAGGGCGGGGGCTCCGCACTTGTGCGGCGCTCCCCGCCACGAGCGAGGGCGGCCCCGTTGGGCCGCCCTCCAAGAGTCGCTTCGCGCGCAGCCGTCCCGGCCGCGCGTTGGACGGGTCGTCAGACCGCGTAGACCCACATGGCGAGTACGAGCAGTACGACCGCTGCCACGGTGACGCTCAACATCACGAAACCGAAGGACCTCGGCACGGCGGTCTCGATCGCAACAACGGGATGATGCTTCTGCGCTTCCATGTGCCCCCCTATTGGTACCTGAACTGTCTTCCGGGCCCCTCGCCGCGTGACGGCGCCCTCCTGATTTCGTTCATATCGGACGAAAACATCACGACCTTGAGTGCAATCCATGCGGCGCTTTCTGTCTGATGCAGCTGTCAATACTCCGCTGATATACTTTCATGGACCATCGGTGTCGCCTGCCCCACGTGTCGCCATCGTGGGTCGCCCCCGAGGAGGAAGTCGACCCGTGCCCACCCAGGCCATCGAGGAGTACCTCGAGTCCATCTATAAGCTCAACCTCCGCGGAGGCAGGGTGATCGCCGCGAGGCTGGCCGAAGACCTCGGTGTGTCGGCTCCCACAGTCACCGAGATGGTGCGCCGCCTGCGCAAGGCCGAACTCGTGATCACCGAGGCAGACAAAGAGATCGTGCTTACCGACACCGGGCGAGAGGCGGCCGAGGTGCTCATCAGGCGCCACCGGCTCTCCGAGCGGCTGCTCACCGACATCCTGGGCATGCCATGGTCTCAAGCGCATGAGGAGGCGTGCAAGTTCGAGCACGTGATCTCTCCCGCGGTCGAGGCGAGGCTGGCACACGTGCTCGACTACCCCTCGACGTGCCCGCACGGGAACCCCATCCCGGGCATGGGCACCGAAGGAGACGACCTCGTGCGCCTCAGCGACACCCCCGTGGGGTCTCGGGCCGTGCTCAGGTGTGTCGAGGCCGAAGACGAGGAGCTCCTCACGTATGTGGAGGGGCTGGGGTTGGTGCCCGGGGCCGAGATCGACGTGCTGGGCTATGCTCCGCTCGAGGGCCCGGTGGATGCCTTGGTGGAGGGAGTCCGCGTCTCGGTGGGGTTGGCAGCCGCGGAGCGTCTTCTCGTGAGGATCGCCGACCCTGAGGAGAGGAACCGGGGGGGCGGGCGTACCGAGGGCTAGCCTCGCGGTGTGAGGGCGCTCGTCAAGCGGACTCGCTTGCTAAGCGGACTCGCTCGTCAAGCGGGTTCTACGTCGTGCCGCGCTACCGGCCCCGTCTTCACGAAGCGTTGGAGTATTTCGATCAGCTCGGCGACCGCCTCGTCCGCGTTCTCACCCCTCGTGATCGCGTCCTTCACGCACCCCTGGACGTGATCCTCAAGCACGATCAGCCCGACTCCCTGCAGCGCGGCGATGACAGAGGAGATCTGCGTGAGTACATCGACGCAGTACTTCTCTTCGTCGATCATCCTCTGGAGCCCTCGCACTTGGCCCTCGATCCGCCGTAGGCGCGCCAGTAGCTTCGGTTTGTCGTCGATGTAGGATGCCACGTCCCGCTCGCTTTCCGCATGCCTATCGAGCCGGCCGGAGCACGTTCGATCCGGCCTCGATCGCCCTGGCCGCATAGGGCTGGGGGGTATCGGGTACTATACAGTATTGACTTCCGCGAAGTAAGCGCACGTCCGCGAAGTAAGCGGGGCACCGTGTGTTGTCGACTCCCGACGTTGCGAAAAGAGGTTCACCCATGATCGCGAAGACCTACTCCGTCCCCGACGTCAGCTGTGAGCACTGCAAACGCGCCATCGAGGGGGCGCTTGGCCCGATGAAGGGCGTTTCACGAGTGCTCGTGGACATCGATCGGAAGTCAGTGGACGTCGACTTCGACGAGTCCGTCACGCCGGAGTCCGAGGTGCTCGCGCGCCTCGATGAGGAAGGCTACCCTGTCACCGACTGATGCCTGCGGAGGGTCACCCGGATGCGGTGGTCTCACCCCGGTGGGCGCGCACGAACCACCACAGCACGAGGATGACGGTCGAGCCGATCGCGAACGCGGTGATGAGCCCGATGTCCTCCGGGTTGGGCACGCGTGGGTGGCTGCCGAACCCGTAGTCCACGAGGTCGTTGATGCCGTACCACACCGCCACGAGCAGAGCGTGGTGGAGCCGTGGGCGAAGGAGGGGCACCAGCAGGAGCCCTTCCAGCACCATGCCGAAGTGGTTCGCGCTGAGGACGACGGCTTCGATCGAGTAGCGTCCACCCGAGAGCGCGTTGGTGAACCACACCCAATCGGTCCACAGCCCGTACTTGACGCACCCGGTGACGGCCAACAACCCGAGGAACTCCCAGCGTCTACCGTAGTGGAAGGCGAGTAGGGCGAACGCCCAGAGGGTGGCGGAGAGCGGGCTGTCGGGCACGAACGGCCACAGGTAGAGCGGTGCGGCCAAGATGTCCGGACCATACCAGTAGATGTACCCTGAGACCGCACTGAGCAGGTTGATCGCGACGAGCGTCCACACGATCCACGAAGTGCTCACCACCCGGTGCGAGAGCCTCCGCCACAGGCCCACGACCCCCGTACGTGCCACGCGTGTGGGATCGGGCGACTGGTCGGGAGTTGAGGCGGATCCCCGGGGCTTGGATTGCATGGGCTCGGCGGTCACGCCGGCAGTATACCGAACCACAGTCTCGAACCACGGGTCCGACGGTCGCGAACCAGGAGTCGCCCTGCTTCGGGACGCTCGGCCCGGCGTCGAAAGGCCGTGTTACGGTCGTCGGAAACAAGGGTAGAGTGAGTGCGTCGCATCGGGGAGTCCCCACGTGGACCAAGGGGGCTCCTTGTCTGCGGTCGGCCCGCTTGCTAAGATACCCCTATGGGTATACGTCGGACCAGAAGCCCCGTACGAGGGCGAGGTCCGAGATGTCGGGCATCGAATCACCTCTGGTCACCTTCGCATCGCGGTGTACAGCAGGGGAGGGGTCGTCCGGACGCAACGAGAGAAGGAGAGGTTGAGAGACATGGGCAGTGATATGGTCGAGGATCTGAATGCCGAATCGTTCGACACCACCGTACTGGCAGCTGACGGCTCGGTGATAGTGGATTTCTGGGCTCCGTGGTGCGGGCCGTGCAAGATGGTCGGGCCGGTGCTCGAGAAGATCGCGGCCGACCACGCAGGCAAGGCGAAAGTCGTCAAGGTCAATGTTGACGAGAACCAGGAGCTCGCCGCCAAGTTCGGCATAATGAGCATCCCGACCGTGATTCTGTTCGAAGGTGGGAAGGTCAAGCAGCAGCTTATCGGCGCGCGCAGCCAGAAGGACTACGAGCGCGAGTTCGGCCTCGCCTGAGAGGTCCGAGGAGGTCAATAGATGATGAATACCGTCAAGACGGGTGAGATGATCGTAGTAGGCTCGCGCATGTTCGACGCGTGCCGCGGAGGTGGCTGAGCGCCTCCTCTGTCTCTGGAAGAGACGGTCGGCTATATCAATCGCTACCTGCAGCAAGACTACGGCGACCACGTCAACGAGGGCTACATCGATGTCGATAGTCCCGCCATGAAGGAGTATCCTGCCTTAGCGGAGGCGGTGGAGCTCGGTCGCGGCGTCCCGCTCGTCCTGGTGGGCGACACGGTGAAATCGCCGGCGGCTCTCTCGTTCGCGTGGATCGTCAACGAGTTCAAGGCCTTGGGGGTACTGTAGACATGGCTTCGTATGACCTTAAGTGCTCCGGGTGCGGCCGGCAGTTCGAAGTGTTCGTGCAGGGCTTCTTGAAAGACCAGCACCGCGTGTGCCCGGACTGCGGCGGCTCGGAGGTCGAGCAGCTGTTCACCGGGTTCATGATGGGCTCCATGGGAGCCCGCGACTCGGTCGCGTGCGCCTCGGCGCCGCCCTCCGGCTGTTCGCATGCCGGCTTCGGCTGAGCGCACTGAATGATGGGGGCCCGTGGGGCCCCCGGCTCTTTCTACTCGGCCCACACGGGCCAAGCCGGACGTTGTGGAGGTGGCGAAGTTGAGTGGTGTGTTGTTCAGCGGAGTCATCGCGTCGTTGGCGCTGGTGCTCTCTCTCGGCGCCGCCTCGCCCGTATCCGCGGCAGGACTGACTCCGCAACAGGAGTCGCTCGCGTCCGACCTCGACGGCAAGCTCATCTCTCCGTGTTGCTGGACCCAAACCATCGCCGTGCACGACAGCGAGGCGGCCGAGCAGCTCAAGGCGCAGGTGCGCCTGCTCGTGGCTCAGGGCATGGGCGAGGACGAGGTCCTCGACACCATAGTCGCGCAGTACGGCGAGGAGATCCTGGCGGCTCCCCGGGCGTCCGGCTTCAACCTGCTCGCCTACGCGCTCCCGACTCTCCTCATCGCGCTCGGGGTCGTGGTCATTGTGCTGCTCGCGCTGAGATGGCGTGGCGACCGTATCGAGGTCCTACCAGTGATGGTTACGGCAGGCGAACGGGGCGCATCCGCGGAGCCGAACCCCCTCCATTCCCGCCTCGACGAGGAGCTCTCCCGCTTCGATTCTTGAGTCGCCGACCCCCCGCTCCGCGCGGGAGCGTCAACGTGCGCCGGCGAGCCAGGATCACTCGGCGAGTGAGGACCGCTCGTCTACTCGGCGAGTCAGGACCGCTCGTCGACCTATGGGGACCGTTCGTGCGTGGTAACCCGCACATTCGCCGACCGGCTCTATCTCGTGAGGCCTGCGGGCCCTACAATCCTCCAAGGCTAGGCGCGGGGGGCGTTGCCGGCCAATCTCCACGATCTTCACGGTTGTGTACTCCCGCGCTTGCTTCGTTTCGGAGTCGGGCGAAGAGGGAGGTCACGCTTTGGGAATCACCCGCTTGGAGTTCTTCAAATCCTTGTACGGCAGCGCCGCGGGTTCATCTGTGGTCGCCTTCGTACGGGCCATGTTCAGGGGGGGAGCGTCGTGATCGACATCCTTGCCGCGCGCGGCCTCACCCGGCGCGACTTCCTCAAGGTCTGCGGCGGCTTGGCGGCGGCCATGGGATTGGGCCGGGCGGCCGTCCCCGACATAGCCAAGGCCTTGGAACATGCCGCGAAGAGGCCGCCGGTCATATGGCTTGATTTCCAGGAATGCCTGGGCTGTACCGAGTCCCTCTCGAAGAGCCGCTATCCCGACTTCCTGAACATAGTCCTCGACATGATCAGCCTCGAGTACAACGAGGCGCTCATGGCCGGTGCCGGGCATCAGGCGGAGGCGAAGCTCAAGCAATCGATGGCCGACAACAAGGGCGCCTACGTGCTGGTGGTCGAGGGTTCGGTGGCCACCAAGATCCCGAGCGCCATGACCATCGCCGGCCGCACTTCGATCGACATAGCGCGTGAGGCGCTCACCGATGCCGCACTCGTGATCGCTGTGGGCAACTGCGCCTCGTTCGGCAACGTGCAGGCCGCCCACCCCAACCCCACCGGGGCCATGGGCATGCTGGCGTTCATGGAGCAGGAGGGCATCGACACGGGCAAGCTGGTGCAGTTGCCTACGTGCCCGGTCAACCCTATCCACGTCACCAGCACTGTGAGCTACTTCCTCACCTACGGGAAGCTGCCCGAGGTCGACCAGTACCGGCGGCCCAAGATCTTCTTCGGTCGCAAGGTGCACGACGAATGTCCTCGGCGCGCCCATTTTGACGAGGGGCGGTTCGTGGAGGTGCTGGGCAGCCCCGAGGAGTTCGAACGGTACTGTCTCTACAAGATGGGGTGCCGCGGGCCGCAGGCCTACTCCGATTGCGCCACCGTCCTCTGGAACAACAAGGCCAACTGGTGCATAGGTACCGGTCAATGCATCGGCTGCAGTGAGAAAGACTTCTGGGATGAATTAACGGACTTCTACGCCCCCATGCCCGGGGTGGCTGTGCCGGGCTTCGGCGGGATCCGTGTAGGCGCCGACAGCGTGGGCATCGGGTTGGCCGCGGCGACCGGCGGTGCCATCGCCGCCCATCTGGCCGTCAGCGCGATGAAGGGCCGTATCGGCAGGAACTCCGACGGCACGGTCGCGGAAGAGAAGGAGGAGTAGATGGCCAAGGTCGTCATCGATCCGGTCACACGCATAGAGGGCCACCTGCGGGTGGAAGTCGAGATTGAGAACGGCAAGGTCGTCGACGCGTGGGCTTCGAGCACCATGTTCCGCGGCCTCGAGATGATCGTGGAGAACCGTCCCTGGATGGACGCGTGGCACTACACGCACAGGGTATGCGGCGTGTGTCCCACCCCGCACGGTCACAACTCCGCCATGGCGCTCGAGAACGCGGCGGGTGTCTCTCCGCCGCCGAACGGACGTCTCATGCGCAACCTGCTTGAGTGTGCGCAACTCCTGCACGATCACGTGCTGTGGTTCTACATCTTGAACGGGCTCGACTACGTCAACGTGGTGAGCGCGCTCTCGGCCAAAGCGTCCTCGCCTCAACTGCAGGCGGTGCAGACACGGCTCAAGGCCTTCGTCGACTCGGGGCAGCTCGGCTTCCTCGAGAGCGGCTACTGGGATCACCCGGCCTACGCCCTCGACCCCGAACTCAATCTGCAACTTGCCGCCCACTACCTCGAGTCGATCAAGGTGCAGGCCGTCGCGTCGGAGGCCTCGGCCCTGTTCGGTGGCAAGTTCCCCTACCATATGTCGACCCCACCGGGCGGGTTCTCCTCGGTGCCGCACCAGGACCAGATCGACCGCTTCGAAGCCAAGGTGCGCGAGGTCAAGGCTTGGATCGACGGCACCCTGGTGCCCGACCTCCTCGCGATCGCCCCCTTCTACCTCGACCAGGCGGGTATCGGTCAGGGTCATGGCAACTACTTCAGTTGGGGCGTCATCGACGAAGATCTCGAGGGTGGCGACCCCTACAAGCGGCTCTTCCCGCGGGGCGGCATCTTCGGAGCCTTCGACGGCAACCTCACCGTGCAGCCAGTGGACCACGAGGCCGACGTGCGCGAGTGGGTCACGAGTTCCTGGAACACTCAGTACGAAGGAGCCCTGCATCCTTGGGAGGGCATCACCGGCCCGGACTTCACCGGGAAGGAAGGCATCGGCGAGATCGACCGCGAGGGTCGCTACGCCTGGGAGAAGAGCGCGCATCTGAAGGGCGGTCCCGTGGAAGTGGGTCCGCTCGCCCAGATGCTCATAGCCTATCTCGGCGGACCGGCGGACCATCCCGCCAAGAAGCTCATCGACGACACTCTTGCCGCCGTCGGCCAGGCCGGCAACCCGGCGGTGCTCCTCTCGAACCTCGGCCGCATCGCGGCGCGGGTTCTCAAGGTGAAGATCATCGGCGACAAGACCCTGGACTACATCGCGCAGTTGCGGGCCAACATGGCCGCGGGCGACATGAACTTCTACACGCCCGTGCCCAAGAACCCCACCGGCCGCGGCTTCAGTGGCTGGGACGCCCCGCGCGGCTCGCTGTCCCACTGGGCCACCCTGGAGGACGGTTTGGTGAAGCACTACCAGATCGTGACGCCGTCAGGCTGGAACTTCGCGCCGCGGGCCGGTGACGGTCGCGTTCGAGGCCCGGTGGAACAAGCACTGGTGGGCACGCCGGTCGCAGACCCGGAGCGCCCCTTGGAGGTGTTACGGACCTTACACTCCTTCGACCCCTGAATGGCCTGCTCGGTTCACGTGATTGAACCGAAGAGCAACAAGATCCTCAAGTTCCGCGTCAAGTAGGCCGGTGATCATGGCGAAGCTGCAGCTCATACGGAAGCACGACATCATCGAGCGGTTCATGCACTGGGTGCACCTGGTGAACATGATCCTGCTCGTGCTGTCGGGCCTGCAGATCCACTTCCCGGCGTTCAACGTCTTCGGCAGCATGAGCACGGCTCGATTCGTGCATTTCGTCGACATGTACGTGTTCTTCTTCGTCGGCGTGTTCCACGTGTACCAGTTCTTCGCAACAGGCAAGTGGAACTCGGCCGGGCCCACGCCGCGCAACATGGCCGGCACCGGTGCGGTCATCAAGTACTACCTGTTCATGGCCGACACGAAGCCGGAGTACGGCAAATACAACCCTATGCAGATCATCACGTACTTCCTGCTGTTCGCCGTCTCCGCAGTCATGGCGGTCGTGGGCTTTGCGCTCTACTGGCCGGTGCAGCTGGCGGTGGTGGTGAACGCCTTCGGGGGGTTGATGACGCTGCGACAGGTGCACTACATCCTGTCGTGGGTGTTCATCTCGTTCAGCATCGTGCACGTCTACCTGATCCTGACTCAGCCCCTCAAGTACACCAAGGCGATGGTCACGGGGCACTACTGGAAGCGTGCCGGAGGGTAACCCTTCTGCATAGTCACCCACGCACCGGCCCGCGCCCATCGGCGCCGGCCGGTGCGGTCGGCTCTCGAGACGCCGCCACCCCCCCAGGCGGCGTCTCGCCTTTTCCGGTTTGGAGTGCCTCCGTGCATGGAGGCGGGTTCGTTTCCGGGACACCCCTGAACGGGTACATCCACAGAAACGCCGCCCTCGGAGGGACCCGTGCCTGCGGAGCTGCAGAGTGCAGACCTACAGAGATCCGTTCACTACGACGTAGTCGTGGTCGGTGCCGGGCCCGCCGGCATCTCGGCCGCCATCAACATCGCCAACCGTAAGCGCACGGTGCTGGTGCTCGACTCCCAGTCCCCGTTCTCGAAGGCGGGCAAAGCGCCCGCCGTGCCCAACTATCCGGGATTCACCTACGCCACCGGAGAGCAGCTCGGCGAGGCGTTCCTCGAGCACCTCGACCGCTTCGAGGTGCCCCTCGTGCTTGAGAAGGCCTCGAAGATCATGGCCGACGACGACGGGTTCCTCGTGTTCACCGACCGTGAGATGTACCGGGCGAAGGTGGTGATCCTCGCCACCGGGGTGCATCGGTTGACCGATCTCGAGGGTGAGGACGCCCTGGTGGGGCGAGGGGTGAGCTACTGTGCCAACTGCGACGGCCGTCTGTTCGGCGGGCGGGAGGTGGCCTACATCGCCTACAGCCCGGACGGGGAGGAGGAAGCCTCCGTTCTAGCCGAGGAACTCGGCGTCACCGTCAACTACCTGCCGCTGTACGTCGAAGAGCCGAGCCTGCCCGAGAGCGTGAAGGTGTTGCCGCGAGAGCGCCCCGACCGGCTGTACTCCCGCGACGGCAAGGTGGCTGTGGAGTTGAAGAGCGGCCCCCTGTTGGTCGACGGCGTGTTCGTGCACAAACCGAGCGTCGCTCCCGGCGACTTGGTCGAAGGCATCCGGGTGGAAGATGGGCACGTGACGGTCGATCGGCACATGGCGACCGGACTGCCCGGCGTGTTCGCGGCGGGGGACGCGACGGGCGAGCCGTACCAGATCGCGAAGGCCGTGGGCGAAGGCCAGGTGGCGGCCCTGCAGGCTCTCCGATACCTGCGCGAGCGCGCACGTGCACCCGCCTCGGAAGAGCCGCCGGTGCCCGCCGCGGCCGCATCGTAGCGCGGGCGGCGCCCGAGCACGCGGCGCCCTAGCGCACTACGGCTCCCCTCCACCCCTGGATGCCTTGGGCCATGTCGAACACGTCTTTGTAGCCCGCCGCGCTGAGCATCGCCGCAGCCTCGGCGCTTCGGCCGGCCGTGAGACAGTACACGATGATCGGGCGGTCGTCGGGCACCTCACCCATGCGCGACTTGAGTTGCTGCACGGGTATGAGGACGGCGCCGGGGATGTGGCCCGCGTCGAACTCGCTTTGGGTTCGAACGTCGAGCAGGAAGACCTGTTCTCCCGAGTCGAGTCGCTCCCTCACCGTCTCCGGGCTGATCGAGGTGTATGTGCCCGCGCATCCCGAGAGTACTGCGATTGCGCCCACTATCGCCGCCGCCGCAAGCGCGGCGAGGGTACGGCGTGCGGTCCTGTGGCGGCTCACTGCTTCACGTCGAAGGGCCAGCGGCTGATGCCGCCCTCCATGTTGTAGACGTTCTCGTACCCGAGTTCCACCAGGAGTAGCGCTCCACGTTTGCTTCGGGCTGCGCTCAGGCAGTAGAGGATGATGTCACCGCTCTTCTTCAGCTCTTGGTGTCTGCGAGGAAGGTCGTTCAACGGAATCAGCTTCGCCTTCGGGATGTGGCCCTGCGAGAACTCACCCGGGGAGCGGACGTCGATGAGCTGCACGTGTGCGTCGGCAACCAGGCGCGCCTTGACGTCGGCCGGAGAAAGGTTGGCGTATCCCTGCGGCTCGCGACTGAACAACTTGAACATCGATCTCACTCCTGGTTTGGGGTGTGCCCTCCGGCTGATACCGGTCAGGACTCCTTCATGGAAACGGCTTCGTACGGGCACTCCTCGACGCAATCGCCACATCCCATGCAGTCCGAGGGCTTGACGATCGCCTGTTCGTCGAGACCCATCTTGACGATCGCCTTGGTGCGGCAGGCCTTGCGTGCCGGGCACGGAGAACAGGCCTCGCAGCGCGCGTAGTCGATCTGTGCGAGTCTCACCTGCCCTGCTCCTCGGTCAGATACCCATGGGGGTATACGATGCATCATGGTAGACGACGCGGCCGAGGTTTTCAAGGAAGGGGGTCGAGCGCCGGAGGAACCTGCTCGCTGCGGACCTAGTCTACTCAGTGTAGAGTACTGGAGCAACGCACTGGGTTCTCGTCACTACATCGTGTAGTATCCCGTTTCGACGTTCTCCAGTGACGGCACAGCGGAAAATCGGACGGTCGAAAGGAAGCGCGCGGATGAACAGGAACTACCTTGTCGCCATCATCGTGGCGGCCGTCGTCGTGGTCGGCCTCATCGTGGTGGTACCCAACCTCGATGGCGGGAACACCGGCGGAACCAGCGGAACCACTGTTGGATCCGCGCCTCCCATCCCGGAGGACGCTACCGTGCCCGAGGGCCATCCCGACCTGGGGGAAGGCTCAGATACGACCGGCGCGGACGCCACTCTCGAGGCTCTCGTGGCCGAAGCTGAGGCCGCCTACGAGGCCGATAAGACCGACCTGACGGCAGTCCTGGCGCTCGGAGACGCGTATCTTCAGGCGAGCCGGTTGGACGAAGCGACCCGCGTGTTGAACGAAGCCCTGGCGATCGATGCAGGGAACGCCGACGCCAAGGCCGGTCTGGCCATGGTCGACTTCGTGAACGGTGACACCGCGGCGGCGCAGAGCAAGCTTGAAGCTGTCATCGCTGAGTCCCCCGACTCGCAGGTGGCCCTCTACGACCTCGCGGTGGTCTACTTCTCGACGGATCAGCGCGACAAGGCGAAGGACACGTGGGCGAAGGTGGTCGAGGTCAACCCGCTGAGCGAGTTGGGCGAGATGGCGAAGCAGTTCATCGATCTCATGGGTCAGACGGAGACCTCGGGCGGCAGCCCGCACGGCGCCGATGGCTCGGCGGGGACCACGGTCACCACGAGCCCGTGATCGGGTTCGACCAGCCGGCCCTCTGGGGCCTCACCGGCCTCGGGGGCCTCACCGAGAGAGTCGCTCTTGTATCCTGAACTCTTCAGCATAGGCCCCGTGACCATCCACTCCTTCGGAGTGATGATGTCGCTGGCCTTCCTGGTCTCGGGGGCGGTGGTCGCGTGGCAGCTCAAGCGTCGGGGGATAGACCCGGAGCTCGCGTACTCGCTGCTCATCGCCGCCATCGTCGGCGGCGTGGTGGGCGCCAAGCTGCACTACCTGATCGTGCACCCCGATCAGTTCCGCGAAGCGGTGTTCAGCGGCTCGGGCTTGATCTGGTACGGCGGGTTGTTCGGAGGCGTCATCGCCTGCACTGCGGTAGCGGCGCTGTCGAAGCCGCGCACGGCGCTCGTGGCCGACGCGGTGGCTCCCGCCCTCGCGGCCGGCTATGCCGTCGGCCGGGTGGGGTGCCTGCTGAACGGCGACGACTACGGTGTCCCCACGAGCCTGCCCTGGGCGATGTCGTTCCCCCTGGGCTCTCCGCCGACGGATCTTCTGGTGCATCCCACCCAGATATACGAGAGTCTTATGTCGCTCGTTATCCTGGGTGTTCTGCTGTGGGTGCTCGCCCCTCGCCTCAAGCGGGCCGGCGCCTTGTTCTGGTCGTATGTGGGCTTGGCCGGCGTCGAGCGGTTCATCGTGGAGTTCGTGCGCACGAACGACGAAGTCCTCGTGGGCTTCACGCAGGCCCAGGTGATCAGCGTGGTCCTCATGGCGGCCGGCGTCGCCGGCGTGTGGTGGCTCGAGTCGCGCACCGCCGGCCTTGCGGCCGCCGGCGGTGGCTCCGCGAGAGGTCGCCCAGGAGACCGGCGGGTTCGGTCCGCCCCTTCGTCGCGAGCCTCTACCAGTGACTCGAAGGCGGGCGGCCGCAAGGTGGGCGGCTCGAAGAGCCAAACCAAGCACAGGCGTGCGTGAGAGTGGGCTCCACGCGGACGCATCGACTTGCGCGTCAATAGGAAAAACCGACCTTCAGGAGTGGTCTCAATGGCCTTCGGCATGACTTCGCGGATCCGGCGCGCCGTCCTCTACATCGCACTGCTCGTGGCGGCCTCGCTGATCCTGGCCGCATTCATCGCTGCCCGGCCGGTCGCAGCCGAGGAGCACACGACCACCTCGAGCACCTCGGCCACGTCGACCACGTCCGGCACGACCGACGAAACGACCTCGGTCACGACGGGCGGTACGACCAGCGTGACGACCACAGCCTTGGTCGCTCGACCCGGCGTCACACCCGCGCCCGAAGGCTACGAACCGGTGAACCCCGGTCTGTTGGCCGCGCAGATGGGGGTGCAGATCTGGCCGGAGTACGACACCAAGGACGTGCTGGTGCTTCTCGACGTCACCCTGCCGGCTACCACCGTGTTTCCCTACTCCTTCAGCTTCTACGTGCCGAAGGGGGCGAGGCTCGCCGGCTTGGCGGAGATCACCGAGGCCGGCGGCTTCGACTACACCCTCGGGGTACCTGTGCAGGTGCCCGGTGAGGTGATGGACCTCGTGACCGTCACGGTACCCAAGCGCCCGGTGTTGCGTCTCGAGTACTACTACGATCCAGGCGTCGGCGCTCCTGGTCAGAAGTCGTTCCCGATCCTCTTCCAGGCTCCCGCCGACGTGGGTTCGCTGTCCTTCGGCGTGCAGCAACCATTGGACGCTTCCGCCTTCACGACAGAACCGGCCCTATCTCAGTCGTCCACCGACTCCCAGGGCTCCACCTACTTCTTCACGAACTTCTCCGCCATCAAGGCGGGCGAGATGGTCGAGGTGCAGGTCTCCTACACGAAGACGAGTGCCGATCCATCGTTCTCTTCCGGTTCGACCGGCAGCGATCCGGTACAGTCGACGAACAGCAACCTTCTCCTGCTGATGCTCGCGGCCATCGTTCTCGTTATCGGGGGGATGGTCGCGTATCGTCTGTTGGGCCGCCGTGAGCCTGCGCCCGCCGGCAGGGGCGCCGCTTCGCGGGCGGGTGGAAGTGCGGGCGGTCGGCCGGCTTCGCGATCCGATGGTCGATTGAAATCGCGCGCCTCCGGCGGTCGGGGCTCGAGTGAGGATGCGGGCGGGCCCGCACGGTTCTGCACGCAATGCGGAAGCCGCCTCCAGAAGAAGGATCGTTTCTGCCCGTCCTGCGGACACCCGCGGGAATCCTGATGGTCTGCTGAATCCGGCTGCCTGGACGGCAGGCCGGTTGCTGGGATTCCGCCCCTACTACGGTATGTAGTTGATTCCTACTACACAGCGTAGTAGGATGCCGCAGAAGTAAGCGCCGGCGTTCACAAGCTTGGTGGTTGGGCGGATCCATATGCCGGCGTACGGACCGGATACCAGCGGCACGAGGGGATCCAGCATGAGTAGTTCTGGCGGAAGACGGTATGTGAGGGCGGCGCTTGTGGTACTGACCTCCTTGGCGTTGGTGCTGCTGCTCAGTCCGGCAGCGTTGGCCGCCGGGATGTCGGCTTCATCGATGAAGGTATCGATTTGGCCCGAGTATGACGACCCCCGCGTGTTGGTGATATACCAGGCGGAACTCGATGAATCGGTGCAGCTTCCCGTGGACGTGACCTTCAACGTGCCGAAGGGAGCCGACATCGCGATGGCGTGCGAGGTCGACCCTTCCGATGGACACTCCTGCAAACCGTTCCAACTTATCGACCAGGGGGACTATCAGAGCCTCACCTATACTGTCGAGGCCCAGCGGAAGGTCTTCTTCGAGTACTACTACGATGCCTTCCCGGTCGGGCAGGCGCAGCGCGAGTTCGATGTGCCTCTTCGCCTCACCTTTCCGGTGGCCGAATTGACGGTCGAAGTGCTGGAACCCGCACGATCGAGCGGGTTCGTTCTGAATCCCGACTTCCCCCGGCAGACCCGGGACTCCAAGGGGCTCACGTATTATCTCCAGACAATCGCGTCTCCCGCTCTTGAGGAGCCGGTGACGGTTGGCATCTCGTACAGCAAGCAGGACGCTGATCCTTCGGTGGCTCCTTCCTCTGATGGTTCCCCACCGAGTCCGGCCGCCGCCGGCGGAAGCACCGGTTCTTCGAACGGCAAGACCTTTGCGTTCCTCGTGGTGGTCGTTGGCATCGCCGCACTCGGTTTGGGGGGCTACAGCGCGTTCCGGCCCCGCCCAGCGGTGGCCCGGAGTCGAGATACGACCCCGAATAGGAGGCCTTCGAGGCCGGTGCGCGAGGTCCAAGGCGGCGACGGCAGGTCGGCTCGTGGGCAAGGCAAGTTCTGCACTCAGTGCGGCGAGAAGATAGGTGGGCGCGACCGCTTCTGCCCCGACTGTGGCAACGAGCAAGGCTGATCAGGTGCGTGCACGCGACCTCGACGGGCTGCCGGTATGAAGATGCGGCCGTTGGTCACCGCTATCGTCTTGGCGATCGTCGGCGCTATGGCGGTGTGGTCCTTCTGGGCCAACGTGTTGGATCCGCACCCGGCGGGTGCCCCGAGCGCTGCGGCGCCGAGCTCCGCGCCCCCGAGTTCCGCGCCCCCCGCGGAGAGTTCGCCGCTGCCGCCGGCGCTCGCCGGCCTGCCTCTCGTGGCCGAGTTGAGCGGAGAGCAGGGCCTCGCCTCCGTGGAGGAACTCCACGGCAAGGCGCTCGGCGAGGGGTTCGACGCGGCGTGGGTGGGTGAGTACGAGAGCCAAGGTCGTGCCACCCTGTGGGTGAGTAGGTCGGTGCGTGAGATCGACGCCGAGGAGCTGCTGGTACGCATGACCGATCGCATCATGGAGGGAGACTCACCTTTTTCCCGGCCGGTGCCGATTGAAATGCAGGGCGTGCCGGCATACCGGCTGGAAGGCATGGGCCAGGTGCACTACTACTTCCGGTCGGGCGGGTACCTCTATTGGCTGGGGATAGACGCCCCGTTGTCCGAGGCCGGACTCGGCGAGTTGGTCGCTGCCGCGAAGGTAGTGAAGTGAGATATGGACGACGTGAAGCGTGAACGGCGAGATGTGATGGTCGTCGAGCGAAGGAGCGGGTCGCGGTGACGGAATCGAATGTGGCGCCTGTGGCGGTGGGCGGTTCGGGGCGTGGGTGGAAGATGATCGCTGGTGCAATCGTGCTCGTGTTGGCCGCGGGCTGGTTGCTGCTCTACGCGACTGTGGGCGGCGACTTCTACATGACCGTGGGCGAACTCGGGGAAGCCGGCGACGCCGCCAACGTGCGAGTGGGCGGGCAGGTCGTGCCGGATAGCGTCACCCAAATGGGAGATACGGCTACCTTCACGATACGGGATGAGTCCGGCGCTGCTCTCGACGTGGTCTATACCGGAGCGTTCCCCGAGCGTTTGCGGTCGTACGAATACGTCGTGGCCACGGGTTCCGTGCAGCCCGGCGGTCCCTTCGAGGCTGTGGAGGTTCTGGTAAAATGCCCCGACAAGCTCTTCGCTGAGAAACTCACCAATGGCGTCCTCGGTGGAGTGGGTCTCGAAAGGGTCCTCTATTGAGCACTCCATCCCTCATTCTCGCAGTGCCTCACGAGATCACCGGCCGGTCGTTGTCGTTCCCGGAAGGGGTAATCGCATGGAGTCAAAGAAGCTGAAGTTCCTGGTGGGCGGTGTTGTGATCATAGGCGCGATCGCCACGCTGGCCTTCTTCGCGGTCCGCGAGAACATGGTGTACTACTACACGGTCACGGAGATGCTCGACAAGGGCCAGTCGGCGAACGTGCGCGTGGCGGGCGACCTGGTCAGCGGAACCCTTGTCAAGGGCAGAGTGGGCGAGCCCATCGAGTTCGAGATCTACGACAAGGAAGCCACGGAGAACACGCTGTTCATCGAGTACACGGGCGCTGTGCCCGACACGTTCGTGGACGATCCGAACCAGCCTGTGGAGGTCGTCGTGGAAGGGGACTACCTTTCGGACGGCACCTTCGCCGCAGACTTCCTCATGGCGAAGTGCCCGAGCAAGTACGAGAGTGCGGAGAGCGCGGCTGCGGGGAAGTGACCGGTCGGACGGGTGCGCCTCGATCATGGGGCGCATCGTATTCTCGGGACGATGGACAAGTGGAGTCGCTGGCTGACGCCGTCGTACGCCGACGGCACATGAAAGGCACGGAGGATCAACCTATATGAATCAGATCGGCTATTCGGCGCTGTTGCTGGCGGTTCTCACCTCGGCCTTCGGGTTGGTCGCGCCGTTGATCGCGGTGCGCACCAAGAGCCGGGGGTGGATGAAGACCGCCGAAAGAAGCGTGTACGGACTGTGCGCGGTCTCGCTGGTCGCGTCGGCCGCGCTCCTCTACGCGCTCGTGACGCGCGACTACACGAACGAATACGTCTACAACTACACGTCGAACGAGCTCTCGTGGTTCTACACGTTCTCTGCGTTCTGGGCCGGCAACTCCGGTTCGTTGCTGCTGTGGCTGGTGATCCTTGCCGTCTTCACGGCTGTGGTCGTATGGCAGAACCGCGCCAAGAACAGGGAGATCCTGCCGTACGTGATCTCGATCCTGATGTCCATCGCACTCTTCTTCTCCCTCATGATGGTGACCTCCCGCGGGTCGAACCCCTTCGCGATGGTGCCGGCGGGCGTCTTCCCGGCCAACGGTTCGGGTCTCAACCCCATGTTGGAAAACCCGGGCATGGTCGTGCACCCCATCACTCTTTTCCTGGGCTACGTGGGCTTCGCGATCCCGTACGCCTTCGCGATGGCCGCCCTCATAACACGGAGACTCGGCGACTTCTGGATCCGCTCTACGCGACGCTGGACCGTCTTCGCCTGGATATTCCTTACGATCGGCAACATCGTGGGCGCGTGGTGGGCCTACGTGACGCTTGGCTGGGGCGGATACTGGGCGTGGGATCCCGTGGAGAACGCCTCCTTCATGCCGTGGGTCACCGGCACGGCCTTCCTTCACTCCGTGATGATCCAGGAGAAGAAGGACATGCTGAAGGTGTGGAACATCGTGCTCATAGTGGCCACCTTCTCGCTGACCATCTTCGGCACGTTCCTCGTCAGGTCCGGCGTCGTGAGCTCGGTTCACAGCTTCGGCCAGAGCAGCCTGGGCTTCTTCTTCTTGGGCTTCCTGGGGCTGATCCTCGTGTTCTCGCTGAACCTGCTGTTCAGCCGCCTCGACATGCTCAAATCCCGCAACGAGTTGGATAGTTTCGTTTCGCGTGAGTCGAGCTTCCTGCTCAACAACCTGCTCCTCGTGGGCATAGCGATGACCGTGCTCTGGGGCGTGCTCTTCCCGATCATCAGCGAAGCCGTCACCGGCAACAAGGTGACGGTGGGCCCGCCGTTCTTCGATCAGGTGATCGCTCCCATCGGCCTGGTCCTCATGTTCGTCACCGGCATATGCCCCCTGATCGCCTGGCGACGCGCCACCTTGGCCAACCTCCGCAAGAACGTTACCTACCCAGGTCTCGTGGCGATCGTGGTCCTGGTGGCCCTCATCGTGACCGGGATGCGCCACACGTACGCGATCATCAGCTTCACTCTCTGCGCCTTCGTGGTCACCACCGTACTCATGGAGTTCGCCCGCGGTGCGTGGGTGCGGCGGGAGATGTCGGGGGAGAACCTCGCCAAGGCGCTCCTGTCGCTCACGTGGCGCAACAAGCGGCGTTACGGCGGCTACATCGTGCACATCGGGGTCATCTTGTTTCTGTTTGGAGTCACGGGCTCGTATGCGTTCAAGCAGCAGGAATCGCGCACGATCACAAAGGGGGAGTCCATCTCGGTGGGAGGGTACGAGGTTACCTACGATAGCTTCGACTCGTACGACACCACCGAGAAGCGTGTTGGCACTGTCACGTTCACGGTGTCCGAGAACGGGCGGTTCCTTGGGACCGTGGCTCCGCGGAAGGAGTATTACTTCGCGAAGGATCAGCCGTGGACGCGCATAGACCGCCACGTCACTCTGGAGCGCGACGTGTACGTGTCCCTACTCGACTACTCAGCCGAGACAGGCGAGGCCAACGTCGAGGTTCGCATCAATCCTCTGGTGAGCTGGTTGTGGATCGGGGGGATCGTGATGGTCATCGGCGGTATTGTCGCCATTTGGCCTGACAAGCGTGACGCTCAACGTCTGGCGGCTCGCTATGAAAGACAGGTGAGGCTGCATGAGATCTAGCACGCATCCCAGGCGCCGAGTGGTTCGTGCTTCCGCCAAGGTGGCCTCGCGGCCGGTCTTGCCTTGGCCGGCCATGCTGCTCGGCGCCGTCGTGGTCGCGGTTGCCGCTCTATTGTTCATCGCGATGCCCGCCTCCGCGGCGCCGCCGGTATCGAGTGTGGCCGACGAGCTCATATGTCAGTGTGGGTGCGGCTCGGTGCTCACGGTGTGCCCGCACCAGGAGTGCGGCTGGGGCATCCCGGCCAAGCAGTACATCGGGCAGCAGCTGGAAGCCGGCCGTTCGCCGGAGGACCTCGTGCAGTACTACGTGGACGAATATGGCGAACAGGTTCTGGCCGCTCCCACGAAGCGTGGCTTCAACATGGTGGCGTGGGTGGCGCCGTTCGCCGCGCTCATCATCGGCGCCGTAGCGGTGTACTTCCTTATCGGTGTGTGGGCGCGGCGCAATGGATCGGATACGGAGACGGTGTCGGTTCGCGAGACCGACCTCGCTCCTGAGAGCCTACAACGCAGGCTCGATGACGAGCTGCGGGAGTTCGATTGAAGCGCGGTGAGTATCGCCGGGGCGCCCCGCGGGTGGCGTCGATCGTCGTCAGCGCGAAGGAGTGATGCAGAACGTGTTCGAGATGCTGATCCAGGTGATTCTGGCCCTATCGGTGGTGGCCTTCGTCGGCTACCCGCTCCTCAAGGGCGCGCAGGCGGGCGAGGACGAAGAGCAGCCACTCTCCGTGGAGTTCGAGGATCTACTCCGCAGGAAGGAGTCAACGTACTCCGCCCTGAAGGAACTGGAGTTCGATTTCAAGATGGGCAAGCTGTCCGACAGGGATTACGGGGAGATCGACGCGCGCTATCGCGAGGATGCCCTGGAGATACTCGAGGCGATCGAGGAGGCTGAGAAGGGGCCGTCTTCGGTCGGCTCCGGGGCCAAGCGTCGCGCCAAGAGCACCGGGCGTCAAGCGGAGAGCCGCCCCTCAGCGTCTCCGCGGCCGAAGCCCGCGAAGGCGACCACCATCGGGAGGACGGCAGCGACTGTCACCTGCGCCGACTGCGGTCGCGAGAACCCGCCGGGTTCCCGCTTCTGCGCCTCGTGTGGCGTCGATCTCGAAGAAGCACCGACCGGCGCCGGTGCAGTCGGCTCTGACCAGCTCGTCTGCGACGAGTGCGGGCGTGACGTGGCTGCCGATCACCGGTTCTGCGCCGGCTGTGGCGCGGAGGTGGAGGCCTGAGATCACCGGTCGTCGAGGAGGCGGGTGGGGACCGGGGCATCCGGGGCGACACGACCGGGGGCCGGGACTTGGCCATCCGCGTGAAGGGCCTATGGAAGTACTTCGATCACTTCCCGGCGATCCGTGGGCTCGACGTGGAGTTGGAGCTCGGGCGGTTCCTCACGGTGTTCGGACCCAACGGAGCCGGCAAGACCACCCTGATCAGGGTGCTCTCCACCCAGATCCAGCCCTCGCAGGGCGAGGTTGAAGTGGGGGGGTGCGTACTTCCCGGCCAGGCGTACCGCCTGCGCCGGCACGTGGGAGTCATCTCGCATAACACGTACCTCTACCCGAACTTGACGGCGCGGGAGAACCTGACGTTCTTCGGGCGCATGTACCGGGTACCCGACCTCGGCGACCGCATCAAGACGCTTCTGGAAGAGGTCGGTCTGAGCGGTCGTCGCGACGACCTCGTTCGTACCTACTCGAGGGGCATGCAACAGCGGCTCTCCATCGCGAGGGCACTTCTGCACGACCCCGATATCATGTTCCTCGATGAGCCTTACACGGGGCTTGATCAGCACGCATCTAGGATGCTGCGCGACGTTCTGAAGACGCTCCATACCGGTGAACGCACACTCGTGATGACCACCCACAACATCGAGCAGGGTCTCGAGATGTGCGACGAGGTGGCCATCCAAGTGCGCGGGCGCCTCGTCTTCAGGGAGAATGTCGGCGCCATCGACCGCGCCGGCTTCGAGCAGACCTATTTCGATCACGTGGGCAAGGACTTCCGTTGGGATTCCTGAGCCAAGCTTGGGTCATCGCCCGCAAGGACATCATCGGGGAACTCCGAACCCGGGAGACAGTCCTCTCCATGCTGCTCTTCGGCTTCCTTGTGATCTTGATCTTCAACTTCGGCATCGAGCCGGGGCTGCGGGAAGAGAACCTCGTGAAACCCGGTGTGCTCTGGGCGGCCTTCACCTTCGCCGGTATCCTCGGGCTCAACCGCAGCTTCATAGCCGAGAAGGAGAACGACTGCCTGCAAGGCCTGCTGCTCTGCCCGGTGGACCGCTCCGTCATCTACCTCGGCAAGTTCTTCGGTAACTTCATCTTCACCCTGAGCATGGGCTTGGTGGTGTTCCTGTTCTTCTCGGTGCTGTACAACGTGAATCTGGTGCAGGTGGCACTGCCTCTAGGCGCCATCCTCGTGCTCACGACCATCGGGTTCACCGCTGTCGGCACACTGTTCTCGGCGGTATCGGTGGGGCTGAAGACGCGCGACGTGATCCTCTCGATCCTGCTCATCCCGGTGATGGTGCCCGTGGTACTCGCCGCGGCGAAGTCCTCGGGGCGCGTGCTCGACGGCGATTCGCTGGCCGGCGCCGGCCTGTGGCTCGCCTTGTTGGTGGTCTATGATGTGATCTTCCTGACAGTGGCGATCATGCTGTTCGACTACGCTGTGGAGGAGTGATGACGACCGTGTCTCGAGGGAGTTCCGTGGAGCACGACACGCAGGCGGCCGTCGCGGGTGGAGGATCCTCCGGCGGTGGCGCGACCACAGCGACGGCCGTTCATCCAACCGGCGCCGAGCGCCCCCTGTGGCTCGACGTTTTGGGCGTGGCGGCCATCGCCTCGGTACTCGTGGCGCTGTACGGCGCCATCATCTGGGCGCCTACCGAGGCGGTCATGGGCCACGTGCAGCGCATCTTCTACTTCCACATGCCGAGCGCCTGGGTGGCGTTGGGACCCGCGTTCACCATCGTCTTCATCTGTAGCATCGTGTACCTCGTGAAGAAGGATCTACGCTACGACCGGATCGCGGGGGCCTCCGCGGAGCTGGGAGTGCTCTTCACCACGATCACGCTTCTCACCGGACCGCTGTGGGCCAAGCCCATTTGGGGCGCCTACTGGACCTGGGACCCGCGTCTCACCACCACGCTGGTCCTCTGGTTCATTTACGTGGCCTACCTCATGCTCCGGTCCTCGATCACCGAGGGGCACAGGCGCGCCCGGCTCTCAGCCGTGTTCGGCATCGTAGGGTGGATCGACGTGCCGATCGTCTTCATGTCAATACGGTGGTGGCGTACTATCCACCCCACCTTGGTCACGGGGGAGGGGATGAACCTCGATAGTTCGATGCAGGCCGTCCTCGTATTCGCGCTCGGCGCCATCTCCCTCCTGTATGTCTACCTTCTCGTCGTGCGGGTCCGTCAGCTCGACATGGGCTCGCGCATCGATCGTCTGCGTCAACAATCCCACCTGCGCTAGGAGTCGCCTGCATGAATGAGCTAGGTTTCCTGTTCGCCGGATACGCCGTAGTCTGGGTGGCCCTCGGTGGGTACATGCTCGCTGTCGGCCGTCGGCAGTCCACGCTGCGGCGAGAGATCGCCCGGCTCGAACAGGAGTTCCGCACCGGAGAGTGACTGGTACGACCCGCCATCCTGGTCTTCTTCCCGGGCGGTCGGGAGTCCGTGGGCTCTTGCTGTGCTCTACTACGACTGGTAGTATTCGGCCACAGCTGAGACGAGGTGGTTGCGCATGGGTGGAGCGGTGAATCTCAACACGGGTCAAGAAGGGCTGCGTCAGGTACTCGGCGAACTCGAGGCCGAGATCATGGAGTGCATGTGGGATCGCGGCTCTTCGTCGGTGCGCGAGATCTACGAATGTCTCGCCGAGCGGCGTGAGATCGCATACACCACGGTCATGACGGTGATGGGCAGGCTGGCCGACAAGGGCCTGCTCAGCCGCCGGCAGCAGGGTCGGGCCTATCTGTACAGCCCGTCGGAGACGCGTGATTCGTTCTGCGCCGGGGTCGTGCGGAGTGTGGTGGAGGGTCTCTTCGGGGGCGCGAACCGCCCCGTGCTCGCCCACTTCGTGGAGCAGCTGTCGAACGAGGATGGAGCCGATCTCGACATGCTGGCCGCGATCATCGATGAGAAGCGCCGGGAGCGGCGATCATCGACACCTTCGGCCTGACAGTCACCTACGCGCTCATCCTGGCCGGGCCTTGGTTGGTCCGCCGCTTCCTCGAGGGCCGTGCGCGGCCGCGCACTCTGGCCTACACCTACCTCGCCACTCTTCTCGCCGCCGCGGGCGCTACGCTCGCCCTGCTCGTATCGCTCTTGCTGCGGTATCTGCCGCACGGCCTGCTCACTCGGGCGGGGCTGGCGTGCGATATGGAGGAAGCCTGTGCGACGCCCCTACCGCCCTGGGCGGGGTCCACCTTCTCCTTCCTCATCGGCGGAGTGATCGTAGGGCTCGTGCTGTTCGCCGGGGTCGCGATATATGGGCAGACCAGTAGCTCCACGCGTAGACGACTCGACGTGGTGAGTTCGGCGATGGAGTTCCCGGGTACGGTCCCGTCGGGCCTGCGTGGACGGGTGTACCTCGTCGACGACCCCGCGCCCGTCTCCTACACCATCGGCTTCTGGAGGCCTCAAGTCATCGTGTCTTCGGGTCTCCTTGCCACCCTCGACGCAGACGAGCTCAGTGCAGCCCTCGCGCACGAGGAGGGCCACGTAGCAGCGGCCGACAACCTTATAGTGCTCGTGGCGCGGACGCTCGCTCTGACCTTCGCTCTAGTGCCCGGCGTGGGCATGGCCTACGCCCGGTTGCGCAAGGCGCAGGAGCGGGCGGCCGACGAGTTCGCCCGCGATCGCACCGGCGACGGCCTTCTGGTGGCCGCCAGTCTCACTAAGTTCGCACGTTCACTGCTCCCGCCGGCGCCTTCCCGCCGGGTCGAGATCGCGACCACGTCTTTCGCCGAAGAGGGAGATGTCAGCGAACGTGTACGCGGCCTCCTCTCCAACGGCCGTGTCGCCACCTCGAAGCGCCGGCTGGCCGCGATAGCCCTCGTCTTCGTGGTGCTTGTGACCACGTTCGCCGGCAGCGCCCTGGCGTTCACCGGCGTCACGTTGGCCTCGCGGTCGGATTGCTCGGCGTGCCATGAGTCTCGGGTGGCGTCCACCGGCGCTGCCACGATGCACGAGGACCCGAGCCTGCACGCGGAGTGCGTGGATACCGTCGTTCAGTACTGATCGCGTAGCCCGGCGCGCCGCCTCGTCTCGCCCGACCCTCCTGCGCCCAGAGGGGTAACACCCGCCCAGTCACGGGGCCTTGTCCATCTACTACGCTCTGTAGTAAGATGCCTGCAGCGTATACACCCTGTGCAGGGGAGATGAAGACGTGGCGAAGAAGCAGGCGGCCCCGAGGGGCGATCTGAAGGAAAAGCGGGAGCGTTTCGAGGAGGCGGGCAAGTTCCCCGTGGGGAAGCTGATCTCGGTGAGCGTCATCGTGCTCGGGCTCGCGTTCGGCGGCTTCGCGGCGTACCAGTACTTCGTGGTTCCGCAGGCGGTGGGTGGCGCGACCGTGGACTCCGGCGTTACGTATCCGGCGGGTCGGGTGCCCATGGTCCCGTTCGATGGAGCGCAGCAGACTGCCGAAGGCCTCTCTTTCCCCGTGCAGACTCTGAAGGACAGCCTCATCGTGGGGCTCTCCTACGAACGCTCCCAACCCATGCCGGCCGGATATCAGGCGGCTACCGGGGGGAACGGCCTGCCGCTCCTCAGCTACATCTCCCCGAAGGGGAACCTGGTGGTGGCGACTTCGTTCTGCGAACCGTGCCGCGGTGATACCTTCCACATCGACGGCAACGCCTTGGTGTGCGACGTCTGTTTCACTCGTTGGGACCTCGACACGCTTGAAGGACTGTCGGGCGGGTGCATGGCGTATCCTCCGGAAGAAGTGGCCGCGGAACTCATAGCCGACACTGTGTTCATCCCCAATGCCGATCTCGAGGCGTGGACGCCGAGGGCCTTCTAGACCCGCGTCTCGGTGTCTCGATCGATCATCATGAGTCGCGGGCGGAGTGGGTCTCAGGGTAGGCTGGGCGGCCCCAGGGTACGTACGGGCCTGTGAGGCTCTCCTCGATAGCGTTCCGCAACGTCCGGCGCCACCTCTGGCGCAGTGCGCTGGTGTTCGTGGTCATCGCCGCATCCGTGGCGGTAGTCACCAGCCTCTACCTCGTGACCCGCAGCGCCGAGCGCGACCTGGAGAACAAGGTCGATGAGTACGGCGCCAACATCGTGGTCGTGCCGCGCAGCGAGGAGCTGCCACTGTCGTACGGGGGCGTGCAGGTGGGCGGGCTCACCTACGATGTGGAGCCTCTGCACATGGACGACATCGCGGTGATAAGGGGCATCGAGAACGGCGAGAACATCAATCTCGTGGCTCCGAAGCTCGTGGATTCGGCCGAGGTCGGCGGCGTGCGGGTGTTGACCGTGGGAGTCGACTGGGCCTCCGAGCTCAGTCTGAAGAGGTGGTGGACCGTCGTGGGGACGTCACCATCCGGCGCCGGTGACGTGCTTCTGGGCGACCGGGCGGCGCGGCACCTTGGCCTGGGTCCCGGCGATCCCGTCGAGGTGCGCGGTGAGCGGCTCACGGTCGCGGGCGTGTTGGAACCCACCGGCACCCAGGAGGACGACCTGCTCTTCCTCGACCTCGGCGTGGCTCAGCGCCTGTGGGATCGCCCCGACGAGGTGAGCTTCTTCGAGGTGGCCGCATGGTGCGCGACCTGCCCCATAGAGGATATCAACGCTCAGATCTCGGCCGAGATGCCCTATGCCCGGGTGTCCGCCGTCTTGAAGGCGGCGGAATCGCGGAGGATCCTCATCGGCCAGTTCCGTCTGTTCACGTTGGTGCTCTCTGTGCTCATGGTCCTGGTGGGGTGCCTGATAGTCCTCGTATCGACCCTCTCGTCCGTACGGGCTCGTCGAGGCGAGATCGGCATCTTCCGGTCGGTGGGCTACCGGCGGCAGCACATCTTCAAGATCATCCTGCTCGAGAACCTTGCGTTGGCCCTGGTGGGGGGCCTGGCGGGTCTGCTCGTGGCCGCGGTGGTGCACGCGCCCATGGCCCGGGCGGTCGCCCAGGTGCGCGAGACGATGCCCCTTTCTCCCACCGACCTGGCCCTCGCCTTGGTCGCTTCGCTGCTCGTGGTGTTGGCGGCGAGCCTCTATCCGGCGGGACGGGCCGCGGCTCTCAGTCCCACGCTGGCCATGAAGAGGGTGTGACGTCGTGGAACTTCGGCACATCGCCTTCGGCAACCTCCGCCGCCGGAAAGGCAAGGCGGCCCTCATCACCTTCGGGCTCGCGGTGGCCGTGGCAGCGTTCGTGCTCGTGCTCTCGCTGATACTCTCCCTGCGCGCCACCATGGACGACAGACTCTCGCGCTATGGCTCGAACCTCCTCGTGACCCCGCCGCGCACCGATCTCGACCTCTCCTACGGCGGCGTGAGTGTGTCTGCCGCGGGCAGCGGCGAGGTGCTCTATCTTGCTGAGAGTGATTTGGCGGCCGTCCAGGCGCTCGGCGACGGCGGCAGGTTGGCGGCAGTCATCCCCGTGAGGCTCGAACCCGTGAGCCTCGAGGGCCGCACGGTCCTTGTCATGGGCACAGACCTCGCCGAGAGCGCGAAGGTGAAGCTCTGGTGGAGGGTCGAGGGCAGCCTCCCGGACTCCCCCGACGAGGTCCTGCTCGGTCTCAATGTGAGGAACGAGTTCGGCTTGGAACGTGGCGATACGGTCGACTTGGGAGGGCGGTCCTTCACCGTGTCCGGCGTGCTCTGGGAGACGGGCGACGAGGAGGACAACCTGGTCGTAGTGGACAGGGAGGCTCTGACTTCGCTCACCGGCGAGGGCGGCCGCATCAACCTCATCGAGGTGACGGCGGCCTCCACCTCCGATGTCGAGGCGCTCGTCGCGGACATCGAGCGGGCCCTTCCCGGGGTGGAGGTAACCTCGGTCATGCAGAGTATCGAGTTCAACAACCAGGCCGACTCCTCGTTGGCGCGCTTCGGCCTGGCGGTGATGCTTCTCATCGTGGTGATCTCCGGTCTTGTGGTCACGATCACCATGTTGACCGCGGTGCAGGAGCGTCAGAAGGAGATCGGCATCTTCCGGGCGGTGGGCTTCAAGCAGCGTCACATCGCCACGCTCATCGTCCTGGAGTCGGCCATGCTGAGCTCTTCCGCGGCCGTGATCGGGGTCGTGGGGGGTCTGGGCGCGGCGTCGCTGGCGCCGCGCCTGGTGCGCGAGTCGGAGTTGGGGTTCTTCTTCGATCCGCTCCTGATCGCGGCGGGTGTGGCGGTAGCCTTCCTCGTGGGGTTGTCGGCCGCGGTATACCCGGCGTGGCGGGCCGCGCGCATGGATCCAGCGACGGCTTTGAAGTACGTGTGATGACGACGCCCGCGCGCACCCTGGGGTGACGCGCGGCTCCGAGTGGAGACGAGAGCGACGGGAGTGGGAACATGGCCCTCATAGAAGTCGACGGCGTTCGGAAGGAGTACGGCGACGCCGCGTGCCGGGTGGTCGCCCTGCACGAGGTGTCTCTCGAGGTGGAGGCCGGCGAGTACGCGGCTATCATGGGCCCTTCGGGCTCGGGCAAGACCACGCTGCTCTCCATACTCGGCGCGATGAACCCACCCACCTCGGGCTCGCTGCGTATCGACGGCATCGACGTCTACGACCTCTCGCAGGAGCGCCAGGCCGACCTGCGCCGCGAGTACATCGGCTTCGTCTTCCAGCAACTCGAGCTCGTGCCGTACCTCAGCGCCTTGGAGAACGTCATGCTGCCACTCGCCATCTTGAAGGAGGGTGGGAAGAGAGAGCGTGCTCTGGAGGTGCTCGCGCGGGTGGGCATCGACGAGCAGAAGGGGCGACGTCTTCCTTCAGAGCTCTCCGGAGGCGAGCAGGGGAGAGTGGCGATCGCCCGGGCCATCGTGAACGACCCACCCATCATCCTCGCGGACGAACCGGTGGGTAGCCTGGATACATCGACGGGGCGGCAGATCCTCGATCAGCTGCGGACCCTGGCGGACGGAGGCCACGCGGTCGTCATGGTCACGCACAACCCGGATTCCACGGCCGATGTCGATCGGGTCATCCAGATCCTCGACGGGAGCGTATCGTGCGACGACGGCCCCAAGTTCTGCGCGATCCCGAACTGATGTCGGCGGGGCGCGGCGGGGCGCGGCGGGGCGCGACGGGGCGCGACGGGGCGGCCCTATACCACTGGGGGTATCGGGGGGGGTCTGCTAGAATCCGTGAGACGATGCTGCTATCCGACTCGCCCGCGGAGTCGGTGAGAGGAAGGCCGATGAGAGGAAGGCCGATGAGAAGACCGACGAGAAGACCGACCTCGCGCATGGCCCTGGTGGCCGCGTTCGCTCTGCTGCTGGGACTCACCGGGGTCCTCGGGTGCGGCGGGCAGGCGGCCACGAGTGGGTCAGGCGTGACCGCGGCGCCCGACTCCACCGACTCCCGCAAGCCGGCGCCGGCCTTCAGCGGGGTCACCATGGACGGCGCCGAGGTCTCCCTCGCCACGTTCGAAGGAAAGCCGCTCGCGCTCATCTTCTGGGCCACCTGGTGACCATCCTGCAGGGCGGAGACGCCCGAACTCGATAAGTTCTATCGAGAGAACAAAGACGACACAGGATTCCTCATCATCGCCATCCAGGACGCCGAAGACGACGTGCGGGCCTTCATGCAGCAGGGTGGATACGACCTCCCCGTGCTCCTCGACCCGCCCGGCGCTATCGCCAATGCCTACCGGGTATCGGCGGTGCCTACGGCCGTCTTCATCGATCCGGAGGGTAATATCGCGAGCGTCAAGGTGGGTCAGACCACGGCCGCTCAACTCGAGGAGATCACCTCGGCGTTGCGATGAGCATCGAGCAGCTGAACCTGGCGGCCTTCGGACTGGCTCTGGCGGCCGGCGCGGCCAGCTTCCTTAGCCCGTGCGTTCTACCTCTTCTGCCCGGCTATCTCTCGTTCGTGTCGGGAGTGTCGCTGGATCGCCTGCACATGGACACCCGACGCGTCTTCTTCGCCACCCTGGCCTTCGTGGCTGGGTTCTCGCTCGTGTTCACTCTCGCGGGAGCGGGGGCGGGGTTCGTGGGGGACATGTTGCTGGCGCATAGACGGACGCTGCAGATCGCATCTGGCGTGATGCTCGTGGTGCTGGGAGTGCTGGTCTCGGGGCTCCTCCCACTGAACGCGTTCCAGCGCGAACGCCGGTTGCTTCCCTACCGAGTGCCCGGCGGATTGGTGGGTGCGGGGTTGGCGGGCGTGGCTTTCTCCATCGGGTGGACGCCATGCGTCGGACCCATCCTCGCCTCGATCCTGACCCTGGCGGCCACGGGCCGGAGTCCCCTCGGCGGCGCCGCTCTGCTTGCGACCTACTCACTGGGCCTCGCAGTTCCATTCGTGCTCTCCGGGCTGTTCTTCGCCCGGGCGATGGGTGCCTTCTCCTGGGTCAAGCGTCACTTCGGCGTGATCAAGGTGGTCTCGGGCGTCCTGCTCGTGGCCTACGGTCTGCTCATGATCGGAGGCCAGTTCACCTGGCTCACCGCACGGCTCGCGGGATACCAGTTGTTCGAGTTCTAGGCGCCCGCCCGGCCCGAGGTGCCGCGCCATCGGCGCGCGCGGCTGCGCACGCGGCGGTGCGGTCGGCGCTCGGATGCGCGCGCGGCGGCGTGTGCGGCGCCGCGGTCTGCGGTGAGCGCGGCGGCGTTTACCGGCGGCGGAGGGGGCGGTATACTCGTTCACACGTCGTGAGGAGGTGGTCTTCGATGGCCGAATGCGTGAACTGCCGCCAGCAGGTGGACGATGACGCCGAGAACTGCCCGCATTGCGGTCAGGACCTCAGCGAGCCCGTAGTGCAGCAAAAGCCGCACTGCGGGACACCGCACGCGTAGAGTCACACTTGAAGGTACCAGTCGCATGAGGGGGCAGGCCCAGGCTGGCCCTCTCTTGCTGTGGGACGCGTGCGAATCGAGACCACGTGCGGTGCGTGGGGCACGGCGCCCACGCGCGGTGCGTTGGCATCCGACCTGAGCGGACAAGGTGGCGAGTACGTGACGATCGACCGACCCATGAAGGATCAGGCCCCGCCTGCGAGGCCCAGTACGCGTGACACTCGGCTTGACGCGTCGGCTGCCGCCGAGAACCGGGAACCGGTCCGGGCTGATCGGGCGCGGGGCGATGCCCTGCGGGCGGACCCCGTGGAGGCCGTGAGCGCCCACGTCTGGGAAGACGGGTCGTGGGCCGAGACCTTGGTCGAGGTACCCCGGGAAGAGCCCATGACGATCACCTTGAACGGGCGCGAGTTCATCACCATGCTCGCCACTCCCGGCGACGCTCCCGCACTGGCGGTGGGGTTCCTCTTCAGCGAGGGCATCATCGACCGGGCCGACCAGGTCGAGTCCTTGGAGGAGACAGGGCAGGGAGTGCGCGTGCAGGCCCGCGGCGTGGACCTCGGCGCTCGCTTGTTCGAGCAACGGGTGCTCACCTCAGGTTGCGGTCGAGCCTTCACCTTCGGGAACGTCCTCGATGCCTTCGCCGCCGGATCTCGGCGTCCCCCCGAGGCGCAGCCCTGGGTTCGTGCTTCCGTCTTGCGTCAGGCCGTGGGGGAGGTCTATCGGGGAGGCGATCTGTACCGCAGGACGCGGGGCACCCATGCCGCGGCGCTCGTCGACACCACCGGCTCCCTGGTCGCCATGACGGAAGATATCGGGCGACACAACGCGGTCGACAAGGCGATCGGTCGTCGCCTCCTGGCGGGCGCGTCGTTCCAAGACCTGTTCATGGTTGTCACCGGGCGTATCTCGTCTGAGATGGTGAGCAAGATCGCGAAGACGCCGATCCCGCTGGTGGTCTCGAAGAGTGCTCCCACCGGTCTGGCCCTCGAGCACGCGGAGCGCGTCTCCCTCTGTGTGGTGGGACGGGCGCGTGGGCGCACGCTGACGGTGTTCACGTTCCCCGAGTCGGTGGATCTCGAGGGGTAGGGCCGGCCGTGCGGGTACTCGTCGTCGACGTGGGCATGGGCACCTCCGATATCTTGCTGCACGACGATTCTCGCCGAGGCGAGAACCAGACCCACCTCGTTGTGCCTTCCGCGACCCGCGTGGTGGCGGCGGAGATCCGCGCCGCGACGCGGCGCGGCCTACCCGTGGTCCTGCGGGGTCGCCTCATGGGCGGGGGGCCGTCGTCGTCGGCCATGGACGCGCATAGGGCCGAAGGCCTTGCCTTCTACGCCGAGCCCGATGCCGCCCGCACCTTCAGTGACGATCTGAGCGAGGTCGCGTCCATGGGCGTGGTCCTCGTGGGGGAAGACGAAGCGGAGTCCCTCGCCGCGGGCGGAGCCGTGGTGGTGCGCTCCGGTGATGTCCGTGTGGACGATCTCATGCGTGCTCTGGCCCTCTTGGGCGAGACGGAGCCGCTCGATGGGCTGGGCGTGGCGGTGCAGGATCACGGGGAGGCTCCCGCCGGCGTGAGCGACCGCGTGTTCCGGTTCGAGAAGCTCGTGGAGAGCCTGGAGAGCTCACGGCGGCTCACCGACCTGTTCTACGTCCTCGGATCGATCCCGGCACACTTCACCCGTCTGCAGGCGGCCGGTCGTTGCATGGTAGAGGGCCTCGGGGGTTCTCCCGCGCTCGGGCTCGGCGACACCGTCCCCGTGGTGGTTGGCGACACCGTGCCCGTGGTGGTTGGCGACACCGGTCCGGCGGCGCTGTTGGGCGCCGCCCTTTTCCGTGGGGCGCCGTGCGTGGTCATCAACTACGGCAACGGTCACACGCTCATGGCCGTGGTGCGCGACGGCGAGATCGATGGTCTGTTCGAGCACCACACCGGGAGGCTGGATCGGACCTCGATGGCCAACTACGCAACGGAGTTCCTCGCCGGACGGCTGGAGTCGGCCCAGGTGCTCGCCGACGGAGGCCATGGCGTGCTGCCCGTGTCGGCGGCGGTGGAACCGGGTTCGCTCGACGTGTTGGTGACAGGGCCGAACCGGGCGAGATTCGCCGGTGTGACGGAGCGGGAAGTCGAGACGTCGATCCACGGCTCCATGATGATCACGGGCTGCTACGGTCTGCTTGAGGGGTTCCGAGCCCGGATGTCTTGAGCCCGGGCGGTCGTCGGCGCGCGTTGCGAGCGGTTCGGTTGTCGAACCGGTTTGGTCGTCAAAGCGCCTCGGCCGTCGCTATCGATCAACCGACCGCGATCACCCGGTTCTTCCCTGTGCGCTTGGCCTGATACATCCGGCGGTCCGCTACGTCGATGAGTTCGGCGGCGGATCCGCCGTCCGCGGGGAATGTGGCGATGCCCAGGCTCACGGTCACCGGCGCGCCCAAGTCTCGGGGCTGCTCTTCCTCGATCCAACCGCGTAGCTTCTCGGCCGCGGTCTCCGCCTGCTCGTGAGTCGTGTCCGACATGATTATGGCGAACTCCTCGCCCCCGTATCTGGCCACCGTGTCGGCCCGGCGCGTGTTCGTGAGCAAGGCCTTGCCCAGCCAGCACAACACCTTGTCACCCGACTGGTGGCCGTAGAGGTCGTTGTGACGCTTGAAGTCGTCGACATCGAGAAGGATCAGCGAGACTTCTCTGGCGTACCTCTCCGCGCGGTCGAGTTCCTCGACCAAGGATTCCTGGAAGTACGAGTGGTTGTACAGGCCCGTGAGGCCGTCGCGTACGGCCGTCTGCTCGACGGTGGCGTACAGCCGGGCGTTCTTCACCGCGATGGCCGCAGATTCGGCGAGGGCGGCGACGAACTGCACGTCGGTGGGAGAGTAGGTGTTCGGATTGAGACTCTCCAGGTTGATCATGCCTCCCACGCGGCCGTCCACCAGGATCGGCACGCAGAGCATCGCCCGGGCCTCGGGGCGCTCGCCGTGTGAGTCGTACTCGTCGTGCATATCGTTCGTCATCACTGGCTTGCCGCTGCGGAGCGCGCGACTGTGAGGGCCGGAGGACCCGAGCCACATCTTCGCCCGAAGGCGGCTCGTGGTGGCCTCGTCGTAGTTGCGGAACACCGAGATGTCCTCGTCGGCTTCGACCGCCCGCAGAGCCACGTAGCCGCTGTCCGACAAGGTCACGCTCTTGGCGGTCTCCAGCAGGTTCCGGGTGATGGTATTCAGATCGAAGGTGGAGCTCACGGTCTTGGTGAACGTGTTGAGAGCGGCGAGCTCGGCCGTCGCTCGGCTCAGGTCGGCGTTGGTCTGCTCGTAGGCGCCGGCGGCACGCACGGTCGTGGCCAGCTCGGAGGCGATCGTCTCGAGGAGCACCAGCTTCGAGCTGTTGAAAGTGCGTCCCGCTCGCGCGATCACCTTCAGGGCGCCATACCCCGTGTCCTCCACGATGAGCGGGGCCACCATCGCCGCGCTGGTACCTCGTGCGTCGGGAAGCTCGATCGGCCATATGCGCGCTTCGAGGCCGCCGAGAGTCGAGAGGGCGAGGGTCGATTCGGAAGCGTGTTCGACAGCCTTTTCGCCGGCAGACTGGACCGGCGCCAGCAGACCCGTGGTGGGGTCTTTCAGGTAGAGGACGGTCGCCTCGGCGTCGTAGTGCTCGTTGATGTGGGTGAGCGCCTGGCTTGTCGCGTCGTCGAAGCGGGCGGCTTTCGACAGCACTCCGCCGATGCGGAGGAGCAGTTGCAGCTTCTCGGCCCGCAGGTTCATCTTCTCCGAGAAGGCGAGTGCCTCCGTCTCTCGTCGGGCGAGCGTGTTCGCGATGTTCTCGGCCAAGAAGGCGGCGGAGAGGGCGGCGGCCGCCACGGTCATGATGATGAAGGCGACCAGTTGGGAGTGAGGTTCTGCGATCGTTCCGTGGATGGAGAACGTGGCGGAAGTCAAGCCGGGCGCTTGAAGGACCGACATGAGCACAAGTCCGAGGGTGATGGCGGCGACGTACGCCATGGAGTGCCAGATCGACCCGAACATGCGCAGGGCGAAGGGGATCAACGGCACCAGGAGCACGAGGATCGAGTGCGGTCCGCCCGTCCAGTACAGCATGAGGCCGCCGGCGCTCAGGTCGAGCCCCACCACCACTGCCGCGAAGATGCGGTCGCGGCGCCCGTCCCACGTTTCCGTGTGCGAATCGAGGAAGCGGGCGATGGGCGCCAGGGCCACAAAGAAGACGGCCAGAGTCAGGAGCGCCGGAGTCGTCATCGAATCCCGGTGACCGAGCGCCAAGCCGGCGCCGAGCACGGATGCGGCCAGGAGACCGGCCAGCATGCTCCATTGGGTTATCGCCCGGGCATGGTTCGCCTGGAACGGCCGCCCCTGCTCCGGTTGGTAACTGCAGCGGGACAATGAGGTTTCTTCGGATCGGTTCATCAATGGAGCATCGGCACGAAGCAACCCCGGGTTTAGTGCGGCAGCATGCTAGACTGGCGATCGTCCGAGGCTGTCAAGCGAGGTGAGGCGGAGGGGTGGTTGGAAGGCGGTGAGGCGCGACCGGGGGCCG
>JAHJSA010000069.1 GCA_018830645.1 Actinomycetota bacterium
GGGGCGGCGCCGGTTCCGCCTGCCCAAGGCGGTCGCCCTGGTGGGGCTGCTCCCCGGGAAGGAAGGACTCGAGCGCATCCTGCCCCAGATCGTGGTCCTCGAAGAGGGGGGCTCGGCCTGGCGCTAGCGGGAGTTTCCGGGCTAACCGGTTGTTGAGTTGCGAAAGTGCTGGTGTTTCGCGGTTTTTTGGGCGCCTGGCTGTAGTACCCATCGTAGCACCCATCTCAGCGCCGGGGTGCGTAGGTGCTGAGATGGAAGAGGTCGAAGAGGCGTTTCTGGGTGGCGTCGGTGTCGGTGAGGATGCGCTGCGCGCGGGGTCGGCCTTTGTTGCCGGTGGGGTAGAGCAGGACGGTCTCTTCGATGCCGGCGAGGGCCAAGAGCAGCTCGCGGACGCTAAGGTCCAGTCCGGCATGGTGGGCTTCGCGGCGCATCAGGTGGGCGACGGCGAGGGCCAGCACGCAGGTGAAGACGTGGATCCTGATCTTGCTTTCCGTCCAGTGGAACATAGGCGAGAAGCCGACGACGTGTGGGTCTTTCAGCTGACGGAAGCCGGACTCGACGTCGTTTTGGGAGCGGTAACCCGCAACGACATCGGCGACGGTCCAGTGGTCTTGGTCGGTGACGAGCAGGCGTTTGCCGAAGACCTCATCCTCCAGGTCGCGGCGCGCGGCGGGGTCGATCCTCCAGGTGAGCCGCATCTCGGCGGGCGCCTCGCCGTTCAACTCAGCGCCCAGGACGCGTTTCACCCAGCGCGCCGAGGTGATTCGCGTGACTTCGGCGAGCACGGCCCTGCGGCCCCGGCGGGTCCTGCCGCGGGCCAGGGCCGCGGCCAGCAGAGCCAGTGCCCGGGTGGCCTTGTCGAGGGTCTGGTCAAAGCCGCGGGACTGGGCGGCGTGCAGGGTCACCGAGTGGGTCACGATGACCCGCTGCTCGGTGCCGAACACGGGGGCGCGGGTGTCGTAGGCGGTGAGTCCGGGGAAGCGCTCGGGGTCGACCGGGTTGAACCTGGCGGCCGGGAGGCCGAGCAGGCCGGGGAAATCACCCGGTGGCAGCGAGCCCACGTAGTGCAGCCCGCCCCGGCGCAGGTGGGCGAAGTTCCGGGCGCTGTTCTGACCGGCGTCGAAGACCACCGTCGGCGCCTGCCCGGGGCCATCCGCACCGGCCCCGCCGCCGGGGCCGCTGAACAAGCTGCGGTAGCGGGAGGTGAGTTCATCAAGGACGTCGGCGAACTGGGTGACGTCGGGGCGGTTGCCGGGGTAGGTGTGGCTGGTGATGGGGATGGCGCCGTCGCGCGTCACCACCAGGGCGAGCCCCACCAAGCGCAGGTCGTGACGCTTCTGCTTCGCGTGACCGCGCTGCGCGAGGGGAGCGCGGTCGTTGGCGCTGTCGATGAACGTCGCGAAGTTCGTCATGTCCAACGCCAAACCGGAGAGGTCCAGGCCGAACTCGGTGACCATCGCGGTGCTGATGGCCCGTTCGGCGGCCGCGAGCTTGGCGGTGTCAAAGGTGTCCAGCGCATCCCAGATGCGGCGATGATCCATCGCGGCCACCGGTAGCCTGGTGAACCGCGGCCCGGCGGTGGTTGCCCACCAGTCGGCGAACGCCAACTTGGAGCACGGGGCGACGATGCGGTTCATGGTGGCCAGGGCCACGTAGGTACCCACCGAAGCGGCCGCATCGGATCGCCGTGACCCGCAGACCTCATCGATCGCCTCAACCACCTGCATTCGTTTGAGCATCCCCCACACCGCGGCGACGTCACCGAACTTCTTGTGCTGGGTGCGTTCTGGGGCACCCGCGGGGGCGCCGGAGAGCCGGGCCACAACCTCCTCGGCGCTACCCAAGTACTGCTGGGCGACGATGCGCGGCTTACCGTCCACCCGGGCCGACTCCACCAGGTAGTAATAGGTCTGGTTCCCGTGCTTCTTTCCCACAATTGATGGCATATATGGGTACTACACCATCCGGCGCCACGTGTCAAGCGGCGACACGCATATTTCCCCAGGTAACAGCCCGATTCAGGTAAGCGGCAGGGCCAAAAGGAACGGCTCAGGATTCAGACAACCCGGAAACTTCCGCTAGGACGAAGACCTCGTCGTCCAGCAGCGAGTAGACCACTGCATACGGAAAGCGCGCCATGAGCTTCTTGCGCGCATGCTTCCCGATGCGGGGCGACGATTCGGGCAGCAGGCGAATCTGCTCACCGGCCCTCTCGAAATCGTCGAGGAATGAGGAGCCGAGGCCCGGTTCTTCGAGGTCGTAGAAAGACGCGGCGTCTTCCAACTCCTGCTGTGCTGCGGAGTGGAGGCGTATCCGGCGGTTCACCGACGGGCTGCGCGCGCCTTGGAGAGCGCTTCCTCCATAGGTACCGTCTCGACCGCCCCGGAGACAATCTGCTCGTGTCGCTGATCTGCCTCGTGGAGCCACAATTGCTCGACTTGAGCATCGGTCAAGTCGTCGAGGCTTTCCAGCAATTCCCTGGCAAGCCTCGCACGCGTCGAGGGGTCCAGCTGAAGAGCTTCGCGCCTGAGTTCATTCAAGGTCATCGCAGCCCACCTCACCGTCGTTCGACTGAAACACATCATACCGCCCCGTGCGGACACGTCGACCAAGCCCAGGATGTTGGTTCGAACGTGTTTGAGAAGAACGGCAACGCGAAGCGTTGTCCGCTCGATCTCATGGTTCGCAGATCACCGTCCGGGTGTCTGCTTGGATTGCCAGGAGGCCTTGCGCTCAAGCCTCTCAGCTACCCAGACCTTGATGACGGACTGGCGGCTGACCCCCAGGTGCTTGGCCTCACGGTCGAGGGACTCGACCATCCAGGCGGGAAAGTCAACGTTGACGCGTCGCGGCTCCTGCCCGGGTCTGCGGGCGCTGGACAGGTCGAGGTGCGCCGTGACGTCCTCGCCTTCGTCGAACCTCCGGTCGACCTCCTCAGCCTTCATAGACTGCCACCTCCTCAGGTCGAGATCTCCGCACAGAGATGATCCGAACCCGCTGTTCCCGATGCGTGATAACGGCGGACCAGTGCTTGTCGTCTATGAGACCCACAACCATCAAGCGCGGCTCGGTCTCGACGCGGGCCGGGATCTCGACGCGCAACTCGTCGAGCCACAAGACCTGGGAGGCGACGAAGTCGATGCTGTGCTTGGCCTCGTTCGCCCGACTCCTGGCCTCATCGAACTCGAACTCCACGAGCACCTCTCTCAGCGCGACTGGTATAAAGCGTATACCGCGAAAGGGTCAGAAAGCAACCCAAACGACGGGTCTTGGTGTACTGCAACGTCTGCGGCATCAGCGGCAGCGCGCAGCGCTGTCCGACTGGATGCCGTTGTTGGGAATGCCTCCCCGATCATCGCGCTTCGTTGATGACCAACTGCACACCCCCGAGGGCAAGATGAAAGTCCGTGGACCAACAACTCGCCACGCCGCGTTCCTGCATAAGGTAAAGGCCCACCGCGTCCGTCATCGTCAGGTTCTGATCCGAGTAACGGCGCAACAGAACTCCTGCACCCGTCTGTTCAGCAGGCCCGACCGAGGCTATCTTGAGCGGTGCCATGTCCTCGATCATCGCGAGAAACTGGAGTGCACGAGTTCGATCGTAGCGCCGAAGGAACCACGCGTGTCCCTCCGCAACCACGAGCGTCGTGGTCACCAGCGGCGGGGGCTCCGAGAAGAGACGGCGGAACAGTGGATGGTACGAGTCGGACCTATCCACGAACGCGATCAACGCAGAGGTGTCGACGTACGAGTCAGTCTTTGTGGCCATACACCACGTCGTCGATGTTCCGGCTGGACTCGGGATCGCCTGTCTCGACCATCCCTGCGAAGTGCATCCAGGGACTCGTCTCGTCGACCGGCAGAGCGCTGCGAAGAGCGCGACGGAAGAACTCCGCTAGCGAGATGCCGAGGCGTGCGGCCTCGCGTTTCGCAGCCGAGTACTCGTCTTGTGGAAGGCTGATCTGTGTGCGAATCATGATAACAGTCTATACCCTCGTGTTATCAGAAACAACCGCCACAGACACACAGGAGAGCAACCGCCCGAGAACCCCGGAGGTCATCCCAACAATACTTCTACAGTCCGCCGAACTCCGCCCTTGCCAGCCATCAGTCTGCATATGCAGCCCTGTGGGGACGATCTGACGGACCCCACAAAGGCGCTTGTTTCACGGGGAATTGTCTTGCCAGCACGAATGCGCGCCTACATAGGCAGACTGTATAAGTCGTGGCACTCAGTCGTCAAGCGGACTACGAACGCCCAGGCCACCGCGGTTCAGAACGTGCGTGTAGACCATCGTTGTACGCACGTCCTTGTGGCCCAACAGTTCTTGGATGGTTCGGATGTCGTATCCGGACTCCAGAAGGTGAGTGGCGAACGAGTGGCGGAAGGTGTGACAGCCTCCGTGTTTGGCGATGCCGGCCTCGCGGACGGCCTGTCGAACGGCGCGCTGCACCAGCGTCTCGTGGACGTGGTGTCGGCCCTCTCCCCCGGTCTTCCGGTCCTTCCAACGACGCTCCTGGGGAAAGACCCACTGCCACCCCCACTCCGCCGCTGCGTTCGGGTACTTGCGTTCGAGGGCATCAGGCAGCAGCACTCGGCCCCAACCCGCGGCGAGATCGCCGCCATGGGTTCGTTCGACTTCTCGCAGATGGTCGCCCAATGGGCCTACAAGAGCGGAGGGGAGCACCGTCACCCTGTCCCTTCCTCCCTTGCCCTCGCGGACCGTGACCTCCCCCCGCGAGAACTCGAGGTCCTTCACGCGGAGGTTCAGGCACTCCATCAAGCGTAGCCCCGAACCGTACAGGAGGGAGACGATCAGCCACTTGTCTCCATTCAGGCGGTCGAGGACGGCCCTCGCCTCCTCCCGGGTGAACACGACGGGTAGCCGCCTGCTGTGCCGGGCGCGGATCACGTCGCCGAGTTCACCGACCTCCCGGTCGAGGACGTGGCGGTACAAGAACAGAAGTGCGGACAGCGCCTGGTTCTGTGTGGAGGCGCTCACCTTGTCGGCGACGGGTGTCACGCGGCCGTCCTGACGGCTATCGGACTTCAGGCTGAGAATGACCGCTACATCGTCTTCAAGACCGCCGAACACGCTCGGGCGGCGCTATCCGGCGGCCTACCCCTCCACCGCCGCCAAGATGGCTCGCCCCACCAACGACCGGATCAGCGGCACCTTGTACGCGTTCCCGCGCAGGGGTTTGGCCCCCGCCACTGCTTCCTCGGCAGCTTCGGCGGCCGCTTGGTCGTCGACGGGGGCACCAATGAGGCGGGCCTCGGCCTCCAGCGCCCGGTACGGCCGCGGGCCCACCGCACCCAGAACAAGGCGGGCGTCCGTGCAGGCGCCTTCCTGGAGCGTGATGCTCGCCGCCACACTGACCACGGCGAAGTCGATGGGCTCCCGGACGGTGAACTTGAGGAACACCGACTGGGATCCGTCGTCGGGCGGCGGCACGCGCACCGCGGTCAGGATCTCACCCGGCTCGAGGACGGTCCCCAGTGGAGTGTAGAGGTCCTGGACGGGCAGCTCGCGTCGACCACCGGGGCCCTCGATCACCGCCGCCGCGTCAAGGGCCGCCAGCGCGACCGCCGTGTCCGACGGGCACACCGCGAAGCAGCCACGCCCTTCGAAGATCGCGTGATAGCGCGTGTCGCCCTTCACCGCCGGGCAGCGCGGGCCACCTTTCCGCAGACAATCGATGGAGCCCCCGAGCCCCGCCGGATACCGGAAGTACCAGCAGCGCACCTCCTGGCAGAGGTTGCCGCCCAGGGTCGCCATGTTGCGGATCTGCGGGGACGCCACGGCCTGCGCCGCCTGCGCGAAGATGGGCCAGCGTGTGCGGACCGACTCGGAGCGCGCGATGTCGGCGAGACGCGCCAGCGCGCCGACGCGGAGTTCGGCGTCTTCGGCCTCGATTGCGTCAAGCCCAGGGATGCTCTTCAGATCGACTACCACGTCGGGCGGCTCGGGATAGATGCCGTCCTTCAGGGCGCCGAGCAGGTCGGTGCCGCCGGCGTTCGCCCGTGCGCGCGCGCCGGGCTCGACCAGGAGCGCGCAGGCCTCCTCGACAGTGCGCGCGCGCACGTGGCGGAAGGGCCTCATCGGTCGGCATCCGCGGCGCGGTCGTCGTGACCGTCGCCGCAGCTCCCGGCGCCGTCGGTCGCGGCGCCGTCGGTCGCGGCGCCGTCGGTCGCGGCGCCACTGACAGGCGCGGCGTGACCGCCGCCTTGGCGGCCCCGCGCCGGCACACTCCCCAGCGCCCTCAACACGCGGTCCGGCGTCACCGGATACTCGTCCATCCACATCCCGAGTGCGTTCGACACCGCCATCAGCACGGCGCTCGGGCCCGGCGCCGTGGCCACCTCGCCCACGCCGATGGCGTGGAAGCGGTGACTGTCCACCGGAGTCTCGAGCACCACGTTCTTCATCTCGGGCAGTTGCGCGAAGGTGCGCCACTTGTAGTCGATCATGTTGGCGTTCAGGACACGGCCGGAGGCATGGTCGTACACCGTCTCCTCGAAGAGGGCGCTGTCGATGCCGGCGGAGCCCAGACTGCCGTTCAGCTGGTTCTCGAGGCCGGGGGGGTCGATGATGGTACCGGCGTCGGTGGCGTTCACCACGCGGCGGAGGTCGACCTTGCCCGTGTCCGTGTCCACCGCCACTTCGACGAAGGTCATCATGCAGTTGGCCAGGGTGAAGTCGGGGTCGAAGCGGCCCTCGCCCATCACCGAGCCTTCTCGCCCGATGACCGCGTTCCAGCGTATGGCATTCTCGGGCGAGTCGGCGGGGAAGACCAGGCCGTCGCGAGTGTCGAGGTCGGACGGGTCGCGGCCCAGGATCGGGGCCGCGCGCTCCAGGAGCTTCCGCCGCGCGTCCTCGGCGGCGGCGATGGAAGCGCCGCCCATGGCCCAGGTGCCCCGAGACCCGACGGGGCCGAACTCGAAGGGGGTGATGGCTGAGTCGGCGGGGGTGATCGTGACCTTGTCGAGCGGTAGCTGGAGCACCTCAGCAACCATCTTGATCAGGTTGCTCGGCTGACCGGTGCCGTGCTCCGACGCAGCGGAGTAGATGACGGCGGCCCCATGAGGGTCGAGCCGCACCCAGGCCTCCGACACCGACTCGCCGATGTCCACGTTGCCGTGCACGCCCACACCCACACCGGTGCGCACCGTGCCATCCACCGCGCTCGGCTGTAGCCAGCCGCGCCAGCGCTCCTTCCAGCCGAAGGCGGCCGCGCCCGCATCCATGGCGGCCGTGTAGTCGATGCCCCGATACGTGTACCACTGCCCGTCGCGCCAGTAGTAGCCGTCGCCGGGCTTAACATAATTCTTCTTGAAGAAATCGAAGGGGTCGATGTCGAGCTCCGCCATCGCCCGACTCACGACCGGGAGGATCGAGCATTTCAGCTCCTGTCCCCCGAACCCACGCACGATGCCCGAGGCGGTGCGGTTGGTGCAGACGATAGTGGAGCGCAGGTCCCAGTTCGGGGAACGGACGACCAGCTGGGCCTCGCCGCAGCCCACGGCCACCTGAGCCTGGGTGGTCATGGAGTAGTAGCCGGTGTCGACGAGCCAGTCGCCGGCGACCGCAGTGACCGTGCCGTCGCGCTTCATGCCCACCTTGGCCGTGATGCGCGAGCCGATGCGGAGCACGAAGGCGGCCATGTGCTCCTCCTTCGTCATGACGAGCCGCACCGGCCGGCCTGTCGCCCGGCTGAGCGCGGTGGCCTGCAGCACCAGCTGCACCGACATGAGCTTCGAGCCGAAGCTGCCCCCACAGGGCCCGCCGATGGTGCGCACGTCCACCTGGCGGCCGAAGGCGAAGAAGAGCACCACCTTGTCCTGGTAGGCGGCTTGGCTCGAGACCCAGAGGGTCGCCTTGTTGGGCTCCTCCCAGTGGGCGATCACGCCCGGAGGCTCGGCCGGGAGGGGATTGGGGATGTTCTCGTAGCCGCAGACGCCCTCAGCAACGGCGTCGGCTTCAGAGAAGCCGCGCTCCACGTCGCCCATCTGGACGTTGACGAGACACTCGGGCCCGAACCAGGGGGTGCCCGGCGAGACTACGTTGCCCGGCGCCTCGGGAAAGATCTCGGGCGCGCCGGGGGCAAGCGCTTCGTCCATGGTGAGCACCGCGGGCAGCGGCTCGTACTCCACCTCGATCAGTTCGAGGGCCCGCTCGGCTACCGCCTCGGTGGTGGCGGCCACCAGAGCCACGCTGTCGCCGGCGAAGCGCACGGTGCTGTCCAGAACACGGACCGTGCGAGGCGTGCCCACGCGCCAGTCGGGCACGTCGGCATGAGTGAGCACCGCCTCCACGCCGGGAAGGGCGCGGGCGGCGGAGACATCGATACTCACGATATGCGCGTGGGCGTGGGGGCTGCGGAGCACCCGCCCGTACAGCATGCGCGGCACTTCGAGGTCGCTCAGATAGCGGGTGCGCCCGGTGACGATGTCGCGGGCGTCGGCCCGCTCTGTGGCCTTGCCGATGTGCCGGTAGTTGGTGGCCACGGGCCTACCCGGTCTTTCCGGCGGTGCCTGGAGCCACGGGCGGTGCTGCGTCACCCGCGCTCGGTTCAGTGGTGCCCACTGCGCCCGCCGGCGCGGCCTCCCGGATGCGCCCGGCGGCGTCCTGCACCGCCTCGAGCACATGGTAGTGAGTGATGCAGCGGCAGTGATTGCCCGCGAGCGCCTCCTGCACCTCCGCCAACGTGGGCACCGGGTTCTCGTCCAAGAGCGCCTTCGCGCTCATGAGGATACCCGGAGTGCAGAAGCCACACTGGAAGGCGGTGTGATCCACGAAGCTCTGCTGCAAAGGATGAAGCGCCCCCGTCTGCGGATCGACGAGCCCCTCCACCGTCACCACGCTACACCCGTCGCACTCCACGGTGAGGAGCGTGCACGAGAGCACGGCCCGGCCGTCGAGTAGCACGGTGCACATGCCGCAGGCACCTCGGTCGCATGACACTTTGGTGCCGGTGAGACCCAGGACGTGGCGCAGGGTGTGCGCGAGGGTGTCCGCCGGGTCCACATCGGCCGCCGCGTGCCCCACGGTCAAGACGTGAGTCCGCCTATTGACCGTCAACCGGATCTGCGAAGCCCCCTGCATCCGACATCCCTTCCCGCGGCCGTCTCGGCCGGCCTAGCCCTTCAAGGAACGAGCATACCGTACCGCTTCCTCCCCCGCGATGCGCCCACTGTTGACGCCCACCCGTCCCAGCCCCGGAGTATCGCGGATCTGGTCGCGCTCGTCGAAGGGCCCGAACTCACCCACGGCACAATGGCCGCGCGTGATGGTCACCCGGCCCGGAGCTCCTCCACCAACCCCTCATAGAAATCGAGCGACTCCGGGTTGATCAGGGCGTCGCGGTTGGTGACCGGGCGCCCGTGCACCAGATTGGTCACGGCCGTCTCCACCTTCTTGCCGTTCAGGGTGTAGGGGATGTCGGGCGCCGCGATGAGTTTCGCGGGCACGTGCCGGGGCGAGGCGTTCTCCTTGAGGGTCTTCACGACGGCCGCGCGGAGTTCGTCGGTGAGGTCTTCGCCGGGGGCGAGCTTCACGAAGAGGAGGATGCGCTGGTCGCCCTGCCAGTCTTGACCGATTGCCAGGGAGTCCGCGATCTGGGGCAGCTTCTCCACTTGGTTGTAGATTTCGGCCGTGCCGATACGCACGCCCGACGGCTTCAGCACCGCGTCCGAACGTCCGAAGAAGGTGATCCCGCCGGTCTGCGAGTCGAACATGACGTAGTCGCCGTGGCGCCAGATGCCGGGAAACACGTCGAAGTAGGCGTCGTGGTAACGCGTGCCCTCGGGGTCGTCCCAGAAGTAGAGCGGCATGGAGGGAGCCGGGGCCTCGCATACCAACTCGCCCTCCTCGTCGCGGAGCGGCTGCCCGGTCGGGTCGTAGCACTTGATCTTCATGCCCAGACCCGGGCCCTGCAGCTGGCCCGCGTACACCGGCTGTGCGGGACTCCCCAGGGCGAAGCAGCCGTTGATGTCGGTGCCGCCGGAGATGGAGTTGAAGTGGAGGTCGGCCTTGATGGCCTCGTAGACGTAGGCGAAGCCCTCAGGCGAAAGAGCTGAGCCCGTCTGCAAGATCGAGCGGAGGGCCGAGAGATCCACCTCGTCCTTGGGCTGATAGCCCTGGCTCTTCAGAAGCCCGATGTAGCTGGCGCTCGTGCCGAAGATGGTGACTCCGAGGTCGGCGATCAGACGCCAGAGCGCCCCGATGTCGGGGTAGGCGGGGTTGCCGTCGAAGAGCACGATGGTAGCCCCCGCCCCGAGCGCTGACAGCAGCCAGTTCCACATCATCCAGCTGGCGGTGGTGACGTAGAAGATGGTGTCGTCACGACGCAGGTCGGAGTGCAGCACCAGCTCCTTGCGCTGGTTTAGGAGGATGCCGCCCCCGCTCTGCACCAGACACTTGGGCTTGCCGGTGGTGCCGCTGGAGAACATGACCACGGCCGGATGATCGAAGGGAAGCTGCTCGAAGACGAGGTCGCCGCCTCGCTGGTCGGCGATGAAATCGTCGAAGGAGACGGCGCCGCGGATACCGGAGAGGTCGGCGCCCGGATCGCCGGCGTAGTGGGCCACCACCACGCGCTCGATGCTGGGGATCGCCTCCACCACCTGTGCGGTGTTCGCCAGGCAGTCGAAGACCCGATCCTTGTAGCGGTAGGCATCGACGGCGAACAGCACCGTGGGCTCGATCTGACCCAGGCGGTCGGCGGCGGCGGCGGGGCCGATGTCGGTGGCGCAGCTCGACCACACCGCCCCGATGGCGGTGGCGGCCAGCATGCCCACGGCCGTCTCGATCATGTTGGGCATGTAGCCGGCCACGCGGTCGCCCACGCCCACCCCGGCGGCGCGCAGACCCCCCGCCACGCGGGACACCGTCTCGTAGAGCTGGGCGTAGCTCATGCGCCGGGGCGCCGCGGTCTCTCCCACGAAGATGAAGGCGGTCTGCCCGTCGCGGTAACGGAGTAGGTTCTCGGCGAAGTTGAGACGGGCGCCGGGGAACCAATTCGTGCCCGGGAACACCGAGAGGTCTTCCACAGGAGTCTCGTATGGAGTCGAGGTCTGGATCCCCAGGAAGTCCCATGCCGCCGCCCAGAAGGCGGGGATCTCGTCCACGCTCCACCGGTACAAGGAGTCATAGGAATCAAGAGCCAGAGAGTGACGCGCGTTCACGTACTCCCGGAAACGGGTCATGTTGGCGGCGGCGATCTGCTCCGCCGATGGTTGCCACAACAACGCCGTCAAGTCGTGCCTCCTTTGGTCCCCACGTCAGGACTCGATCTCTGGAGCCGGTTCGCATTCGCGCCTGCAGGCCGTTCCGGCGTCACTCAGGCACCGGCCTGATCCAATCCACTCCCGCCTGCCTTCCCGCCCTTGCAAGGCGCCTGTCTGTGGTCCACAGCTCGACACCAGCCGACTCGGCCAGCGCCAGATAGGCCGCATCGTACGCAGCCTTCTGCCCGATCCGTGCCGCCCAGGCGAGAGCGCGCCGACCCAGATCCGGCGACGGCTCAACCCAGTGGATGTTCAATGACAAAGCATCATCGAGGGCGTCGGCGGCGCGGTCCGCGGTGAGCCAGGAAGCGGCGACCGCCTTCCGGCACGCGGTCGCTACTTCGTACGCCATGAGGTACGGGGCCAACAGCACCTCGCCCGTCTCTGTCCAAAGGCGGATCCGCGACCGGGCCTCGTCCGAGCATGGGAGCGGCAACGCGGTTGCCACCACGAGTCCGGCATCGATGACGACCGTCACTCCTCCCCCTTCCAGATACGATCGAGTTCGGCCTCACGCTCTTCCCGTGCCTCCCGGATGAGGTCGACATCCAACACGCCATGCCGTTCTCGAATCTCTTCCCGCAGACGGTCGAGCCGCTCCAAGGCCTCCAAGCGGCGCGCCCTCGTGGCCGCCCGGGTATCATCGTCCAAGAACTCACGCACGGCCTGCCGGACCAGGTCGGATATGCTCCTTCCCTGCTCCTCCGCCAATCTCGCGAGAGACCGCTGCTGCTCCGGCTCCAGTAGAATCTGCGCTCGGTACTTCGTGGCCATCAGAACACTCCTTCTTATTACACATACACCCCCGCATGTGTAAGGTATGCCCATCGACCCTCACGGGGCAACCGCCGTCTCCACAAGCTCTACTCCCCCGCCCACGGCTCCACGTCGATCAGGCACGAGAGCGCCGCCATGGCGTGCGAGCGTTTGATCATCATGCGGCTCGGGGTGAGGATGTTCACGCAGCCGCCCCGGTCGGGCGACTCCCCGGGCTCACCTATGGGGTCGTACGTGGCGGCCGACTCGTACGAGTGCACCGTACCCGGCCGCACCCGTTCCGAGAGCTGGGCCGCGCAGATGACTGCGCCTCGGTCGTTGAAGAGCTTGATGAGTGCGCCCTCCGTGATGCCGCGGGCGGCCGCGTCGGCCGGGTTCACGCGAGCCACCCAGTAGTAGTAGCCGTCGATGAGCACGCGGTGGTCCTTCACGTCGTTGATGGTGCTGTCCTTGCCGTCGCTCATGGTGTGGAAGGTGAAGCGGGCGTGCGGGGAAACAAGGTGCAACGGGTACTTTTCGTAGAGTTCGGCGGCGTGGGGACCCTCCCACGCCGGGACGTACTTGAGGATGGGTGACCGTTCGGGATCGTCGGGGTCGAGGCGCTTCAGGCTCGACGACTCGAACTCCAGCTTGCCCGACTGAGTCTGGAGGCCACGACGGAACTCCTCGGTGTAGTCGCCGGGGAGTGGTGCGAGTTCAGGGGTGTCCTTGAGACGGTCCTCGTAGAACCAACGATACGACACGGGGTCGCGGCGCTCGACGGAGGGCGGCGGCACCACGTAGTAGCCCTTCTTCGCGAACTCCTTCCACGACATGGTCTTGGGCAGGTCGGTGGCTTCGAAGACGCGGCGGCACCAGTCGAGCTCGGTCATGCCCTCGGAGTAGACGGCGCCGAGCCCCAGGCGCGTGGCCAGCTCGAGGAAGATCTGGAAGTCCGACTTCGACTCGCCCAGAGGCTCGATGCACTTATGTTGCATCAACGCCACTCGGTGGTTCACCTGGGTGAACGAGTGCTGGATGTAGCCACCCGAGTTGGCGAACTCGCTGATGTCCCAGCGCTCGAAGCTGGTGCAGGCGGGCAGGATGACGTCGGCGAAGGCGGCCTCGCCCTCGAACCAGATAGATTGGTTGACGACGAACTCCAGCTTGTCGGCCCGATACATGCGGGCGTAACGGTTCGTGTCGACCATCGTGCCGAAGTGGGAGCCGCCGTACTTGTAGTACATCTTCACCGGCGAGTGGCCGGGCGACGGGTACTGGAAACGGAAGAACTGACCCTCGATGGTGCGGGGGTCGGTGGGGTAGCCCTCACAATGCCCGTCCATGATGGCCTCGGGGATCTTCAGGCGAGGGATCGCCTGTTGCACCGTGTTCATGGTGGCAACCTGCGGCATGCGCTGATACATGTTGGCGGCGAGGGCGGTGCCGTTCAGGTCGCCGGAGAAACCACCCTCCGCGTAGCCCGGGAAGAAGAAGCGCGTGTCCACGGGGGTGCCTTGCTGCATACAGCCCACGTTGACGCCGGGCTTGCCCAGGCCCTGCATGGCCATGAGGCACACCATGCCCCGAGCCCAGTCGCCGCCGGTGGCGGTGCGACAGGCGGCCCCGAAGCCGACGATGCCCCCGGGCGCCAGATAGGTGCGCTTGCTCCCCCATTCGCGGGCCAGGGCACGGATATCCTTGGCGGGCACGCCCGACTCGGCCTCCTGCCACTCCGGGGTCTTGGCGACGCCGTCCTCCTCGCCCAGGATGTAGGCCTTCCACTTGTCGAAGCCCACCGTACGGTCGGCCACGTAGTCCTGGTCGTACAGTCCCTCGGTGATCCAGGTGTGGGCGATGGCCAGCACCATGGCGCTGTCGGTGCCGGGGAGCGGCGCCAGCCACTTGCCGCCGAGCAGGGCGGCCGTGTGGTTGTAGTAGGGGTCGATGTGCACGAAGGGGATGCCGAGCTCCTTCAGCCACTGGCGGCGGATGGTGCCCTCGTGGGCGCCGTACACTCCGCTTGTGGCCTCCGGGTCCGACGACCAGAACACCACCATCTCGCAGTGCTTCAGGCAATCTTCCACCGTGCTGTAGGTCTCGCCGCCGCCGTTGCGGGCGCTGTGGCCCCAGTGGTGGGTGGCGCCCCAGTACCACCCCTCCCAGCTGTCGGGGTTGTGGGCGATGGGCGTCCAGCCGATCGTGTTGAAGAAGCGCATGCGCGCGCTCAGCCAGTAGCCCAGGATGCCCCAGGTGTGGTGCGAGCCGGAGCCGTTCATGATGGCGCCGGGGCCGTGCTCGCGCTTCACCCGCTTGATCTCGGCGGCCACCAAGTCGAGCGCCTCGTCCCAGCTGATGCGCTCGTAGCCGGAGGTGCCCCTATTCTGTGGATTCCGCTCGCCGTTCGGATCGAAGTCCACCCGCTTCATCGGGTAGAGGATGCGGGCGGGCGAGTACACCATCGACTTCCAGGCCAGGGTGTGCGAGTTGATGGTGGTCTTGCGCGGCGGGGAGAAGATGCGACCGTGAGCCTCGATGGTCCAGCTCTCGGGGTCGGAGTCGTCGAACTCGATGGGCGTGATGCGCAGGATCTTGCCGTCCTTCACGAACACGAAGACGGGTCCGCCGTTCGTGTTGCTCGTGAAGCGACGCACCCCGTCGCCCATATCGGTGCCGTACTCGGTTCCCGCGGTGAGCATCATCTGCAGAGTCTGCGAGAACCACACGCCTGCCTCGTCGGAGCCGTCAAGGGCCATCTCGAAGTTCTTGAGGGCGCTGATGAATTCCAGGGTGTCCCGATTGGGCTTCATCAGGCGCACCGCCACGTCGGCCGTGTCGAACACCATGCTGCAGTCGGGCGATGGGTGGATGCCGGAGGCGGACTTCACCTTGCCGCCGCGGATCGCGAAGTAACGGCCGTGCGACCCGTCGCGCAGGGCGATCTGGGCCACGATGTCGCGCTCGCGCAGACGGGCGGCGAAGTCGGGGTGCCTGCGGGCCGTGGCCCGAAGCAGTACCTCGACGCCCAGGAGGGTGGCGGTGAAGCGCTTGTCGGCGAGAGTGCTCACAGGGAGACCTCCTGCAGACGGATAGTGCCCACGTTGCAGCTGCCCGCGATGTCGACCTCGTAGGACACAGGCGCGTATCCTTCCAACGCGATGGAGAAGGAGTAGCCTCCCGGCTCCAAGACCAGACCGTCGATGCGGAAGTCACCGAACGCATCGGTGATGGCCGTAGAAAGCGGCGCGGAGGCCGACCCCCCCGTGGCCGACTCGGCCGCGACCGGATCGCCGGCGTACAGTTCGACGGTCGCCCCCGCGGCACACTCCACGAGGCCGTCGCGCTCCAGCGATACGGAGCCGCACACGAGGTGGGAATCCCAGCGCGACAGGTTCTTGTAGAGCACCCGCGGCCGGGTGGCGTACTCTGGGTTCAGGGCTTCCAGGCCTTGGCCCGCCGCGGTCGCCTGCATCTGCATGTCGGAGGCTTCCACGAGCCGCAGCGCCCCGGTGGGGCACGCCTGGGTGCACCGCGTGTCGCGCCACCCCTGGTCGAGCAGGTGGGCGCAGAGGGTGCACTTCTGGGGCAGCCCGGCCTCCTCGTTCCAGAATATTGCTCCGTAGGGGCAGGAGGCGGGCAACTCGCTCATGCCTTGGGTGCGAACTGGATCGATGAGCACGATGCCATCCTCGCGCTTGCGCACGGCGCCGCCGCCGGCGGCCACGCACGGGGCGTCGTCACAGTGCATGCACGGCACGGGTAGGTACACGGCATCCACCAGCGGGTAGCGCCCCCGCTCCTTCCGCAGGATGTCGATCCACCTCTGGCCGTGCCGCGGCTGGGAAGCCGCGTAGCCGGGCCACTCGTTGTCGACGTGCTCGTCCTTGCAGGCGAGGAAGCAGTTGTTGCAGTCCTCGCAGCGTTCCACGTCGATCACCAGATGCCATCGGGCCATGTGTCCTCCCTCACGCGACGGCCGACGGAAGGCGGGCGACCCCCCTAGGGGCGATCGACCATCGCCGTCCGCCGGTCCCGCAACCTACCAGTGGATGATCCTACTGCTCGTCCTCGTCGATGATGGCCACCAGGCGCACGATGGAGCCGTCGCCCTTGGTCCAGCGGATGGGGAAGCCGGCGATGGTGCACCGCATGCCCACCACCTGAGCCAGGTCGCCGCCCACGTTCTCCCACCCCATGATGCCGTTGCGCATCAGCAGGTTGTGGCAGGGCTCCCACTCGGGGAAGTCCTCGAGAACGTCGCGACCGGTCTCGCGCTTGTATTCAGCGCACACGTCGGGGCGCAGCGGGCCGGGGCCGTGCGGTCCGATAGCCGTGCCGAGCGGATGGTCGAGTGCCTGCTGGTCCACGCCTACAGCCTTGACGCCTTTCTCCACGAACCACTCACCGGCTTCTTTGTACAAGCCCGGGGAGTAGCAGAAGTACTCGGTGCTGTCGGAGTACTTGTGATGCCACCCCGTGTGGACGATCACGATGTCGCCCTTCTCGATCTTGGGCGTGGCCTTCTCCAGGTCGTCGGCGGTGATGACGCCCCACTTGGGCTTGGGGATGTCCACGATGACGCCGGTGCCGTAGTAGCTGTCCAAGGGGATCTGATCGGTGTACAGACCGCCCTCGAACACGTGGGCCGGGGAGTCGGCGTGGGTCGAGCAGTGCATCGTGGTGGTGATCACCTGCGAGAGTACGCCCGACTTGGCGTGGTAGTGCATCCGCTCGATCTTGACGTCCGAGAAGTACGGCCACAGCGGCACCTTGTCGCCGAAGGGATGACTCAGGTCCACCAATCTCGTCTTGCCCATCTCTACTACTCCTTTGTGTGATTGTTACCCGGGGCCGCGGACTCCGTGGGGGCCGTGGCGATGTCCAGGTTCTTGACTACTCCCACCAGGTACTCGAGGAGCCCTTCGCGCGAAGCCCGTATGGCCTCAGGCGTCCATTCCTGGAAGCCGCGGCCGCTCTTGAAACCGAGGTCGCCGGCCGCTACCCGCTCCCGGAGGAGGGGTGACGGCTCCGGAGAGGCCTCCAGGTGCGGCAAGAGATACTCGTGGATGCTCAAGGTGAGGTCGAGGCCGACCATGTCGGCAGTCTCCAGGGGAGCCAAGCGCGGAAGGCGCAGCCCGAAGCCATATCGGATGCACTCGTCCACGGTGGCGGCATCGGCGATGCCCCGCTCGACGATGGAGATGGCTTCCCGCCACAGCGCGTGCTGGAGGCGGTTGGCCACGAAGCCGGGTACGTCCTTCTCAACGCGCACCGCGTGCTTGCCTGCTGCCGTGAGGATCGAGAGGGCCCGCTCCATGGTGGCGTAGCTGGTGTCGGCCCCCCGCACCACTTCCACCAGGGGGATGAGGTAGGGTGGGTTCCAGAAGTGCGTGCCCACGATGCGCTCGCGATGCTCGGCCCGCGAAGCGATCTGCGTGATGCTCATCACCGAGGTGTTGGTAGCAAGGACAGCTTCCCGCGGCGCGCAGGCGTCGAGCACCCGGAAGATCTCCTGCTTCAACCCCATATCTTCGAACACGCACTCCACCACGAAATCGGCGGCGGCGGCCGCCTCTTCCATGTCGGCCGTGGTGGTGATGCGGGCCACGGTCGCCTCCACGGCGGCCTCGTCGCCCACGCCGCGGGCGGCGAGAAAGGCGAGGTTGCGGCGAACGCTCTCTACGGCGGGGTCTAGACCCTCAGGCCGGACGTCCTGCAGGATCACCTGGTGCCCAGCGACCGCGAACACCTGGGCGACGCCGTGGCCCATCAGCCCGGCGCCGATGACGGCAACGCGCTCCTTGACCTGCTGGGCGCCGACGTGCGCGCCCGGCTGGGCGTACGACTGCGCCCCCTGCTGGGTGCCGGTCTCCGCGCGGGCCTCTTTGCCCTGTGTCTCCACTCGTCCCCCTACCCGGCCGAGCTGCCGCCGTCGACGTACATGATCTGACCCGTGACGAACTCGGCGGCGTCGGAGGCCAGATACACGATGGCGCCCATGAAATCGCGCGGCTCCGCGGCGCGGCCCCACGGGATGCGGCTCATGAAGATCTTGTAGAGCTCCGGATCGTTCAGTACCTGCTCGGTGAGCGGTGTCCAGAAGATGCAGGGCGCGAGGGCATTCACGTTGATCTTGTGCTTGGCCCACTCGGTGGCCAGCTGCCGCGTGAGCAGATGGATCGCCCCTTTGCTCGTGCCGTACGCGGAGTATCCACCAGGGTGGCCGAACTGGCCTCGGATCGAGGAGACGGTGACGATGCGGCCGCCGCCTTGCTCGATCATGTGCTTGCCCACCGCTTTGCAGCACAGGAACGTGCCCCGCACGTTCACGTCCATGATCTTCTGCCACTCGTCGATGGGGAAGTCCTCGGCCGGGAACCGGTTCGCGATGCCGGCGCTGGTCACCAGGATGTCGATCGTGCCGTGCCTTTCCAGAGTTGCGGCGACCATGTCCTGCACGCTGGCCTCGTCCTGCACGTCGCAGGAGATGGTGGTGACGGAGCGGCCCGTCTCCCGCACTCGCTCCGCCGCTTCTTCCAGAACTTCGGCGCGCCGCGCGGTGAGCACCACGTCGGCGCCGTAGGCGGCCAGGCTCAACGCCGCGGCCTCGCCGAGAGCCCCTGATCCACCGGTGATCACGGCCGTGCGGCCGGTCAGGTCGAACAGGTTCCGTATCTGATCCAGCGACAAGGTCTTCGGCTGTGGTACGTCCATGATCTCCCTCAGTCCGGGTAGTTGATGACCACCAGCATGGTGGCGGGCATGTTGGTGGCGTTGACGATGGAGCGACCCTCGTCGGGCCCGATGTAGAGAGAGTCGTGCGCCTTCAAGACCACCTCGTCGTCGGCGGTCTTCACCGTGACTTCGCCCTCGAGCACCACATACACTTTCTCAAGAGGCGTCGCCCCGAACTCGGCGCCGCCTCCCGGCAAGAAGTGAGAGAGACCCGTCCAGAACCGCTGGACCCCGGTCTCCTCGCGCCCCTGCAACCGGAACGACACTACCCCGAAGTGCCCGGGTGCGTCATAGGGTTTCGCGTCCGCCAGTGCCATCTTCTTCATGAGATCTCCTTCCCCGTTGGTGCTCTCAGCCGCCCACCAGGGCGGTCTGCATGTCCTTGCCCGCCCGAAGCAGGGCGGCCGCCAGACGCTCTTCGTCGCCTTCGAAGCGGGCCGTAGGCGCCACCACGGTCACCGCGGCCATGCTCCCGGCCGCGTCGCGAACCACGGCACCCACCGCCGACATGCCCAGCGTGTGCTCCTCTCGGTCGTAGGCCACCCCCTCGGTGCGCACCCGCGCCAGCTCTTCGAGAAGCTCCTCTCGCCCGGTGATGGTGTGCTCGGTGAGTGCGGGCAACTCCTCGGGCACAAGCCGCCATACCTCTTCCAGGGAAAGCTCGGCGAGCAGCGCCTTGCCGTTGGCGGTGCAGTGAACGGGGAAGCGGGCGCCGATCTCCGACACGATGCGCAGACGCCGCCGCGACGTGTACTGATCGACGAAGAGCACCTGGCCGCCTTCCAAGACCGCCAGATCGACCGTCTCCCCCAGCTCGTGAGACAGACGACGCAGGTAGGGAGATACTTCATGACGCAGGTCGCGGCGCCCGCCCACAGCGAGTCCGATCAAAGATGGTCCAAGCCTGAGGACCCCGGGAGACTCGCTGCGCACGAACGCCTCAGCCTCCAAAGCTCCAACGATGCGGTGCACCGTCGACCTCGGCAGATCGACGCCGCGGGCCACCTCGCTCAGAGTGAGACCATCTGGGGCCGAGCCGAGCAGGCGGATGATCTCGGCGGCGCGGGCGATCACCTGCACGCCCTCGCGCCGAGGACGGCCCGAGGAAGCTTCAGTCGAAGTGTCGTGCGTATCGGTCACGAGTGCCGCCCCCCATCCCGGCCCGTGGCCTACACCAACTCCGGAGACAGCTTCAACGTCTCCACGACAAGCCCCGGGTTGGCGGGCTCACGCTGAAGCATGCGGGCGATGCCCACCAGCCGTTCCACGAGTTCCGCGTTGCTGGACGCAAGGCGTCCCTTCTCGAGATACAGGGTGTCCTCGAGGCCCGTGCGCGCGTTCCCACCCATTGCCAAGCCGATGGAGGTCATGGACAGGTTGGCCCGGCCCACGCCGATCACCTGCCAGTTCGTGCCGGACGGCAGACGTTGCACGAGGTAGGCGAGCAGAGCCGGGTCGGCGGGCATGCCGCCACGGACTCCCATGACGAACGACACCTGGAGAGGCTCAACCAGCAGGTCTTCGGCAAAGAGCGCCATGGCCATGTCCAGGTGACCCGTATCGTAGATCTCGAGCTCCGGCTTCACTCCGAGTTCGAGCATACGTGCCGCCAGCTGACGCATCTGAGTGGGCGGATTGCGGAACTCGCCAACGCCGAAGGTCATGGAGCAGGTATTGAGCGTCGCCATGGCCGGGCGTGCTTCGACGATCTTCATGCGGTCCTCGTACGGCACGTCGAGACCCGCGCCGGTGGACAGCTGGATGATCACTTCCGGGCAGGCCTCACGGACGGCCTCGACCGTGCGGCGAGCCACGTCCAGATCGGCGGTGGGCAGGCCTTCGCTGTCGCGAAGATGCAGGTGCACGATCGCGGCGCCGGCCTCATAGGCGCCCTTCGCACTTGCTGCAATCTCCGCCGGGGAAGTGGGAAGTGCCGGGTTGTCGCTCTTGAGCGCGATGGGTCCGGTCAGGGCAGCTGTGATGATCACGCTCGACATCGAGTGCGCACCTCCGTCGCCTCACGGCGTAGACATCAGTTCCGCATCGCGGGCACTTGGCCCGCGATACAGTCATTCTGTCAGTAGCGGCGCGCGCATGTCAAGCTGAATCTGCCCACCCGCGCACGAACTCCACCGCGGCGCGCGCCGCAGCGAGATCGTCGGGATGGGGCAGTACCTCGGCCGAGAACCACCCTCCGTATTCGGCGTCGCGAAGTGCCTCGCGCACCTCCACGTAGTCCACGTGGCCCGCGCCAGGGGCACGGCGGTTGCTGTCGACCACATGGAAGTAGCCGAGGCGCGGTCCCGCTTCGCGGATGGCGTCGCCGATGCGCACCTCCTCGATGTTCATGTGGAACACATCGAGGAGCACACCCACCGACTCGTCGCCCACATCCTCCAGGAACTCGAGCGTCTGCGCCGCCGTGTTCAAGAAGGAGGTCTCGTATCGGTTGATGGCCTCCACCACCAACCCCACTCCCCGAGCCCGGGCCTCCGTGGCGCATTCGAGCGTGCACTCCACCAGCCGCCGGCGCGTCGCCGCGCCATCGGGGTCGGAAGCCGGGGGTCGGGAACCCCGCAGCAGGCCGAGTATCACCACCGCGCCGAACCGGGCGGCGAGGGCGATGTGCCCGCCCAAGCGGGCGACGGCCTCGCGCCGCACCCGCCTATCGGGATCGGAGAACGAGAGACCGTCCTCAAGGAAGGCCCGGCCGCTGCCGAGAGCGCTCAACGCCAGGCCTCGGCGATCCAACTCCTCGGAGAGCCACCCAGCGTCGACCTCCTCGGCGGCGCGCAGACTCAGTTCCACCCCGTCGTACCCGAGGTCGGCGGCGGCCCCGATCGCGCGATCCACTCGGCCTGCGAACAGCAACGGAGCGAACGGCGAGGCCGCCGGAGAGGTGGCCAGCGCCATGCGAAGCCGCTCAGGCACGGCGGCCTTCAGTCACTGGACCCGACCGTGGGCAGCACGTACACCGAGCGCCAGCCCTCGCTCATCGGTTCCCGCAGGTACGGCTCGAGCTCGGCCTCGGTGCGCAGCGACACCATCTCGACGGGCGGCAGCGTGCCCGCGGGGAACGCCTCGAGGATCTGGTCGCACACCAGGGTGAGATACCGCAGCGAGGCCACCAGCGGCCTCTTCGCCTTGTACGCCGCTCCCAAGGTCGGCTTGCCCACCACCCCTTCTGGAGTGGCCTTGATCTCTATGCCGAAGTGCCCCTCCCCCTCCGACCACCGGTGAGGCCGATGCAGTCCGTCCACCGAATTGTCGAAGTGGCCATCCGGCAGGAAGGGCATGCCCACCGTGTCCACCGCGTGGTCCATGTGCACCATCTCGGGGAAGAGCAAGAGCCCCAGCGAGGTTTCGGCCTCATCCGCGTGGATGAAGGGGGTCTCGTGACTGCCACCGCCTTCCACCGGACGGAAGAACTCCCGCACTCCGCGGTGCCAGTCGAGCACGCGGAACACACCGGGAAGCTGGAAACGCTTGGCGAACTGCTGGACCGCCGCCTCGAGCATCCAGAAATGTCCGTGGTTGTTGATGATGATCTGCTTGCGAAAGCCGTCGTTCCAGAGGCCGAGCATCACGTCGATCAGCAGCTCCTTGGCCACCTCCTCGCGTACGATGACCGTGCCGGGCATCCCCAAGTGGTGGTAGGGATGCGAGCCGTACATCAGCGGCGGCAATGCCAGGCTCACCGGATTCCCCCGCTTGGCGGAGTAGCGACGGACGGCCTCGGCGATATGGCTCACGAAGAGGGTGTCCATCGCGCTGACCGTGTGGGCACCGTGGTTCTCGGTGCAACCTACCGGGATGAGGACGATGTCGTTCTTGCGCCGGTTGTCCACGACCTCGTGACGCACGGTGGTTTGAAGGTAGGAGCCGGGCTTGGTCCATTCGCAGGGCGACGGCACGCCATACTCCGCCAGCCAGGCGTCGATCTGTTGGTCGTCCGCGTCCCACGTCTCCTTTTTCAGACGTCCGACCGGGGTGTCTTCGAACCAGAGGTCCGGGTAATTGGTCGGGATCAGGTTCGTTGCCATGGTTCCTCCTTCAGCGTCGTGTCGCGGTCAACTCGCGACAGGCCTGAGCCACGTCGTGAGCGGTGAGCCCGTACTTCTGGAGCAGCTGGTCGTTCGGCGCCGATTCGCCGAAGGTGTCTCGAATGCCCACACGGCGCATGAGGGTAGGTCGGTGTTCGCCCAGAACCTCGGCCACGGCTCCGCCGAGCCCCCCGAGCACGTTGTGTTCCTCTGCCGTCACCACCAGCCCGGTGCGTTCGGCCGCCTCCACGACGGCCTTCACGTCCAGCGGCTTCACCGTGGGCACGTGGAGAACGTGCGCCTGGATGCCTTCCGCGGCCAGCGTATCGGCGGCCTCCAAGGCACGAGGAAGCATGAGTCCCGTGGTCATCACGGTGACGTCGGCACCCTCCCGCACCGTGACCGCCACCCCGATGCGGAAGTCATAGTCGTCGCCGAACACCACCGGGCTCGGATCGCGGGTGAGCCGCAGATAGATCGGAGCGCCGTACTCGGCGGCGGCGAACACGGCCGCCCGCACCTCGACGGCGTCTCCGGGCACGATCACGGTCATCTCGGGCATCGAGCGCAGGATGGCGATGTCCTGCACCGACTGGTGGGTCTTGCCGGTCTTGCCCGCCAGCAGACCGCTGTAGGCGCCGGTGATCACCACTCCGAGTCGAGGTTGGGCGATGCCGATGCGGATCTGGTCTGTGGCGCGCTTGCTGGCGAAGCAGGCGAAGGTGCTGGTGAAGGGCACGAACCCCATCGTCGCCAGGCCCGCGGCGATACTGGTCATGTTCTGCTCTGCGATACCCACCTCGAAGAAGCGGTCCGGGTAGGCGGCGGCGAACATGCTCACCTTGGTGGAGGTGGCCAAGTCGGCGTCGAGCACCACCACCCGGGGGTCCGCGGCCCCCAGATCCACCAGCGCCTGCCCGAAGGCGTCGCGGGCCGCGACCATGGGCCGGGGCAGCGCGGGGCCCGAAGCGGCTGCCTCGCCGGTCCGTTCGGCGCTCACGATGCCGCTCCGCTCACGAGTTCGGCCAAAGCCCGCTCCCGCAACTCGTCGGTGACCGCGGCCGAGTGCCACTCCACGCTGTTCTCCATGAAGGAGACGCCCTTCCCCTTGGTGGTGTGCGCGATGATCACCGTGGGACGCCCGGTGATCTCCGGGGCGGCGGCGGCGCAGAGGGCGGCCGCCAGGGCGGCGCAGTCGTGGCCGTCGACCTCGAGCACGTTCCAGCCGAAGGCCCGCCACTTGTCGGGCAGCGGTTCCAACGACACGATCGACTCCACCGTCCCGTAGAGCTGCAGTCGGTTGGCGTCGACGATCGCCGTGAGGCTGTCGAGACCGAAACTGGAGGCGGCCATAGCCGCCTCCCACACCTGACCCTCCTGAAGCTCTCCGTCACCGAGGAGCACGAACACCCGTGCCTCGCTGCCCTTGAGCCTCGCGCCGAGCGCCATGCCGATGCCCACCGAGAGCCCCTGGCCCAGCGAGCCCGAACAGGTGTCGATGCCAGGCAGGCCCACGAAGGGATGGGCCTGCAGCATGGAGTCGAGCTCGTCGTACGTGGTGAGGAGTTCGGGGGAGAAGTAGCCGCGCTCGGCGAGCGTGGCGTAGTAGATCGGCGCCGCGTGACCCTTCGAGAGCACGAAACGGTCGCGGTCGGCCCAGTCCGGGCGGGTCGGGTCGATTCTCATCGCCCCAAAGTAGAGAACGGTGAGTATCTCGGCGGCACTCAGTGATCCGCCGGGGTGACCGGCCTGCGCACGCCACAGCATGTCTATCGTGCGCCGCCTCAGGCGGCGGGCCACCTCATCGTGTGACACATCTGATCCCACTGCGCACCTCCTCCGCGTCGCCGGCCCGGTCCCTCGCCACCGCTGCGGTTCAGGGGTGCAGCACGACCTTGAGTGCCCCGTCCCTGCGCTCCACGAAGGTGGAAAGGGCCCCAGCGAACTCCTCGAGAGGGAAGATGTGCGTGATCATCGACCGCACTTCGACTGCTCCGTTGGCGATGAGAGCCAGAGCGGGCACCGACGTGTTCGGATTGGCGCGCACGCCCAGCATGTCGATCTCGTCCAGCACGATCTTGGCCCAGGGGATCTCCACGGGCTCCGTGGGGATGCCGTTCATCACCAGACGTCCGCCCTTCGCGGTCATGCCGACGGCCTGGGTACAGGCCGTCCTCGTACCCGCGCACTCGATCACCACGTCTGCTCCCCGCCCGCCCGTCAGTTCGAGCACGCGCTGCACGGGGTCCACGGACTCGTAGTCCACCGGCACGGCACCCATGTCGGCGGCCTGTCGCAGCCGGGTGCCCCGGCCCACCATCAAGACCTTCTCCGCGCCCGCAGCGGTCGAATACTGCTGGGTCAGCATGCCCACGGGCCCCGGCCCGATGACCACCACGGTGTCACCCACACCCACCCGGCCGCGACGTACTCCCTGCAACGCCACTCCGGCCGTGTCGAGCATGGCGCCCTCGTCGAACGACAACTCATCGGGTAGCCGATGCAGCGACTTCGCCGACGCGACCACATACTTCGCGTAGGCACCCTGGCTGGTGAAGCCGTAGTGCCGGTGACCCGCGGAGGCGTCGCCATAGTTCCGACAGATGGTGTAGTGTCCGGAGAGGCAGTTCGCACAGGTACCGCAACCGCAGTGAGCTTCTCCGGCCACGCGGGCGCCCACCCCCACGCGTTCGGCCGCCTTGGGCGAGGAGGCCACGCCGACCCCGAGTGCCACTACGTCCCCCGCCCACTCGTGCCCGATGATGAAGGGGTAGGTCTTGGGCCACACTCCGGGGAATGCGCCCTTCACGATCTTGGGGTCGGTGCCGCAGATGGCCACCGAGCGGACCCGACACAGCACCTCGTCGTCCGCCGGGACGGGGGTGGGCACCTCTCTCATCTCGAACTCGCCAGGGCCCGTGAGCACCAGGGCCTGCATCGTGGTGGGAACGCCGGATCCGCCGCTCATCTCGCTCTCCTTGTCCGCTCGCGCCCTTCAAACCGCCGGTTGAACGCGCCCTTCGAACACGCCGCCAAACTGTATCAACGGAATCGGCGGCGGCGCCAACCGCCGCCGTGGTGGCCCTACCCGTGGTGGCCCTACCCGAAGAACGTCTGCGCGATCTCGTAGAGCTCCAGCGGCACGGTCTTCAGCTCAACGAGCGCCTCGGCGAGGGGCACCTCCACGATGGCGTCGCCGCGCAAGGCGGCCATCATGCCCCATCGCCCCTCCTTGACCATCTCGGCCGCCTTGACACCGTACCGAGTGGCCAGCACCCGGTCGTGGGCCGTGGGCGTGCCGCCCCGCTGGGTGTAGCCGAGGATGGTGACACGGGCGTCGAACCCCGTCATGCGCTCGATCTCCTTGGCGAGCACCGCACCCACGCCGCCGAGGCGCACGTGTCCGAAGGCGTCCAGTTGGTCGGAGCTCAAGATCGTCTGCCCCTCGCCCGAGCGCCAGGTGAGGGCGGTGCCCTCGCTCACCACGACTATGGAGAAGTGCTTGCCCCGTGCGGCGCGTTGCTCGACCAGATCGCACACGTCTTCCACCGTCAGCGGGAACTCGGGAATGAGGATGGCGTCGGCTCCCCCGGCGATGCCGGACATAACTGCGATCCAACCGGTGTGCCTGCCCATGACCTCCACCACCATCACCCGGTTGTGCGATTCCGCGGTGGAGTGCAGACGGTCGACGGCCTCGGTCGCCACGGACACGGCGGTGTCGAAGCCGAAGGTGTAGTCGGTGCCGCCGATGTCGTTGTCGATGGTCTTGGGCACGCCCACCACCTGCAGACCGAATTCAGCGTGCAGACGATTGGCGACTCCCAGCGTGTCCTCGCCGCCTATGGCGACCACCGCATCGATGCCCCTGCCCCGCACTGTGGCCATCACACGGTCGGCGTCACCCTCGATCTTGAAGGGGTTGGTACGCGAGGTACCGATAATGGTGCCACCCTGGTGCAGGATGCCGCTCACGGCGCTCGGCCCGAGCAGTTTGAGGTCGTCTTCCACGAGGCCGCGCCATCCGTTGCGGATACCGTAGACCTCCCACCCGTACTCCGCTCCCCCCCGCCGGGTCACAGCACGGATGACGGCGTTGAGGCCGGGGCAATCTCCGCCCCCGGTGAGCATGGCGATCCGCATGGGCTGGTTCCTCCCTACGAGACCCCGGGGCGGGGCCTCGTCTCTGGTACATGACTGAACCCCATTCCTACCACGGGGTGGGCGCTACGTCCAGCGTCCGGGAGTCAGGGGTGCGTGCGGACGGCGCGTGCGGACGGGTGGAATCGGGGCACCCTCACACGTGTGGAGTCAGGAGTACCCGCGCGATACGCGCTCGAGCAGCTTGTCGCCGGCATCGTCCGAGAGACCGAACGAATCAACCTCGCCCTTCAATCGCTCCAGAGACCCGTACCCGTCCAAATATGCGTTCACCCGGGCGGCGGCGGTCGAGTCGATGAAGTCGAGGTCGCGCGGGTACATCTGCGCGAACTCGGCCATGAGGGCGCGTTCGCCTCGAAGGCGGTGCTTCTGGTGGTAGTCCTCGGCAAGATAGAAGCGCGGAGCATCGATGATCTCGGTCTTCACGGTCGTGCCCAACAAGGCGGCGAACCTGTCACGCGAGCGCTCGGCCACACGACGTTGCTCGGCATCGTGCACGAACACGGCGGCTTTGTACTGCGTAGACCACGAAGTGCGCCGCGGGTCGTGGCTGGTCCAGAACATCTCCATCAAGTCCTCGAAGGAGATACGCAGCGGATCGTAGTCCACCTGGAAGGCTTCGGCATGATCTCCGATCGAACGATACGTGGGGTCACGGGTCGTGCCGCCCGTGTAACCCACTCTCGTACGCACTACTCCGTCTAACGCCCCGAACTGGGCGTCGGGCCCCCAGAATCAGCCGAGTGCGAAGGTCGCGGTCTCGATCACCTCAGGCACCTCGAGGTCGATCGAAGGCACTGGTCGAGAGGTCACCGGACGATCACCATCCCGTGCCGCAGCTATCGCGGTATCCGTCCTGCTGCGAGACGTGCCGAGAATCCCCATCATTGCTCCCCTCGTGAGGTGAAGTCGAGCGAAGCCGAGTTCATGCAGTAGCGCAGCCCGCTGGGCTCCGGACCGTCGGGGAACACGTGCCCTAGGTGCGAACCGCACTTTGCGCACAGGACTTCGGTGCGCCGCATGAAGAAGCTGTCGTCTGCGCGTTCGATCACGCTCTCCGCTTCGACCGGCCTGAAGAAACTCGGCCAACCGCTCCCGGAATCGTATTTGGCGGTGGCATCGAACAGCTCGACCCCGCAGGCTGCACAGCGGTACACCCCGTCGCCTTTGAAATCGTGGTATTGGCCGGTGAACGCGGGTTCCGTGCCCTTCTCGCGCAGGACGCGATACTGGTCGGGGCTCAGAAGCTCACGCCACTCGGCGTCGGTCTTGTTCTTGACATCTTGGGTCATGAGACGCTCCTGGAGGTCCTCCTAGAGGTCCCCGCGCGACCGGCGGGACCTCACGCATTGTTCTACTCTACATGCTCGTTTTTCCCAGGAACCACCGTGCCGAATCACGCAGGTCCGCGATGGGCTGCGGTGCCGGTGGCCTACGATGCCTGCGGCGACCTCCGCCGCCCCCGGCGGTCTAGGATGCCTGCGGCAACCTGCGCCGCCCCCGAGTGTTCACGATGAACACCCCCAGCAGCGCGACCGCTCCTCCGAGCACCGTGAGCACCGTGGGCACCTACCCGAGGGCGTCATGCCTCGGGCACGACCTCCGTCCAACCGTAGACGTCGTCCGCCTCACCGGTCTGGATGGCCAGAAGGCGTTCGTAGAGCGCAGTGACCGTGGGGCCGGCTGTGCCGCCGGTGCAGTAGATGTGCTCGACACCCTGATAGGTGACGCTCTCCACGGGAGAGATGATCGCCGCGGTGCCGAGAGCGCCCGCCTCGTCGAAGTCGCCAAGCTCGTCCACGGACACGGGGCGTTGCTCCACTTTCAGGCCCATGTCGCGCGCCAGCTGCTGCACGCTCATGTTGGTGATGCTGGCCAGGATGGACGGGCTCGCCGGCGTGATGAACGTGTCGCCCTTGATGGCGAAGAAGTTCGAGGAGCCGGATTCGTCGATGTACGTGCCCCTTGCCGCATCGAGGTAGAGCACTTCCGTGTACCCCTCGGCCCGTGCGGCGACGGTGGCGCGCATGCTCGCAGCGTAGTTGCCGGCAGCTTTGACATCGCCCACACCTCCCGGTGCGGCTCTGTGGATCTCTTCCTCCACGCGCAATCTCACGGGAGTCAAGCCCGACTTGTAGTAGGGCCCGACCGGCGTGACGAACACCACGAACAGATATTCGGTGCTCGGCTTGACGCCCACCTCCGGCCCACTCCCGATCTCGAACGGGCGCACGTACAGACTCGCTCCGCTTCCATGGGGCGGCACGAAACGGCGGTTGGCGTGCACGACCTTGTGCACTGCTTCCCGGAAGATCTCTTCAGGCACAGGCTCCATCAGAAGCTTGCGCGCCGAGCGTTGGAGGCGATTGGCGTTCTCGCCGACGCGGAACATCTGCACCTGCCCATCGGGCCGCTCGTACGCCTTGAGCCCTTCGAATATGGCCTGTCCGTAGTGCAGGCACACCGCCGCCATGTGCAGGGGGATGTACTCGTCGGATGTCAGCTCACCAGCAGACCAGGCCCCGTCTCTGAACCAATAGCGCACGTTGGCATCGGTGTGATGGAAGGCGAAGGGGAGGTTGGGGAAGTCTAGATCGGCTCGGTCCATGGAGACCCCTCTTGCATAGTGGTGGCGAGATGCGCTCGAACGACATCCGCGGGGCTATCGAGAACCGCGCGCGGCTGTTCCTTTCATGCCGACAAGGCTACCCCGGCCGGACGATGCGGGCAAGAGCATGAGACGGCCCAAGACGCCCGGAGATGACCCCCCATTCCGGCAGGGGGTTGAAATCCGACCCGGTTTGTATTCTTCTCTTACATGACGCCACATGCGGTCGACGGCGCAGGACTCTTGGGAGAGCGGCTCGACGACCGAAACACGAACGGACGAGGAGGGTACCGTGAGCACAGGTTCCACGGCTGAGGGCTGGTACATCCTACGCGGAGAGGCCCAGGCAGGTCCATACACGTGGGAGCAGCTCTACGGATTCTGTCAAGCGGGCCACGTTGCCGCCGACGACCTGGTTTGGCAGACCGAGATGCCTGGGTGGCTGCCTGCGTCGTCCGTCCCCGGGCTGTTCCCGGCGGGTGCGGCGGCGGCTGTCGGCGGCGCGCCGGCGCCGAACGCGGCAGTGCCCGCGCGCACGGCCCCCACCAGAGCCCCCTCCGGCACCCCGGGTAAGAAACGCGGCTGGGTGATCCCGCTCGTCGCGACCCTGGTGGCCGTCGTCGTGCTCGGGGGCGCGGCCGGCGGCTACTTCCTCCTGCGGGGCGATGGGGGTGGCGACGACTTCCTCGGCGGAGGAGACGCCGAGAGCCTCGGCGCCGCGTCGTACACGCCGCCCACTCCGGCCGATCTCGTCGAGACGGAGGCCTGGGGCCGCGTTCCCATCAACCAGATGGGCGTGGTGCTCCTCGAGGGCAAGGACCGCGGCGACGCGGAGAGGCTGGCCACAGAACTCGGCGGCACCGTGGTGGGCGAGATGGAGTACATCAACCTCTACCAGCTCCAGGTGCCGGCCACCTCCGAGACGGAACTCTCGGCCCTCATCGATCGAGCCGCGACGACGGAGGGCGTAGAGCTGGCCTTCCCCAACCAAGAGACCTTCGCGGACGAGGAGATCTGGGGGGTGCGCACCACGCCCCTCGATGACCCGGTGTACGGGGGAGACAACGGCAAGCCCTACAACATGATCGGCGTTCAGCGAGCCTGGGACCTCATTCGTGGTTCGGGGCGTGACCTCACACAAGTGCAGGTGGGCGTCGTCGATGACGGGCTCTACAAAGGCCAGCAGGAGTTCGACGGGAAGAGCACCATCGCAGGGGGCGAGGCCGGTGACGAACTCGGGGCACCGACCAAGGACGACGCTGGGAATGACGATGTCTACGGCAGTCACGGCACGGCCGTCGCTGGGATCATCGGCGCCAACCCCGACAACGGCGGACAGACCGGTGTGGCCTCCGTACTGGGCGACAAGCTGAAGGTGGTCAGCACGAACATCTGGGGACCGAAGTACGGTGTAAACACCCCCGTCGCACCCGACCCCAACGATCCCACCCAGCATACGTTCAGCGACGGCACGTACAGCATCGGAGATCTGCAGGCTCTGAAATACCAGGTGGAGCACGGGTCAACGGTGATCAACTGCTCCTGGGGCAATTCGAATGCTCACCCCAGCGTCGCCGCCGCATACAAGAAGTTCTTCGAGAAGATGGCCGCCGAGAAGCCCGACGTGATCTTCGTGTGCTCGGCCGGCAATGACGGCAAGGCGCTCGATGGGAAGAAGCGCTTCCCCAGCGGCCTGAACCTCCCGAACATGATCACAGTCGGCTGCCTCGATAACGACGGATCGAAGATCGACTATAGCAACACGATCGGTCAGGACTTCGAGGTGACTCTTGGGGCGCCTGGACACCGGGTCGTCTCCGGAGTGGATCCGACGACGGGCGAGGTCTCCAACATGAACGGCGGCACCAGCTTCGCTACTCCCCAAGTCACTGCGACCGCGGCCATGATGAAGTCCCTCAACCCGAAACTCACGGCTGCCCAGATCAAGGACATCCTCACCCAGACTGCCGCCCCGGGCGTCACCGATGACGAGAAACAGATGAGCGTGCCGTTCCCCCACGACCAACTCGGAGCGGGGGTCCTCAGTACCGACTTCGCCATCGCCAAGGTGATCTACGACCTGAAGAACCCCAGCGCAGCGGGCAAGCCCACCGACCGGGCGACCCTCGAGAAGTTCCTGACAGAGATGCAGAATCAGGGCGTGATCGACGCCGTGGCCGTGACCACCGACGACCCCGACTCATACACGGTGCGCGGTATCGTGAAGGCACTCGGCGACAAGGGCGCCGACGTCTCGATCACGTTGTCCGGTCAGGGCGCCATCAGCGGCACGACCACACAGAAGTTGGACGCTCCCGGCGAGGTCACCTGGGGTGTCACCGTGGCCGACGAATCGGCCACTATCACCGTGCGCCGCGGCGACAACGGCGCTGCCAGCATCATCACCATCGAGAACATCGACCTGAACGGCCATTGGAGCGGCACCTTCACCATCACCGCGATCGACATCCCCGAGGAGGTATATGAGACCGCGCGCTCGGGCGAAGAGGAAGGTTGCGATCTGGCGATACTCGAGGTGCTGAAGGCGCTCGAAGGCACCAGCATGCCCATGACCATGGACATCACGGCCGATGAAGGGGGCACCGGGCAGGCGACGGTGTTCCTCGACTCTTCGGCACTCTCAGAAGATGGCGGCTCGAGCGAGCCGTTCACGTCGCCCATCCAGTGGAGCAGAGGGAGCTTCACCATGGACATCGCCGGCGAGGACGGCAGCGGCACGTTCTCGGGTCGCCCCTCGAAACAGGGCGACGTGCTCGTGCTTTCCGGGAGCTTCGTCTCGTCGGACCAGGGCATCACCATGCACGGTTCCTGGACTGTGACCAAACAGTAGGGTTCGCGGACCTGGGAAAGGCGGTCGAGTGCACCCGACATTGGTAGATCTCGAGATCGGAGGGTGGGCGCTCCATTTGAGCGCCTACTCAACGATGCTCGTGCTTGCCGGGATCGTGGGCCTCGCCACCACGACGCTGGTTGCCGGTCGGCTTGGTGTGCCGCAACGTCGCGTACTGGTGCTCTTCGCCGCGGTGCTGGGAGCCGGAGTGGTGGGTGCCCGCCTCTTCCACGCCGCCACCAACTTGCAGCTGTACGGCGCGGAGCCGGCTCGTCTGTGGGCCTTGGATGCCACCGGCTTCGCCCTCTACGGCGGGCTTGTAACAGGCGCGCTCGTCGGAGTGGGCCTCGCACGCGGCATGCGGCTACCGACGTGGCGATTGGCCGACGCCTCGGCAGTGGGCATGGGGCTGGGCATCGCCATCAACCGCGTGGGTTGCTTCCTCCAGGGATGCTGCTACGGCCACCCCACCACGCTGCCCTGGGGTGTGGTGTTCCCCACCGGGAGCCCGGCGTGGGCGCGCCAGATAGTGGAGGGCGACCCTGACGTGGGCGGCGACGGGCTACTCGCCAACCTGCTCGGCAGCGGGACGGCTCTGACCAACCACCCCGTGCAGCCCACCCAGCTCTACGAGCTGCTGGCCGCCCTCGCCGCGGTCGGGTTGGTGGTCTTCTTGTTGCGCCGGACCGCGCCGGCCGGAGTACCATTCCTGGGCGCCGCTCTGTGCTTCACCGCATTCCGCATGGCGAACGCACAACTCCGCTGGATCCCGACGACCCTCACTGCGCCGAACTGGTTCTACCCCGCCTTCTACCTCGCCCTACTGACGCTGTTCGCCGGGCTGCTGGTCTGGCGTCTCGCCCAGACGCCCATCCGGGCGGAAGATCCCGCGCTGCCCGCTCCGACCGTCGGCCGACCCGCTGCGTTGTCGTAGGCCCACGCGCGCCCCACCACGGCTGGAGCCGTACAACAGCCGAAGCCGTACAACAGCCGAAGCGACGCAGCAGCCTACCCGAACTGGACGCACCTCCGGCTGACGCTTCGGTTCTCGAAGCCAACTATGGGGAAGCTCACCTCATCCGTGCCGCCTGCGCCGGCGGCCACGAGGATCGGCCGGAAGTGCTCGGGCGTAGGGTGTGCGCGGCGCGGCTCAGGGGCACGCTCCAGCCAGGCGATCAGGGCGTCGTGGTCCGCGGCGCTCAATACCTCCGCGAAAGGTCGTAGAGGAGCGCCTCGTGCCGGACCACGCGGCCGATGGTCACGGGCGAGTCTTGCCAATGCGCGGACACGGTGAGTATGGCCCGCGGCCGCGGAAGGGACGCGCCCCACTCCCTCCAGAGCACCCCTTTCGCTTCGTCGAGGACGCTCATGGGGTTGCCGTGGCCGACGAAGCCTACCGGCATGCGGAGGGTGGGGTCACTCGAAGTCAACGGCCGGCCCTTCCGGCCTACCCGCTCTTCTTCGGAGCCTGCTTGGATCCCTTCTTCGGCATGCCCCTCGGGGCCTTCTTCGGCGCTGAGTGAGCCACCGCGACGGCCTCCTTGGCCCATGACTCGAGTCGGCCGCCTCGTACGTCCCCCGGGTGGAGTCGTCCACCTTGAAGTAGAGGGACGCTCCCGAGATCAATGCGAACATCACGTCCTGCTCGAACAGGCCCCATCCCCCGAACATGGAGCGGCTGGTTATCTCGCCGAATGGGCCCAACCGTTCCACAGCGTAGTCATGGAACCCCTGATCCGATGCCACCGCTTGGCCTGCTGACGCGTGCTCCAACCGAGATGCTAGCGGGAACGTACCCGTGCACAAGGCGGGTGACACTACCGCGTGGTCGACCTGCGGGTAGTGAGCCCCCGCGACACACGGGTGGTTGCCGCCACCGACGAGGACCGCCTCACCCTCACCACCTGCAACCCCATCGGTAGCGCGGCCCAGAGGCTGGTTGTCGTCGCGGAGTTGGACGAATAGGATGGAACGCATGGGAGCATTCGCAGACACCGCCGGAGCGACCTCCAAGGTGGTCGTCGGCGCCCTGGTCGCAGCCGCGGTGGTGCTCTTCGGTGTGTCCGTCGCTGGAGGCACCGCGGCCCTCCGCGCCTACCAGGCCACCTCCACCACCACGACTGTGGCATCGGCAGTCATCGCGACCGAGGGGCAAGGCGTCACGGGTGCCCTCGTATCCGGCGACGACAAGAGGTCCACATCCACGGCCGCGCCGCGGTCCACCGCACCCCCGACCACCGTTCCCCCGACCACCCGCACCACCGCCGGCACCATCGGCACCACCCGGACGACGGTCCTCGTCGACACCACGCCTCCGCCCACACCGACCCTCGTCTACCCCGACAACGGGGCGATCATCGACCGCGGCAAGGTGAGCCTCGGGTGGCGCGCGGTCAAGGACCCGAGCGGGGTGCTCTACCGCGTCGAAGTGCAGCACTACGACGGCAAGACATACGTGCCCACCCGCACCTACAACGACCTGAGCGCCACCACCCTCGGGCGCACGATGACCGCCATGTCTGAGCGCTGGCGCGTGTCGGCAGTCGACGGGCGGGGTAACTGGAGCGCCCCGGGTCGGTGGCGGACCATGACCCAGCCTCTCAGCATCGTCGTGCCGATGACCCCGTACATCACCACGACCACCATCATGCTCTACTGACCGGCCCGATACGCCCAAGGAGAAGCCCCGTGCCCCACCTCACCGCCAACGGCATCGCCGTCGACTACAAACTCACCGGCTCCGCGGGCGCCGAGGTAGTCACCCTCAGCCACTCACTTGCCACCGATTTCCACATGTGGCGGCTGCAGCTGCCTGCCCTGGTCGCCGCCGGCTACCGTGTCCTGCGATACGACACCCGGGGACACGGCGGCACCGACGCGCCTCCCGGCCCGTATTCCCTGGAACTCCTCGCCGGCGACGCCGTCGCCCTCCTCCACGCTCTCGACATCGAACGCACACACTTCGTGGGCATCTCGATGGGTGGCATGATCGGCCAGACCCTTGCCCTGGACCACCCCGAGGTCATCGCGAGCCTCGTGCTCTGCGACACCGCCGCCTCCCTCCCCCCGGAGTCCGGGCCTATATGGGACCAACGCATCGAGATCGCCCGCACCTCGGGCATGTGGGCCCACGTGGAGGGCACCGTCGGCCGCTGGTTCACCCCCGGCTTCATCGCCGCCCGGCCGGACGTGGTCGAACCCATCCGTGGAACTATCGGGTCCACCCCGCTCGACGGCTACGCCGGCTGTATCGAGGCCATCAAGCACCTCGACCTCCTCGAGCGCATCTCCGCCATCGCGGCGCCGACACTGGTGATAGTAGGAGCCGAGGACCCCGGCACCACGCCGGAGGCCGCTCGTGCGATCCACGAGCGAATTGCGGGGGCGGAGTTCGTGCTGATCAAGTCCGCATCGCATCTCTCCAACCTCGAGCAGCCGGAAGTCTTCAATCGGGCGCTGTTGGAGTTCCTCGGGCGTGCGTCAGGCTAGGGTCGGGTGGTGGCCGCAGGCGCACTCGACCCGGGCCCCGGATACCAGGATGAGGCCGCGCGCCGGTCGCGTCCCGTTCTACGCCTTTCTCGTCGCCGTCGCCGTGCACCACCCGCACCAGGCGCCTCCGGACGAGGTGACGCCGGAGTAGTCGCAGGAAGACCCTCTCTCAGGCGGGAGCCTCGCTCTCCGCGGGTGCGAACTCGACCGAGGTCAACGGCATCGCCCCGATCACCAGTCGGGTCATCGCGGTACCCCCGGGAAATCGCGATCCGGAAGCGAGGGGCCGGTCTTCCGCAGGAAACGCTCCCCGTTGATGCCCAATCCCTCGGCAAGCAGACTCACGATCAAAGTGTTCAGCGAGACGCCTTCGTAACCAGCGCGAACCACCAAAGACTTGTGCATGGAGACAGGGAGGCGTACCCGGAACTGACCGCTGAACGACGGCATCTCCAGGGGCGAGGGCACCGGAGAACCGCTCTCGCTCATCGCGTCCACGAAAGCCTCCGCCGCCCGCTCCATTTCCCGGGTCGCGATTCCCGCGGTCCCACCAAACGCACTCAATCCCGGCAACTCCGGAATCGTGGCGATGTAGCCGTCGTCCTCCCTGCTCCAAATGAGATTCACCGCGTACCGGAAGCGCATCACTGTTCCTCCAGAAGTCCGTACTCCTCCACCAGGGCCCTCCGCCAGCCGCACGATCTGGGCGAATCGAACATTCGCGGGGTTTCGCCGAACCTCGCATAGATTCCCAGGACATCAACCATGAGTATGAGCTCTATGGTACCGTACTCGGTACCACTCCACAGGCTCGTGTGTGCTCACCATGAATCCTTCTCCTCACCAGTCGGCGGGATATCAAGCAGATGCCGAACACAGCGCAATGGATGGATCATCCCGGCTTGTAGCCCCAGCGTCTCTCGGACCTTGGTCCCACCTTGGCAGCGAACAAATGTTCGTATACACTACGCCTCCCCCCACTTCTGTCCGCGGGGATCGGTACAGTGCTCTAGCGAACATACGTTCACACTAGGGAGCAAAATACGATGCATTTTCTTAATATTGCACGTCTCTTTGCTATGCCGTCGAACCGGTCGTGAGGTCGCCGGAAGACACCCGTGACCCGGGAAGCGCAGCCGTGAGCGGCGCCGGACTGAACGGTCTCCCGATCCGGCGCATCCCGCCCAGTCACGACTACATCCGTCGTGACGGCAGCGGTCCCAAAGACGGCTGGGCCCGCGGCCCGGCGGACTCCGGCACCAGCCCTCACGGTGGTCCCGTATCCCCCCCGTTCGTGCACCTGCACGTGCACTCCAACTTCAGCTTCCTCGATGGAGGCAGCCGTATAGACGAGCTGGTCGAGCGAGCCGTGGAGCTGGGGCAGCCCGCCCTCGCCCTCACCGATCACGACGGTCTCTACAGCGTCGTGCGCTTCGCCAAGGCCTGCCTGCGCCGCGGCGTGCAGCCCATCTTCGGAGTCGAGGTGTGCGTGGAACCCCTGGCCGGGGCGCCGCCCACCGGCGGCGACACGGCGCCCGCGCCCGATGACAGTGGCGACGCCCCACCTCTCTCCAGTCCCCAGCACCCCTACCACCTGGTGCTCCTGGCCGAGACCCGCGAGGGCTACGCCAACCTCTGCCGCCTGGTCTCCGCCGCCCACCTGGCGATCCCCGAACGCGACCGCCCTCCCACCCTCACCGCCACGCAACTGCTCGAGCACCGGGAAGGCGTCATCTGCCTCACCGGCTGCCGGCAGGGCGAGGTTGGCCGCCTGGTCGACGCCGGCCGCGACGAGGAGGCCCGCCGCGCCCTCGAAGTGCTGCGCGACGTCTACGGTCCCGAGCACCTCTTCGTCGAGTTGCAGCACTTCGGCTATCAGCCGCACCGAGAGGCCGAACCCGGACAGGACGGCGCCTCCGTCTACCACAAGGTGCGCGGCGACGACGGGCGCCTGCGCCACTTCCGTGACGACGGCCGCCCGGCGGGCGGCGGCGCTTCGGGCGGGGTCTCCCAACAGCGCGCACCCCGGGATCCGGGTGATCTGCGCCTCGACCGCACCCCCGACCCCGATTCCACCCCAGCCTATCGTGCAAGTCTGTTGCGTAATCAAGTTACTGCAACCGCTCGTGCATATACGGGCCGATCTGGAGCCGCCCGCCGACCGCGCCCCGACCTCCCCGAGGGTCACCCCCAGCGCCTGAACCCCGCCGATTACGACGTCGGCTTCCATCCCGAGGGTCCCGCCTGGGCCCTGACCTGCTTCACCTACTGCGACAGATTGCTGCAGTTGGCCCGGGAATACGGCCTCCCCGCCGTCCTCACCACAAATGCCCACTACGCGCGGCCCGAGGATCGGCCGGTGCACCTGGTCTGCCGCGCCGCCGGACGCGATGAGCCACTCTCCGGCTACCTCGCCAACGTACCCGGGGCTCGCTGCCTCCACCCTCGAGCTGAACTGGAGGCTGAGCTTCAGCCCCTTATTGACTTGCATTATCATTGCATTGCAACGTTTGTTGCAGCTTTGGAGGGCGAGACAGGGCCGACAGGGGTGGCGGCGGGGCCGGGCGAGGCCGGGGTCCTCGCGGAGCCGGCGGCTCGAGTGGCTGCAGGAGTGGCGGCCCAACCGGTCCCACCTCTCCTTCTTTACTCCCCCCTGGACACTCCCGCCCAGATCGCCGCCCGTTGCCACGTCGATCTCGAACTCGGCACCTACCACTTCCCCGAGGTGGCCATCCCTCCCGGCGAGACCGCCTACTCACTGCTGGCCAAGCGCTGCTTCCGGGGCGTCGAGCGTTTCTACCGGCCGGTGCCGCCCCGGGCGGTGGAGCTCCTCGACCACGAACTCGCCATGATCGAGCAGATGGGCTTCGCCCACTACTTCCTCGTGGTGCACGACATCGTGCGCTGGGCCCGGGCTCGGGGCATCGCCTGCTCGGGGCGGGGGTCGGCCGGCAACTCCCTGGTGTGCCACGTGCTTGACATCACGGCGTCGGAGCCCATCCGCCACAACCTGCTCTTCGAGCGCTTCCTCAACCCGAACCGCCGCGAGATGCCCGATATCGACGTCGACTTCTGCAGCACCCGGCGCGACGAGGTCATCGACCACATCTACCGCACCTTCGGCGACGACAACGTGGCCGTGGTGGCCAACGTCAACACCATGTCGCCGCGCATGGCCGTGCGCATCGTCGCCGAAGCGGTGGGCTTCGCTCCCACCGAGATCAACGCGCTGGCTAAGAACGTGCCCCGTCACGGCGACGCCGCCAAGATGCGCGACTACCTGGCCGGCGAGTGGCCCGAGTTGGCCGAGAGCCCGCTGCAAGACGAGTCCCACTACGGCCCCCTGCTCGACCTGGTGGCGCGTCTCGACGGCTACCCCGTCCACCTGGGCACGCACCTGGGGGGCTTCGTCATCGCCGACAAACCCATCACCTACTACGCCCCTCTGCAGTGGGCGGCCAAGGGGGTGGCGGTGGTGCAGCTGAACAAGGACGACGTCGCCGACCTGGGCCTGGTCAAGATGGACATCCTCGGCCTGCGCACCCACTCGGCGGTCTCGGAGACGGTGCACATCGTACGGCGGCGCACCGGCCTGAAGATCGACCCCTACGCCCTCGCCCCCGCCGATCCCGCCGCCTACGAGATCATCTCCAACGGGGGGTCGATCGGACTCTTTCAGCTGGAGTCGGCCGGCCAGCGCAACCTGGCCTCGCGCCTGCAGGAACGCACCTTCGACGACATCATCGCCGCCATCGCCCTCTACCGCCCCGGGCCGCTGGAAGCCGAGATGATCGGCCCCTTCGTCGACCGGCGTTGGGGCTACGAGGAGGTCAGCCTGCCCCACCCCTCCCTGGCCGAGGCGCTGGGCGACACCTACGGGGTCATCCTCTACCAGGAGCAGGTGCTCCGCGTGGCCCAGCTGGTGGCGGGGTTCACGCCCGCCGAGGGCGACTCCCTGCGCCGCGCCATGACCCGGGAGAAGAGCCGCGAGGAGATGGCTAAGATCGGCGCCACCTTCGTGCACCACGCCGCCGCCCGGGGCGTGCCCGAGGAGGCCGCCCGCGAGGTCTTCCGCCAGCTGGAGGGCTTCGCCGCCTACGGGTTCAACAAGAGCCACTCGGTGTGCTTCGCCGTCATCAGCTACGCCACCGCCTACCTCAAAGCCCACTACCCGGCCGAGTTCCTCTGCGCCGTGCAGAACAACCAGCCCATGGGCTTCTACACCTCGCGCACGGTGCTGAACGACGCCCGCCGCTTCGGCCTCGCGGTGCGCCCCCTGGACATCAACCTCTCCGGCCGCGGCTTCACCGTGGAAGACGACGAGCCCCCCGACCCCCGCACCTACGACCCTTTCCTCCCGGCCTGGACCGCCGCCCACGACTGGGGCCTCACCCCCGCCGACCTGGCCGAGCTCGAGACCGTCCACGGCGACCCGGCGGGCGGCGGCGGCGCCCGTCCGGCGCCGCTCGCCCTCCCGCCGGCGCCCATGGAGACCGCCGACCCAGGCTCCGCCGCCGGTCTCCTTCCCGGCGGGCCATCACTTACCGCTGCCGGCCCCCGTCCCGACGACCTCCCCCTCCCTCACGCCGACCGCGCCCGGGCCCGGGCCGGTGTGGCGCCCGACGCCTGCCTGGCCCCGGAGGGGGCGCTGGCTCCCGGGGCGGGCAGCGCTCTCCGGGTGGGCCTCCGCTATCTCAAGCAGATGTCGGCGCGGGCCCTCAGAGCCATCGAAGAGGAGCGACGCTTCGCACCGTTCGCCAACTTCGAAGACTTCTACCTACGCACCCGTGTGGGGTATCCGGTGGCCGAGAACCTGATTCGAGTAGGCGCCTTCGACTCGCTCGAACCCGACCGCACCGAGTTGCTCTGGCGCCTGCCTCTGCTCCACGACCGCCGGGAGGCACTCGCCGCCGGCGGAGGCGGCAACCGAGGGCAGATGCGGGCCTTCTTCTCCGAGCCGGTACGCTCCGGACTCACCCGCGACTGGTCTACCGAGGACAAGGTGCGCGTCGAACTGGAACTCCTCGGGCTCACCGTCACCTGCCATCCTCTCGAACTTTACGAGGAGGAACTCCGCCGCATCGGCGTGCGCATGAGCTACGAGCTGCCCGCTTTGGGCGACGAGGTGCCGGTGACCGTGGCCGGCGTCTACGAGCGGGCCCAGAACCCGTGGATGCGCTCCGGCCGGCGCACCATGTTCCTCACCCTCGAAGACGCCTACGGCCTCTTCGAGTGCGTGGTGTTCGGGAGCAAGCTGGCCCGCTACGCGCCGGTGGTGGCCCGTGCCACCTACTTCCTCATCCGCGGCCGCCTGCAGAACAACCGCAAGCGAGGCCTGGCTATCGTGGTGGAGGAGATCCGCGACCTGGAGGAGTTACTGGCGGGGACGGAACGGCGGGCGACGAACACGGTGAACGCGAGGACCGGCACCCGAACCGGTAGCGAGCCCTCGGCGGCGGCAGCGGCGGCGACTGCGGCGGCCGACGGCAACTCACCCCGGCGCCCGGCCCGCCTCGGCCAGATCGTGGAACGGCCGACCTTCGCCGAGCACAAGTTGCTGGTGGCCGAGCGCAAGGAGACACGGGTGGGTCACGAGCCCGAGGTGTACGGCATGGGCGGCGCCGACGGCAGGAAGCACCCGCCCGGGGCGGGGACGTCGGCTATCCCGAAGAAGGTGGGGTGAAAGGTGCCTTCGGCCCTCCGAAGCTGCGCTCAGTTCGGCAGCACCCATTCGACGTCGAGACGCGCGAAATCCTGATCGAAGGAACACACAGCCTCGCCTTTCGCTCGTGCGACTTCAGCGAGATACGCATCGACGAAGTCCACGTTGGAGCGGGCCATCGACTCAAGCGCGGCCACGACCGCCCTGCCCTCTTCGGCCTGGACGCCGTCAGCACGGAGCAGAGCGATGAGTGCCTCCGCCACGTTCTCCCGAGAGTGACCGTAGTAGGAGAGGAGCACCCAGACCGTCTCGGCCACGACAAGCGGCGCGATGCGCAGAAGGACTTCGCCGACCTCTGCCCGGGCCGCAAGCCCTGCAGCTTGAGCCGACATCTCCGGAGGGTCGTCCGTGAGCAGGCGCAGAATCACGTTGGCGTCGACCCAGAGAGCGATCACTCGCCCTCTATCGGTACACGCCGGGCGTTTGCACCACTCGACTGCCGGCCTGCCGCCAGGCGCCGCGCCGCCTCCGCCCGGATAACGTCTCGGCCCGGGAAGGGTCGCGTGGCACTCAGGGCGCCTCGTAGGTCACCGATCTGTCGTCGCTTCTCTGCCCGCACGCGAATCTCGTCCCCCTGAACCTCGAACACGAGATCGTCGCCGGCGTGGAGACCAAGTGCGCGCCGAACGTCAATCGGCACGGTCACTTGTCCCTTACTTGTTAGTCTAGTCCTTGACATCATCACTACTCCTTACCAACCAGACTACACCCTTACTTCACGATCGGTCAAGGGATCGCGCCAGCGCAGTCCCGGAAAGCGGGCGAAATCCCGATCGGTGGTGATCCACTCGCTGCCGGACTCGATAGCCAGTGCGGCCAAGTATGCGTCCGGCACCAGAGGGCCCTTCGCGTTTGCAGTGCGGCACAAGTTCACGAAGAGATCCCAGTGTCGTGCACCAGGCGCGATACTGAGGTAGTTCGGCTGAGCGCGCAAAGCCTCGGCAGCCGCCAACGCGTCCTCGAGGGGAGTCGGGGGAGCGAAGATGCGTGGATGCGTCACGACGCGCAGGAAGCCGCTCAACACCAACTCAGGCACAGCGAAAGGCGCATCACCGGCAACGGTCTCCTCCAGCCAGCGCCGGTAGACCTCATGGTCGGGCGTGTCTTCCCGGTGGGCGTAGACGAGAACGTTGACGTCGATCAGGAGCACGTCACCGACGCTACCGGAGTCGGTCGAGATCTGAAGTCTGGTCCATCAACTCCTGAAGACCTGCGGAATCGTCGAGATCCACCCCAGGAAGGACCCCTTGTCCTCGGAACGTGGGCATCCGAAACGGATGACGTTCCTGCGGTTGCTGCCGGGTGAACGACTCCCGCAGCGCGTCCTCCACCACCTGACTGAGGGTGCGCCCCGTGGACGCGGCCACGCGTTTCGCCTCTGTCAAGAGATGGTCAGAGATGCTCACGGTCGTCCTCATGCATCAAAGCATACTCTTTCTGCATCATGATGTGTAGCACGAGGTGATGGTGACCCCTATCTCGCAATCAGCTCGGCCACCGTCGTATCCAGTGCCGCGGCAAGCCGCTCCAAGGTCTCGAGTGACGCGGCGTGTACGCCCCGCTCTATACGGGCGATGTTGGGTCGCCTGATGCCCGTCAGTTCGGCCAGCTTCTGCTGGGTGAGATGCCTCTTCTCCCTCTGGGCGCGCACCCGGCCGGCAACATGTCGAGCAGTCTCCTCCCGGCTCCTGGAGACACCCGGCCTACCCCGGTGGTACTCGTAGTCCTCATCCGCCCAGTGCCGGACGAAGTCCCATGGCACCTCGAACCGGTTACCGGACGACTGAAGCATCGATGCCGCACTTCCAGCGAGGAGAATGGTGATCTCCTCGACCGGGCTCCCGTCCGCCGCGGCCAGCGCGCTGAGCGGTACTGAGTGCACGCTTCCGTCTTCGAACGTGAACACGAGAGATCTGCTGGAATTCACGAAGTTGACGTCGATGATGGTCCGCGAGTCAAGCGTCTTCCTGATTTGCGCAAGTCGTTCGCTGACCGGACCGGCGACCTCCCTGGATATGTCCACGACGTGCGAGTTCGCGGGGAGAGACCCAAGCGAGGCCACCTGACTCAGATCCTCGGCAAGCCACAGATAGGCGCCATTCGTCCCAAGCACCTCTCCCAATGCCGGCGTGTTGCGGACCTCTGACAAGGCGGAGTCGAGGTCGACGATGAGGAGTGAAACGTGTCGCGCCCGGGGGACCTCTCCCAGAGAGCTGTAGACCTCGGCGACCCCTCCGAGTTCCCCGAGCAGTCGATCGCGGATCTCAGGGCGACACGTGACGATGGCCGTCACCCCCACACGCCGCGCTTGCACATGTGTTCGGGCCCTCGCCTCGATCCCGCCCATCACCGATCCTCCTTGAGACCCCTATGTATCATCAATGATACCACAGAGGGATCCTTTTCCGGCACACCTCCAGGGACACATTGATGGCCCGCGGTGGCTCCTTCAACACGCTCACGGTAGAATCCCAGCAACCGATCCACCATCAGACCATGGGCCGATGTTGGCTGAAGGGGGGCGGAAGACCGATGACCCAAGACGCGGCCCGGTTCCGCGCCCGTCTGACCCAAGCTGAGCTTGAGCTGGCCGCGCTCGACGCCTCGCGGAACACGCTCCGCCGGGAGGTCGAGGATCTGCGCGCCCGGATCGCCAACGCGGGTTTCCGCAACGGCGATCTCACTGCGACAGTCACTCGAGCCTCCCCCGCAGCCGACAAGATCGCCCTCTTCAGGCAACTGTTTCGTGGGCGCGAGGACGTGTGGGCGCGTCGCTGGGAGAGCCGAAAATCGGGACACTCGGGCTACCAGCCGGCCTGCGCGAACGAGTGGACCGCCGGGCTTTGCGATAAGCGCCGCCATCGTTGCGCGGAGTGCGTGAATCGAGATCTCCTCCCGCTCACCGACGAGGTCATACGCGGCCACCTGACCGGCGCCGACCCGACAACACGGCGCAACCCGACTTCACAGCCAATCGAGGACTTCGTCGTAGGCTTTTACCCGCTGCTGCCCGATGAAACCTGCCGGCTGCTCGCGGTCGACTTCGACAATTCCGGCTGGGAAGACGACGTCCGAACGTTCCTGTCGGTGTGTCGGCAACGGGGCGTTCCGGCAGCGCTTGAGCGCTCCCGCTCGGGACGTGGGGGCCACGTATGGATCTTCTTCGCCACACCAGTCCCGGCGTCGGCCGCGCGTGCCCTCGGCTCGTTCCTGCTGACCGAGACCATGGAGGAGCGACCGCAGGTGGGGCTCTCGAGCTACGATCGACTCTTTCCCAGCCAGGACACACTCCCCCAGGGCGGATTCGGCAGCCTGATCGCCCTTCCCCTGCAACGTCGAGCGGGCGAGCGGGGGAACAGCCTGTTCGTCGACGACGACCTGATCCCCCACCCGGATCAGCTCGCATTCCTGTCGTGCCTCCCCCGCATGCAGAAGCCGGATGTCCTGCATCTGGTCGAGCAGGCAGCGGCCAGCGGAGGAGCCCTGGGCGTGCGCGCAGTGCCGGTGGACGAAACCGACGATCAACCGTGGCTCGTCCCACCATCTCGGCGGCCCACAGAGCGGCCGCTCACCGGGCCTCTACCTGAGCGCGTGAACGTTGTTCTCGCCAACCAGATCTACATCGCCAAGGACGGCGTGCCACCGGCTTTGCTCAATCGGTTCGTACGGCTGGCCGCCTTTCAGAACCCCGAGTTCTTCCGAGCTGAAGCGATGCGCCTTCCCACGTTCGGCAAGCCGCGCGTGATCGGGTGCGCCGAAGACTTCACCCAGCACATCGGCGTGCCCCGAGGATGTATGGGCGAGGTTGGCGAGCTTCTCGACTCACTGGGCATCGGCCTCGACGTTGTGGACGAGCGCAACAGCGGCAGCCCAATCGAGGCAGCATTCAGGGGAGCCCTTCGACCGGAGCAGGAAGCGGCCGCACGCGCCCTGGGCGCTCACGACACCGGGGTGCTCGCCGCGGGGACTGCCTTCGGCAAGACCGTGGTCGCCGCCCATCTCATCGCAGAGCGCGGCGTCAACACCCTGGTGCTCGTGCACCGACAGCAACTGCTGGACCAGTGGGTCGCCCGGCTTTCCGACTTCCTCAATCTCGACCCCAAGAGCATCGGGCGCATCGGCGGTGGAGTCCGTCGGCCGTCGGGAATCATCGACGTCGCGCTCCTACAAAGCGTGGGTCGGAGCGGAGCCACCGACGACCTGGTCGCCGGCTACGGTCACCTCATCGTCGACGAATGCCACCATCTGCCCGCGGTCAGCTTCGAGCGCATCGCGCGCCAATGCCGCGCCCGGTACGTGCTCGGCCTGTCCGCGACCACCAGCCGCCGAGACGGCCATCATCCCATCATCTTCATGCAGTGCGGACCGATACGCTACCGCGTCGACGACCGGAACCAGGCGGTTCGACGGCCGTTCGAGCACCGGGTCGTGGTCAGACACACCGAGTTCACACTGCAGAGCGATTCCGGCGACGGATCAACAGGATCGCGACCCTCGATCCAACCGCTCTACGCCGCTCTCGCCGCCGACGACCAAAGGAACACCCTCATCGTCGAGGACGTCATCGCGGCGGTCGCCGGCGGACGCTCGCCGATCGTCTTGACTGAGCGTCGTGAGCATCTCGAGCATCTGGCCGCCGCGCTCGAAGGCCGCGTGACCCACGTGGTGGTCATGCGCGGAGGGATGGGCGTACGTCAGCGACGGGCGATCGCGGCGCGGCTGGCCGCCATCCCGATATCCGAGGCGCGCGTCCTCGTGGCGACCGGTCGCTACCTCGGTGAGGGCTTTGACGACGCCCGCCTGGACACGTTGTTCCTCGCGCTGCCCATCTCCTGGCGGGGAACGCTGGCCCAGTACGCCGGCCGCCTCCACCGACTCAACGACGCCAAGACGGAAGTGCTCATCTACGACTACGCCGATTTGCAGGTCCCAATGCTCGCGCGCATGCACGAGAAGCGCCTACGGGGTTACCGGGCAATGGGGTATTCCTTGGGGGACAAGCCTTGATCCACGCAATCGTCGAGACGCAGGTCGCCATGGGCGACGAGCTTTCGGTGGCCCAGACACTGGATCGTTTGCTCGCAGAGCGCGCGCCAACGGAGGCCGCGCCATCTCTGCCCTCAAGCGACGGCGATGTACTCGGCCGACGACCTCGACACTGGGATGGGAAGCTGGTCTTCCCGGAGACCTTCGATATGCACCTGCATGGCCTCGGCCATCCGCCGTTCCGCTTCCTCGCGAGAGCTGCCGGTGGCTATGCACCCGGGGAGATCCGGCGAATAGGCCGAATAGCCACTCTCGGCTTCCTCGATCACCACAAGGAATCTGTGCATGGCTACCCTTTCTTCAGCCCGGCCTGCTTGAGTACGCTGTTCAACGTCCCAGGAGCGAGATCGTCGTTGAGGTTCCCCGCCAGCGTCACGCGCCCGACCTTCACCCGATGGCGATACTGACGATGACTCCCCTTCGACCTCACCAACCGCCAGCCGTCGACGTCGAGGAGTACGATGACCTCGCGCACTTTCATATTGTACTCCACCCGCCTCAGACGACCACCGCGCCACAAGAAGAGGCGGCCAGTGCCATCCCCAGCCCACAGAATAGAATCCACCGGCTTCGCGGGTCCATCGGACAAAGGACCCATGCAGGCTATCAGGAGATCATCGCCCCGAGGTCCGGTCCATCAACTCCCGAAGACCGGCGGTATCTTCGAGATCGACTCCGGTAATCGATCGCCCATCGGAGTTTGAGTCCGGGCAGCGATCAGCGGCGAAGGCGTCTACGGCACCAACGGGTTGCGCACCTTGAGAGCAGGGAACCGGCCGAAGTCCCGATCTGCGGTCCACAACTCCCGCACACCATGATGCAGGCACACGGCAGCCACGCGGGCGTCATGCACGAGCGGGCCTGCGATCCTGCCGCCCAGGGCGACGTGCTTCAATACGTCCCAGTACCCTCGAGCCTCGCCGAGCATGACCAAGCTGGGTGATTCCATCCAGGCCACCACTTGGTCAAGAGCCTGATCGAGGGGTGTGGGAGGAAGGAAGATGCGCGGATGCGTCACCACGGCGAGGAACTCGTGCACGCACGACCAGGCGAGCGCCCAGGGGTCCGATCCCTCGGCAAGACGACGCAGACACTCCGACGCAGGCTCGAACCATTCGGTGTCCTCCCGGTGGGCATACACCAGGAGGTTGGTGTCGATCGCGATCACTCGCCGCGACCCTGATAGATGAGGCCACGGAGTTGGTCCCAGCGTTCGAGTTCGACGCCCGGCTGGACCCCCTCTCCACGGTAGCCGGCGGACCGCAACTTGAAGCCGGGGGGCTGGCTGTGCCGCTCGACCACCAGACGTAGTCCCTCTTCCACCAGGCGCTTCAACGTGGTGCCCTCTTCGGCTGCGACCGTCTTGGCTCGCTCGAGCAGGGGCGTCGGAATATCTATCGTTGTTTTCATATTCCTAACCATATCACACCTACTGGGTCGATTGCGCGCCCCCGGGCGCCGGGCCGCACGAGTGCATGGAGGAAGCGCCAGGATACGAACGAGGCTCTCGATCCGCCATCAGACCATGGGCTCAGATTGGCGACCTATGCCGGCTGCCCCCTGTGCCGACCTGCGTCAGATGTTCCTTGAACCAGGCGACCTCGGCCTCCACCGCCTGACCCAGATAGGGCTGGGTATCGTAGATCTCGTGGTGGGTGCAGGCGATCTCCACCAACAAGCTGCGGGCGAACCCGCTTCGAGAGAGCCCCGCGCGCATCCCGGCGCGCTCTGCGCGCGGCCCTGGCCGCGGGGTCACGCCATCGAATCGAGCGTGGCCTTCGGCGGCTGCTGGATACCGATACGGTTGCCCTCGGAGTCGATGAAGAAGGCGATGAAGCCCACCATGTCGCCCATGTCCGCGGGAGGCGAGACGATCTTTCCTCCCGCTTCCTCGACCCGCTTCGCCATGGCGTGGATGTCGCCCATGGCGCTCAAGTAGATCTGGGCACCTTCGGTGGAACTCGGCCTGAGGTTGTCGTTCATGGCCAGGTCGAACGCCACGGGCCCCATCTCCCGCGGCGGGATGGCCACCCGCTGGCCGGCGAACGGTTGGATCAACTCGGTCTGCAGCACGTGTCCGTAGAACTTCATGGCGCGGTCCATGTCGGTGACAGGGATGTCCGCCCACACCAGGATGCTCGACATGTTCGGATCGCTCGGCATGATCGTGTCGGGTGGCATGCGTGCTCCCTTCTTTGGGTCCACGAGTCATGGATACGCCAGCATATCTCCCCGCTGAGCCGCAGTTCAATGCGTGGGGCGAGGGTGGCCCCGCTTCAGGCGCGCCCACGATCGGACACGCCAGTCCCCGATCAGCCGGGCGATCTCCTTGGTGATGGAGGCTATAGCATACTGAAGTGGCTATCCGAAAGAGGGCGGGGTGAACTCCGTCGGGTCAAGCACCTCGACCTGGAAGTAGCGGCCGTAGCCCCGATCTCTGCTGATCAAGCCGAAGCCCCCCACAGCCGCGTGGGCCCCGATCATGAAGTCGGCCAGTATCCGTTCCCGAGTGCCGCCCGCCCGCCGATAGGCGTTGAAGGCTCGACCCGCCAGAAAGGCTGCCTCCCACGGGATCGCATCCCGACGAAAGAGACTCTCGGGCACGAGTGCATCGAGCTCTTCGATCGAATCCACAAACGCACCCACCTCAGCGAATACGAGCGGGTTCACCACCAGAGCCCCGATTTCCGCGGTCTCCTCGAGGGCGAGACGAGACAGCTCCCCGAACTCGGGATCGGCCCCGATGACATCGAGGATGACGTGCGTATCGACCAACCACTCCTTCATGGACGCAAAAGCTTCATGAGTTCGTCTGTGGTGGCATCGAAGACCTTGCGCCCGTAGAGACGCTGCACCGCCTCCCTCCGCGCGCCGCCGCGATGCACCAAGAGGACCGCGCCCTCCTGGACGACGAACTCCACCTCGGTCTCCGGCTCGAACCCGAACCGTTCGCGGATGCTTTTCGGGATGGTCACCTGTCCCCGCTCGGTCACACGCATCGATGGACTCCTGTCACCCGTGCCCTGCCGCGCGAGCTGCCGTAGGAGGAAAAGGTCGCACGGTCGGGTAAGAATACGTATTCGTATTCTAGCATCATACGGCGGAGGTCTCGGTTCTGGACAGCGTATGACTGCGGGTGGGGCGACGCCATCAGTCCTTGGGCTGAGCCAGGCCGTGCCAGAGCGGACCGAGGTAGGCGCGAGAGGCGGACGTACAACGACCCAGGATCGCGCCCGGCACCTCAGGCGCATGACCGCGGGGAACCGTTCAGCGACCCGTCGCCACCAGCGGAGCAATCTCACAAATATCCCGCTCGTGGAGACACGCAGAAGCCCTGCGATATGCAAGAGCCCCGTTTATCGCTTCGATCACCAAGGCATCGCGATCACGCCCCGCTGACGCTACGTGCCAGCTGTCCATCCACGAGAGCACGTCCGTCCAGCGCCACAACCGGCTCTTCCTCCTCCCCAAGCGAGCGACGGGAACGGGGAACCGACCCGGGCCACGTTTGCCTACGATCAGCAGGCGCACGCTCTCTTCGGACCTTTCGAGGCGTTCGGCGATGTCGGCGAGGGTCACGAGAGCGTCAGGTTCCACGCGCGCGACGACGACCCCGTCGACCGTGCCTTCGACATCGCTGATAGCCGAGCTGACCGCATTGGCCAAGCCGGCGGCCTCGCGAGAGAAATCGGCGTAGACGGCACCATCACGCTCCCCGAATAGGGCATCGCCGCAGCCGGCATCATAGAAGTCGTCGACATGCCGCTCAAGCAGATCTGGCGGCCCTCCGACCAGGACCAGGGTGAAGCCGTAGACAGTCATGGCCGCCTACCTGCACCTGCAATCAAGCACCCGACGGACGATCTTCTTGGCGTGAGTCCCGGGATCGCTCGGCGTGGAGAAGACCCAAACCTGACAACGCCCCGACCCGAAGCCGCTTCCACACCTGAGCACACACCACGCATGCCCACCACCTCTCATCGTGACCACCCAACCGCGAGACTCGGCGAATCGGACCGCGTCCTCCACCTCCTTCTTCGGATGCCGTGGACGCTCCGTCATCTGTTGGTAGTATACCAACATCTGAATCGGCCGGTGGCCGGGAAACCCCGCTCTGCTTCTGGCAGGCAGACGTTACGACGGAACAACGAAGAACCTCCGGCATTCCTATGAGGGACATGAACCCAGGGATTGCGCTCGAGTATCAGGCGCGGTTCACTCGGACGCAGGGCCACAGTAGAATCCCAGTCAGCGATCCACCATTGGACCAAGTGCCTACGTAGGCGCAGCGAGGTTGAAGGACGATTACCATACGTGGCGCCCGGCTCCCCATCCCCGGGCTTCTCTCGGTGAAGACCCCAAACAGGCTAGGAGACACCAACATGAAAGAGACGGATGAGCGACTCACCAGACTCGACACGGGGCGCGACGTGGACCTGAGTATTCGGAATGGAGTCCTGGTCAGCACAAAGATGGCCTTCGCCCTTGGCGACGGTCACTATGGCATCTTCCACGCTGTTGACGGCACGGTGGTCACGTTCACCCGCGAAGGCATGCGAGAGGTGCTGGAAGGCGTGCGCGACCCACGCGACGGAGACGAGGAGGAGTCCGGAAGCGCGATCAGCGAGGAGCCCCCGGGGCGACCTAGTTGAGCCCCTTCAGCCCCATCTCGACGAGCGACTCGTATGTTGCGTCCAGACCGCGGTGGCCCTTGGGCACCCAGATGACGACCCCATCGCGACCCCTCGTAAGCAACACCCGGTAGCTGTTGATGCGTAGTTGATGGGGATCGCGTGCGCGACTTCTGGGGCTCGGTCGGGTAAGCCAAGAATCTCCACCCCACCAGAGATCCTTCCCCCAGCAGAAGACCGGCAGGTCTAGCTCCAATCCTTGGCACTGGAACTCGGAGACCGGAACCGCCAGCTGACAGCACGATCGGACTTGGTCCGGGTCATCGTAGAACCACTTGTGCACCTGCACCTTCTGGCCGGCTAGATATCCTGCATCGATCCCATACTCTTCGAGACCCGCCTTCGATGAGGCCAGCAGCCCGTATCGGCGATCACGCTCTCCGGCGTAGCGCTCCCGGACGTACTGTTTCGCCTGCTCGAGTTCCCGCGTGACATAGAGGTCAAAGCCCTGGGCATCAAGACCGCGACTGACCTCGGCCGCCGCATCGAGATTGTCGGTGAGGAGCTTCTCAACCCAAAGCTGGACGTCTTCCGCAAGATGAGTGCGGAGCGACATCGTCAGATCAAGATGATCATTGAGTTCAAGTCTGGCAGCCCCCGAGAACACATTGGCAAGCTTGGTGGGGCAATGGACCACCCAATCTCCCCCTGCACCGGTGATGGCCTCGTTCCACTGTGCCAGGCCTGCCTCCTCGCCGATGTGAATCTCTTGCCCCTGTCCTACGAGGCCCACCATTAGCGCCCACGGCTTCCGAGCTCCGATGCGAAGGAAATCCTCCGGTTCGCTGTACAGCCGCTGCTTGGTCGCGGACTGTCCGGCATCCCATGCTCGCTGGGCCTCGTCGTAGACCCACACCTGTTCTTCCGGCACACGCATGCCGCTCGCCCCGTAGTCCTTCAGATATCCATGGACGTCCTGAACGAACACCCCGCTCTTCAGCGCGTACCGCAGCACCTTGACCAGAGGCCCGTTCCCAGAGAGATACACGGCCGTTCGGCGACTGCCGGTGTCGCCAAAGTGGTTCTGGTAGACGAACTGCAGGCCAACCAGAGTCTTACCCGATCCAGGCACGCCCGTCACGAGGGCGAGGTGGTGTTCTCCACCCGCGCGAGCGGCCTCGGCGGACCGGACGAGTTCGGCGACAGTCTCCGGGATGCCGGCGCTGGACGCCCGGCGAATGTGAGGCAGCTCCTCGTGTTCGAAGATACGCCGAGCCGCAGAGACCAGAGAGGGAAGCGGCTCGTAGTCGGCGGTCAGCCACGCCTCGGCGTCAAGGGGCTCGGCCGGAGACCGCACGAAGAGGGCAAGGAGGACATCGGCCAGCGTGGCCGGACCGGTGATGGTGACCCTGTAGGGAGAGGGCTGCTGCTCCCGAGGGTCGAGACGTGCAGGCGGCTCGCCCCGGCTCTCCCGACCGCTGGGTTCCTCGTCCGGGCTTCGCGTGAGAACGAGCACCGGGTTGACCAGCTTGTCGTGAGAGGCGGCGTGATACTCGGAGAGATCCCGGGCGTAGGCGGCCACCTGGTCGATGTGGGCCGGTTGAGGCCGATCGGCATCCTTGAACTCCAGGACGATCACCTGGGAGCCGGTGAGAACAACGACGTCCGGGCGGCGACCGCGCTCCCGGGGAAGTTCGTATTCAAAGACAGCATACCACTCGCGAGCGCGAGCCTCTCGGGCAACTGCGGCGCTGAGGACCGACTTCAGCACCGTGAACTCGTTCCGCCAGGCGGTAAGTTGCAGGCCGTCGGGGCCAAGACCCATGCAACGACGAAGGTGGGCGGACAGTGCGTCGACGAAGTGTTCCTCGGTCAGGACGATGAAGTCCGCCACCGAGCCGTGCCAGCCGGCCGGCGTACGTTCTCGCCCCTCCCCTTGTCCACGGGCGCCGATCTTGTCGAGTTCTTGCACGAGTCCCCCCAAAGGCTGACCGCCCATCATCATACAACCGATGTCCCATCGAACATCAACAGGTGACTCGCTACCGTGCACCGCATGGAGCCCGGTCTCGTATTCACGCAGCACGCGCAGGATGTCATCGAGGAAAGGATGATCGATCCGTCCTGGGTGGCTCTGACTGTGGACTCGCCCGAGGCGACCCTGCGGGACGCACGCGATCCGGAGATCACCCATGCCCTGCGGCGCATACCCGAACACGGCAACCGGGTGCTCAGGGTCGTCTATAATCACACAGTCGACCCTCAGCGGGTCGTGACCGCGTACTTCGACCGCACCCTGAAGGGGAAGCTGTGAAAGTTCGCTTTGACGAAGAGGCGGACGCGCTCTACGTGCGGCTGGGCGACTCGCGCATTGTGGAGTCGGAGGAACTGAGGCCGGGACTCATCGTCGACCTCGACGAGCAGGGCGAGGTCGTGGGCCTGGAGATCCTCGACGTCGCCAAGCGTGTCCCCACAGCCGATCTGAAGCACATGGACTTCGAGGTCGGGTAGGTTCCGCGCCCCACACGGAACCGGCGGTCCGCCCGCCTCGCCGCGCGCCCCCGCCCCCTCACCCCAGATTGGGCAACGGATTCGCCACCCCGCGCCGCATGCGCAGCGCGACCAGCAAGCTCAGGCCGGCACCCACCAGACACACAACGGCCACCTCGCCCACCGCCGTCCGGATCCCCTGGTGCTCGGCCAACGTGCCCACCAGGAGGCTGCCGAGAGGCGTGGTCCCGATGAAGAGCAGGGCGTACATCGACATCACCCGTCCCCGCAGCTCGCCGGGCACGATCAGCTGCAGGCGGCTGTTGGCCCCGGTGTGGAACAGAATGCCGAAGAAGCCTAGGGCCACAAGCAGTGCGAGGGCCATCGTCTGACCCGGCGCCAGCGCGAGCAGGAACAGCACGACGCTGAAGCCTCCTGCCCCCACCAGGACCGTCCGCCGCGTCGGCCGGCCCCGGGAAGCGACGAACACCGCCGCGCAGAGCGATCCCGCCCCCATCGCCGCGGTAAGCGCGCCCAGACCTTCGGGCCCCGATCCGTACGCATACCGCGCCAGCAGGGGGAGCATCACGGTGAAGTTGTAGCCGAAGGTGCCGATGAAGGCCACCATGCCGAGGATCAGCGCCACGTCCGGAGTGCGGGCGGCGTAGCGGAACCCGTCACCCAGCTGTCGCACGACCCCGGCCCGAGCGGCCCGCGGCCCCAGGTGCAGGTCCGCCGTACGCAGGAGCGCGAACGCCGCCAACACGGGCACGAAGCTCACCGCGTTCAGCCAGAAGCAGACCGCTACGCCCACCGTGGAGACCAAGACTCCCCCCACGGCCGGCCCCAGGATGCGGGCCAGGTTGAACTGGGAGGAGTTGAGAGCCACAGCGTTCTGCACGTCGGCCGGGCCCACCATCTCGACGACGAACGCCTGGCGCGTGGGGATGTCCACCGCCTCGGCTATGCCCCGCACCAGCGCCAGCGCGTAGACCAGGGACATGCTGATCGCGCCGGCGGTGGTGAGAGCCGCCATGGCGAAGGCCTGCACCATCAGCACGGACTGCGTGGTCGCGAGAAGGCGGCGCTTGGGCAGCCGGTCCGCGAGCAGTCCGCCGAACAGGGAGAGGACCAGCGTGGGCCCGAAGCGCATGGTCATGGCGAGCCCGAGTCTCACCGGCGAGCCGGTCAGATCGAGCACGAGCCAGGCGAGGGCTACGTCGGCCATCCACGTCCCCACCAAACTGACGAGCTGGCCCGTCCAGAACAAGCGGAAGTTGCGGTGCTTGAGAGAGCGCGAGGTGGCGGCGACATCGCGGCGCACGCGGCCGGCGGCAAGGGCGGCAGCAAGCGAGAGTGCCGCGGAGGATCGGGGAAGGATGGTCACGGGTGGAGATGATACTCCCCCGTTCATCCGACGGGTCCGGGAGAGCGCGCCGGGTACGTCAGCCTATCTGACCGTCCTCGCCGGCGATCTCGCGTTCGAGTTGGTCGAGGGGCGGCAGGAGCGACGCGAGGCTCACCATGAGCGGGGGCAACTCGAGTTCGACGACCCGCCACATCTCTTGAACATCGATGCTGTCGTGCCTTCGCGGGTGTATTGCGCTGTCCGCTCGGCCGCCTCGAGGATCTGGGCAAGATAGACCCGTTGGTCCTTCATCACAGCGGCACGGCTTCCCGCACGATCTTTCGCCGGAGCAGCCAGCAGATGCCTTGTTCGGTGACGACGTCGACATCCCGGCCGAGCAACTCCTCGAGTTCGGCTATCATCGCGATACGATCCAGAAGGCCATGTTCGTCATCGAAATCGACGAGCAGATCGACATCACTGTTTTCCGTTTCCTCCCCGCGCGAGTGGGAACCGAACACGCGCACGTTCTTGGCGCCGTGGGAGGCGGCGATGTTGATGATCTCGGCGCGGCGCGCCTTCAGCAGACTATCTGGAGACACAGAGGCCACCACTTCGGTTCGATCACGATTCCAGGCATCTCGCGCCACCGCACCGTGAGGCGCCACCAGCAGCCCGTCTTCTCACCCATTGTAGCGACAGAACCGTCACCCGGCAAAACGCCGAACCCGCGAACATCATCCACCCGGTCCCGCCGCCCGGACCCTCTCCGCGAGCGCCACGAGCACGGCATCCCGCCGATCTTCCAGTGGCTGCGCGGGGTCGACCGTTTCCTCGCCCACGCCCGCGATCCCCGCGACGAGCGGCATGAGCCGCGGGCCCGCCACGTACCGCCGCGTCCTCCCGGCTCCGACCGCAGCGAGTAGGCCCGCCCCATCGAGACGGCCAAGGTCATTGGTTGCCGTGGCTGTGGAGACATCGGCCAGGTCGCGGTAGTACCGGTTGCCGACATCACGCCCCATGAACGCGTCATACAACGCATTCGCCAAGCGAGGCTCCGCACGAAGCTCGTGCCGCACGAGTTCCTCGAGAGTGAGCCACAGATAGCGTTCGGTCGACAGGCGCAGGGACAACGCTTCCACTTGGAGGGTCTGAGCCCGCACGTGGGCCTCAACGAACGCGGTGACGTCGGTGTCGGGATCCCACTCGGAACCCAGGCAAGTGAAGGCGGCGTAATAGTCCTCGCGGTGGCGCCCCCACCACTCTTCAAGGCTCGTGAACTCCGGACCCTTGAAGCCGCCGCGGTGCATGGCCAATGACGAGAGGATCCGCGCGGTGCGACCGTTCCCGTCCGAAAATGGATGGATGCCCGCGAGCCTGACGTGGACCAGCGCCGCGACCGTCGGCGCGGGGATTTCTCGGGGCGACTGGGCCCACTGCGCGAGTTCGGCGAGCAGCGCCGGGACCGCTTCCGGTGGAGGCGGCAGATACACAGCCCGTCGCGCCGCCGGGTCGACCAAGCGGTTCTGACCGGTCCGAACACGACCGGCACCATGGGAGTAGTCGCCGGCCATCACTCGGTAGTGGATGCCGAGAACGAGCTCTGATTGCCACTGGAAATGGGGATCGTCGGCGCGCCGCAGGACGAAGTTCATCGCGTCGCGATAGCCTTCCACCAGGCCCGCGTCCTCGACCGACACAGACCTGGGCCGGTCACCCGCAAGGATACGCCTCACCTCGTCCACTGTGACCGCCACTCCCTCCATGGACGTGGACGCCGCCACCGCCTCAGCCTCGAGTTCCCGCCGGGTTCGTCCGCGCCAGACACGAAGCCGTGGTTGGGCATCGAGCCTCGCCCGGAGGTCGCCCAGGCGATCGAGATCGCGGAGGACTCCTGCGGTCACCCTGAACTTGTACACGATCTATCTCCTAATCTCCTAGTAATTTAGGAGATTATACGCCGCGGAGGCTCTGATTCCTGCCGGAGCTTCAGCACAAGCCCAAGGAACAAGCACGGGAAAGCCTCTCGGATGCCATAGCCCTCATTCTGGAGGATCGCCAGGAGGACGGCCTCCGAGGAGTGCCTCCCTATGCTGAGCGCGAAACGATCACGGTCGAGATCCGCGGCGCACCTTAAGCGCGGCGAACTGCGGCCCGACCTTGACAGCCATCTAGCCGTGGCATCCCTGGTGGGCTCACTGATATTCCTGCGGATCACCTCGACGCTGCCCGACAGCGGAGACGACCTCGCGGAACACCTGGTGGGTCAGCTGCTCGATGGGATGGGAGCACAGCAGTCCGACTAGGACCGACGCGCCTCCTCACACCTGCTCCGCGGGCCTCCGGCGCACGTACCGCGCCTGCATCGTGATGGCGATAGCCGCAGGCACCAGAGCCACCCAGTACACCCCGCTGAGCGATATCGAGGAAGCCAGGAAACCGCCTCCAATGGAACCGAGGGCGATCCCCATGTCGTACGCGAAAAAGAACGCCGCCATGGCCGCCCCCCTGCGGGCAGGCGCGACCCCGTGCACCGTCAGGGCCTGCAGACTCGGCTGGGAGGTGCCGTAGCCGACCCCGTAGACCGCTCCGGCCGCGAGGATGAACGCCAGGTTGTCGGCCAGCGCCAGGATGACGAGGCCGGCCGCGACCAAGACAAAGCCGAGGGTGGCGGTGCGAAGGTAGCCCCAGCGGTCGGCCAGGCGCCCGCTCAGCGGACGCACCACGGCGAGCACGATCGCGAACACCGCGAAGAACGGACCGACGTTGCCGATGCCGCGCTCGTGCCCGTAGAGGGCGATGAAGGCGAGGATGGGAGCGTAGGTCATGGTCAGCAGGAACACACCCGTCGCCGGCAGGAGCGAGGAACGCTCGAACAGCGTGCGCACGGATAGACGACCACCCCCGCGTTCCACCCGCGGAGCGCGGATGATTCCCGACAGCAGCAGAGCGACGGCCGTCAGTCCGGCGGCGAGAAGGAAGAGCGACGTGAAGTCGCCGTCGTCGGTGAGAGCGAGCCCGACGGCCGGGGCAATCGCCATAGGGAGCCCCATGGCCAGCGTGAAGTAGCCCATGGCCTCGCCCATCCGCGCACGAGGCGCGAGGTCGGAGGCGAGCGTGCCGCTCGCAGTGGTCTCCAGCCCGAAGCCGACGCCATGGACCAGCCGCAGCACAAGCAGGAAGCCGATCCCCGCCACCCACTCGTGGGCGAGTATGGACAGGAGGGTCACGATCAGGCCGATGAAGAGGATGGCGCGACGCCCGTACGTGTCGAGGGCCCATCCCGTCACCGGCCGGACGACCATGGCGGCGAACGTGAAGAACCCCAGCACCAGGCCGGCGGAAGCCTCGTCCCCGCCAAGGTCCACCGCGAAGAGAGGCAACGCGGGCAGCAGCAGGTAGACCCCGAAGAAGTAGAGCAACTGGGATCCGAGCAGGAACACGAAGTCGCGCGTCCAGAGCGGCAGGCGCGGTGATGCGTCGGGCGCCCCGACATCCGAGGGCACAAAAGGCGTGACGGGACTCAGGTCGGGAACGGCCGACTCGGGGGTGTTCGAGGACATCGGGGGATTCTATCCCAACACTTCGGGGCGCGGGCCGTCGCCGTGTTCGAAGGCCGGGGGCCGATCGCGCGCCGGGTCTCCCTGCGGTCGAGGCCCGAGGAATCGGAGGGCGACCGCCCTCCGGCTCACTTCAGCTTGCCCGCCTGCTCCAAGGCCAGCAATACCCTGGTATCCGGCCTGGGATCCGGACCGCGAAAGAAGTCCGCTCCTGGGTAGCCGAGCTCGATTCGGATCAGAGGATCGTCATCCGACACCAGCGTGGTCTCGATCACGACTCCGTCGAAGCTCAGAGAGGAGTACGATGCCCAGAAGGCGCCGGCGTAGATGGGTTGACCATCGACGCAGACCGCGAAGGACTTCCCGTTCACAGGGACAACCAGGCCGCGTATCGCTTCGACCCCGGACGCGGTCAGGTCGATCTCGTGGGTCTCCCACGCGTAGAAGACCACATCGTCGCCCGTGAGGAGAGGAGAGTCCTGCAGTTCCAGATGGCTCAGCGCGGCGAGTCGATCGGGCGGAACGTCTCCCGCGAGCAGGTAGATGGCGAACCCGTCGGCAGCGCCGGCCGGCTGCTGGGCCGTCGTCGGGACGGTCGTGGGTTCGGTGGGTGTCGGGTTGCAGCCGACGAGGGTGAGAAGGACCAAGCCGATGACGACCCGGGCGGAGGCGGCCATCCAACCTGTTCTCCCGGTCGAGCAGCCGATCATTCGTCGACCTCCCCTGGGGCTCTGCGCCGGGTCAACCCCCGCGCATGCTGAGCGAGATGCGCTTCCGCTGGAGGTCCACGGAGAGCACCGTCACCATGACCGGCTGCTGCACGGCCACCACCTCAGACGGGTCGCGGACGAACCGGTCGGCTAACTGGCTGATGTGCACGAGACCGTCCTGGTGTACGCCCACGTCGACGAAGGCGCCGAACGCGGTGACGTTGGTCACGATACCGGGCAGGCGCATGCCCTCCTCCAGATCCTCCAGCGACTCGACCCCGTCCGCGAAGCGGAACACCTCGAAGGCCCGGCGCGGATCGCGGCCGGGCTTCTCCAGCTCGGCCAAGATGTCGCGCAGAGTGGGAAGACCCACCGCGTTGCTGACGTAGCGGGCCGGATCGATGCGGGCGCGGAGTCCGGCGTCGCGGAGCAGGTCGGCCACCTTGACGCCCAGGTCCGCGGCCATGGCCTTGACCACGGGGTAGCTCTCGGGATGCACGGCGCTCGCGTCGAGGGGTTCCGCGCCCTCGCGCACGCGCAGGAAGCCGGCGGCCTGCTCGAAGGCCTTGGGCCCGAGGCGTGGCACCTTCTTGAGCTGAGCGCGCGAGCGAAACGGTCCCTCCTCGTCGCGGAACGCCACGATGTTGGCGGCCAGCTGTGGACCGAGTCCTGAGACGTGGCTGAGCAGCGACGGGCTGGCGGTGTTCACCTCGACCCCCACCCGGTTTACTGCGGTGCCCACGACGTCGTCGAGGCTGCGGCGGAGGGCGGCTTGGTCGACATCGTGCTGGTACTGCCCCACCCCGATGGACTTGGGGTCGATCTTCACCAGTTCGGCCAGAGGATCCTGGAGGCGACGGCCGATGGACACCGAGCCGCGCACGGTGATGTCGTGGTCGGGCAGCTCCTCGCGGGCAACCTCCGAAGCCGAGTAGATGGACGCCCCGCTCTCGTTCACCATGACCACCACGACGTCGCGCCCGAGGCCGAGATCCAAGACGAAAGCCTCTGTCTCCCGCCCGGCGGTGCCGTTGCCCACGGCCACGGCTTCCACCCCGAAGCGCGACACGAGGCCGCGGACGGTCTCCCCCGCCTGCGTCCGGGCGCCCTTCGACTGGTGGGGCTGCACGTTGTCGTGGTGCAGGAGCTTGCCCTGCGGGTCGAGCACGGTGACCTTGCAGCCGGTGCGGAACCCCGGGTCGATAGCCAGCACCGTCTTGCCGCCCAGAGGTGGGGCCAGCAGCAGTTCGGCCAAGTTGGAGGCGAAGACGCGGATGGCCTCCTCGTCCGCACGAGCCTTCAATTCGGCGCGGGCCTCGTTCTCCATGGACGGGCCCAGCAGCCGCTTGAAGGCGTCTCGCAAGGCCACGCGCACTTCCTCGGCGGCGGCAGTGGCGCCGGCAGAACTGGCGGTACCCGAGCCGGCCCCGGGCGACCGCAGATAGCGGCCCTCAAGCAGGGCAAGGACCTTCTCCTCCGGAACGTCCACAACCACGCGCAGGACGCCCTCGGACTCGCCGCGGAACAGCGCCAACACCCGATGCGAAGGAGCCCGGGCGGCGGGCTCTTCCCACTCGAAGTAGTCGCGGAACTTGGCGCCGGGCTCCTCCTGGCCCTTGGCCACCCGGCTACGCAGCACGGCCTCTCGCTCGTAGAGCGCCCGCGTGCGGCTGCGCACCTCGGCGTCCTCGGTGGCGGTCTCGGCGATGATGTCGCGGGCGCCGGCGAGGGCTTCTTCTACGCCGGGGACATCCTTCTCGGCGTCGACGAAGGCCTCCGCGGCGGTCGCTGGGTCGAACTCCGCGTCGCCGGTGGCGGCGGCAGTGAGGAGGAGCGCGGCGAGCGGCTCCAACCCCCGTTCGCGGGCGGCGGCCGCACGAGTGCGGCGCTTGGGCCGGAAGGGCAAGTAGTGGTCTTCGAGCTCCACCATGGTGGCGGCTCCGCGCACCGCCGCTTCCAGTTCCGGAGTGAGCAGTTCGCGTTCGCCCAGCGAGCCCAGGATGGACTCCCGCCGCTTCTCGAGCTCCTCGAGGCGGGCCAGCCGATCGCGGACCGCGGCGATCTGCACCTCGTCAAGGGAGCCGGTGGCCTCCTTGCGGTAGCGCGCGATGAAAGGCACCGTGGCACCGCCCGCGAGCAGTTCGGCCACGGACTCGGTCTGCGCCGGTCGCAGGGCGAGTTCAGCGGCGACCTTCTGGGTGAGGGGTGTGGTAGGAACGCTCATCGGTCGGGGTAGGTTCGCAGACCCGGGCGGTGGAGACAAGGGGGCGCGAGCGGCGAGGTTGGCGGGAGGACGGGCGCGCGGACGGACACTAGCCGTCCAGATACCTCACCACAGACTCGGCGAAGCGGTTGAAGTCGTCAAGACGACGAGCGTTCCGATCGAGTTCAACGATGTCCAAAGCGACGTACTCGTGCTGCAAGATGCTGCGGAAGCCTGCCAAGGGGGCTAATTCGAGGGCGAAGTCTCGGGCCAGCACTCCGTGCTCGCCAAGCTTCTCGAGCACTTCTCGGTAGGAGCCCGGCAGACCCCACCCCTCGGCCGCCACGATGTGGCCGCCGATGTCGAGCACGGTCTGGATGGCGAGGTACAGGCACCGCTCGACGGCACGTCGCCGCACCGTGTTCTCAGGTGCCGCCAAGGCCTCCGCATCGGCGGGTAGGGCGTCGTGCAGTTCGCCCAGAACCCTGCTCAGCGCATCGAGTCTCGCATAGATCAAGCTCTCATCGAGCAACGAGCTCACCTCCCAGGATGCGGTCCCGCAGCGCCTTGTTGTAGGTACGCTCGAGGGGCAGATAGTCGAGATACCGCTGGAATACGCCGACCTCGAAGCGGATCCTGCGTGGATCGCCTGCCCCTACGGCGATCAGGCCGTCGCGCACGACCGCGAAGGCGAGTGCCGACGGCGCGGTGTTGAGGATCACGACGTCTACCCTCGGCACCCGCAGGGCCACCGGTAACCGAGAGGTCAACTCGGCGAGCCGGGAATCGGCACCCCCATCGGGAGACATGCTTCCCCGAATTCCAGCCGAGCACCGATCCAGCAAGAGAGCGACATCGACATCGCTCAACGGTCCAGCCAAGCCGGTGGCCTTCGACCCGAACAGATAGGCCGCGACTATCCCGTCTTGCCCGGCGCAGAAGGCCCGCAGGCGATCGACCAGGATCTCGACCGGCACCTCGGATCGGGCCGGACCCGACTCCGCGCGGCCGCGGGCCGGCGCGGGCGCTGGCTCGAGTTCGACCCCTTCGGTCCGAAGCCATGCTTTCAGGGCTTCGCGGATCACCCCACTACGAGAGTAGTGACCCGACCGAGCGTGAGCGTCCACGGCGGACACCAGCTCAGGAGGCATGGTGATGTTCAACCGACGATCCATATCAGCCCCAGTATGGTTGACGATAGCATTGGAAACAACACACTGCGTGTACATTGCGTGTGTATCTCGGAATCGCCTGGCAAGGTGGAGCCGTCGCGGGGCGACGCACGATAGTATGGTGGTCGGCTTGGTTCTCGCGCCCGGAACGCTGACGACCTTCAGGGAGATACGTACGTGGACCTACCTCGCATCGGATTCATCGGCCTCGGGATCATGGGCACACCCATGGCCGGCCACCTCGCCCGAGCGGGCTACCCGCTCAGCGTGCACGACGTAGACCCCGCGAAGCCGGAGGCGGTGGCCGCCGAACATCCGAGCGTACGGATCGCGCCCGACGCCCGCTCGGTCGCCCAGGCGGCCGACATCGTCATCACCATGCTGCCCTCCGGCGAGTACGTGCACGAGGTGGCGCTCGGAGACGCCGGTCTGATCGAAGGCTTCGCTCCGGGTTCGCTGCTGCTCGACACCTCCTCCTGCGAACCCTGGCTGACAGTGAGGACAGCCGCCGCCCTCGCCGGGGTGGGCGTGGACATGGTTGACGCCCCGGTCTCCGGCGCCCTGGCGGGGGCGCGCGCGGCGGAGCTCGTCTTCATGGTGGGCGGTGGCGCGGAGGCGGTGGGGCGTGTCACGCCTCTCCTCGACCTCTTGGGGAAGCAGTCATTCCACCTCGGCCCGGTCGGCGCCGGCCACGCGATGAAGTGCATCAACAACCTGATCACGGCCACGACCTTCATGGCGACGGCCGAGGGTCTCACCATCGGCGCCCGCTTCGGTTTGGACCCCGATGTCATGACCGACGTTCTGAACGTCTCCACAGGCATGTCGTGGATAAGCCAGACCCACATCAAGCAACGCATCACCAGCCGTGCCTTCGACGATCCGTTCAAGCTCGCGTTGATGGTGAAGGACGTGGGGATCGCCCTGGAGTTGGCAAAGCGCGAAAAACTGCCGCTGCCCCTGTCCGAAGGCGGCCACACGCTGTGGGAGGCGGCCGGGCGCTCCGCTGAAGAAGGGGCCAGCATCAGCGAGATGGTGCGCTGGCTCGAGCGCGAGACCGGCACGCAGATCGGGGGGACTACACCGTGAGATTCGATCTACCCACGAGCTGGCGTCACGGTCGGGGGTTCGCCTCCCAGACCGCCGAGGTGCTCCGCGAACTGGGGTGCTCTCGCACCTTGCTGGTCACCGACCGACTGCTGGTAGAAGCAGGGGTGGTCGCTCCGGTGACCGGTTCGCTGGATTCTCAAGACATCGAGTACGTGGTGTGCGACGAGGTCACCACCGAGCCGACTGTCGCCCTATTCGAAGGCCTCGTCAGGACGTGGGATCTCGCCGGATTCGATTCGGTGCTCGCCGTAGGCGGAGGGAGCGTGATCGACGCGGCCAAGGGGTTGGCGGTAGTCGCACAGTTCGGCGGTCACATCCGCGACTACGCAGGGTTCGGCACTGTTCCCGCCCCGCTCGGCTGGAAGGTCGTAGCGGTTCCCACCACCGCCGGCACCGGCAGCGAGATCTCCGACGGCTCGGTGTGGATCGACGAGGCCAGGCACACGAAGTTCCTCGTGCTGAGCACCCTCATCTGCCCCACCGTGGCGATCACCGATCCCTTGATGACCCGCTCCATGCCCCCGCACATCACCGCCAACAGCGGTATCGACGCTCTGACCCACGCGATCGAGTCGTACCTGTCGGTGGACGCCAGCGTGGCGACCGAGCCGTTCTCGCTGCGCGCCATAGAGCTGATCGCAGGCGGTCTGAAGCGCGCCCACGCCGACGGCGACGACCTCGATGCGCGCGAGGCGGTGCAACTCGGCTCCACCATGGCCATGATGGCCGGGATGAACGCCCACATGGGGCTCTGTCACGCCCTGGCCATGCCTCTATGCGGGCTCTATCCCCTCCCCCACAGCGAGGCCTGCGGCCTGGTGCTGCCCCACGTGCTGGAGTTCAACGCCGCGGCGGTCGGCGCCAAGGTGACCGACGTCTTCCGGGCTCTTGGTATGGACGACGGTGACGATACGGACGCGTCCCCATACGAACGTCTGGAGCGATTCGTGAGGGAACTCGGCCTGAACGCGAGTTTGGGCGCACTCGGCTACCTCGAAGAGCACCTAGAGGTCATCGTCCGCGAGACTCGGAACAGCGTGCAGTTTCGCTTCAATCCGCGGGAGGCCTCCGATGAGGATCTGGCTCGGCTGGTGGACCGACTGATCTGAGCTCCAAGGACGCACCTCCGGCGCCTCCCCCAACCTCGGACGGTTCGATCTGTCGCCACAGAGGTAGGTAGAAGAGGCGTACCCCGCGGCGCACCCCGTGGCGCACCACGAAACGCGATCCGAGAGGGACTCATGGCCGACATCGAGATCTACACGAAGGAATGGTGCCCCTACTGCGCCCGCGCGAAGGTGCTCCTTCGCTCCAAGGGACTCGAGTACCGCGAGATCGATGTCACCGCCGGAGGTGAAGCGCACCTGAGACCGCCAGGACCGCGCCGCCTCCGCGAAGGCTGCTAGACTCAGTCCCCATGGGACTCTCACTTCTCACCGACATAGTCGCGATCCTCGGCGCCGCCGTCGTGGTTGCCTTCGTCTTCGCACGGCTGAAGCTGCCCGTGATCGTGGGGCTGTTCGTCGCCGGCATGGCCATCGGGCCGGACGGGCTCGGACTGGTCTCCGACGCGCACGAACTAGAGGCAGCCGCGGAGATCGGCGTTGTGCTGCTGCTCTTCGCCATCGGTATCGAGTTCTCGCTGCGCGAGCTGGTGTCGATCAAGGACATCGTGCTGGTGGGGGGGTCGCTGCAGATCGGGCTGACGGCACTGGCAGGGTTCGCGGTCTCCATGGCGCTCGGCCGCACCATGACGGAGGCGGTGTTCCTCGGTTTCCTGATGGCGCTCAGCAGCACCGCCATCGTCCTCAAGACCTTGCAGCAACGTGCGGAGATAGACGCGCCGCACGGCAGGGGCGCCCTCGGGGTGCTCATCTTTCAGGACATCATGGTCGTGCCGCTCACCCTCCTGGTGCCACTCCTGGCCGGCGACGTCGCCATGTCGGGCTCGCCCCTCACCCTGATCACCAAGATCGTGGGCGTGGTGATCGCCGTCGTGGTGGGAGCCCGGTGGGTGGTGCCCTGGATCCTGCGGGAGGTGGCGCGCCTCGGGAGTCCCGAGGTGTTCCTCATCGCGGTGCTCGTTATCGGACTCGGGGTGGCGGCGGCCGCCGGGCACATCGGTCTGTCGATGGCGCTGGGGGCGTTCGTAGCAGGACTGGTCATCTCCGAATCGGAGTACGCACACCAGGTGCTCGGCAACGTGCTCCCCTTCCGCGACGTGCTCCTAAGCTTCTTCTTCGTGTCGGTGGGGATGCTGCTCGACGTTTCCTTCCTCGCCGACAACTGGTGGATCCTGCTGTTGGCCGCTCCAGTGGTCATGTTCGGGAAGACGCTGTTGGCCACAGTGGCGATCCTGGTCCTGCGCTACCCGCTGCGCACCGCGCTGCTCACCGGCCTGTCGCTCGCCCAGGTGGGAGAGTTCGCCTTCGTGCTCGCCGCCGTTGGCGCCCAGTCGGGCGTCCTGGTCGACGAGGTGCGTCAGGGGTTCCTCGCGGTGTCGGTGCTGTCGATGGCGGCGACGCCATTCCTGATCGCCTATAAAGACAAGATCGCCGAGATGGTGCTCAGACTGCCGATCCCCCAGGTAGTTCGCCAGGGCGGACGCGCAGAGACCGAAGCTCACGCTACACCGCTGCGCGACCACCTGGTGATCATCGGCTTCGGCCTCAACGGGAGGAACCTGGCGAGAGCAGCGGCCGGAGCGAAGATCCCCTACGCCATCATCGAGCTGAACCCCCGCTCGGTGAGCAGTGCACAGCAGGCCGGAGAACCCATGTACTTCGGAGACGCCACCAGTGAGGCGGTGCTCGAGAAGATCGGCGTACCCTACGCACGCGTGGTCGCCGTGGTTATCAGCGACCCGGTGGCGACCCGCCGGATCGTCGCCCTGGTGCGCCGCCTCTGCCCCGACGCCTATCTGATCACCCGCACTCGCTACGTCTCGGAAGTACCGCTCCTCATGGAGTTGGGCGCCAGCGAGGTTGTGCCCGAGGAGTTCGAGACGGCGGTGGAGATCTTCACGAGCACACTGCAACAGTACCTTGTGCCGCTCGCCGAGATCGAGCAGGCGGCCGCCGATATTCGCGCCGACGGGTACGGGTTCCTGCGCCTGCCACCTGATGAAGCTCGACCCTGGAGGAAGATCGAATCGGCGCTGCCGGGAGTCGAGGTGTCGACGTTGCAGGTGAGCGCCGGGGTCGAGGCGGTCGACCGCACACTGGTGGAACTCGACCTGCGCCGACGGCACGGGGTCACGCTGCTCGCGCTCAGCCGCCGGGGTGACCTCATACCCAACCCCGTCGGCGAGACCCGCTTCGAGGAAGGCGACGTGGTGGTGTTGCTCGGCCAGTCGGAGGACGTGGTGCGCGCCCGCACCCTCTTCGCGCCGTGCGCGGGCGGAGCCGACATCTGCTAGTTCACCGCCGGGCGGCGCCGCACCGCCGGCGGAGCCGACGTCCGCTGGCGCTCCTCCGGGCCGCGCCACGCCACGAAGGCGCTCACCTCAGTCGCCCTTGCCGTTCCCCCGGATCGCCTCGCGGCGGCTCTCGATCAATTCCAGGCGCGGGATGATCGTTTCCAGGTAGTCGGTGATCAGAGCCAGCCGCTCCGACTCACGTCGGGATTCGAGCAGCCGCTGTTTGAGGGAGAGTCCGAGGTCAAGATCGACGGCGATCCGAAACGAGCGCTGGGTCTGGTCACGGCCGTCGTCGTCTTCCGCATCGAATGGCGCTTCCTCATCACCCGGCGACACCGGTTCGTCGCCAAGGCTTGGGTCGTCCCCGCGCGCGGCCCCCAGTCGCCTGAGCAGCTCATCTAGGAGAGCCGGAGCATCCAGGGCGTCGGCCTCGGCGGTGCCGGCCGGCTCGGGCTCCTCGGTGGGCTCCTCTTCGAGATACTCCACGGCGGCGCTCATCGGCTCTTGGTCCGCATCTTCGGGAGTGTCGATCGCCAGGATGCGGAACGGAGCCTCCCCGCGAACCACGATGTTCGAGCGCCCGTCGGGGAACTCCTCGAGTACGGCTACCAGCCGCGCCAGACAGCCTACGGCGGCAACGCCGTCACCCAGACGGAGAACCACTCCAAAGGGCTCCCTCGTCTCCACGCACCGGGCAACGAGGTTCTTGTATCGCTCCTCGAAGATGTGGAGCGGTAGAAGCTCCCCGGGCAGGAGTACGAGCTGGAGAGGAAAGAGCGGGAGTCGGTCGGGCAAGGGGTCCATGGTCTGCCACGTACCCCGGCTGCGCCGGTTCACACACCCACCGCCGCGAAGGTGTCACGCGCAGGCTCGCCCGCGCCGGTGGCATCGTGCCGTGCGTCCACGCCCTCCGCGTGGACCCGCCGACGGCACGGTGCCGTCCGCCCGGCGACGACGGCGTCACGTCGTCCTCAGTCACCCGACGTCGACGCCCCGCTCTCCTCGAGATTCCGCCGCCGCCTGAAGTTGAGCGCCTCGATGCCCAGGGCGAACGCTATGGCGAAGTAGATGTACTCTCGCTCGATGTGCCGACCAAAACCGTCCATGAAGAGCATGACGCCGATCAGCAGCAGGAAGCTCAGCGCAAGGATCTTGACGCTCGGATGATCGGTGATGAAGCGCGAGAGCGGTGGGGCGTAGAACATCATCACCCCGATGGCCGCAGCGATCGCGATCACGATGATGACGATCTGCGATGTGAGACCCACGGCCGTGAGGACCGAATCGATGGCGAAGATGATGTCGATCACCAGGATCATCGCGATGACCCCCGCGAACGATACGCGCGGCTTGGCCACGGCGAGCTGATGGGTCTTGACCTCGGTGGTCTCGAATATCTCGCGCACCGCCTTGTATACGAGGAACAATCCACCTGAGATCAACACGAAGTCGGCCAGGCTGAAGTCATGGCCGACGACGGCGAAGAGAGGTTCCTCGAGCTTGAGAAGGAACGAGATCCCAATGACGAGCGCCACCCGCCCGAAGAGTGCCAGCCCAAGGCCGAGGCGCTGCGCACGGGGACGCTGTTCCTCAGGAAGGCCCTCCGTGACGATGGCTATGAAGATGACGTTGTCGATGCCGAGCACTATCTCGAGCACCAACAGCGTGAGCAACGCCACCAGACTCTCGGCGGTGAAGGGCCCTTCGAACACAACGGACCTCCGTCTGCTATCGGGCATCTACGGTCGGGCGCCGCGCCGCTCGAGCCGGCGCGCGCCCGCGAGACGAAGTCAGGAAGGCTGCCAGAAGCATCGTTTCGGTGACACGATCTCGCCGGACTTCTTGAGGTCGGCCATGGCTTTGTCGACCAGTTTGCGGTCGAGTCCGGTGAGCTCCACCAGCTTGCCCGCGTTGACCGGCTCGCCGGCCTGTTTCATCGCTTCCAAGACCTGCTGCAGGGGTTCCACTGTCTTTCCTCCGTGTGACTTGGCGCCGTTCGTGCCCGGAGCATACCCAGCGAACGCCGAAGAAGCACATTCCGGTCTCTGCGCGGCACCGGCGCTCGCCCTACTCGATCTCTTCGGGTAGCAACGGCCGCAGCAAGAGCGAGTAGACCTCGGCCCCGCTCTTCCAGAGAGTGAGCGTGTCGGCCTGCACCAGCAAGGGGCGGAGGGTCTCGAGGTCGGCACCGAGCCAACTGGCTGGGTCGGCAAGCTTCGAGCAGCTAGAGGCGCTCCACCCGCCGCGAGAGTTCTTCGAACTCACGGGCGGAATCGGCGAGGTGCCTCTGCATCTGGTCGAGCCGTTCCCGCTCCGAACGGACGAACCGAGTGTAGGGCGCGACCGCCTCCCGGATACGGAAGGCGCTCCGCTCGATCTCCTGGTCGAACGAAACGGTGAGCATGCGCATGAGCTCGTCGCGCAGCTCCCCGATCTTCTCCGACAGCTCGCTCTTGGCCTTTCGACGTCGGTTCGGGAGTACGAACAGCCCGAGTGTGGCCATGGTGCCGGCGGCGAGGGCGCCGGTCACGTCCACGAGTTGCGTCGTCGCCAGGAGCGTGATCACGGCCCCCAGGCCGAGTGCGCCCACCTCCAGCACCGCGATGCCGGCCACGGCGCTCTGAACGGAGTCGGCCAGGCGGGTCGACTCGAGGTCACGGTCGTAGCCGTCGATGGTGCGTTGCGCGGCGCGGCCGACCGTGTCGAGGAGCTGGCGGCGATCGTAGTCGAAGCTGCCTATCTCGCCGATCACCCGATCGGGGTGGTTGGACCGGCGGCGACTCAGGTGCTCGCCCACAGCCTGCCACTGGCGCAACTCGGCGCTGATGACCCAGTCGATGATCTCCTCCACCTTCTTCTCGATCTGCTTGGGAGCGTCGGCGATCACCTTGCGCTCGAACTCCCCCTTGATCTTCGACTTGTTGATCAGGTCGAACGTGCGCGTGATGCGGATGGTCTCCTCGAAGAACTCGTTGCCGCGCTTCTCGAACTCGTGGAGCACGTTGTCGACATCGGTGAGGCGGAAGCGGAACTCCCGCGTGAGGTCTTCCTGATAGAGGTCGAGCTGACGCTCGATGTCGTCGAGCGCGGTGAAGTCGCCCTTGAGCAGCTCGATGCGCCCCTCCACCGCCTCGGTGTAGCGCCGGTTCAGGCTCAGGCCTACCCCGAGCGGATTGAGGAGCTTCAATCGGACGCGCTCGGTCTCGTCGAGCGTCTCGACCACATACTCTTCGAGGGCGGGGAAACGACTACGGGCCATGCGGTCCGCGTCGGGGCGCGCCGAGGCGCTCTCGCCGCCCTCACCGCTCTCGCCGCTACCGCCTTCGAGCTTCGCCTCGAGCGCGAGCCGCGACGACACCGCGAACACCACCGGCGCGAAGCCGAGAAGGCGGTCGGCGTTCTCGACGATGAAACGCTCGATCTCGGCGATCTCGTCGTCGCCTCTCAGGATGTCGACCTTGTTGACCACGAACACGATCTTCTTGCCCCACTCGCGGATCGCCTCGATGAAGCGGCGCTCGCTCTCGGTGAACGGACGGTCGGCCGAGGTGACGAAGAGCACCAGGTCGGACCGGGGCACGAACTTCTGCGTTATGGCCTCGTGGTCCCGATCGAGGGCGTTCGTGCCCGGGGTGTCGACGATCTGCACCTGGCGCAGCAACTCCACCGGAGCGGCGATCCGCACCACCCCGTCAGCACCGTCGTCGCGGGCCACGATGGGCCCATACGAGAGTGCGTGGATTCGCGTGGTCGTGGGCGTGACCCCCTGTTCGAGCAGGTCGCTGCCCAAGAGGGCATTGATGAAGGTGCTCTTGCCGGCGTTGAACTCCCCTGCCACGACAACCAGGAAGAGTTCGTCGAGCTGGTGGATCGAGGCCTCGAGCGTGGCCTGATCGTCGCGGGCGGCCTCGAACCGGGCCAGCGCCACCTGGAGTGCCGCGAGCAGACGCCGCACCTCAGCGAGGAGCTGCTCGTGACTATGAGTGAGTATCTTCTTCAGCACCAGAGAGCTTCCAGGTCGATGGGGTCATCAGGGCGAAACGATACCACGCCGCCCGCGTAGCGCCGCCCGGCACCATTCGCCCCCGTAGCGTCCTCTCAGGGCGCCGCCCGCGTAGCGCCGCCCTCACAGAGCCGGACCTCGCGGTTGTGCCGCGGGGCAGGAGCCCTAGATCCCGTCCACACCGCTGCGCACGAGTTCCTGGAACACGACGGGGTCCAGCACGTAGGCCAACGCCAAGGTACCCACAAGGATGTTCACCGAGAGCCAGCGCGTGTAGCGGCCGCGTGTGCGTACCAACAAGATCATGGCACACACGGCCATCACCGCGGGTCCCACGAGCTTGATGTCGCCGATGGGCACCTGGTAGCCCGCAACCGTGCGCTCAGAGGCCCCGAGGAACGCCGCCAGATCGAAACTCACCCCGAAGATCACCAAGACGAACTCGAGAACGAGCGCCGCGAGAAGCGTGCGTGACGCCCAGCGGGTGGTCTCCCCCTCGGTGCGATAGACCTGGTAGAGCACGCTGCCCGTGAGGGCGAGGAGCAGTACCAGCGGACTCTTCGCCAGCAGCCCGATCAGGGCACCCAGCACAACAATGATCGAAAGGACGAGGCATATCTTCGCGGCATGCTTCGTCGGTTTGGCCAATGGATCCCCCCCCCCTCGAGCGTGATCTCGACGATCGGCGACATCGCCCGACCGCCCCCAGTTCGCACAGCCTACCACCCACTCGCAGGACTCGAAGCTCCCTTCCAAGGAACTCAAGACTTTCAAAGCCCCGGCAGCCCGGCACGCGATCCCCTATGCCCGGGCAATCTCCTATGCCCCGGCGGTCCACAATGCGATCCCCTTTGCCCCGGTAGCCCTTCGTGATATCCTTTCGTACAGATAGCTGACCACGTCACCTAGCGGAGTAGGTGGCGCTACCAGAGCGGCCATCGCACCATAGGTGCTTGCGGGGCAAGAGCGGTCCGGACCGGGGACGAGGTGACCTGATGACGAGCGTTCGCGCTTACTTGGCAGAGTTCATTGGTACGTTCGCCCTCGTACTCGCGGGCGCGGGAGCCATCATGGCGGGCGCGAAGACCGGCTCTCCGGACCACCTCGGCATCGCACTGACGTTCGGCCTGACCGTCATGGTGGTGGTCTACGCTCTGGGTCACGTATCGGGCGCCCATATCAACCCCGCGGTGACCATCGCCTTCGCGGCGATCGGCCACTTCCCGTGGCGGCGAGTGCCCGGATATGTGGGTGCCCAGTCCGCCGGCGCGATCACGGCTGCCGCCCTGCTCCGGATGGCCATGGGTCCGATCGCCGGAATGGGAGCGACGGTCCCAACGGTGGCTCCGACGAACGCTCTGATCCTGGAAGCCGCGCTCACGGGCATACTGATGGTCGTGATCGTCTCGGTGGCAACGGATGCGCGCGCGGTGGGGGGCATCGCGGGTGCCGCCATCGGCGCCACGGTGGGGCTCGCGGCCCTGTGGGCGGGACCGCTCACCGGGGCCTCTATGAACCCCGCGCGCTCACTCGGGCCCGCTCTGGTCAGCGGCGATCTCGGTTCGCTCTTGATCTACCTAATAGGGCCTGTCGTGGGCGCACTCGCAGGGGGTGTTGCATACCAGGTCTTGGCCGGGAGGAAGGCTGCCCCAGGACTTGAGACGATCGCCGATCTCGTGCGCGCTCAAGCGGGCCCGCACACGGGCCGGATGAGTCGGATGAGTCGGAGGGGCCGACCGCGGTCGAGCCGCCCCGCGCAGGCGGGTTCGACCGACTCCAGGCGGCTCTAGCCGCTTTCCCCGCCTACGCGGCCTTCACCGCTCTCACCGGCTTCACTTCTTCCGCCGCTCTCGCCGTCGCGCCTCAGCTCTTCGAAGTCTTCCAGGAACGCCTGGATGGCGTCGCGGTGGTCCCTCAGAGTCTCCGCCCATCGATCCAGGCAGGCATCACCCAGGTTCGTAAGGCTATAGAGGCGCCGGGCCGGCCCTCCCCCTTCGGTATCCCACTCGGAGGTGACCAGGTTGAAGCGCTCCATCCTACGCAAGGTGCGGTACAGACCTCCCGAGTCCGGACCTGTCTCACCGCCGAGGGGCATGGAGCGAAGACGTTCCGCCATGTCGTAGCCGCTCAGGCACTCGCGTTCCGCGATGGCGAGTAAGGCGGCGGGTGAGGTGAACTTCCCGATGTTCTTCCCGGTGCAGGCGCAATCGTCAAGATCACAGACCTCTTCGGCCCCTGGCTCAGCCGACTCCTGCATGTGGGCTTCGTCACTCATGGCACCGGTCTCCCGAACACGTCTTGCGCCGCCTCTTGGTATCTTAGCGCACGCGGGGAGTGGCCTCCCGAGCAACCTTCTCAGACACCGCCTCCTCCCTTCCGCTGGGAGCCGATGACCGATGGTCGGTCAAGTAACCTTGGACGTCGGAGGCAAGACCACCACCGCGTTGCGACCTCTCGCTTTGGCCTGAAGGAGCGCTTCGTCAGCGAGTCGAAGGGCGCCGTCCACATCGTTCGCCCCACATTCCGCGGCCGCAACGCCCACGCTCACCGTGACGGGTATCTCCCCTTTGCCCGTCGCGACTGAGGTGCGCGAGACGGAGGCACGAAGCCTCTCGGCGACCACCCCGGCTGTTACCAGCGAGGTCTCCGGCAGGAGCATGAGGAACTCCTCACCTCCATAGCGCCCGGCCAGGTCGTACGAACGCACGCAGGTGGCGAGCCGCCGGGCTACTTCGCGGAGCACCTCATCACCCACCTCGCGACCGTATTCGTCGTTCACGAGCTTGAAGCGATCCACGTCTGCGAGGACCACGCCGAGGGTGCCGGCGAGCGGTCGGTCCGCCAAGCGTTTCATGCGGTTGCACTCCTCGACAGCACGATCGTAGATCGCCCCCCGGTTGCTGAGGCCTGTGAGGTAGTCGGTCCCCGATTGTGACATGAGCTGCCACTGGAGCGCTTCAGATCGGCGGGTCGCCCGCGAAAGGACGTAGAACGAGACCGAGAACACGAGCACCAGAACCACCAGAACCACCAGGATGGTGTAGGCGAGCACTCTCCAGAGATCGCGGATCGGCTCGGTGACGTCTTGGTAGATCTCGAACGAACCGACCACCTCTCCCTGCTGGTTGAAGATCGGAACGTAGGTCTCGACCACGTCGCGATCGAACCTGGTCTCCTCCTGGAGGTCGATGACCTCGTCCTCGTTCTCGAGCTTCGAGTCGATCATCCCTGCGAGCGCTCGAGCCAGCCGCTCGTTGCCCTCGTCGACGATGCCGATTATCTTCGCATCGGTGCTGTACACGATGCGTGCTTCGGAGTCGTAGACCTTGATCTTGACGATGTCGAAGGGCTCGATGAGGGGCTCGAGCTGCGCGTCGAGTCGAAGGGTGTCGTCTCCGGTCACGTCCAGCACCAGACGCCTCCCCGGACCCTCCGACAGAAGGTCTTCTGAGTGACTCACGACGATCGCCCTGCTCAGACGTGCCGCCAGATCCTCGGCATCGGCGATGACGTAGTCGGAGTACACGCGGAAGACCCCCAGCGAAACAAGCAGCAAGATGGCCACACCACCGACGACGAACACCCAGATCGAGAGACGCATGACCCGCGCCGCCGAGGACTTCCGCAGCAAGATGGCTGGAGCGTCGGGGATAGACCCCTGCGAAACCGTCTTCTGATCCGCGCTCAACGTTTCACGAACCTCCGCGAAGCGGACGATGCCCGTACTGAGCCTGAAACTGTAAGACTCATAGTATCGTTATTGAACACCCCGAGCCAAAGTCAGGCAGACCCGCATCCGCCGGGGCGGGCGGTCTGTGACCGGGGAGCGACACACGCCCACTCCGGTTCGGCCTCTTGACTTCCAATCGCGAATGCTCTACTCTTCATTACGTAGTACTATGCATTGTGTGTTAGTGCTCTATGCGCGGTACGAAGAAGCGTGAAGGAGGCTCGAGGGTGGACAGCTTCTCCTCCTGGGTGGCCCAACTGCGAAAGGGGGTGGTCGAGCTGCTCGTACTGCGCCTCCTCGCGGCCCGAGGCCCTCTGCACGGTTATGCCATCTCCCGCCACCTGCAGGAATTGGGCGAGACCGTGGCAGGCGAGAGCACCGTGTACCCCGTACTCAAGCGGCTCGAGGCCGAGAGCCTGGTGACCGGCGCCTGGATCCAGGAGGGTGAGGCGCCCCCGCGCAAAGACTACGAAGTGACCGAGGCCGGGCGGGAGTTCTTGGTGAAGGCCTCGGAGCAATGGCAGACACTCGACGGCGCACTCAGACTTCTCGAGGAGGAGACGCGATGAAGCCCGCCCACGACAACCACGCCAAGAGCTCCACGGGCGCCCGCGTCGACGACTACCTCGCGCGACTCGAAGAAGCGCTCGAGCTTCTCGGCCCCACCGAAGCAGCCGACACTCGCGCGGAATTGGGCTCGTACCTCGCGGAGGCCGCTCGGGACGGCCGAGTCGACGAGGTGCTCGGTACGATGGGGGCCCCGGAATCGTTCGCCGCGGGCATCCTCTCCGAGCGGGGGATGCTCGCCACACCCGGCCCCTTGCCGAGTCCGAGCGGCGCCCGCATCGCCGTGGCCGCCATCGTGGATGTGATAGTCGCGATCGCACCTCTGGCGCTGGGGCTGCCCCTCGCCTTCCTGATGCCGGCACAGTCCATGTACGCGGGCGCGACCGCGCTCAACTGGATAGGGCTCGTCATCGCGATCGGTATCCTGGTCATTACCGTCGGCATCTGGCCCTGGTACTACTGGCGCTCCCGAAACCGTCCGGGACGCAACCAGAGCGTCGGGAGGAACGTCGCGGGGCTTCGCACGGTCCGGGCGGGCGGCGAAGTGCGCGTTGTGCGCGCGAGTGACATGCCGCGCGGGCGGCGAGGGATGACACGGGCGGGAGCCGTCATCAGGTTCCTCGTGGCGTTCTGGATCGTGGGAGGCGTGGCGTACGCAATGGTCTACTCCTACGCTCAAGACCGTCAGAGTCCCCCGGACCTCGTCCTTCAAGTCGTAGCCCAAGACGTCGGGAGCGCGGTCGGAGTGACCACGCAACTCACCGCGGCTGTCATGGAGGCGGTCTCCGCGGGGCGCGCCACGACCGAAGCTCCTCCCGATCTGCTGGAAGACGCAGCGGTCGAGACGTATCTGGAGCTCCTCGGATCGGCGATCGACAACTCGGCCCGCACCTACGAGATCACCTGGGTGTCGGAGGCGACCTACGTGGAGCCGGATTCGCCTCTCCTTTCCGACGCCACGTTCCTGGTCGAGGCGCTCGAGCGCGGCGGCGAGAACCAGGCTTGGCGTTTCACCGTGCGCAAGGACACGGAGGTCATGGATGACGGCACGTCCAGCGTCACGTCATATCAGATCTCGCACATCCAGATCGGGGAGAGATGGGCGCCGTGAGGAAGCCGCCGCCGGGTATCACCCCGCCCCCATCTCCCGACTTCGACCGGCTCGTGGACCGCACGGGCACGGCCAGTCTGAAGTGGGGCCTCTACGGGCAAGACGTGCTCCCGCTCTGGGTGGCCGACATGGACTTCGAGGCTCCCGCACCGGTGATTGAAGCCGTTGAGACCTTCGCGGCCCACGGCGTCTACGGCTATGCGCGCATGCCCGACTCGCTGCTCGAGGCGATCACGACGTATCTCGCGACGGAATACTCCTGGCCGGTGCACCCCGACTGGATCGTGTACACCCCGGGCGTGGTGCCCGCCCTGAACGTGGTCTGCCGAGCCTACGCTGGGCTCGGCGAGGGCGTCATGACGCTCACCCCGGCCTATCCCCCCTTCCTCGAGGCACCGCCGAACCAGGAGCGCCACCTCCAGACCGTGTCCGCGCGGTTGGACGAGGAGGGTCGTTGGCGCATGCCGCTCGAGAAGATGGAGCGGGTCGTGGATCCATCGACACGCGTGCTGCTCTTCTGCCACCCCCACAACCCTCTCGGGCGGGCCTGGGAGCGGGCGGAGCTCGAGCTGGTGGTGGATTTTTGCCGCCGGCACGACCTCGTGCTCTGCTCCGACGAGATCCACTGCGACCTGTTGCTCGACCCCGTGGAACACGTTCCCGCCACCCTGATCGGTCCCGATGCCGAGGCTTTCACGGTCACCCTGATGTCGCCCAGCAAGTCCTTCAACGTGCCCGGCCTCAACTTCGCCTACGCGGTCATCCCCGACGCCCGACTCCGGCAGGCCTTCAAGCAGGCGGCCAGGGGCCTCTTCTCGTTGCCAGGATGCTTCTCGGTGGTGGTGGCCGAAGCCTGCTACCGCCAGGGCGATCCCTGGCTCTCGGCGCTACTCGAATACCTGCGGGTCAATCGCGACCTGGTGGAGGAATGGGCCGCCGGCCTGGGCTCCGGGGTCACCACGACTCACGTGGAAGCCACCTATCTGGCGTGGCTCGACGTGCACGCACTGGGATCGAAAGACCCCGCGGCCGACTGCGTAGCGGCCGGAGTGGGGCTTTCCGACGGCAGGGCGTTCGGCACACCCGGGTTCCTACGGCTGAACTTCGGGTGCCCGCGCAGCACGTTGGTGGAAGCGCTGAGACGCCTGGACGGCGTTCTGGGCTAGTGTCCGCCGGAGCGCCGGTAGGCCGCGCGTCCCGCCGGCGAGACCGCGCCGAAGGGGCGGCCGCTGCTGCGGTGACGCGGGCGCCCTCAGGCCTCGATGCCGCCCTCAGGCCTCGGCGCCGCCCTCAGGCCTCGAGCCGCCTCAGCCCTCGATGCCGGACTCTTCCGGATAGAGCCCTCGCACGCGGGCGTGCAGGCGGGCCAAGCCGAGAAGTGTGTGGATGTTCGGCGTGGGGACCCCGACCTTGCAGGCGATCTCGGATACCACGGTCACCAGGGCGTCGAGTTCCACCGCCTTCCCCGCCTCGACATCACGCAGCATCGAAGTCTTGAACGCCCCGAGTTGTCGGGTGAGCGCATTCCGCTCCTCCCCGGTCTGCGAGATAGGACACCCGATCCTATCGCCGATCGCCGAGGCTTCGGCCATGACGTCGAGACAGAAGCGGTTCACAAACGGATCGTCGAGGATCCGGTCACAGGTGGACCCGGTGAGAGCCGAGATGGGGTTCATCGTCATGTTGCCCCAGAGCTTGTACCAGATCTCGGACTGGATGGAGGGCACAACCCGGGTTTCAAGGCCGGCGCCCACAAGCACGTCCGCAACCGCCCGCACCCGTTCCGAATCGCGGCCGGAGGGCTCCCCGATCATGACCAGGTTGCCCGCCACGTGACGCACCAGCCCGGGTTCGACCACGGCGCAACTCATGTGCACAACGCCTCCCAGGACGTGACGGGTCGCGATCGCCTCGGCGATCGCCCCCCCCGGGTCGACGGCCTCGAGACGCGTGCCCTCGAACTCGCCGCCGAAACCGTCGAAGAACCACCAAGGCACGCCGTTCATGGCGGTGAGTACCACCGTCTCCGGGCCGATGAGCGGAGCCATGCGCTCCGCGACGTCTCTCATCGCGGTGGCCTTCACCGAGACCACGACGAGGTCCTGCACACCGAGATCGCCGGGATCGTTCGACGCTGCCACCTCCACCGTATGCAGGTCGTCGCCCAACTGCAGACGCCAGCCCTTCTGGCGCAGGGCGGCCAACGTGCCCCCACGGGCCACGGCGCTGACTTCGTTGCCCGCCAAGGCCAGACGTACGCCGAGATGCCCGCCGATCGCGCCCGCTCCGTACACGCAAACCTTCACGGTGCCTCCTGTCCGATGCCGGCGTCGAGTATATCGGGGCGCTCCGACGACCGCGACGCGGAAGAGCGTGCCTAGCCCTCAATCTCACGTACAGCTTCGATGAAAGCCTCGATGTTAGCCCGGGGCGTGAAGTCCACATCGTAGGCCGGGGACAGCACCAGGCCCGCCGGTCCGACTTCCGCGACGCTCCGTGCCACCTGGCGCCGGATCTCCTCGGGAGTGCCGGTGTCCCACGATGCAGCGGTGCCCACGGTGCCCCAGAAGGCCGGGCGCGGCCCGAGGGTGCGTCTGATCGCGGCTGCGTCCATGCAGTCCGGAGCCAGCGGATTCAGTACATCCACTCCGATCTCCACGAGTTCGGGCAGCAGGCGCGTGAAATCACCGTCGGAGTGATAGAACACCCGGACTTCCGGTCGCACCTGCGTGGTCGTGTCGATCAGCTGGACCATCCGCGGCTTGAAGAAGCGCTGCCACGTGGCTGGGCTGATGAGCATACCGTGCGATCCGGCGACATCGTCGTCGAGCAGGAGCACATCCACGCCCGCTTCGACGATCGCCACGCAGTTGCGCAACGACATCGAAGCTAGTTGATCCAGCAGGTAGTCGACGAGGGCAGGGCGCTCCAGGAGATCGGTCATGAAGCGTTGGAACCCGCGCAGCCGATATGCCGACTCGAAGAGCTCTCCACCCAGATGTGGCGGGGCCCCGGCCACGGCCAGTCCACGGTCGTGAAGGCGGCGTACGTCGTCGGCGAGGCCCTCACGGCGCCGCGGGTCGGCGAGGCCGGCCGCGATCCGTTCCACGAACTCCCCTATAGCGCCGCCCCGAGCCAGTGGATGCACGCCGGGGTGCTCTGGGTGGTAGCCCCACTCCTCGTAGACCCGTAGTTGAGCCACGCTGCCCACGTGGACGTCCCGAGGAAGCGAATCGAGATACGAGAAGAAGTCCTCCTGGTCCGGCGAAGGATCGAACTCCACGAAGCGCACGTCGGTGTCGAAGAGCTCGTCGCCGTCGCGGGCGCCGAACAGCGGTTGCTGGAAGAACCCCAGTGCACACGGGATGCTGTCGGGCCGGTCGCCCGCCAGAGCGGTGAGTACTCGTTCTCGAGGAGTCACCGGGCGTTACCTCCTCTCAGGCGATGCGCCGGAATCAGCCAAGCGCCGGCAACGAAGCCGGCGGGCCCGCGAGCCGGCAGCGACCGACTCTCGGGTGCGACGCGCCGGTCTTCCGGTTGCGGCTCACCCGACTCACGACTCCCGCGCGCCGCGCTTCGTCTCGAGTTCGTCGATGGTCTTCGGCCGGCTGTCCTTGAGCAGTCGCGAGAGCGCACGATCGGCGAGTACGCGGCCACCAGTCTGGCACCGGGGACAATAGTTGCTCTCGCTATCAGCGTACACGATTCGCTGCACGGGTGTGCCGCAGACCGGGCAGGGAAGCCGGTAGCGCCCGTGAACCGCCATCTCGGGGCGGAACGCGGTGACCTTCTCGGGGAAGTCCTCCCCCATCTCACGTATCAAGAACTGAGTCCACTCGGAGAGCACGGTCAGGGTGGCCTCGCGGAGTCGCGTGAACTCCTCGTCGGTCAGCCCATCGGTCTGCTTGAAGGGAGAAAGACCCGCCCGATGCAGGATCTCGTCGGAGTACGCGTTTCCGATGCCGCTCACGATCCGCGGGTCCGTGAGCGCACGCTTCAGGGTGTGGTTCTCGCGGCCCAAGGCGGCCCGGAACTGCACCGCCGGAGCCGACATCACCTCGATACCGCCCGGGTCCAGCGCGCTCAGGCCGTCGCGGCCGACCGCCACGTGCAGCGAGGCGCGCCTCTTCTTCCCCGCCTCGGTGAGAAGCAGCGTACCGCCGGGGAAGTAGAAGGCGGCCAAACCCCGGCCGCGGGGGACGGCGGCGTCCGGCTCCTTCCAGTGGAGGCGACCCGCGATCATGAGGTGGATCACGAGGAACAACTCGGAGTCCCCGCCCAAGCCGATCACTATGCGCTTCCCTAGCCGCTCGAGGCCTGTCACGCTGCGACCTATCGCCGATTCCAAAGGAGGCTCGAAGGTCCGTAAGAGGAACGGGTTCACCAGCGTGACACGGAGAAGCTCCACCCCCAGAACGCGCGGGCGGAGAGCGGCGAGATAGGCTTCCAGATCTGGGAGTTCCGGCATGATGGTCTCGGCGGCCTACACGCCAAGGAGGCCCATGATCTCCGATAACGACGCGAGGTAGTGATCGGGCGGCGCGGCAGCGAGCGCCTCGCGCGTGCTCTCGCCGCCCTCGATGATAGCCACGGCCACCCCCGCGTCGCGCGCCGCGGCGACATCGGTGCGGCTGTCTCCCACGAAGAGCGCCTCCCCGGGCGCGACCCCGAGGATGTCGAGTGCGCGGCGAAGGCCATCACCGTCGGGCTTCATGAAACGCACATCGTCGCGACTCAGCACCAGGTCGAACCACGGACGGATGCCGAGATCCTCGATGGCGGCGCCCAATGCCCGCCGGCCGATATTGCTCACCACACCCACGTGGAATCCGGCACGACCCAGCGCTTCAAGGGTCTCGGCCGCGCCCTCACGGAGTTGCCAGCGCGACAGCGCGTCGAGGTCGTACGCGTCGTACACAGCATCGAGCGCCGCGTGGAGCACCGCCTCGTCGGCGGGCGCCTCGGGAGTGCGCAGTGCCAGGTTCCACATGCCCGAGTAGCTCTCGCCGGCGAAGGCGTCGGGAGAGAACCCCAAGGCCTCGTAGCCCCGGCGAAGCTCCGCCTCGCCCTCCTCGAGGCGCCACTCGAAGCTCACCAGCGTGCCCTCCATGTCGAACAGTGCTGCGCGAACGGTCGTCTCGGCCGTCATCGTGCCGCCTTCCTTGTGTCCGCAGCCGGCGCCCCCCGAAGTGCCCGCCTAGAGCTGATCGGCGCTGAACGTATCGCCTTGCGACATATCCCCTGTATCGAGGCCTTTGCGGAACCAGCGGACCCTCTGCTCCGAGGTGCCGTGGGTGAACGAGTCGGGCACCACGCGCCCGGTGGCTTCCTTCTGAAGCCGGTCGTCGCCGATTACGCTCGCCGCCTGCAGGGCCTCATCGATGTCGCCGGGTTCGAGCACCTGCCAGTTCTCTTGCGCATGATAGGCCCACACTCCGGCCAGGAAGTCCGCCTGCAGCTCGAGACGCACCAGATACTGGTTGTACTCGGTCTCGCTCACCTGACTGCGAAGTTCGCTCACCTGCTCACTGATGCCCAGAAGGTTCTGGACGTGGTGCCCCACCTCATGGGCCACCACGTACGCCTGGGCGAAGTCACCGGGAGCGGCGTGACGTCTGCGCAGCTCGTCGTAGAGGCGCGGCTCCTGGTACGTGCGCCCCTCTTCCTCGAAGAGCTGCTGCCACACCTCCTCGGTGTCGGCGAGCACCACCCCGATGAAGTCGGCCAACTCCTGCTCCTCGGCAGTGGGCGCCGCCACTTGCTGCGACGACACCCCTCCCTGGGTGAGCAACTGGGCGGGGTTCCCGCCGAGCAGCAGGAACAACACCGCCAAGATGATCGACCCCACGCCGCCACCCAACGCCAGACCGCCCCGCCGCGTGCCGCGGCGATCCTCCACGTTCTGGCTCGTGCGTCTGCCTCTCCATTTCATACATGCCCCGGTCGTGGGAAGGTGCCCGGATACGGCGACTCGACGCACCTGTCGCGTCGGCCGGTCCGAATCCCGATTACCCGCCGTCCGTCACTCCAAACACCCGTTGCCCGGGTCGGTGGCCCGCGTGCGACAACGCCCATCACCGGTCGCACTACGAGGCACGGCGCGGGTCGCGCCCCAGCCCCGTACGAGGTGCCATCGCGTGTGACACGGTATCATTCACCCCATGTCTCACGTAGAAGACCCGCCCCTGGCCCGGTGGACCGAAGCTGCCCGGAGCAGGCGCTCGAGAAGAGTGTACCTACCCGGGCGGCCGATCGCGGGAGCCGAAGCAGAGGCGCTCACCCAGTTCTGCGCGACGTACTCACCCTTCCCCGGGGCACGTGCCATCGTGCTGGCCGAGGCACCGCCCGAGATCTTCACGGGCTGGCTGCTCGGCGTCTATGGAAAGGTATCCTCACCGTCGGCCCTCGTGTTCGTGGGCGACAGAAGGCTTCCCGATGCGGCCGCCCGAACAGGCTACACGGCCGAAGGCGCGGCGCTGGAAGCGACGGCCTTGGGATTCTCCACCTGCTGGATCGGAGGAGGTGTCCGCCGCCGCGAAGTGATGTGGATGCTGGGTCTTGAAGAGCACGAACACGTCTATTCGATCTCGGCCCTTGGATACTCCCACGAAGACAAGACCCTCGGCGAACGGGCCACGGCGGGCATGGCCCGGGCGGGTAGTCGGCGCTCCCTGGAGGCCATCGCGCCCGGTAGCGAGTTCTGGCCGGAGTGGGTCAAGTCCGGGCTCGAACTCGTGCGAGTGGCTCCTTCGGCCACGAACCGTCAGCCCTGGCGCTTCGCGCTGGAGGGGAGGTCCGTGCGCCTGTTCTTCGAGGGCCGAGACACCCCGGTGATCTCAAAGCGCCTCGACTGCGGCATCGCCATGCTGCATTTCGAGCTCGGTGCCCGTTCGGCTGGAGTCGAAGGTCGTTGGGAACTCCTCGAAGGCAACGACGTGGCACGCTGGACATCGACCTAGCGCTGCACCGCCAGACGGCCCAGTGCCGCGCCGACCCCGGGGCCTAGCGCTGCACCACCCGAAGGGTCGCGAGTGTCGTGTCGTGCGGTCCGTGCACCGACAGGCCCAGTAGCGCCGCCTCCTTCAGATAGGCCGCCACCTCGGCCGTTATCCGCTCCCCGGGCGCCAGCACGGGTATGCCGGGTGGATACGGGATAACCATCTCACCGCTCACTTCGCCGACCGCCTCATCGAGGAGCACGGTCCTGGTGGTCGCGAAGAAGGCGTCGCGGGGACTCATCGCGGGGGTGACGGGGAGAGGCTCGACGAGACCTGTGGGCACGACGAGTCCGAGTGACTCGGCGGGGCCGGCGGGATCGGCGGGTCCGGGTGGGGCCGGCCGCGCCGCGCGTCCTTCCGCGTTGAGGCGTTCCCCAAGATCCGCGGCGGCGGACTCTGCCACCAGCTGAAGCGCCGCCACAAGCCGATCGATCGATTCGTCCGAGTCTCCGAAGGTGACGTTCAACACGACGTTGCGCGGGTCGGCCGCCTCCACCGCCACCTTGGATTCTCGCCGCAGACGCATCTCCAGCTCGTATCCGGTGAGCCCGAGCGCCGCAGCCGACACCGTGAGCCGTACCGGGTCGAAATCACAGACGCCGGCTGCCGTCTTCGCGGGGGCGCTGAGCACGGTCATCCCCTCGATCTGGCCGATCTCCGAGCGGGCGCGGGCCGCTAGAGCCAGGGCATCCGACCACAGCCTCTCCCCGTCGGCCACCATCTGCGCCCGTGCACTGTCGATGGAGGCCAGGATCGGAGCCAGCGGACTCGTGGTCTGGAGCATTCTCACCATGGCACGCAGTCGGTCGGTGTCGACACGCCCCCGACACGCCAGCACGATCGAGGCCTGCGACAACCCGCTCAGCAGCTTGTGCACGCTCGTCACGGACGCGTCCGCTCCGGCCGTCATCGCGTCCACGGGGAGCTTCGAGCAGAACCGAAGGTGCGCTCCCCAGGCTTGGTCTACGATCAGCGGGATCCCGGCGGCGTGCGCATGCTCCGCGAGCGCCTCAACATCCGCACAGAAACCGTTGTAGCTGGGCGATGTGACGAACACCGCCTTCGCGTCCGGATGAGCGTCAAGAGCCGCCAGCACCCCACGGGTGGGCACGTTGGCCGCGACGCCCCATCCGAGGTGTACGGTGGGTTCCACATAGACGGGGTGGGCGCCCGAGAAGATCAGCCCGGCGAGCAAGGACTTGTGCGAGTTCCGCGGCACGATGATCATGTCCCCCGGCCCGGCGACTGCGAGCACCAATGCCTGCACTCCGCTGGTCGACCCATTGACCAGGAAGTGGGCGATGTCCGCACCCCAAGCCTGGGCCGCCAGCGTTTCCGCGCGGGCCAGCAGGCCCCTGGATTCCTGCGTGTCCTCGAGACCGTTGGCGATGCCGAAGTCCGCCTCGAGCATGCGCCGACCCACAGCCTCGACCAGATCCGCGGGAGCACCCGCCCCAAGCTTGTGCCCCGGAGTGTGGAACGCCGCCATCGCGGATGCCCGGTACTCGAGCAGGGCATCCGTCAATGGGGTCTCGTCCTGTGCGGTCCGATCGAACATCCACCTATTCTGGCAGGTTATTGGGCGTCAGCCCAAGCTGGGCCCGCGCTGCAACGCGTAGTTGACGAAGCGAGAGCCGAGCTGCTCGCTGGCCAACAGGCGGTCGGCGGCGGGCAGGGACGTCAACACGCCCACTACCTGGCCGATGAACCTGTTGCCCCTGCTGGAGCCTTCGTCCACGATCAGATCGGCGAGCCGCCCCTTCTCGAGGCAGCTCCGCACCACTCGCTCGAGCGTGTTCACCGGGATTTTGGGCTGCTCCGCGCGTCTGACCATACGCATGGCATCCCGGCGGCACGCTCCCGCGCACACACCGCATCCGATGCACCGCTCCGCATCGACACTCGACACGAGTGCACTCCGCGGGGACGCTTCGACGTACTGCGGTCGCATGACGATGGCGCCGATGGGGCAGGCCTTCGCGCAGCGGCCGCAGCCAGAACAGGCTTTGTCATCGGACTCCGCCTGGAAACCGCTCGGCACGACCGCCGGTAGGTCGTACCGGCGGATCGCCGATAGCTGCGCACAACAACACGCGCAGCAACTGCAGATGTAGGTGGGCCGCTCCTGCACGTTGTCGGCGATGTGCACAAGCCCAAGTTCCCGAGCCTGCACCAGCAGATCCAAAGCCTCGGTCCGCTCCACAGCACGCCCGAACCCCCGCCTGATCACGTAGTCGGCCCCTCCGTTGAGGGTGAGGCAGATATCCGCGGGCCGGTCGCAGGCGTGCCCGAGGTGCTGGGCCTTGTGGCGGCAGTAGCAGATGGACACAGCGTGATGGGCGGCGGCGCCCACCACCTCCGAGGCGCGCTCCCAGTCGAGTACCTCGGGCAGGTCGGCGGCAGCCACCCCGCTCTCGTGCACCAGCGTACGCCCGACCACCGTCCTGCTGCCAAAGACCTCACGGGCGAAGGAGTCGTCGCCGGCGGTGTAGGCGTCGAGCGCGCGGGCCATGCGCTCTTTCGGGATAGAGTCCTGGGCACGCATCATGGAGAACTCGAAGAAGCCCACCACCGGCGGCGCCAGCAGGTACGAGGTGTCGCGCCGGCCTCGACCCGGGATGTCCATGACGACACCCTTGTCGGCGAGCGCTTCGAGACGGGGTTCGAGTTCGCCCACTGCCATCCCCATGCGGCCCGCAAGAGCCGACGCCGTGATGGGCAGCAGGGGCATGCGCGACGCCACAGCCGCCTCCTCGGGCGTGAACAGTATCTCGAGGATCTCGCGCCAGCCCGCGCGGGCAGCCTCATCGTCCGGCTCGGGCATGGCGACAGGACCATGCTGAAGCCTATCGGCGAGCGCGCGGTATTCTTCGTTCAGATGGCCGATGTGCCCCATGAACCCCTCCGAACCTGAGTGAGCATGGTCATCTTGACTGTATCAGAACTGCTCTTGCGCCCCGGTCGCCTCGATGCTTGTTGAGAGCGATGAAGCGGAAGAGCGTATCGCCGCCGTCGCCCAAAGACACCCCGAACGCCCCGGCGCCCAACGCTGCCGTCGACAGCAGCAAGAACACCGACACGTAGTGGAACACTGCGTGCATCACCTTGCGGGCGACCTCGTCGAACGACGCGGCCAGCATCGGCAACAGATAGAGCTTGCGACCGATCACGAAGTGCCCGACGGTGGTGAACGCCGCCACTGCCGCCGCGACCAACAACAACCAATTCATCTTGTTCCCCCTGAGACATGGATTCGCCCACTACGCCCGCAGTCGACCGACCGGGGGAAGATGCTCCTGGATCCACCCAGCCGACGAAAGCCGCAGAGGTACCAGTGGAGCGCCCTTCTCGGACGGAAACGCGTCGCCAGACCAGGCAGGCCGGGGAAGCCCGGTCCGCGTGCGCCGAACCCACTACTCCCGAGTGTCGAGCACCAGCTTGCCTATGGTCTTCCGGCCTTCGAGGGCACGGTGCGCTTCCGCGGCCTCGGCCAACGGGAACACGCCACCCACGCGAACCGAGAGTCCGCCCTCCGCCGCCCACGTCAGGATGCTGCCCGCACGCTCCAACAGGTCTTCCCGCGAGACGACGTGATGAAAGAGCGTGGGGCGTTGGAGGAAGAGCGATCCTTTGGCGCTGAGGAGCTGGGGATCGAACGGAGCGACCGGACCGCTCGACTGGCCGAAGACGATCATGGAACCCCGCAGCGCGAGGCAGTCGAGTCCCTTCTCGAACGTGTCCCGCCCGACCCCGTCGTACACCACCTGGACCCCGGCGCCGGCGGTGAGGCGATGGATCTCACCTACGAAGTCCTGCTCGGTGTAGATGATCACCTCGTCGGCGCCGGCCTGGCGCGCGACCTGTGCCTTCTCCTCGGTGGAGACGGTGCCCACGACCCGGGCACCGGCATGACGCGCCATCTGGCACAAGAGGAGGCCGACGCCCCCGGCGGCGGCGTGCACCAGGCAGGTGTCACCGGGCTTGAGCGGGTACGAGGAGTGGGTGAGGTAGTGGGCGGTCATGCCCTGCAACATGGCTGCGGCGGCGGTGACCAGGTCCAGTCCTTCCGGAACCGGCACCAGACGATCTGCCGGGGCGAACACATGCGTGGCATACGACCCCGGCAGCCCGGACCAGGCCACCCGGTCCCCCACCCCTACGAGGTCCACCCCCGGGCCGACGGCCTCGACCACCCCGGCACCCTCAAGACCCAATGACACCGGCAAGGCGGCGGGATACCGGCCCGTGCGGTGATACACGTCGATGAAGTTGACCCCGGCCGCTTCCACCCGCACCAATGCTTCGCCCTGCAAGGGTTCACGGCTGGGTAGTTCTTCAAGCCGCATCACCTCTGCACCACCGTGTTCCGCGGCTCGGACCGCCCTCATGCCGACACCTCCGTCATCCCGCCGCGTGCCGCGGCTCGCTTCCGCACGACCGCCCGCACCTTCCGGCGAGCCGTACGACCCCGGCTACCATCGTATCGGGCCGGGCACGAGCGCGCGACCCCGCTGAGCCGCGCATGTCGCCCACCGAACACCACTTCGGTATGATGGGATGCGTCGATTGAACCCGCGCAGCTTGGAGGCGAACACGTGGAGGACTCGACGATTCACACGACTCACGAGCGCCTGGCAAAGCACCTCGCCGCCCTGGGCATGGGCCTCCCGGCAACGGCGGACCTCGTGGAAATCCTCCAACGTCTGCTGACCCAGGACGAAGCTGAGCTCCTGCTGGCCTTGCCCACCAACATCGCGCCCCTTCAGGTGGCTACCGTGGAGCAGATCGCGGCGGCGGCGGGAGTCGACCAGCCTGACGAGATCGAGGTGGCTCTCGATCGCCTCCTCGCTCGCGGCCTCCTGTATTCTGGCCGCACACTGTCGGGCGAGCGCGGGTACGCCCTGCTGCAGGCGGGCTTCGGGTTCCCTCAGACGTTCTTCTGGGCGGGCGAGGAATCCGACGAGGCACGCGAGATGGCCGCGATGGTGTCGAAATACGCCAACCGACACGTCCTGCGCGAGATGTACGCGGCGACACCCACGAAGGCCTACCGCTACGTGCCGCTCGACCTGTCTCTCACAGCCGACCAGCAGGCGGTGTATCCGCAACATGCGATGGACGGAGTGCTCGACAGGGCTCGCACCTTCGCCGTGGCGCACTGCCCTTGCCGAGTGGCCGTCGGCCTTCGGGGCCACGCGTGCGAGCATCCGCTCGAAGTGTGCCTCAAGTTCGACGAGTTGGCCGACTACGTAGTGGAGCGCGGTCTCGCCCGCAGCATCACCCGCGAAGAAGCTCGCGGGATCGTGCGCGCGTCGGCGGAAGCCGGACTCGTGCACTTCGTGGACAACGCTCTCGGCGACGTCAAGCACAACTGCAACTGCTGCGGCGACGCGTGCTGGAACGTGGGTACGATACGCCGCCGGAAGATCCCGCGCGACTCGCTGATGGCAACCTACTTCCTGCGCACGACGACCCGGGAGACGTGCAGCTCCTGTGGCATGTGCGCCGAGGTGTGCCCGGTCCACGCCGTCGACGTGGAGTCGGGAGAACCGGACGTCGATCTCGATTGGTGCATAGGCTGTGGTGTCTGCGTCACCCGGTGCGCGGACGGGGCGGCCGGTCTCGCCCTTCGCACCGACCTCGCCCACGAGCCGCCCCCCGATTTCGCCGCGCTCCATCGCACGATCCTCGGCGAGAAGAGCGAGGCATAGCGAGAGCGACGGCGAGGACGACCGCGGGGGCGCGCGAGGGGCGCGAGGCGCTGCGCTTGAACGCCCCAGCGCCGCCTGACCAGTTTGTCGCACCCGCCACCTGGGCATACAGACGTGGCCGCGAAGCGTCCGCTCGCGGCCACAGACAACGTGACAGAGGGACACCCGGAGGTGCCGGAAGATGGAAGAACTCGTGAAGCTCGTGACGGAGAAGACATGGATCTCGGACGACATGGCCCGCAAAGCCGTCCAAGTGGTACTCGGCTTCCTGAAGGACAAGTTGCCGGCCCCCATAGCCGGCCAGATCGACGGCCAGATCGACGGCCTGATCAGCGGCGGAGCAGGCGGAGCAGGCGGAGCAGCCGGAGGCGCGATGGACAGCGTGACCAAGGGGCTCGGCGGCCTACTGGGCAAGGACTGAGACCACTCCTCGCGACAACATGCCGACGCCCTGGGGCGATCCGCCCAGACTCGAAGAACTCGAAACTCGGCTGGACGAGGTGGAGCGCGGCCTGCCGGGGATCCTCGCCCTATCGGACAAGGCGGGCCTCTACCTGCGTAGGGAGCTCGATTCTCTCCGAGCTGAGTCACGATTGCAGGTGGAACGCTGGACACGAGTCACGGAGAGAGCCGACGCCCTGATCGCGGCGCTCGACGACCCGCCACCGAGTTGACACCTCCCATGGGCGGGCAGGCCAGGTTTGGGCGCCCGGCCGTGTGCAGGTTCAGTGCGGGTTCACACCCGACGCGATTCGTCGGTGTGCGCACATACACTTGCCACGTTTCAGAGATTTCGGTAGCTTCGCGGAAGGATCCGCACAGGTTCACCGAAGGATCCATGTAGCTTCACCGAAGCCTCCGTCCGCGCGGTGCCTTCGGAGCCACGATCACAAACCCCAGGAGCGGAGTGACAAGAATGGACCTGAGCGACCTGCGTGTGAACGGCGAGCGGCTTCGGGCGAGCCTCGAAGAGATGGCCAAGATCGGGGCGACACCGGGTGGAGGCGTGCAGCGCCTCACCCTCTCCGACGAGGACAAACGCGCCCGAGACCTCTTCGTCGGCCGGCTCGAAGAGATCGACCTCGAGGTCACGGTGGACGAGATGGGCAACATCTTCGGCCGCCGCCCCGGCAAGAACGACGAACTGCCGCCGGTCTTCAGCGGGTCGCACATCGACTCCCAGCCGAAGGGTGGCCGTTTCGACGGCATCCTGGGCGTGATGGGCGCCCTCGAAGTGATGCGCACGCTGCACGAGAACAACGTGCAGACCGAGCGACCCGTGCTCATCGTCGATTGGACCAACGAAGAGGGCTCCCGCTTTGCGCCCGCCATGGTGGCTTCGGGCGTATGGGCCGGCAAGCTCGATCGTGACTGGGCATATTCGCGCACCGACCGTGATGGCAAGGTCTTCGGCGAGGAACTCGAGCGCATCGGCTACAAAGGCTCAGCACCGGCAAAGGCCTGGCCGTTCCATGCCTACTACGAGCTGCACATCGAACAGGGCCCGGTCTTGGAGTCGATCGGGAAGACCATCGGTATCCCCAAGGGCATCCTCTGCCTGCACTGGTACGACGTGTACATCGAGGGCAAGGCCAACCAGGTGGGCCCCACGCCGATGGAGGGCCGGAACGACGCGCTCTGCGCCGCCGCCGAGATGATCCTTGCGGTGCAATCGGTGCCGGCCCGCATGGGCGGCAACATGGTCGCCACGGTGGGTGAGATCCAGAACTATCCGAACTCGCGGAACATCATCCCCGACGGCGTTCACTTCACGGTGGACATCCGGTCCTGGGACGACCACCTGGCTATCAACGCGTGGGAGCAGCTCAAGATCGACTTCCAGGCTGCCGCCGGCAAGAACGGTTGCCCGATCCGCTTCGAAGAGACTTGGCGCGTGGAGCACACCCCCTTCGCCGAGAAGCTGGTGGGGCTCCTGGCGCAGAAGGCCGAAGCCCTCGGCTACTCCTCCCACCACATGGTCAGCGGCGCCGGCCACGACGCGAGCTACATGAACATGCTGGGCGACGCGGCTATGATCTTCATCCCCAGCATCGGAGGACGGAGCCACGTCGAGGTGGAGAACAGCACGTGGGAAGACTGTGAATCGGGAGCCAACGTGCTTCTGCACTGCATGATCGAGTCGGCGAACGAGGTGTAGCCCTCACTATTCCTCACACTCCGGCACGAAAGGGAGGCATACGGGCCGCCAACTTGTATGCCTCTTCTTCATGATGATGTGATGGGATAGCCGCGAGCGTTTCCTGGGTATACCGGGAGCCACACCGCACACAAGATGCCACATACAAGGGGGGGCTGGCCATGAGCGCAGGCGGCACGACCAAGGTGGAGCGGATCCTGGAAGAGAAGGGCCGCACCGTCCACACGATCGAAGCTGACCGCACCGTCTTCGAGGCTCTGGAGGTCATGGCCGAGCACGAGATCGGCGCCCTCATCGTCCTCGACGAAGAGCAGATCGTGGGCGTCCTCACCGAGCGCGACTACGCCCGCAAGGTCATCCTCGCCGGACTCTCCTCCCCCCGCACCGAGGTGCGCCAGGTCATGGCCTCCCCGGTGGTCTACGCGACGCTCGACGAGACCACCGAAGAGTGCATGGCCGTGATGGCCGACAAGCACATCAGATACCTTCCGGTGCTCGACGGCGAAGACCGGCTGGTGGGAGTCATCTCCATCGGCGACTTGGTCAAAGCCTCCATCGCCGAGAAGGAGTTTGTGATCAGCCAGCTGGAGAAGTACATCACCGGGTACTGAGGCCGCCGCCCTGCATGGTGGGCGCTCCGCCGAGGACGCCCACTCCGCGGACAATCTGGACGAAGATCGACCTCCACGGTTGACTTGACCTCACTGTTGTATATCCACTCATCCCATGGAACGCCCCGAACTCGCCATCGCCCCCCATTGCGTAGCCGCTCGGCTGCGCCTCCTCAACCGAGCGGTGACCGGCATCTACGATCGAGCGTTGCGGGCCCACGGTCTGAAGACCAGCCAACTGAACGTGCTCGTGGCTGTGGCGACGCTCGGCCGGCCGGAGCCCGGCGACATCGCACGACTCCTCCACATCGCTCCCTCTACTCTCAGCCGGAACGCTGAGCGGATGCGCGCGGCGGGCTGGCTCGACATCGCGGCGGGGAAGGACGGGCGCTCGCAGACGCTTTCCCTCACTGCAGGGGGAGCTGAACTCCTGAACGCAGCGCTACCCGCGTGGGAGCAGGCCCAGGAAGAAGCCGAGGCCCTGCTCGGCGAGGCGACCACCTACGCCGTCCTCCAGGCAGGAGACCGCCTGTTGGCGGCCGGCTATGCCCAGACCGTCGGCATCCCCACAAGACCTTCGAACACGAAAACCACCGACAAAGGACGGATAGCATGAACCTTGAGGACCACCCCACAGTCCGCTGGTTCCGCGAGCAGAAGGCCGCTGGCGAAGCCACGGCCACGTCGCAGGAAGACGGAGGAGTGGCCCAAGCGCTCACCCTCGAAGCCGCCCGGCTTCGGGCGATCTGCCTGGAGGCAGGCGCCGACGCGCCGGTTTCGTCGAGATCGACCGCCCGGCGCTGGCAGGCCAGCGGGCGGGGCTTCTCGACGCCTTCCCCGGCACCCGCACCCTCGTCGGGCTGGTCTACCGCCTGAACAGGGGGAGTCTCAGGTCGACCAAGCACTCGAACGCCGGCCTCGAGTTCAAGCAGGCCTGGGATCACGCGAACCGCGCAGGGCGGGCGGCAGTCAAAAGACTCGGCGCCGAGGGCATCCCCGCGCTGAACGCCCCCGCGGGCTTCCCCTTCGACACCGAGGGCTGGCCCGGTGCTATCTGGTTCACTGCCGACAAGATCGTCGCCGAGGAGGCCGGGCACGGCAAGATGGGGAAGCACCGCTGCGTCATCCACCCCACCTTCGGCGGCGCCGTGGTGCTGAGCACGCTGCTGATCGCCGCCGAAGTCGATGCCTACGGCCAACCCCTCGACTTCGACCCCTGCCTTGATTGCGGGCTCTGCAACGGCGTGTGCCCCACCGGTGCCATCGCCAAAGACGGCGCCTTCGACTTCGTGAGCTGTTACGCCCACAACTACCGCGAGCGACTTGGAGGCTTCCAGAGTTGGGTGGAGAGTGTCGTGGCCTCTTCGAGCGTCAAGGACTACCGCAAGCGGGTGAGCGACCCGGAGACGGTCTCGATGTGGCAGAACCTCTCGATCGGCGCACAGACGAAGTGTGACAAGTGCATGGCCGTCTGCCCGGCCGGCGAAGCCGCCATCGGCGAGTACCTCCCCGACCGCAAAGGCTACACCGAGCAAGTAGCTCATCGCCTGCATGACCGCGACGAGACCGTCTTCGTAGTGCCTGGTTCAGACGCCGAAGCCTACGTGACGAAGCGCTTCCCCGAAAAGCGTGTGAAGCGCGTCTCGAGCGGTATCCACCCGCAGTCCGCGGCAGGATTCATCGAAAACCTGCCCCTGGTGTTCCAGAGCGGGCAGTCGGCCGGGCTCGACACCACCTACCACTTCACCTTCACCGGCGCCGAACAACTCGAAGCGACAGTCGTGATCCGCGACGGCCGGCTTGAATCCCAGCGAGGCCACGCCGGCACTCCCGACCTGCACGTGACCGCCGACGCCGAGACCGGGGTGTCGTTCCTTGCCAAGGAGACCAGCCTGCCCAAAGCTCTCGCCACCCGCAAACTGAAGATCAAGGGGTCGCCCAAACTGATGATGTCGTTCGCCCGCTGCTTCCCGCTCTAGATCCAGGCGGGAGGCGGGCACGGCTCAGCTGAGCAGGGCCGCCGATCTCCCGACAGCTGTCGTCAGTGCCCGGCGTCCGCCCAGAAGTCGCGGGCCGGTCGCAGTGCGCCGTAGCCGAGGGCGTCGTCCATCTTCACGAGAGCGCGATTCAAGAACGCGCTCCGTCTGCGGACAAGGACGCGGGCCGCGTCGTGTATGACGCCCAGAGCCTTGTTGAAAGGGCACACCCTGATGCAGGTGGCGCAATCCATGCGGTTCTTGGCCCAGTAGCCGAAGCACTTCTCGGCGTCGACGTACCACTTGCGCGGGCCCGACTGATTGGAGATGTTCGGGCCTTCCGTAGTCATGGGGCCGGTGGGTATGGCCCGCGAAGGGCAGCGTTCCGCGCACTTCTCGCACGACTCGCAGAACTCCACCACGCCGAAGGAGCGGTACTTGTCATGCGCCAGGGGAAGGTCTGTCAACACCTTGCACAGCCGCACCCGGGGGCCGAACTCAGGCGTGACAAGCACACCCATGCGGCTCCATTCCCCCAGCCCCGCGGCCATGGCTAGGGGGACGCTGAGCACCGTATCGTTGCCACAGGGCAGAGCCCGGTAGCCCAGGCCACGGATGAACGAGGCCACCAGATTCGCCGTGAAGGCCATCTTGGAGTAGCCGAGCCCGGTGGCCGCGCCCCCCACGCCCGTCGGAGCCGATCGGATGCCCTCGTAGTCCATGGCCACGGCTATGACGACGGCGTTGTCGATGCCCTCGGGCACCTCGAAGGGGCGATGCTCGCGCTCGAGCAGGTCGAACTCGTGGGAGTATACCCAGTTCGGATGGAGGGCGCAGATGCCCACGAGATCCGCGCCTACGAACCGCGCCACCCGTTTCACCACAGTACTCATGCCTTCCGGGGTGTCCTCCACCGGGGGGCCGGCCTCCAGGTACGGGAGCATCTTGGGGTGCACGGCATCCCACGAATACAGGCCGTGGTTGCTGCGGGAGTTGCCGCAGGCGGCAGACCACTCCAGACTCCACGTGCCGTTCCGGAACGCGTAATCGAGACGCTGGAACCCAGGCTTCTTCTGATAGACGATGTCGCGGTAGAAGCGCTCCGCATCGGCATGGATGGCCTCATCCCACACGCTGCGCTTGAACATCTCGTTCTTCTGATCGAAACGGGAGTCCGCGACTGGGAACGGCGGAGATTCGGGAGGGTCGGGGTGCTGCTGCATCATGCGCAGGGGCCGATCTTCGCCCTCGGGTAGCGGCGCTCAGTCACAAGGACACCCCTTCCTCTTCGATCGCCCACGGTCTTCGAGTCCAACATGATACGTGATGGATCGTCTGATGGAGGGCTTGGACGCGGGTGTGCGTCCCAGCGGACCGTCATCCCGAGATCGTCACGCCTACGAAGTAGGGGCCGTGCCGGTCTTCTCGCGGGATGAGTCCGAACCCGTGCCGCATGGCGCGCCGGTTCGGGTCGATCAGCTTCTCCTTGGGCCCCTCGAAGAAGTGCCCGAGTTCCGCCTGAAGGGCCTTGAGCGGCAACACACCGGTGGCCGCGGCCAGCGCTCCCACCATGACGACGTTGGCCATCTTCTCGGTGCCCAGTTTGGCGGCCACCTCCACCGCCGGCACGTAGAACACGTCGATATCGGTGCGGTGGGAGCGTTCTGGCACGAGGGTCGAGTTCACCAGCAACACACCGTGCGGCACCACCCGCGGCTCGAACTTCTCGAAGCTCGGGGTGTTCATGGCCACCGCGACGTGGGGCCGGGCGACGATGGGCGAGGCGATGTCGCCGGTGGAGATCACCACCGTGCAGTTGGCCGTGCCTCCGCGCTGCTCCGGCCCATACGACGGCATCCACGTCACATGCAGGCCGGCGTCCATGGCCGTGTACGCCAGGAGCTGGCCCATCACCATGACCCCCTGGCCGCCAAAACCGGCGATGATGATCTCCAGACGCCGTCCGAGCATCAGTCCTCGTCTTCCGCGTCGTCGTGATCGGACGGGCGGTACTCCTCCCCGTCCACCGAGACCCAGCGGCCCCCGCGGCGCCCGAAGGGATGCACGCGGCGCGTGCGCCTGCCGAGTTCGTCCTCGGTGGCCTGGGTCACGGTCTCGTAACGGAAGCCGTGCATGTAGTCCTCACGGAAGGCCGTGGGCGGTTGCTGCACCAGGTGGGCGAGGTGCACGGGTTCACGATCCTTGATCACCCCGAGCGGGTAGTAGGCCGACACCGTCTCGTCTATCCAGCGCATCGCGTCGACCGGCTTCATGCCCCAGTTCGTGGGGCACGGCGAAAGGAACTCCACCAGGCTGAACCCTTTCCCCTCCAGCTGGTACGTGAACGCCTTGCGCACAGCGCGATAAGCCACTTTGATGTTCTCCGGATGAGTCACCGAGACCCGCTCCAGGTACACGGCGCCGTCGAGGGTGGCGAGCATCTCGGCTACCCGTATCGGATGCCCTTGGGTCGTGGGGTCGCGGCCCTCGGGGCTCGTCTCGGACCGCTGCCCGACGAGGGTGGTGGGCGCCATCTGGCCGCCGGTCATGCCGTACACGCAGTTGTTCACGTAGATGACGGTGATGTTCTCCGAGCGCGCCGCCGCGTGCACGATCTCGGCGGTGCCGATGGCGGCCAGGTCGCCGTCGCCCTGGTATGTGAACACCACCAGGTCTGGTCGGGCCCGCTTGACGCCCGTGGCGGCCGCGGGAGCCCGGCCGTGCGGCACCTCCTGGAAGTCCACGTCGAGGTAGTTGTAGATCAGGATGGCGCAGCCCACGCCGGCCACGCCCACCGTCCGCTCGCGCACACCGAGTTCGTCGAGCGCGTTGGCCACGAGCCGGTGGATCAGACCGTGCCCGCACCCCGGGCAGTAGTGTGTGGTGGCGCATGCCCACGATCCGGGATGCTGCACCACCACGGGGGCGGTCTGCAGAGACGGTCCCGCGGGAGCAGTCATGAGGCGCCGCCCTTCCTGGGGGCCGCTCCCGTAGCCGGCAGCTCCTCCGCCACGTTCCTGATAGCCTCCAGCACCTCGAGCGGTGCGGGGATGGTGCCGCCCGACCGTCCGAAGAAGCTCACCGGACAACGGCCCTCGACGGCGAGCCGCACGTCTTCGACCATCTGACCGGCGGACAGCTCCACCACCAAGATGTGCTCGATCCCCCGCTGCTGGACCACTTCGCGAAGCGCGTCGTAGGGATACGGATAGACGGTGATAGGCCTGAACAGCCCCACCGGGATGTCTCGCTCCTCAGCAAGTTCCATGGCGTGGTAGGCGACCCGGGCACTCGTGCCGTATGCGACCAGCAGGATCCTCGCTCCCTCGAGAGCGTACGTCTTCCAACGCACCTCCGCCTGCTCGATGCGGCGGTACTTCTCCTGCAGCGACCGGTTGTGCTCCTCCAACTCCGCGGGGTCGAGGTAGAGGCTCTTGACCACCCGCTTGGGTCTGCCGGACGCGCCGGTCGTGGCCCACTCCGGCTCCTGCAACGACGCGGGGTCGATGGCTCTCGTGAAGGTGACGGGCTCCATCATCTGCCCGAGCACGCCGTCGGCCAGCAACAGCACGGGGATCCGGTAGGCCTCGGCTAGAGAGAACGCGTCGAAGGTAAGGTCGACCATCTCTTGGAGGTTGGCCGGCACGAGCACGATGACCCGGAAGTCCCCGTGCCCCAGCCCACGGGTGGCCTGGAAGTAGTCGGACTGACTCGGCTGGATGCCGCCCAGTCCCGGCCCCACGCGCATGATGTTCACGATCAGGCAGGGCACTTCGGCCGCGGCCAGGAACGAGACCCCCTCCGACATGAGGCTGATACCGGGGCTCGAGCTGGCGGTCATGGCGCGCATGCCGGTGCCCGCCGCGCCGAACACCATGTTGATCGCCGCCACCTCGGACTCGGGCTGTACGAACGTGCCACCCTCCACCTGCATCCAGCGGGCCATGTACGAGGTGATCTCGCTGGCGGGGGTGATGGGGTAGCCGAAGTAGGCCCGGCAGCCGGCCTTCAGGGCGGCCTCGGCCAGAGCCTCGTTGCCCTTCATGAGCACGCGCTCGCCCAGTGGCACGTGGGGTTCTCCCAAGACCTCAGTCACCACGCCTACCTTCGTCCTCTCGGCCCGATACGTCGATGTTCAAGGCACTACTCTCCGAGCCGTCCAGGCGACCGGCGGCGCCCTCCACGCCGGTGACGTCTCCATCGAGGCGGATCGCCGCATCGGGGCACATGAGTTCACAGTAACGGCAGCGCACGCACCAGAAGGAGAAGTTGTACTCGAAGCGCTCTTCGTCGACATCGGGCGCGGTCTCCGCCGGGCGCTGAGCATCGACGGCTGCCTCGGCAGCCGTCTCGGGATGCGCGGGATGGTATCCGGACACGTTGAGGTGCTCATCGATGCGCAGATGGCCGAACGGGCAGAACTCGACACACAAGCCGCAACCTTTGCATCGGTCTTCATCGACCACCGGAGCATATGACCGCGGCCGATCTGCAGTCACCTTAGAGCTCCTTCGCTCGGATCATCGGCCGTTCACCTTGTGACCTTACCAGGGAGAAGATACGGGTAGCGCCGGCGAAGGACACGATGCAACAGGCGATCTATTTTGCGGAAAGCGAGGTACACCCTCCATACGCGGGCGTCCTCTCGGTAGTACGAACGGACTTCCTCCGCGGAGATGGGCTCGAGCTGTCCGAGCGACTCCGGCGTCTCGCCGGTCCCATGAGGCCCCACCCGCTCCTGGAGGAACTCGTTGATCACCTCCAAGGCGACCGGCACGAGATCCGGCCGCTGCTCCTTGATGAGGTTAGCGGCGAGGTCGATCATGACCCGCCTCACGTCGTAGTAGCGCTCGAGCACGTCGGCCAGCATGAGCCGGCGGATGATCCACACAAGGAACGACGGTGCGCTGCGCAAGAAGAGTTCAGGGTCGAGCTGCTCCACGCCGAACCTGCGCATGAGAGGGGTGCTCGTGTCGATGTAGCGAAGCCGCGGAGCGCCGTTCCCGGCGTGCCCCACCACCACCCAATTAGAGATCTGTGCGTCGAACCCCACCTCGAGCCTGCCCCGGTTCCGACGGTTGAAGGCGAACACCCTCCAGGTTTCATCCACCACCGCTCGGAGAAGGATCCGCGCGTCGGCAGACCCCATGCCCCGTATCACCTCATGACCTGTCGTCAGCGCCGCGAACCTTTCTTGGACGATGTACAGGACGATGGGCTCCCCGTGTCGGCCGACATCGGATGACGCCCGTTCAAGGCCCAACCACACCAGATCACTCTCCGCCACGTCCACGCCCGCCTCCTCGCGGAGTATCGCCACGTAGTCTCGATGCAGCACCTCATATGAGGTGGCTTCCGCCCGTGAGCGGAACATCGGCATGCGCTTGTAGGCTGCGGCGTCCACCGCTGCTTCGAAACCGTCCGAGCCCACCGGATCGGCACCGGGTTCGCCGCCGCTGTCGCCGGGTTCGCCGCCGCTGTCGCCGGGATCGCCGCCGCTGTCGCCGGCCACGGACCCGTCGGGGCGACGGTCCGCGAAGATCTCGAACACCGTTGTTATCTCGCCGTGCCCGAGGATGCGGGCCGGCATATGGCTCCGCTCCGGCCGACGCAGGTCGAGACCGCGCTCGAAGCGCTCGAGCAGTTCCGCGTCCGCTCTCACGGTTTCCGGCACCTGTCAGCCGCCCCGTCTGCCGCCGACGATCGCCTCCAGCGCGGTGAGCGCAGTGTCCAGGCGGTCAAGGATCTCATCTGCCAAGGCCGGCTCGATCGTAAGGGGCGGGAGGAACTGCACCACGCTCGGGTCGTGGTACGCGTATATCGCGAGAAGTCCTGAGTCGAATGCCGTCTTCGACAGAAGGGGACCGAACGCCGGGTCGGTGAGTTCCAGACCGAGCATGAGCCCAACGCCTCTCGACCCGGCCAGCACACCCGGGTGCGCGTCGCGCAGTTCGCCGAAGCCCGCCGAGAACCTGGCGCCCATGCTCCGAACGTGAGCGAGGAACGCGGGTTCAGATGATAGCTCGAGCACGCGCGCGGCGACCGGGCAGCCCAGTTCGGCGCCCCCAAAGGTGGATATGTGAAGGAAAGGATCGTCGTGGAACACACTGTCGAGTTCCCGCCGGAATACGGTGGCGGTGAGCGGGAACACGCCGCCGGAGAGACCCTTGCCGAGCACCATGAGGTCCGGCGTCACCCCGTAGTGATCCACACCCCACAGCCGGCCGGTGCGGCCGAGGCCGGTCTGGACCTCGTCGATGATGAGCAATGCGCCGGCAGCGTCGCACAGCCAACGGACCTGCTCCAAGTAGCCGTCTGGGGGCACCACGATGCCCAACGTCGCCGGAATGGTCTCGAGGAGCACTGCCGCCACATGCGGCCCGAGGGCCGCAGCCATGGCGTCGGCATCCCCGAACTCCACCTGCTTGAAGCCGGGCGCAGCCGGTCCGAAGGGGGCCCTGAACTTCTCGTCGCCGGCTGCCAGGGCCAGCCCGGTGTGCCCGTGATATCCGCCGCGGGCACTCACGATGCCCGAGCGTCCGGTGAAGGCGCGCGCCACCTTGATGGCCAGGTCGACCGCCTCCCCCCCGCCTACCCCGAACACGGTGTACGCGAGGTCGCCGGGCGTCAGCTCGGCGAGACTCTCGGCCAGGGCGGCCCTCTGGGGGCTGATGAGGTGGTGATTGCCGATGTCGAGTTCGTCGAGCGCTGTGCGGAGAGCGGCGATGCAGTCCGGATGCCGGTGGCCGAGGTTGAACACGCCCCCGTTACAGTGGCAGTCGATAAGACGCCGTTCGCCTTCCACGTCCCAGAGAAAAGCTCCCTCACGCCTCCCAAGCGCAAAATCCATACCTGCTCGCTCGAAGAAGGCGACCTTGCCCGAAGAGACGTGTTCAGCGAAGAGGGCGAACACCTCGGCTCTCAATCGTTCCCCCGGCATCCGCACCATCCCTCCCGTCTCGCCGCAGCCTGCACCTCTTGACTGTACTTCGCGCCATAGGCGCACCGCAACCCGGGACGACCCTCGCATACCGACCGGCTCAGGCGCCGGAACGAGTCAAGGTGCCCGGGGGCGACGGTGCACGACGCTGAATTGCCCCCGTTCCCGTGTGCATGTACAGCGTTGCGCGAGAGCGCTTCGAGGCTCACAATCGTGATGGGCCGAACCCGGGCGCCGGGTCGGCGTACAGTGCGATCGGGAGCCGACAGCGGTTCATCCCGTGTGGACTCTGACAAGCGGACCCACCTTCGGGTGGCCCGCGCACAATGACTGATCGAGGTCGCACCCCTAGAATCGGGAGAACAGGGCGCCACGATTGAAGAACACGACTGAAGAAACCCGCGAGCCACTCACCCGCTCGAGGGAACAGCCGCCCGAGGGGCGGGACGAAACGCGTTCGACTGGAGGCGAGGAATGCAGGAGTACGTCGCATCGGTGTTGGCACAGGTCAAAGCCAAGAACCCGGCAGAGCCCGAGTTCCACCAAGCGGTGGAGGAGGTCCTCGAGTCGCTTGAACCCGTGCTCGAGCGTCACCCGGAGTACCGCGCCGGCAAGATCCTCGAACGCATCGTCGAGCCCGAACGCGTAATCATCTTCCGCATCCCCTGGGTCGACGACCAAGGGCTGGTGCAGGTGAACCGAGGCTTCCGCATCGAGATGAACAGCGCCATCGGCCCCTACAAGGGCGGACTGCGCTTCCACCCCTCGGTGAACCTGGGCATCTTGAAGTTCCTGGCCTTCGAGCAGGTGTTCAAGAATTCCCTCACCACTCTGCCCATGGGCGGGGGCAAGGGTGGCTCCGACTTCGACCCGAAGGGCAAGAGCGACAACGAGGTCATGCGTTTCTGCCAGAGCCTTATGACCGAGCTCTTCCGCCACATCGGCCCCAATACCGACGTGCCGGCCGGCGACATCGGTGTGGGCGGTCGCGAGATCGGCTACATGTTCGGACAGTACAAGCGCCTGCGCAACGAGTTCACGGGCGTGCTTACCGGCAAGGGCATCAACTGGGGCGGTTCGCTCGTCCGCCCCGAAGCCACCGGCTACGGCACGATCTACTTCGCCCAAAACATGATGGGCACCAGGGGCGAGACCCTCGAAGGCAAAACCTGCTTGGTGTCCGGCTCGGGCAACGTGGCCCAATTCGCCACCCAGAAGCTCATCGAACTCGGCGCGAAGCCGGTGACCCTCTCCGACTCCAACGGCTACATCTACGACGAAGCCGGCATCGACGAGGAGAGGCTCGCCTTCGTCATGGACCTCAAGAACAAGCGCCGCGGTCGCATCAAGGAGTACGTCGAGAAGTACCCGTCGGCTGTGTATACCGAAGTGGAGCTGGGCGCCGAGGTGAACCCCATGTGGGATCACGCCGCTGACTGCGCCTTCCCCTGCGCGACTCAGAACGAGATCAGCGGGACCGACGCGGCCAACCTGGTGAAGAACGGCGTGCACTTGGTGAGCGAGGGGGCGAACATGCCCACCATGCCTGACGGCGTCTCCCAGTTCCTCGACGCCGGCATCCTCTACGGACCGGGGAAAGCCTCCAACGCCGGTGGCGTCGCCGTGTCGGGCCTCGAGATGACGCAGAACAGCATGCGGCTCAACTGGACCCGTGAAGAGGTCGATCAACACCTGCACCGCATCATGCATGACGTCCACGCCTCGTGCGTACGAGCCGCCGACATGTACGGCACCCCCGGCAACTACGTGAACGGCGCCAACATCGCCGGCTTCCTCAAGGTCGCCAACAGCATGCTCGACCAGGGCGTGGTATAGGCTGAAGTGCAGTTACCTGCGGATCGGCGGCGCCGCATGGCGCCGCCGATCTCTTTGACGTCCACCGTAGTCCAATAGACGCCCCGTGAACCACCCCGCCGGCGCCCGCACGGCTGCGACCGACCGCCCGCCGATCCGCCGAGTCGCACCGTCCGGGGGCTCCGACTCTTGGTATCCTGTTCGGGTAGACGGGGGCCGCTCAAGGTGGGCGAAGCCCGCCCCGATCGCCGCACAGGGGAGTCCCATGCCTTCGATCCACGACCTGCTCACCGATCTCAGCAATCGCAGCCGCTTCCAGGACTTCGAGGTCCTGATGTCCTCCCGCGTGGAGAACATCATCCTGGTCTCGAGCCTCTACGATAAGTTCATCCTCCAGGAAGACGGGCAGCTGAGCGAAGTGATCCTGGGCGAGTTCCTCGACCTACACCTGCACCACACCACCGGGCTCACGCACGTGGCCACGGGCACGGAAGCCCTCGAGTTGGCCCGCTCCAACAAGACGTTCAACCTGATCATCACCGCGATCAACGTGGGCGACATGAACGCGGTCGAGCTGGCTGAGAAGGCCCGCGAAGCAGGGCTGGACGTGCCCATCATCGTGCTGGCGTACGACGGCGGCGAGCTCTCCGACTTCATCAATCGGCACGACGTCTCCAAGATCGACAAGTTGTTCCTCTGGCAGGGCGACGTGCGGATCCTGCTCGCGATCATCAAGCACGTCGAAGACAGGATGAACGTCGAGCACGATACGCAGGTCGCCGGTGTGCAGGTGATCCTCGTGGTCGAGGACAGCATCCGCTACTACTCTTCGTTCCTGCCCATGATCTTCACGGAGCTGATCCGCTACTCGCAGCGGCTGATCCCCGGTGGCATGAACATCGCCCACAAGATCCTCCGCATGCGGGCGCGGCCCAAGATACTCCTCTGCACCACGTTCGAAGAGGCGTGGGACATGTTCACGCGCTACCAGCAAGACGTTCTGGGCATCATCTCCGACATCGAGTTCCCGCGGAACGGGGAGCTTGACCCGGAAGCCGGCGTGGAGTTCGCCAGCCGCGTGCGCGAGCTGTGGCCGGATGTGTCGATCGTGCTCCAGTCGGGCCGCCCGGAGAACGAAGCCCTGGCCAAGCAGGTGGGGGCCTCCTTCCTCCTCAAGGGTTCGGTCACGCTTCTGCAGGACCTGCGTCGGGTCATGATCGAGCAGTTCTCGTTCGGCGACTTCGTGTTCCGCTCCCCCGACGGCGCAGAGATCGACCGTGCCGGCGATCTGCGCACGCTGGCGGAGAAGCTACACACGGTCCCGGTGGAGAGCACGGCCTTCCACGCTGAACGGAACCACTTCTCACGCTGGCTGAAGGCCCGCACCGAGTTCGCACTCGCCCATCGGCTGCGGCCCCGGAGGATCAGCGACTACGACACCCCCGAGGAGATGAAAGCAGCCCTCATCGAGACGATCGAGGAGTACCGTCGCGAACAGGGACGCACCATCATCGCCGACTTCGACCACCGCAGTTTCGACACGACGAGCTCTTTCAGTCGCATAGGCGGCGGGTCGCTCGGCGGGAAAGCGCGGGCACTGGCCTTCGTCCGGCATCTTCTGAGCGCCGTCGACATGCACTCACGTTTCCCCGGAGTGCAGGTGTCGGTTCCGCCTTCGGTGGTGTTGGGCACCGACGTGTTCGACCAGTTCCTCGACCGCAACGACCTGCGCGACTTCGCCATCCGCTCCACGGACACCGACGAGGTACGCAGAAGATTCCTCGCGGCACCGCTGCCCCACGAGGTCACACGCGATCTCGTCTCGTTCCTCGAATTGATCACGTATCCGCTCGCGGTGCGCTCGTCCAGCCTGCTGGAAGACTCGCAGTATCAACCGCTTGCGGGCGTCTACGAGACTTACATGCTGCCGAACAACCACCCGGACACGCGTCAACGCCTCCACCACCTCGAGGCCTCCATCAAGAACGTCTACGCGTCGACGTTCTCCACGCACGCCAAGAGCTACCTCGCCGCCACGCCATACCGTCTGGAAGAGGAGAAGATGGCGGTGATCGTGCAGAAGGTCGCGGGCGCCCCCCACGAGGAGCGCTTCTATCCGGAGATCTCAGGAGTGGCCCGCTCCTACAACTTCTATCCCACCGACCCCGTGAAGGCTGAGGACGGCGTGGCCGTCGTGGCCCTTGGGTTGGGTCGGACGGTGGTGCGCGGAGAACGGGCGCACAGCTTCTGCCCCAAGTACCCCCGACATCAACTGATCACGGGCAGTCTCGACGACACACTGCGCAACTCCCAGCGTTCGTTCTGGGCGATCGAGCTCGGCCCCCCGAGCGACGACGCCTCCCCCGATGTGTGGGAGAAGCAGTTCGACCTTGAGGCGGCCGAAGCCGACGGGACTCTTGCCCACGTCGGCTCGACCTACTCCCCGGAGAACGAGGCCCTCTACGACGGCATCTCGCGCGACGGTGTGCGCGTGGTGAACTTCGCTCCGCTCCTGAAATTCGACCTGTTCCCGCTCGCGGGCATCATCGACCTTCTCCTCGACGTAGGCGCCCAAGGCATGGGCATGCCGGTGGAGATCGAGTTCGCGGCGAACCTCACCGTCGCCCCAGGTTCACCCAAGGAGTTCGCCTTCCTACAGATGAGGCCCATGGGGCTCTCTCGAGAGACGGAAGAGCTCACCATCGAGGATATCCACAGCGACCGGGTGCTCTGCCACAGCAGCAGCACCTTGGGCAACGGGCGGCTCGACGGCATCCACGACGTGCTCATGGTGGACGTCGACCACTTCGACCGCTCGCGTAGCGCCGAAGCGGCCCGTGAGGTCGCCCGGTTCAACTCGAGACTCGCCCGGAACGGCACCCGCTACATCCTCATCGGAGTGGGACGCTGGGGCTCGGCCGACCCCTGGCTGGGCATCCCCGTGACGTGGGATGAGATAGCGAACGCCAAGGTGATAGTCGAGTCGGAGCTGAGAGACATCGCCGTCACGCCGTCGCAGGGCAGCCACTTCTTCCAGAACCTCACGTCGTTCCGAGTGGGCTACTTCACCGTCAACCCGGAGTCGGGCGACGGGCACGTCGACTGGGAATGGCTCGCCCGCCAAGAAGCGGTCGAGGAGGGCGAGTTCGTACGCCATCTGCACTTCACGGAGCCGCTCGAAGTCACCATGAACGGCGCGAAGCGGGAAGGGATCATTCTGAAGCCCTCGACGTAACATGTGGCTCCAGAGAGAGCTCGGGAACAGAAGCGCCCGCCGAAGACGGCGAGGCGCAGGTGCCACAGGAAACGCAAGGAGGGCTGTATGTTCGAGGTAGTCAGAGCAGTTGCGGCGTTGCGGGACGAAGCGGAGACCGGCCACCTCGGGAGAATAGAGCGACTGCTCGACTTCGTGAGGGACAGCGGGCTCTATCCGCCGTTCCACACGGTGGAGAGCCGGATCAACGAACCCGAGTCGGTCATCGAGGGACGCCCCTACCTCATGTTCGGTGCGAACAACTACCTCAGCCTGTCCGAGGACGAGGCCGTGAAGGCTGCGGCCATACGCGCGATCTCTCGCTATGGCATAGGCCCCGGTGGGTCTCGTCACATGAGCGGCACGGTGGATATCATCGTAGAACTGGAGAGGCGCCTCGCCGACCTCACCGGCATGGAAGCCTGCATGACTATCCCGACCGGCTACATGGCGAACGTGGGAGTCATACGTTCTCTCACCTGCGAGTTCGTCGGCCGCATGCCCTATTCCGACAGTGAGAGCGTCGTCTTCGTCGATGAGTACATCCACGGCTCCGTCAGCGATGGCTGCCGCCTGGCCGGTGTACGCACGGTCCGCTACCGTCACAACAGTCTGGACGACCTCGAGCGTAGGCTGGAGCAGAACCGAGGCTACACCAACCGGGTGATCGTCACCGAGGGGGTGTTCTGCCTCGAAGGAGAGATCATCGACATCCCGGAGTACGTGGCGCTTGCCCGTGAGTGGGACGCGATGCTCCTGGTGGATGATGCTCATGCGATAGGCGTCCTCGGACCCCGAGGCGGGGGATCTCCCGACTATCACGACTGTGCCGACGGGATCGACCTGGTGGTCGGTAGCCTTGACAAGGCTCTCGGCGGCACCGGCGGCTACATAGCCGGCAGCCGCACCCTCATCGATTACCTCTGGCTCACGCTGCGCTCGAACGTCCTCTCCTCGGCTCTGCCGTGTGGAATGGCCGGGGCCATGCTCGAAGTCCTCGACCGCGTGGAGACGGCGACCGACATCCGCGCCGAGTTGGCCTCCAAGGCACACTGGCTGCGCACCACGCTTCGGGCTGAGGGGTTCACCGTGCTAGGCCCCCACGACATCCCCTCGGTGCCGCTGTTCATCGGCGACGAGGCGGAGGGGATCGCCTTCGCCTCCGGACTCCTCGAGTCGGGGATCTACTGCCCGCTGATGCGCTGGCCGGCCGTCCCGCCCGGACGTTGCCGCTTCCGACTGAGCATCATGGCGCGGCACGAGCAGCGACACTTGGATGCCCTCGTGGAGGCCTGTGTCACGGTGGGCCGGGACCTCGGGATCATCTAGGAGCACCGCTGGCGGAAACCGCTCAGGCCTACCCTCAAGCCACCGGAACGGCGCGCCCCGGGCCGAGGATGGAGTCGATCTTCCCCACGAGGTCAGCGGGTGAGAACGGCTTATCGATGAACTCGACCCCGGGGGGCAAGCCTCCGCGTTCGGTCAACCCGGTTCCGGCGTAGCCCGACATGAGGAGCAGGTGCGCGTCGTGCGACTGCGCCGCCAGGCACTCCACGAGTTCCCGGCCTCCCATGCGCGGCATGACGACATCGGAGAGGATCAGATCCACCTCGCCACACTCCTTGAGGATCTCGAGCGCCTCCTCGCCGTCTGCGGCCTCGATCACCGTGTAGCCCTGTTGACGCAGTGTACGTGTGGCCAGACCGCGGACGGCCGCTTCATCTTCCACCACCATGATCCTGCCTACCCCCGCATTCGGCGTTCGCTGTTCGAGCGGAGCCTCTGGGATCACTTCGCCCATGGACAATGGTAGAAATACCTGGAAGAGCGCTCCTCGTCCCTCGTGCGAGTCGACTCTGATGCCGCCGCCGCTCTGGCTCACGATCCCGAAGACGGTAGCGAGACCCAGACCGGTGCCGGCTTCACCCTTAGTGGTGAAGAACGGCTCGAACACGTGGGCGCGGGTACGCTCGTCCATGCCGACGCCTGTGTCCGCTACCGTCGCGCGCACGTATCGGCCAACGGGGAGTCCCTCATGCGCGATGGGGTGGTCGGCGCTCACCCACACCGATGAGGTCTCCAAGGTCAATCTGCCTCCGCGGGGCATCGCGTCTCTCGCATTGACCGTCAGGTTCATGAAGACCTGTTCGATCTGACTCGGGTCCGCTTCGACGAGCGGCAGCCGCTCCTCTAATCTCACGTTCACTTCGATGTGTTCGCCCACCAGGCGACCGAGGATCGGCTCAAGCCCCCGCACCACATCGTTGAGATCGACCACCTTGGGTCGCATCACCTGGCGCCGTGAGAAGGCCAGCAACTGCCGGGTCAATGCGGCGGCACGCTGGGCGACGTTCCGTATCTCAAGCGCGTCCGCACGCCTGGGATCGTCGTCGTCGAGATCGCCGGCGAGCATGTCGGAGAAGCCGAGGATAGCCGTGAGGAAGTTGTTGAAGTCGTGGGCGACACCTCCGGCCAACAGACCCACGGCCTCCATCCTCTGAGACTGCCGAGACCGCTCTTCGTTCCCCCGCTGCTCTGTCACGTCTTCGAGTATGCCCACGATCTCGAGCGGGGTGCCTTTGTGACTCCGGGCCAGGGTCATGCTGTCGCGGATCCACCGGTAGGCTCCGTCCGGTCCTCGCAGCTGATAGTCCACCAAGTGTTTGCCCTTCTCGAAGACCGCGGTCATGTCATCGTAGGCATGACGATCGTTGGGGTGCACGTGGCGTTCCCAGAAGTCCTGGTCGGCGAGAAAGGCTGAAGCTGGGTATCCAAGCCGTTGCAGTGCGTTCGCACCCATGTAGGTCAAGTCGTAAGGGGCATTGGCCTCCGCCGTATACATCACCGCCGGGCTCAGATCCATCAGATAGTCGGAGCGACGTTGCTGCTTCACAAGCTCTTCGTGTGCACTACGCAGCTTGAGCGTGCGATCGACCATGCGGCTCTCGAGCTCTGCCTTCGCCTCCAGGAGTTCATCTTCGATGCGTTTCCTTCGGGTGATGTCGCGCATGATGTGAACCCTGCCACGACACCTCCCGCGGCGGCCTCTCAGGTCACGCCGATGCACCTCGAATACACTCGCCCCCGGTCCGGCTTGCCATTCCGGTGGACCCGCCGCGGCTTCGGCCTCCTGGGTGAGGATCGCACGCAGATCGGACACCGGTGCGAAGGACTCCTCCACGTGCCGACCGATGACATCTGAGATCGCCAATCCGGTCGCCTCACGGGCCGCAGGATTCATTTCTGCGACGCGGCCGATATCGTCTACCACGATCAACCCCTCGCCCATCTGCTCCACGACAAGCCTGTGCGCGATGGGGATCACATCAAGGAATCGGTGCCGATAGAAACTCACGAAGAGAACGAGGGCCGAGAGCGAGAAGGCCATGGGCGCCGGATTCACATGGCTGACTCCGGTCAGGTACGTCAGATCGGCCAGAAGTGGCAGTGTGACGGCGAGCACCAGCCCGAGCGCCTGCCTTTGATGCAGGCGGGGAGCGCGCGCGAACGTGTCCGCAAGAATCAGAAGCGCGAGGACCATGAGAAGGTACACGTAGGCCGTGTCCGTCCACCACCACAAGGTGCCTGTCACCACCAGGGTGGGCACGTTGGCGACCACCTCAAGCTCCAGGCCCCGCCAGAGAAGTCCGTGCAGCTCGTTCGTCCACCCGAGGAGCAGCGTGACTACCGGCACGATGGAGAGCAGAACTACGTTGCGCGCGGTGACGAGCCGGTCGCTTCCCACGTAAGCCAGTGCGAACAGCAAGGTCGCCGGCCCGAAGGGAGCCATACCGAGCAGCTCGACCTTGTACCAGAACACGGCGCTCTCGAGATCGAGCGCCCCAAGGCGCGCGGCCGTTGCCACCGACCAGACTACCGCCCCGAAGGCGAGCATTCCGAGTGCCAGCGCCCCGGGAGCTTGGCGGCGCCGCACGGCCATCACCCCCACCGCCGTGCCCAGCAGCGCCGCAGCCAGCAGCAAAGCCGCTTCGAGCATCATGCGTACGAGACCGCCACGTTCATCCGCTTCACCTCGAGTACGTTCGGCACCACGCTCCATTCCTCCTTCAGGAAGATATCGGCACAATAGGCGGTCGGCCTGAAGGATGGTGAGACGCGTCCGGTGGTTTAGTCCGCCATGCGGGGCGGGCATCCATGACTGAAGAGACACCGCTGAGATCGTCAGCGCCAACACATAGGAGTCGGATCATGGATCAACCCCCCGTCAAGCTCTATGCTCTTAGCACCTGCGGCCACTGCAAGCACACGAAACAGCTTCTCGACGAGTGCAACGTCGTGTATGACTGCATTGATGTGGACAAATGCGATGCCGAGGAGCGTCAGGCGGTCCTTGACGAGGTGCGCGCGGTCAACCCCAACTGCTCGTTCCCCACCATCGTCATCGGCGACAAGGTGATCGTGGGCTACAAGGAGGCCGAGATCAAAGAGGCCTTGGGGCTGTGAGGAACGACGTCCGAGCCTTGTACGAGCGGCTTGGCCCTCTGCAGGAGAAGAAGGGCTACCCGTTCAACGCAGACGTGGAGACCGTGGAAAGCCTCCTCGAAGGCCTGCTTGTCAACAAGGAGCGCTACGGGTACATGAGTTGTCCGTGCCGCCTCGCGGTGGGCGACAGAGAACTCGACAAAGACATCATCTGTCCGTGCGACTATCGGGCGCCCGACGTAGAGGAGTACGGCGCGTGCTATTGCGCTCTCTACGTGTCGCCGGCCTGGAACGAGGGCTCCTTGCCCCGGGACACCGTACCGGAGCGGCGCCCTATCGGGCGCCTTCCCTACTAGGAGTCGGCCACCCGCCCGCGGCAAGGCGGTCGCGATCATCCGGCCGCTCGGGGCCCCGCCTGTCGGCGGGCGCCCCGGTCACGAAGATCAGCCCGCCGCTTTCGCCTCCGCGTACGCCCATTCGATCCAGGGGAAGGCGGCCTCGAGATCGGAGGTCTCGACCGTGGCCCCGCCCCACAGCCTAAGTCCGGGAGGCGCGTCGCGATAGGCGCCCACGTCGAAGGCGGCGGCTTCAGCCTCGAGCAGCGAGGCGACCTTCTTCGCCACCTTCGCTTGGTCCTCCGCCGAGAGCCCCTCGAACCACGGGTCGACGATCTTGAGGCAGATCGACGTGCACGAGATGGTCGCGGGATCCTCCGCCAGGAAGTCGACCCACGGAGTGCGGGCCACCCAGCCGGACACAGCGGCGAGGTTACGCTCGCTGCGTTCGACGAGCCCCAACACACCGCCAACGCTCTCCGCCCACGTCAGGCCATCATGGGCGTCTTCCACGCAGAGCATGCTGGGAGTGTTGATCGTGTCCCCCTGGAAGATGGACTCGTTCAGCTTCCCACCCTTGACCATGCGGAACACCTTGGGCATCGGCCACACGGGAGAGTAACTCTCGAGGCGTTCCACCGCCCGCGGGCTCAAGATCAGGACGCCGTGCGCGGCCTCACCGCCGAGGACCTTCTGCCAGGAGTAGGTGACCACATCGAGCTTGTCCCAGGGTAGGTGCATGGCGAACACCGCCGAGGTGGCGTCGCAGATGGTGAGGCCCTCCCGCTCGGCTGGGATCCAGTCGCCGTTCGGCAGGCGCACTCCCGAAGTGGTGCCGTTCCAGGTGAAGACCACGTCGCGCGAGAAGTCCACCTGCGTCAGATCGGGGAGCTTCCCGTAGCCCGCGACGAACGTGCGCACGTCCGGCAGCTTCAGCTGCTTGACGATGTCGGTGACCCACCCCTCGCCGAAGCTCTCCCAGGCGCACACATCCACGCCTCGAGCGCCAAGGAGCGACCAGAGGGCCATCTCCACAGCCCCGGTGTCGGAGCCGGGGACGATGCCAAGCCGGTACCCCTCCGGAAGACCAAGCATCTCCTTGGAGCGCTCGATCAGGCTCTTCAAGCGGGCGCGCCCTTCCTTGGAGCGGTGCGAGCGGCCAACGTAGGCGTCGGATAGCACGGACGGGTCCCATCCTGGTCGTTTTGCGCAGGGGCCAGATGAAAGATGCGGTCTGACTGGGCGCTCGGACGGCTTGTCCACGGCACTCACTCCTCTAGCTTCGGGATCCATCGACTCAAGCATTCAGGCCTTATGACACGAACCACCATCAGAACCGCAGCATATTCAGGAAGGCGGTTCCCGTCAACGCGAGTGCCGTACCCGGGTCAGGAACCGCTCAAGCGTCACCTCGCCGGATGATCCAACAGGAGTGCCCGCCCCTACCGCGCTGGAAATCGGGAGGCGTGGTCTTCTGAGTGACATCTTCGGGGCGAAGGTCGGCCAAGGCCTCCGCGTCAAGCCGAAAGCGACGCCGGTTCGTGGAGAAGATCAGGGTGCCCGGCGAGGCGAGCAGGCGCGTGGTGGCGCGGATGAGATCCACATGGTCCCGCTGCACGTCGAGAGTCGCCTGCCCCATCTTGCTCGAATTCGAGAAGGTGGGTGGGTCCAAGAACACGAGGTCGTACGAAGCCGGCGGCTCACGTCTGATCCACTCGAGGCAGTCGGCACGGAGCAACCGATTCGCCGCTCCTGAAGCCAACCCGTTCAGCGCGAGATTCCGCGCAGCCCACTCCAGGTAGCGCGCGGATTGGTCCACCGACGTGGTGGTCGCGGCTCCTCCCGCCGCCGCGTAGACAGTCGCGGCGCCCGTGTACGAGAACAGGTTGAGGAATCGGGTGCCCCGCGCAAGGTCGCGGATCAACGCTCGGGTCATGCGGTGGTCGAGAAACAGGCCTGTGTCGAGCCGGGAGGTGAAGTCCACCAGGAAGCGTAGACCTCCCTCCCCCACCTCGTGGAGCTCTGCGTGCTCGCTCAGGCGGCCGTATTGATCAGTGCCGCTCTGCTTTCGCCTCACCTTCAAGAAGATACGGTCCGCGGGGAAGTCGAGCACTTCCGCGACCGCCTCGATCACGTCGCGGAGCCGGGCCTGAGCTCGCCGTGGGTCCACCGTCGGGGGTGCCTGGTACTCCTGCACGTGCACGCGGTCTTCGTACACATCCACCGCGACGGCATATTCGGGCAGATCGGCGTCGTAGAGGCGGTAGCACGTGACCGCTTCACGCCGTGCCCACTTGCGAAGGTGCTTCTCGTTCTTGCGCAGGCGGTCCGCGAGCATCTGCCTGCCCGCGCTCCCTTTCGCCGCGACGCCTCCGCCTCCGGCGAAGCGTCCGGGCACCACGTCGAACAGCAGCAGCTTGACCGCGATGGCTCCGTTGTAGAGGGCGTAGGTCTTGTGAGCGCGGAGCCCCGTCCACAGACCCAGCTCGAGATCACTGGTGAGAACAGCCGCCCTCCAACCCAGGAACCCCTCACGGAGAGTGCGACCCAGTTCCGCGTACAGAGGGCCGAGGGTGTCTGAGCTGCCGAGACGCTCGCCGTAGGGCGGGTTGACCACCACGAGTCCCGGCGCGGCGCCAGCTGCGCCCATCTCCTCTCCGTCTTCCGCGGACCCACCGGCGCCCGCCTGCCCGCCGCCCGCCGCGCCGGACACGCCGCCATCTGCGTCGCCGCCGCCCGCCCGTTTCGACACGCCGACGGGAGGCCCTTCGAGGTGGGAAAGGTCACCCTCGCTGAACCGCACGGCTCCACGCAACCCCGCCCGCTCCGCGGCGGTCCGGGCGAGGCGGACGCTTCGACGATCGGAGTCGAACCCGTAGATGGGCGGTATCCGCGCTCGGCCCGCGTCGCGCCTTGTGCCTGCTTCGGCCAAGAGCCGCTCCCAAAGCGCGGCGTCGTGGCCTTTCCAACCCAGGAACCCCCAGTAGTCGCGGAGCAGTCCCGGGGCCACGTCGCCCGCCAGGAGTGCGGCCTCGATCGGCAGCGTACCCGAACCGCACATGGGGTCCACGAGCGGGCCGCCGCTGGCGGCGATGTCCGGCCAGCCCGCCCGCACCAGCACCGCCGCGGCGAGGCTCTCCTTCAGCGGTGCGGCCACCTGGGACCCCTGCTCGCGATAGCCGCGTCGGTGGAGGGCGGCACCCGACAGATCGAGGCTCACCATCGCAGTGTCATCCTGGGCATGCACGTTCACGCGCACACCGGGTCGCTCGAGGTCTATCGAGGGCCGGCCACCCGTGCGGTCGCGAAAGCGATCCACGATGGCGTCCTTCACCCTCAGGGCGGCGAAGTGCGTGTGGCTGAGCGGTGAGCGGACGACGGTGACGTCAACAGCCACGGTGCCGGCCACGTCGAGATGGCGCTCCCACTCGAGAAGACGCACGCCCTCGTAGAGCGCGTCGGGATCGCCGGCAGGAACCTCGGCGAGAGGTAGCAGCACACGGCTGGCGAAGCGAGACCACAAGCACGCGCGGTACGCGGTCTCCAGCCCACCCGAGAATCGACAGCCCGCGCGGGCCTCCTTCACGCCGGTCGCGCCGAGTGCGCGCAACTCGTCCACCAGTAGCGGCTCAAGTCCACGCGCCGCGGTCGCGAACAATCCAAGGGCGCCTGCCGTCACCGTCATCTACTGCCTCCCTGACCCCTCTTCTCGTCCGGCGAGCCCCTGTCTCAAGCCCTTGTTCCCCTATGATACTCTGCAGACCCAAGGCCACGCGGGAGAGGGTTGGCGGTTCGGCCCGGCACACTCGGCGCTCCCTGGCTCATCGCGCGCGGCAACCTCCAGAACGACTGAGTGCCGGTGCTCGGACCACCTACCCGTTCGTGGCGTCGGTGGACAAGGTTCACGCGCTGGTCTGCAGGGGGATCTCCGGCGCTGGCTCCGGCCGGTTCTCCCGGGCGGAAGCTCCAAGCCGCACGCTGATAGATAGGATCGGCAAGGAGGGACCGATTGGACAGGATCGAGTTCATCAGCAAGAACGACGGGATGATCCGCCAGTTCGGCATGCGGGTCGAGGAGGCCGGAGACGGGTACGCCAAGGTCTCGGTGGTCGTGGAAGACGCCTTCCTCAACCAGCACGGTGTTGCCCACGGAGCCCTGGTGTTCGCCCTTGCCGACGTGGCATTCGCGATCGCCGTGAACTCCCTCACCGACGCCATGGGGGTACAGTGGAGTCTCAACATCCTGCGCGCCGCGCGGGCCGGCGAGACTCTCACGGCCGAGTGCTCCACGGTGCACCGCGGCTCGCGACTGTTCGTCGTGCACTACACGGTCACATCCAACAGCGGCAAACTCGTCGCCCAGGGACAGGCCACGGCGCTGCCGGTGGAGAACACCGCCATCAAGACCGGGGGCGACGCGCCCGCGGGGTGAGGGCGACCACCTCCCACGGCAGATAGCCCTCCGACCGCACGACCGTGCCGCCTACTGTGGTGGTGGGCACGGTGGGAACCGCAGGCGCAGGCTCGCTCCACACCACGTGTATCTTATCGCCGAACTCATGGAGCAGCCGCGCGAGCGTTCCCTCGCGGAACGCGCTCCTTTCGGAAGCGGAGTAGTCCTGCACGGCGACGCGGCGCTCCAGGACTTCGATCACCACGACCATGAGGTCATCCCTTCACCCGGCGGACGGAACTCGGAGCGGACCGCTCCCCAGAGCACCGTCCGCGCGCAGCTCTACGCGCCGTCTGTGCACGGCAGTCTACCGCATAGAAAGCATGCTCCCATGGTAAGCTACATCCGATCACTGACCTGTTGGATCACTGGGTCGTGGGCGACGCCCGAACCGGCGGTTCCGCACCGTCGGCACGTCGAACGAGCCTCGCGTCGCCGGTAGCCTTCATCGGCCGACCGCGAGGCGCAGGAGCATCCTCGCCACACACCCATCTTACGAGTAGGAGGAGACCGGCGACGTATGGCCACGCTCGGGATCGACATCGGCTGTATCAGTACGAAGATGGCGGTTGTGGGAGAGGAGTCGGACCGCGAGGCCTTCGCCCGACTCGCACACGACCACCCGCTGTTCCGCACTCCCCCGGCCTCAGCGGCCGCGGATGAGGGCTCGACGGGGGCGCCGCTCCTGGTGACCGAGTACCGCCGCATCACCGGTAGCCCCATCGAAAGCTCCCGTGGTCTGCTCTCCGAGGTGCTCGAAGCTCTACCTCCCGACTCCGTGTCGGGCATCAGGGCCACCGGCTCGGGTGCCAAGCTCATCGCGTCCGGTTTGGGCGCCGGCATCGAGAACGAGTTCAAGGCGATCGCGCGGGCCGTGGGCACGCTCCACCCAGAGGTAGCGTACGTCTTCGAGATGGGCGGCGAGACCTCGAAGTTCATTCAACTCGAGACAGACCCCGACACGGGTCGAGTGGGCATCGCCGACTACCAGACCAACGGGGACTGCGCGGCGGGCACCGGTTCGTTCATGGATCAACAGGCGAACCGCCTGCTGTACGAGGTCGAGGACATAGGCGAGATCGTGTGCGGCGCCGGCAAGGCCGCCACCATCGCGGGCCGCTGCTCGGTGTTCGCGAAGTCCGACATGATCCACGCGCAACAGAAGGGTTACCAACCGCCCGAGGTCCTCAAAGGTCTCTGCAACGCTGTCATCCGCAACTACAAGGGCACGATCGCCAAAGGCAAGCATGTCGACGGCAAAGTGGCCTTCATCGGTGGGGTCGCGGCGAACGAGGGGGCGGTCGAAGCCCTACTCGAAGCCTTCGAACTCCCGCGGGAGCGCCTCCTGATCCCACGTGACTACGCGTGGATGGGGGCCATCGGCGCTGCGCTCATCGAAGCGGATGAGGCGGCCGGCCGCGCTCCCATGGTGATCGACGTGCAAGACCTCGGCACTCTGCAGTCGGGTGGGCTCCCCATCTCCGATCCACTCAACATGGATCGCGTCATCCTTCTGCGCGACAGGGTGAAGCCGTACGAGCTTCCCGCCGAAGGCACGTTCGACGCGTATCTGGGTATCGACGTGGGCTCGGTGTCCACCAACCTCGTGGTGCTCGACGCCGACGGCGAGGTGGTCAAGGAGATCTACATCAAGACGGACGGCCGCCCGGTAGAAGTGGTCAACAGAGGTCTTGCTGAGATTCGCGACGAGCTCGGCGACAGGCTCGTGATCAGGGGTGTGGGCACCACCGGCTCCGGGCGTGAGCTGATCGGGGAGTTGGCCGGAGCCGATACCGTGAACGATGAGATCACGGCCCACAAGACGGGCGCCACGTTCATCGGGCGCAAGCTCATCGGCCGCATCCCCGACACCATCTTCGAGATCGGAGGGCAAGATTCGAAGTACATCAGCCTGCAGGACGGCGTCGTGGTGGACTTCGCCATGAACGAAGCCTGCGCCGCGGGCACGGGCTCGTTCCTCGAAGAGCAGGCCGAGAAGCTCGGCATCAGTATCATTGGCGAGTTCGCCGAATTGGGCCTGGGCGCCCCCTCCCCCGTGCGACTCGGAGAGCGCTGCACGGTGTTCATGGAGCGCGACGTCAACTCGTATCTGCAGCGTGGGGCGGAGAAGGCGGATCTCGTGGCCGGCCTCGCCTACTCGATCGTCTACAACTACCTGAACCGCCTGGTCGGCACGCGTCACGTGGGCGACACCATCTACTTCCAGGGCGGCACCGCCTACAACGACGCCGTGGCCGCCGCGTTCAGCCAGGTGCTCGACAAGGAGATCATCGTACCGCCGCACAACGGCGTGGTGGGAGCCATCGGCATGGGCCTGCTCGCCCGCGAGAAGATGTCGGCCACGGGCGACATCTCGCGCTTCCGGGGCTGGGACCTCGAACAGGTGGACTACACGATCCGCGAGTTCACGTGCAAGGGTTGCACCAACGAGTGCGACATCCGCCAGTTCACCATCGGCGACGAGAAGACCTACTGGGGCGACAAGTGCTCCGACCGGTACCGCAAACGGGCCAAGGTGGACAAGACCCCGGTGATACAAGACCTTCTCGCCTTCCGCGAGAAGGTGGCGTTCTCCTACATCGTCGACGACCAGAGCCAAGCGCCCGTTGAAGCTCGCAAGACCGACCGTGACGGGGCGCCCGACTTCTCCGGCATGGTGCGCACCGGCTCTGGCGCGCGCCTGGGCACCGTGGGGATCCCCCGCTCCATGTACACGTTCGACCGCCTACCCTTCTGGTCGGTGTTCTTCAAGGAGTGCGGCTTCGACGTACTCATCTCGGGTGAGACCGACAAGCACATCCGCGAGGCCGGGGTGGATCACTCGGTGGCCGAGCCGTGCTTCCCGATACGAGTGGCCCATGGGCACGTGTCGCAGCTCTTCGGGGGCGGCGCCGACACGGTGTTCATCCCGAACATCCTCAACGAGGAGACCGATCACCCCGAGATCGAATCCCACGCGTGCCCCTGGGGGCAGACCCTCCCCTGGGTCGTCCGGGCGGCTCCGCATCTCGAGCAGTACGCGGACCGTATGCTCACTCCCACCATCCACTTCCGTCGCGGGCCGCGCTATCTGAAGGAGTCTCTGGGGAAGTCGGTCAAGCAGTTCGGAGTCAGACAGAAGGTCGTCGACCACGCGGTCGACCGAGCCTACGAGGCCCAAGCCAGGTACAAGAACGCACTCGTGCAGGCCGGCAGCGACGCGCTCGCCGCCATCGAAGAGCAGGGAGAGATGGGGATCGTGCTCCTGGGACGCGGCTACAACGTGTACGACTCGGGCGTCAACATGGATATCCCCGCCAAGCTGCGCAAGTACTATGGGGTGAACGTGATCCCCCTGGACTTCCTGCCGCTCTGGGGAACGCCTACGCAGGATGTCGTGCCGAACATGTTCTGGAACTACGGACGGCGCATGATCCAGGCCGCGAAGTTCGTGGCTGAGCGCCCATACCTTCACATCATCTACATCACGAATTTCAAGTGCGGCCCCGACTCGTACATCAAGCACTTCGTGCGGACGGCCTCGGCGCAGCCCTTCCTCACGCTGCAGTTCGACGAGCACACCAACGACGCCGGCGCGATGACCCGCTGCGAAGCCTACCTCGACAGCAAGGGGTTCCTGCGCTGGTGGACCCGCGACGCGCAGGCCGCCCAAGTGCCGGCAGTGGGAGAGAGAACGTGAGCACCGAGACCAAGGCCGCAGGCAACGGGAAGGCCACCCGGGAGCAGGCGGAGCGCGCATACATGGGCACGTCGGCGCCCAAGAGCCTCCGGAGCGCCGAGAGCAGCCCAATGGTGAGCGGTGAGATCGACCTCACCGGACGGACGCTCTTCCTCCCCCGCATGCCCTATGGCGGCTCCCGGCTCCTCGGAGCCGCCATGGAGTCCATCGGGATCGAGACCAGGGTCACCCCGGAATCCGACGCGCGCACCCTCGAGCTCGGGGGTAGGTTCACCTCGGGAGACGAGTGCTACCCGCAGAAGGTGGTAATCGGCGACCTCATGAAGCTCCTTGTCGACGACCGCCTCGCGCCCAAAGACGTCGCTTTCATGGTCCCCACGGCCAACGGGCCCTGCCGCTTCGGCCAATATGCCGCGCTCCAGCGGCTGGTGCTGGATGAGAACGGCTTCGAAGACGTGGCGATCCTCTCGCTCACCTCCGCCGACGGCTACGCGGGTATCGGGGAGCACGCGCCCGAACTCGTGCGCACCGGCTGGCGCGCCGTCGTGGCGAACGACATCCTCATGAAGCTCCTGCTCAAGACCCGGCCGTACGAGGTCGAGCCTGGACAAACCGACCAGGTGTACCTCGACGGGCTCGACACCCTGGCGGCGGTGATCGCCCGGCCGGGTGTGGGTCACAAGGAGAAGCTCGCCGACATGAAGGCGGCCCTCGCTCGGGTGAAGGAGTCGTTCCTCGCCATCCCCGTGCGCAAGGAAGAGCGACCGCTCATAGGCATCGTGGGTGAGATCTTCTGCCGGCTGAACACCTTCTCCAACGAGGACCTGATCAGACGGGTGGAGGAAGCCGGTGGCGAGTGCTGGCTCGCCGGCGTCGCCGAGTGGATCTGGTACACGACGGAGGAGCGCTTCCGGCGCTACCGAGAGGAGAAGCGCAGGATCAGCAGAAGTTGGGCGGTGACCTATCTCACCCAGCGCGTGCAGCTGCGCGACGAGCACGCGCTCATGCACGACTTCCACGACGTGTTCCGCGGTTACGAGGAACCCGAAGTGGCCGAGTTGTTGGAGTACTCCAAGCCCTACCTGCCTCAGTCGGGTGCGATGGGCGAGATGGTACTCTCCACAGGCGGTGCCATCTACCTACACAAGAAGGGTGCCGACGGCATAATCGACATCAGCCCCTTCACCTGCATGAACGGCATCATCACCGAGGCGATCTATCCCAAGGTCAGCCGGGAGCACGACAACATCCCCATCCGGCTGTTCTACTTCGACGGTACCCAGAGCGACCTCGACCGCGACGTGGGCATCTTCCTGGAACTGGCGCGTACGTACCGGCGACGCAAGAAGGTCACGCGGGCGGTCTGACCTCTCCATAGACCTCCAGCGTCACCAGGGGTGCGTGCTCCGCCGGGTTCGTCAGTTCATACGACGCCCCCGGCACCAGGAGGACGGCGTGAAACGCCTCGACACTCTGGGGCAAGCCGCCCGGACCACGAAGCACTCCGTGCCCGCTCAGGATCACCATCCGCCCGGCACCACCGGCGGCGGGCATCTCGATCACGGACCGCCCCCCGGGGGGTATCCTCCGCCAATCGGTCGATATGCCGGAAGACGACTCCGCAACCGAGCCGGTCAGCACGGCCGGAGCCCTCTCCCCCCACGAGTCGGCAGCCTCTTCAGCGAGGGCTCGGATGTCGACCACCGTGACCGGGGCCGCGAGGTCGACACGAGGCTCCTCAGCGACCGGGTGGCCGATACCGAGCCGGGACTCGCGAAGCGACTCAAGCAGACCCTCCACCCAGACTGCGAGGGCCGCCTTTCCTCCGCTGTTGTCGAAGTAGTAGTCGGCAAGCGCCCGTCGCTCCTCGTCTGCGAGTTGAAGCGCTTCCCTGATCGCGAAATCCGCGTCGCTGAACGCATGTGCGGAGCGCTCGTAGCGCACGATAGAATCGGCACCCATCGTCACGGTCACGTCGAACAGGTCCTGCCACTGCGCCTCGAACAGCAGGGGTACCTCAGCCACGACCACTCTCCCATCGGCCACAGATGCGATCACCTGCACGAGGTGGCGACGCACCACCGGATGCAGTATGGACTCGAGGAACTCGAGGTCGCGGGGTCGGCTGAACACCCGTGAAGCCACCGAGTGACGGTCGATCGAGCCATCTGGTCGCACGATACCCCTGCCGAAACGACTCACGACAGCCGCTCTGATCTCGGGAAGCTCGTACGCAGTATGGACTATGGCATCGGCCGACACGACGACCGCGCCTCTGGCTTCGAAGAACTCAAGAGCCAGGCTCTTGCCCGCCCCGATACCTCCGGTCAAGCCTACCGACAGGATGGAAGTGCGCCACGGTCGCCCGCTTCGTCGCCTGCCTCCCCCGGTCACAATGTCTTCAGACATAGCCCCCTCCTTACGCCACCCGACGGTTCCCGGATCCCCATCCGCGCCACAGCGACCTGTCTAGACATTCACCATCTTGACGCACACGGCCGCTTCCGTCAACCCTGGAAGATGGAGGTTGCGACTCCGCGTGGCCAGGTTGCTCCGGGACGACTGCTGACGACGGCTCGATGGACTACAATGTGTTCGTGATGGGACTGGTCGGAGACTTACTCGGTTCAAGGCACGAGCGGTTCACGCGGCGCGTGGCCGGTGTCTCAGCGCTGGTGCTCCTGATCCTTGCCGGCAGTCTCGCCGCGGCAGCGGGCTGCGGCGACGGTGGAGGCGCCGGCACTACGGCAGGCACCGTAGACCTCCCCGAAAGCGACCGGTTCAACAACAGACCCACCGTGCAACTGACGGTGATCGCGGCAACGGACTCCAGCCATCTGCCGGCCGTGAACGACATCACCTACGAAGGCGCGAACCTCCACGACGAGGCCCTCTCGACGGCATGGAACGTGGGCGCAGGCGTGGAGCCCTCCGGGCAGACTGCCACCCTGACGTTGGCAGGCCCTTCGTTGATCGACAGGGTCGAGATCGCGAACGGCTATCAGAAGTCGGATGACGCTTTCCAGCGCTCGGGCCGGGCGACCTTCCTGCTGCTCACGTTCTCCGACGGCACCTCGAGCAGCGTCTCCCTTGAGGACCGCGAAGGGTGGCAACTCACAGACATCGCCGACGTGGTCACCGAGACCGTAACAATCAAGTTCATCGATATCTACCCGGGGCGCGACAAGAGACTGGCCTCGGCTGCGCTATCGGAGGTAAGGTTGCTCGGGAAAGACCTCTCCGCGAGCGGCGATTCCCAGTAGGCTGGAGACGCCTCGCTCAGACTCCTCGGCGCCGTGGGGTCGAGCCGCCTCGTTCCAGCCGCGTGGCCGCCCCCCAGAGGCCCCCGCGGCGACGCCCCGCGGCGACGCCCCGCCCAGACGCCCCGGCGGCCGCGCTCCCGCGCGAACCGCTCACGAGCTCCCGGCACAACTCGACCCCCTGAAGGCAGTCCGTGCTCCAGAAGTCGGCCCCCACGTGCCTACGCACGGTCTCGCTGACCAGACCCCCGATCAGGACGGTCGTGGTCGTGCGGACGCCGGCCTTGCCTAGAGCCGCCACCGTCCGCCGCATGGGGCCGTAGCAGCTGGTCATCAATCCGGAGAGGCATACCACGGTGGCTCCGCTGCTGACCACCGCCTCCACGAAACGCTGAGGCGGCACATCCTGGCCGAGGTCTATCACCTCCAGTCCGGCGAAGCGCATGAAGGCGATGGTGAGGTTCTTGCCGATCTCGTGGATGTCGCCCTGCACCGTGCCGAACACCACAGGCGGTAGTCCGGGGGCCGAAGAGACGGGGGCGTGGTCCATCAGCCGTTGGAGCACCCCGTTGAAGATGTGGGCCGCCATGAGCAGGTCGGCCAAGAAGTAGGAGCCCGATTGGTACAGTGCTCCAACGCGTTCGAATCCCTCCCGCGCCTGGTCGAGGATGTCGGAGGACGACAGTTCGGCGTCGAGACCTCGCTCGACCAGAGCGAAGACGCGCTCCTCATCAAGCCTCTCGAATGCGGCGACCAACAGGTAGTCCGGTGTCTGGACCATGTTCCATTCCCCCCGGAAGTAGTTCTGACGTGACCGCTCGACTTACAGACCTTCCCAGAAAGGGTTGGATTCGGCAGTCAGGTCGTAGTGCTCGGCCGCGCAATGAGTGCGCCCCCACCCGAGCACCCGGTCGTCTTGCGTGAGCACGGATTGCTCGAGGACGAGGACCACCGGGCGCTCCCCTGGAAGCGACAAGGCCCGCACCACATCCATGGGCGCCACACCCGCCGATATCTTCACCCGCACCTTGACCCGATGGCGTTCGCACATACGGGCCACGAGTTCAGGGAACGCGGAGTACTTGATCTCCTGTTCGACGAGAGGTCTGCCCCGGTGATAGGGCAGGTACTTGCACTCGTGGGCCACGGGACGTCCGTCGAGATACGACACTCGGCGCAACTCCACCATCTTGGCGCCAAGAGCCACTCCCAGCTTCTCCGCTACCTCGGCTCCCGCAGAGATGACCTCGACGCCGCACAGCCGCGGGTCGAGTTTCTTGCCGTTGCCGAGCACCCCCTCTCGGAACTCGAGGGAGATCTTGTCCAGGCAAGGCGCGGCGACGAAGCTGCCGCGGCCCGGAACAGACTCGATGTAGCCGGCGTCGACGAGGACGCCCAGACCCTGACGTACGGTCATCCGACTCACGCCGTAGTGTTCGCACAGCTGCGCCTCGGAAGGGATACCGTCTCCGGGGCCAAGGCGCCCGGACTCGATGTCTTCCGACAGATCCTCGGCTATCTGGTAGTAGGCCGGTACGAATGAACGCTTGACCTTGGTCGCCATGTTGGCTCCTCGCCACCCTAGTATTGAGCGCGCCTCGTCCAAGAAGGGCGCCATCGCTCCTCCGTACCTGGTCAGGCTATCGACGGCGGGCTCTCTAGTCAAGGGCGGCGCCGCGACGAAGAGCGATCACTGGAAAGGCCGACGCCTCCCGAGCGTCGGCGGACCGAGCCTACGACTCGATCTGCTTCATCCGGACGGCATCCAGGTACGTCATGCACCACTCATCGTTGCCCAGGAGCATGTCGGTGGTCTTGACCGCAGCCATGATCTTGTCGTCGAGCGGGTCGATGATCGCCCCATCGAGACCCACCCCCATCAGCAGGCTCAGGTAGGTGCGATTGATGATCTTCCGCTGCGGAAGCCCGTAGGAGATGTTCGAGAGGCCGCAGGTGAAACGGATGCCCGGAAGCTCCTTCGCGATAGTGCTCACGGCCTCCAGCGACATGAGTCCCTTCGTCTGGTCGGTGGCAATGGGCTGGATCAACGGATCCACGAAGATACGCTCGCGCGCAATGCCGATACCTTCCAGACCGGCCGCCAACTCCAAAGCCCTGGCGACGGTGGCGGCGGCGTCCTGGGGCAGGCCGGTGTCATCCATGCAGAGAGCGATCACGCTGACGTCCTTACCCTCCAGGAACGGCATCATCGCTTCGTATCGTTCGCCTTCGAGGCTGATGGAGTTGATCATGGGAGGCTGCTTGACCAGGGCGTAGGCCATCTCGAGTACCGCAGGGTCGGGGCTGTCCAGACAGATGGGGGTATCGACGGCGTCCTGCACCACCCCGAGGAGCCACTGCATGTCTTCGGTCTCGTGGCCGAAACGGGCCCCGGCGTTCACGTCGATATAGGTGGCACCCGCAGCCGCCTGCTTCTTCACGTCGTCGATGATGTACTCGGCATCGCGCTTCTCGACCGCTTCACGTACGGCCGGCCGCGACGTGTTGATCCTCTCTCCTATCACTACGAACATGATGCTCTCCTCGCTTGGTGTCCTTGACGTCTATGTTGGGCGCCCGGGGCGACGCCACGGGGTCGGACTCGGTGCCGACGCGCGTCGATACTACCGCGCGAGCGCGTCCGTCGATGCTGCCCCGAGTGTGCGTCGCTACTACTGTTCAGGGGGGGCTCCTTCGATCATGCGCTCCACGAGCCCCTCCTCGACGACCTGAGGAACGGTGATCCATCCGCGGGAGCGGTTGGCCTCGTTCCATGCCTCCACCGTCTCGATGGCCGGCGCGTTCCGGGCCCAGGAGCGCCTGGCGAGGCCGCCCATCACATCCCACTCGAGGGCTGCACGGATTATCTCGTCGACTCGCTCCGTGCCATCCAGTACCAGGCCGAATCCGCCGTTGATCGACTTCCCCACCCCTACTCCGCCCCCGTTCGAGAGCACCACCAGGGTCATGCCACGCACGGCGTCACCCACCCACGTGTGGTGCGCCATGTCGGACATCACCCGCGAACCGTCGTAGATGTTGGCGGTCTCACGGTAGGGGGAGTCTGTGCCGGAGACATCGTGGTGATCGCGACCCAGCATCACCGGGCCGATCTCTCCCTCGCGCACCATCTGGTTGAAGCGAAGGGCGATGCGGACCCGGCCTTCAGCGTCGGAGTAGAGGATGCGGGCTTGGGAGCCCACCACGAGCCGGTTCTTCTCGGCGTCGCGGATCCAGATGTAGTTGTCGCGGTCTTGGCCGCGGCGGGTTGGGTCGATGCACTCCATCGCCGCCCGATCCGTCTTACGCAGATCCTCAGGGTCGCCGCTCGCGCAGATCCAGCGGAAGGGCCCGTAGCCCAGATCGAAGCAGTAGGGACCCATGATGTGCTCGACGTACGACGGGTAGACGAAGCCTTCCCTGGTGTTGACCCCGTTGGCGGCCACCTCTGTGACGCCCGCGTCGAAGACCGCCTTCAGGAAGGCGTTGCCATAGTCCCAGAAGGTGGTGCCTCGGCCCGTCATGGTGGTGATCAGCTCGAACTGCCTGCGAAGCGAGGCATCCACGCGCCGACGATATTCGCCGGGGTCGCCCCTGATCAGGCTGCGCGACTCCTCGAAACTGGTGCCTTGCGGCACGTAGCCGCCGTCGTACGGGGCGTGACAGGAGGTCTGATCGCTGGCCAACTCCACCGTGATGTGGTGATCGACCACGTACTCCCACAGATCGACGATGTTGCCATGGTAGGCGATGGAGAGGGGTGAGCCATCCACCCGGGCTGCGTCGACCCAGGCGAAGATCTCCGCGAGGTCGGCGGAGGCGCGGGCCACCCACCCCTGATCGAGGCGGGTCTTGATGCGGGAGTAGTCCACTTCGGCGGTGATGCTGAGCGCACCGGCGATGTCCGCCGCCTTCGGCTGCGCCCCGCTCATGCCCCCCAGACCTGAGGTCACGAAGAGACGACCCGACAGGTCGTCGTCGTCGGGGATCCCGAGATACAGGCGACCGGCGTTCAGCAGCGTGATGTACGTGCCGTGTACGATGCCCTGCGGACCGATATACATCCAACCGCCCGCGGTCATCTGGCCGTAGTTGGCCACGCCCATCTGAGCGGCGTGATGGAAGTCGTTCGCATTGTCGAATTCGCCCACCATGAGGCCGTTGGTGTTGATAACGCGAGGGGCGTTGCGATGCGTGGGAAACAGGCCCACCGGGTGACCCGACGCGATCACCAGGGTCTGCTCCTCGGTCATGGCTTCGAGATACCGCGTGACCAACCGATACTGTAGCCAGTTCTGGAACACCTGCCCGGTCTCGCCGTAGGTGACGAGTTCGTACGGGTAGAGCGCCACGTCGAAGTCGAGGTTGTTATCGATGTTCAACTGAAGGGCCCGGGCCTCGAGGATGCCCTCGTACTGGTCGATCGGCTTGGCTTTGATGTCGCCCGCCGGACGGAACCGGAACGCGTAGATACGTCCGTATGTGCGCAACTCTTCCAGGAACTCGGGCGCCAGCACTTCGTGCAGCTCCTTCGGCACGTAGCGCAGGGCATTCTTCACCGCGATCACGGTCTCGCTCGGCGAAAGGGTGTAGCCGCGGCTCGGCGCGCGGCGGATGCCATCGACGAAGGGCTTCGCCTCCGGCAGCACCGGGGGAAGCCCGATGGTCATCGGTTCATTGGTGGTCTCCATGGCCATCTCGGCTCTCCTCTTCCTCTGATCGACGGGCGGTCCATCGGGGGTCCGTGCCGTCTCAATCTCCAGACCGGCGCTAGCTGGCCAGCACCCGCCGCATAGTGGCTTCGATCCTCTGATACACCGTCTCCCCGGCTGCCCGCAGCCGAGCGACCTCGGCGGTGGTGGACTCCTTGAAGCCCTCGTCCTTCAGGCTCCCCAGGTTGATCTCGACGTTGTAGAGCGCTCCCTGCAACCCCGCGTGGGCCATCTGGAGGCCCACTCCCGCGTCTGTCACCGCTCCCTGGTGGCCCTCGGTGACGGCGGCTGCACACGCCTCGAGCACTTCGAAGCAATCGCGTGCGGTCTCGAGTGGCACCAGGGTCGCGTGCTTGGTCGCTTCCTCGATGGCCTCGCGACGGGCGGCCTTGTGCGCGTCGGTCTCTCGTGGCAGCCGGAAGGCCGCCATGACGGCTTCGTACGACGCTGAGTCCGCCTCGAAGGCGAGGAGCAGGCGCGACCTCAGCTCATCCAGCCGGGCCGCGGCGTCTGCGAGCCGCTTCTCCGCTTCGGGGTCGATGCTTTTCGTTCCTGTGAGCCTCCACACCATCGCGCACAGGGCGGCGCCCTGCGCACCCGCGAGCGCGGACACGCTTCCGCCGCCCGGGGTCGGGTCTACCGAGGCCACGCGGGCGAGCAGGCTGGTGACGCTCTCCTCCATCATCGAACCCTCCCGTGTTGTCATTCCGTTCCGCCCAGCAGATGCGTCTCGATGATCTGCTCCGACGTGAACTCGTGTATCTGCAGGTAGTGTCTGATGGTCTCTTCGAACGCCGCCAGCGGCGCGAGGCCGACAAGCTCACAGCCGGTGATCGGCACCCCGTGCCGGGCCGCCTCGAACCGGATGGTCTCAACCACTCGATGAATGGGCGTCTGCTCGTAGTTCACCAGGTTCATGGACACCTGCACCTCGCCCTTCTCCTTGAGCTCCAACCCCATGCCCTTCACGTTCCTGTAGCCGCCGCGCACGTTGCGCACGGCGTCGGCGATGCGCCGAGCAACGGCCACGTCATTGGTGCCCAGGTTGACGTTGAAGGCGATCAGGGGAAAGCGCACCCCCACGATGGCGGCACCGGCGCTGGGGTTGAACTCGCCGGAGCCTGCGTCGGGCGCCCCCTCCGGGGTCGCCATCTTCGCGGCCAACCCCTCGTACTCACCCTGCCGCACATCGGCCAGGTTCTTGCGCTCGGGGCGAGTGGCCGCGTCTTCGTAGAAGTACACCGGCACGCCCAGGGCACCGATCAGCTCCCCCGCCCGATGCGCGAGCTCCACGGCCTCGTCCGAGGTCATGTCGCGCAAGGGCAGGAAGGGGATCACGTCGACCGCACCCATTCGAGGATGCCCGCCGGAGTGCAGCCTCATGTCGATCTCGGCGTAGGCGCGGCGGCAGAGGGCCACGGTAGCCTCGAGCACGCGCTCGGGCTCCCCCAGGTACGTGATGACGGAGCGATTGTGATCGGAATCCGAGGAACAGTCCAACAGAGTGACTCCCGGAACCTCACGCACCGCGGCGACGATGCGCTCGACCTTCTCGAGATCCCGCCCCTCGCTGAGGTTGGGCACACACTCGACTATCTTCATCTCTTGTCCCCCGGCGATCCGTCCGCGCCCCACGACGGGAGCACGCGCGGGTTGGTGGCGTGCCGCTCCAGCAGCACCCGCCCGTCCTTGATGACTGTTGCCACGGGGTTGACCCCCCAGTGGTAGGGGATCGCTAGATGGCTCTCGACGTCGAGCACGAGCACGTCGGCCCGCTTGCCCACCTCGAGGCTGCCTATCTGGTCTTCCATGGCGATGGCGCAGGCCGCGTTGTAGGTGAGAGCGGGGATCACCTCGTCCACCGTCATGCGCAGATACGACGAGGCCAGGGTTCCCATAAGGAACACGTTCTCGCTGAAGCAGGTGCCCGGGTTGAAGTCGGTGGAGAGCGCGATCCTCATGCCGCCTTCGATCATGCGCCGGGCCGGGGCGAAGTCGTGCAACCCGAGAAAGAAGACGGCTCCGGGCAGCAGGACGCCGGTGACGCCCGCCTCGGCCATCGCCGCGATGCCCGCCTCGCTGATGTGGTCGAGGTGATCGGCCGAAACGGCCCCCAGCTCAGCGGCCAACTCGGCACCGCCTCCGGCGGACAGCTGGTCGGCGTGAAGCTTCGGGCGCATGCCGTGAGCCAGACCGGCCTCGAGCACGCGACGCGCCTGCGCCGGGCTGAAAGCTCCCTCCTCCACGAACACGTCACAGAACCGGGCGAGGCCGCGCGCCGCGGCCGCGGGCACCATCTCCTCGACCACGAGATCTACGTAGGCTTCGGGGCGCTCCTTGTACTCGAGCGGCACCGTATGTGCGCCGAGCAACGTGGGGACGATGGTGAGCGGGTGCTCCCGATCGAGCTTCTGGTAGATCTCGAGCACCCTCAGCTCGTCCTCGACAGAGAGACCGTAGCCGGTCTTGGCCTCTACTGTGGTCACGCCGAAGCTCGCCATCCAGGCGAGGTGACGTAGGCCTCGCTCGTACAACTCGTCGCTCGACGCGGCCCTAGTGGCCGCGACGGTGCTCTTGATGCCGCCGCCCGCGGCGGCGATCTCCAGGTAGCTGCGACCGGCCACGCGCATCTGATACTCGGCGGCACGGTCGCCGCCGAAGACCAGATGGGTGTGACACTCGACCACGCCCGGCATCACCACGCGACCGCCGGCGTCGAGCACGCTGGTGGCCGGGCCGATCAGCCCGGCGGCACTGCCCGAGAGGTCGGTGTCGGGTCCGATCCAGGTGATCGCGTCTCCAGTGGCGGCGAGAGCCGCCCCAGAGACGACTCCCAGCCCGCCGGAGGCAGGGGCGCACGTAAGCAGCTCCCCTACGTTCCTCACGACCAGGTCGGCCGGCCCGCCCGCGTGGGACGGGACCGCCGAGGCACGCGCCGCAGAACCCGCCGCGTCGTCTGCGGCGGGGACTCTCGACGATGCGGCGCCAGGGGGCGCCGCTCTATCGGGTGAGGTCGTGCTCACGCGAAAGCGGTCCTCGTCCGAAGCCGGCGGATCGACTACGCGAGCTCCTTGGCCACCTTGATGGCGGCACCGGCGTCGGACGCGTAACCGTCGGCGCCGATCTGATCGGCGAACGACTGGTTCACCGGGGCGCCGCCCACGAGTACCTTCACCTGGCCGCGGAGCCCGGCGGTTTCGAGCGCGGCGAGGGTCTCCTTCATCATGGGCATGGTCGTGGTAAGGAGAGCGCTCAGGCCGAGGAAGTTGGCGTCGTTGTCCTTCACATGCTTGGCGAAATCCGCGGGCGTGACGTTGATGCCCACGTCGACCACGTCGAACCCGGCGCTGGCGAGCAGCATGGCGACGAGGTTCTTGCCGATGTCGTGAAGGTCACCCTTCACCGTGCCGATCACGACCTTGCCCTGCACCTTGACGTCGCCGACGGCCAGGTGCGGCCTGAGGATGCCGAGACCGGCTTCCATGGTCTTGGCGGCGCGCAGCACCTCGGGGATGAACATCTCCTCGGCTTCCATCTTCGCGCCCACGATGTCCATGGCTGCGATCAGACCTTGGGCGAGCACGTCCTGAGCGGTGGTGCCTTCATCGAGCGCCTGCTGCACCTGGGCCAGCACTGCGTCCCTGTTCCCTACTTCCACATTCTGCTTGATATCGTCGAGAAGAGCCATTCCTACTTCCTTTCCGATCCGTTTCGTGTTCCTGATTCGCGTCTTCTATCTCTGGACGGGCATGCCGTCTGACAAGGGGGTCGGTCACCGCGCCTAGCAGGCTGTTGAAGAACGAAACCTCGGCCGCGGGACCGCACAGGGCGGCGCCATGCGTCGTCCTCGGTCGCGCACGTGGCGCTGCTACGAGCGCTCCCTGCGTCCTTGCCTTGCGCGTACCCAGTGTACTCCCGCGGCGAAGCGTCATTCTTCAACAGCCTGGTAGGGCGCAACCGTGCAGTGGCCGTAGCAGTAGCCTCCAAGTTGCCTGAGGATGAGCGGGTCGAGATCGGGCGCCACGTACGACTCCAGCATGGCCTTCGCCCGTTTCTCGGCTGAGGCCGCTATGTCGAGACCGCCCCGACTCAACCACACATCGTGTTTCCTTCTGTTGAAGAAGGACGGGCGGTCGTAGTCGTGGCAGTGCGCATACGTATGACTCTCCAGCAGGAAGTTGCCGCCCGGGCCCACGTCTTCGATCACGCTCACGGCCATGGTCTCTTCGCTGATGTCGATCCTCTTCAGACGCGAGCGCAGCATGCCCACGAGTTCGTCGTCGATGACGAACTTCGCGAACGACACCGCGTTGAACGAGCTGATGATGCCCGTGCCGTGAAGGATGAAGTTCACCCCGGTACGCATCACAGACGCCAAGCCCATGGCGCACTCGATGCCGGCCTGCATGTCGGGGAGGTGGGCGTCGGTCAACCCTCCCCCCGCCCGCGAGGGCAGATCGAAATGGTTGGCGATCTCCACCGTGGCGGTCATGAGGGCCCAGTATTCGGGCACGCCCACCAGCATGTCCCCGGTCATCATAGAAGAGATCGACGACGTGCCCCCGTACACGAAGGGGCACCCCGGGCTCACGAGCTGCACGAGCACCAACCCGGCCATCACCTCGGCATGCTGTAGCACGAGGATACCGGCAGTGGTCACCGGTCCCGTGGTGCCGCCCATCACACAGGGAGTGAGGCAGATCGGCTGGTTACGGGCGGCGAGTTCCAGCGCTGAGATGCAGGTGCCCTCTTCGAACTGAAGGGGCGACAAGCTGTTGAGCACCGTGAACACACGACTCCGTTGGTGCCAGTCGGCGCCGTAGAGTATCTCGGAAGTGTCCAGGGCCACCTGGAGGTGCTCCGGGGTAGCGATGGGATACTCGAGCAGCTTGTCGCTCATGGTAAGGCAGCAGTGGATCGACTGCCTGTATCCCTCGTCGGCCGGCATGTCCTGCGGCAGGATCGGGTTGCCCAGCATGTCGACGTTCGACGACATATGCGACAACTTGAGGCAGGTCGACAGGTCGGCCATGGTGCCAGCGCGCATGTCGGTGCCCTCGAGGACGAACGCGGCCCCCGCGGCGTTGGCCACCACCAGATGGTCGCCGCCAAATGTGAGGTGGCGGTCGGGGTTGCGGCCCTCCATGGTGAACCAACTCGGCACGACTGCCAGCGCCGCCTCAACGTGCGCCTCAGTCATGAACACTCGGAGCCCATCCACCTCGAAACCGTGGGAAGCGAAGAGATCCACCGTCGGCTGATGCTTGAAGACGACTCCGGTCTTCTCCAGTAGGCGAAGACCCGCCTGGTGGACCGTCCGGATGTCGTCAGAGGTCATCATGATCCCAGCACCTCGAGCCCGCCCACCGCTTCTTCTACGGCAGACACCAACGAACCATCGAGGATGAGAGCCGCGATGGCTTCCATGTCGGGAGTCTGCATGCGGTCTTCTTCGAGGGGCGCGACCTTGCTGCGTACGACATCGTAAGCCGCCTCGACTCCGCGGCCGGGCCTGAGGCCCTGGCCGAACTCGAGCGCCTGCGCGGCGCAGAGGAGTTCCACTGCGAGCACCATCAGTGCGTTCTGGGCGACGTCGTCGGCCTTTCGAGCGGCATAGGCGCCCATGCTCACGTAGTCTTCCTTGTTGGCCGAGGTGGGGATCGAGTCGACCGAGGCGGGATGCGCCAGGGTCTTGTTCTCGGACACAAGCGCCGCAGCGGTCACCTGCGCGATCATCAGGCCGGAATTCAGGCCGCCCTTCTTGGTGAGGAACGCGGGAAGGTGTTCCGAGGTCGCTGGATCGAGCATGTACTCCACACGACGTTCTGAGATGCCCGCGGTGTGCGTGAGGGCGATGCTCAGGAAGTCCATCGCCTGGGACACGGGCTGGCCGTGAAAGTTGCCCCCCGAGATGATGAGATCGGCGTCGGGGAACACGAGGGGGTTGTCGGTGGCCGAGTTGGCCTCGATCTCGAGCACACGCCGCACGTAGCCCAGCGCGTCCTTCGCGGTGCCGTGCACCTGAGGCATGCAGCGCAACGAGTAGGCGTCCTGCACCTTGTGGTCGCCCGCCGGGTCGGCGTGCGATGCGAGGATCTCGCTGTGGGCGAGCAGTCGCCGCAGGTTGGCGGCGGTGGCGAGTTGGCCGGGATGAGGGCGCACCTCGTGGGTGAGGGCGAGGTAGGCGGCGTCGGTGCCGCGCAGGGCTTCCAGCGTCATCGCGCCGGCGATGTCGGCGGTCTTGGCGAGAGTCTCGGCCTTGAAGAGCGTGAGGATGCCGATGCCGGTCATGAACTGGGTGCCGTTGATGAGGGCAAGACCTTCCTTGGCCTGCAACTCGATCGGCTGGATGCCGGCCGCGGCCATCGCTTCCGCACCCGTCGAGCGCCGGCCTTGGTACACGGCTTCGCCCTCGCCGATCATCACCGCAGTGAGATGGGCGAGCGGGGCGAGGTCGCCGGATGCACCCACCGATCCGCGACTCGGGATGACCGGGTGGACGCCGTTGTTGAGCATCTCGACCAGGGTTTCGAGTACGACGTACCGGGCGCCCGAGTGACCCTTGGCCAACACGTTTGCACGCAGGAGCATGAGGGCCCGGGTCTTCTCCTGGTCGATGGGCTCGCCCACTCCGCAACAGTGGCTCAGGATGAGGTTCCGCTGAAGCTGAAGCACGTCCTCGCCCGCGATGGTCACGTCGGAGAACTTGCCGAAGCCCGTGGTGATGCCGTACACGACCCGGCCGGTCGTGATGATGTCTTCCACGTAGTCGCGGGCCCGCTGGATAACGGGCCGCACCGCGGGCGCGACTTCGACCGCCACGCCCTCCTGGGCAACGCGGCGCACGTCTTCAAGAGCAAGCGTGTGCCCGTCGATGGTGATGACGCTCATCGAGAGTCGCTCCTTCAAAGAGTTGGGAGGAACGCGGTCACCAGACTCTCCAGCTTGGCGGCGACGGCCGTGGCCAGAGCGGGCACCTCGTGCGTCTCGAGGATGTGCCGCGCCTTGCGCCGCGCCTTGGCGGCCAGGTCGAGGGAACCTTCCGCCTCCCACTTCTCCCGGCCCTTGCGGTTCAGGATGGTGGGTCTCCACTGCACGTCGCGCATGTAGCGGTAGGTGTGGTCACTCGTCATGAAGTGGCCGCCGGGGCCGGTCTCGGCGATGGCCTCGACGGCTAGGGTGTCGCGGTTCACCTCGATGCCGCCGAGGAGACGGCGGTTCATGGCGATGAACTCGTCCACGATCACGATCTGCTCCAGGGCGCCGGTGAGGCCGAAGTCGAGGTAGCCCACGTCGTGGGAGAGGTTGGAGCCGGCCTGCATGGCCAAGAAGGTCACTTCGGAGGTCTCCATGCCCGACTGAGCGTCCACCACGTGTGAATCGGTGGTGCCCGCGTAGCCCCAGTTGGGGATGTCGAGCCACTTGGCCATCTCGACGGCGCACATGTACGTCATCAGGTACTCGAGGGCGTTGTACGAGGACTGCGCAGTCACCAGGTCGAGCACCGCCGGGCCTATGCCGAACAGGAAAGGCGCGCCCGGACGGTGCAGCTGGTGGATCACGAGGCCGAACAGACTCTCGGCCACGCCTTGCACAGTATGCCCGGCTACCGTGATGGGCGCCGTCGCCCCCGCCAACGGCGCCGGCGAGTAGATGGAGGGCACGCCGGTCTCCGCGCAGAGGAGCAACTTGGCGATACTCTCCGCCGGGTGCTCGAGCGGCGAGATGGGTTCGTTGTAGACCACGAAGTAGGGTTTCTGACGGAGAGCTTCGGCGCCACCGCGGAGTTCCCGGGCGATCTCCACCATCACAGCGAGGTCACCCTCGTTCTCGGCGGTCATGACCAGAGGTTTGGTGGAGTTCTCCATCATGGCCTGGAAGGAGAGGAGGTAGGAGTGGTGGGGGTCCTGGTCGGTGGGGTGGGCGGAAGACATGATGAAGTCCATGTGGGGGAGCGCATCGCAGAGACGGGCGGCGCGGCGGACGTCTTCCAGGGTGCTCGGGCGGTGCTCCCCGGTGTCGAGGTCGTAGGTGCTCATGAGGTCGGAGCCCGTGCCGAAGTAGGAGTTGTAGCCGCCGAGTTCCATGGCGAGGTCGCCGTTCCGGTCGTAGACGTCGACCACCGAGGGCACGGAGAGGCGGGCCTGCTCCACCAGGTGGCGGGGCATAAGGAGGCGGTCTTCGGGGGTCAGGGTGCAACCTGCTTCGAGGAGCATGGCTTTGGCGTCGGCGTGGTGGACCTTCATGCCGATCTTGGTGAGCACGTCCAGGGCCGAGAGGTAGATGTCGCGCTTGTTCTCTTCCGTGAGGAAGGAGAGGCGGCCGACCTGGGAGGCGTTGCGGAGTTCTTTCATGATGCGTGCTGCTCCTGTTCAGTGATGGGACGGAAGACGAGTGAGCCCCTCATCTACTCGATCCCCTGGGTGGTTTCGACGTGTTGTGCGAGATCGAGCGCGCGAAGCCGCTCCTGGGTGGGCACTCCGTGCTCGTCCCAGCCCATCACTTCGTAGAACTCGCGCAGCATGGTATCCAGGTCGACCGTACTCCCGGCGCAGGGACCCTCGGTCAAGGGTTCCTCGCAGAAAGCGGCCGGCAGGGAGTCGTCTTCCTTTTGCGCCCCAAAGCGCTGATTGAAGAGACGTTCTATATTCAGGATGCGCTCGCCGATCTCAAAGAGCGCCGCCGGTGTGATCTCGGTGCCGGTGATGGTGGACACGAGCCGCGCCTCCATGACCAGGTCGTACTCGTTCACCAGAGTCAGAGCGGGGATCTTGCAGAGACCGATCGAGTCGAGCACTGCGCAGATGGCCATGCTTCTGCGCA
>JAHJSA010000070.1 GCA_018830645.1 Actinomycetota bacterium
CACGCAACATGGGCGCGCCTCAGCGGTCTTGGTCAGCGCCGGGTCGTACGAACGGACCCAGCACGAGCTTGCCATCCTGCGTTTGCTCGTTCGAGGGGAGGCGGACATCGCAGCCGGCGAAGGGTACAACTTGGACGTTGTCATGGCGGAGGCTGACGCACTGCTCGACGTGTCGTGAGTCTCAAGGTCAGGCTCACTCCGCCGGCCCGCGCTCAGTTCCTCTCGGCGCTCGCCTACATTCGCGCGGATAGGCCGGCTGCCGCCCTGGCGTTCCGTCGGCGGGTCGAGAGTGCTCTCGCTCGTCTGGCAGACTTTCCACACTCGGGTTGCAGGGTGCCCGAGTTCCCCGATCTGCACTTCCGCGAAGTGGTTGTCAACCCGTACCGCTTCTTCTACCGCGTTGAAGCAGACACTGTGTGGGTGGTGGCGGCTTGGCACGCGGCGCAAATCCCGGACACTCCCGAAGACACCACCGACGGATAATAACGGCATCCAGACGGACGCCGCTCTGCGCCGCGGCTGAGCGGCTGCCCGTTGGGCTGACCCCATGATGTATCGGCTGACCGGGGGTTGCTGATGGACGAGCGGCCGTTCGAGTCCTACCCGGTGTGGATCGTCCTGGGATCGCAGGCCGTCTCCTTGGCTACATACGGCCTGGGGACCCTCGTTCTCTCCGGTTTCGGCCTGGCCGTCGCGCTCGTGTACCTGGGGTACTGCGCCTTCGTCGAGGTGTCGGTCCTTCGAGGCAGTTGTCGCCACTGCTACTACTACGGCAAGCTCTGTGCTTTCGGCAGGGGCAAGACCTGCCCCCTACTGTTCAAGCCGGGCGAACCGCAGCGGTTCCTTGGCCGTCAACCGTCGGTACGGGACACACTGCCTGACCTGCTCGTGCCTGCGATCCCCGTCGTGGGTGGGATAGTGCTGCTCGTGCGGGACTTCCGCTGGCCGCTCCTTCTTGCCGTGCTCTTCATCGTCGCTCTCGCCACGGTGGGCACCGGACTGGTGAGGGGGCTCCTCGCTTGCCCGCATTGCGCTCAACGGGAACTCGGCTGTCCTGCGGAGCAGCTCTTCTCCAAGCAGCGGGCGTAGGGCAGCAGCAGGCGACCGAGGTCGGCAGGCGACTTGTTGCGGCAGTCTTGAAGCGCGTCGGTCAGCTCACAGTGTTCCCGGATAGCGGCAGGATCGTCCCTGAGTTCGATACCCCGTGGCTTCGCGAACTTGAGATGTCCCCATATCGAATAGTCTATCGCCGTGACGATGCCGTGGTCACGGTCGTCCGAGTGTGGCGCAGTGAACGGATGATGGACCCGGATCTGGAGGGAAGGGCGTAACAGGCGACTGCAGACCGACGTCGCCACGCGCCGCTCCGCTCGCCGCGAAATGGCGGCGGCGGCACGTATCCCAGCAGAATGGTGAAGGAGGTGCGAGATGGTTCAGATGCTGGACGACAAAGCCGATTCGATTGCGTTGATGTGCAGGAAGCACCGCGTCGCACGCCTCTACGTATTCGGATCCGTGCTGCGTGAGGGTTTTCGCCCCGGGGAGAGCGACGTCGACCTTCTCGTCGAATTCGAGGCCATGGACGGCTACTCGAGAGCGGAAGCCTACTTCGACATGCTTGAGGAGCTTGAGGGGCTGCTGGGAACGAGGGTTGATCTCGTAATGGCCGGCGCGGTGAAGAATCGATTCGTAGCCGCCGACATCGAGCGTGCGAAGGAGATGCTGTATTCGGCGTAGCGTCGGTCCTCCGCCCGGCTGTCGCAAGCTCATCAATATCGTGGAGGCCACCTACCCCCCGACGCAGAGCGACGCGTAGGCACAGTACCCGCTGCAGATGCCGGATTCCCGGCGCTCGAACTCGTCCTCGGGTAGGGGAGCGTTCTCGTATGGGTCGCGCAGCAGGTCGCGCATCGCCTTGATGCCGGCCGCCACGACCTCGGCCACGAAGGACTCGAGGTCGCGCGGCACCTCCGGTGAGTGTGAGTCGCCGGTGAGAAGGTAGTGGAGCTCGGGGCGAAGGGTCGTGGCGGCGGCGCCAGCGCCACCCGAGGAGCCGAAGGCGCCAGCTCTGCCCGAGGTGTCGGTGGTACCCGAAGTGCCCGCAACGGCACCCGTGCCCCGGGCGCCCGGTGCCGGCGCCCAGTCCGCGAACGGGTCGTCCGCGTCTGCTGTCGCTGCTCCGGTCGCCATCCCTGCGTCCAGCGCCACCGCGTATGCGGCCAGGAGCACCTGGGTGGTGTCGTCGTCGCCGGGTCTGCCGCTCTTCCAGTCGATCACATGGAGCACGCCGTCGGCGATGTAGGCTAGGTCGCCGGCTGCGAACACCTTCACTCCGCCCAGCATGAAGTGGGCGAAGTCGGGGATCAGCACGCAGCCGTCGCCACCGCAGGCCGCGAGTCGTTCCCAGTCGGCGACGGCGAGGAGGTTCGCGATGCAGGCGGGTAGCTTCTCGTTGATGCGGTCGACCGTGCGTTCGTCGGGCGGCTCGTTGTCCAGGTAGAAGGACTGGAGCATGGTCACCCGGTTGGGGGAACGCTCGAAGGCGGCGCGCTGATCGCGCGAGGACTTCCACGCCTCGCGGAGCGTCCGTCGGGTGCGCTCCTCGAGCTCGTCGGCGCTCGGTGGGGGCGACCCTGCCCGCACCGCGGTCTCGATCTCACGGGCGCGCTCGTCCATCTCGGAGCCGAGGATGGCGTCGAGGCCGGTGAGTTTGCTCAGCCGGTAGGCGAGGCGGGTGCGGTCACTGGCGCCGTCCAGCCAGCCGTTGTGTCCGAGGTAGTAGCGGATGTAGTAAGCGCGGGGGCAGGTGTCCAGAAGCCGCTGGCGCGTCATCGACCAGGAGAACTGCGGATATGGTTCGATGGTGAAGGCCACGGTGGCGGTGGATCCCCGACCGGGAACCGACTACTCCTTGATGCCGCTGTAGATGGACCGGCACGTGGGCGACGCCTTGCCTGCCTTGGCGGCCGTGGCGGCGGCGGCTGCCGCGTCGGTCGCGTGCTCCGAGGCGCCGAGTTTGGCCGCGTACACGGCGGCGTCCACCAGTGTCGCCGCCGCCTCGGGTGCGAGGGTCATGCGGAAGAGCCAGGTGGAGTAGGGTGACTCGTTGGCGGCGTCGGCGGTAGCAGCGGGGTTGGCGGCGGTGACCATGCCGCCAACCGGGCTCATGAAGTACTTGATGGCCTTCCTGGTAGTGGCGAAGGCCACCTCCTCGCTGACGACGATGGCGGCGCCGGCCTCGGCCAGCACCTCGAGGTCGACGAGACCGCCGGTGAGGGCCACGCCCGGCTCCGTGGTGCCCACGTCGAACTCCGTCAGGCCGGTGGCCCGAATAGGGGCGGCGCCGCCCGCGGCGCCCGAGTCGCCGGCAGTAGTGGCAGTAGTGGCAGTAGTGGCAGTAGTGGCGGCGGCAGCGGTGGCGGCAGCGGTTGCGGCAGCGGTTGCGGCAGCGCCGTCGCTGGCGCCCGCGTCACCGGAGGCGCCACTGCCACTGGCGGAGGTCGCACGGAACCAGTAGTGCGAGGCCGCGTGGTAGAGGCGGTCCTCGGGCACGTCCATGTCGCGGCCGAGGAAGTTCTTGACGATCGCCATCGTTCGTTCCCCTAGTTCGTGGTGTCCATCGTCGTGGTGCTCCGGGTCGTCGTGTCCCGGGTCGTGGTGTCCAGGTGTCGGGTCAACTCGTTCTGTCCGCGCAGACGGTCGAACAACACCTCGCGCAGCAGGTCGCAGGCTTGGATCATCTTCGGGTGAGCGATGCTGTAGTGCACCTCTTGGCCGTGACGCTGGTGGTTCACGAGACCCTCGCCGCGGAGGGTCGCGAGGTGTTGGGATGCGATCGGTTGGGCGACCCCGGCCGCCTCGGCCAACTCGCCCACGCTCCTCTCGCCGTCACGCATGGCGTTCAATAGTGCGAGGCGCACGGGGTGGGCCATGGTCTTGCACACGCGCGCGTGCAACTCCAGGATGGTCGCGTCGATGCGATCGCTCTCGGTCATGCGGCGGCGCCCGGGCGCATCAGTAGATCAGTACCTTGTCGGCCTCGACCGTCCAGTGAGCGAGCACTTCCATCGAGGCGCGCACCGCTCCCTCGACCACCGGCACGGACGCCAAGCCACGGGCGTCCATACACGAGCCTCATATGGCCACAGGCACGCCCTTAGCCATCAACCCCTTGAGCAGTCGCTCGATCGAGTAGTATCCCTCGGGGAGGGTCTGCCCGGCCACGGCGCAGGCGGTGGCGTCGGCGGTCAGGAACACCCGCACCTCTGTGTCGTCGCGGCGGGAGAGCGCGAGCGCGTGGCGCAGCGCGTTGTAAGGGCGCTCGGAACCGTACGGCCCGTCGTTGAGGGCGAAGAGGATGGTCTGCATGGCGCCTCCGTTGTGGGCGGAGCGGCCGGGTGCTTGGCCCCCGGCGGACAGAAGCGACTACCGGGGCTGGGGCTGCATCCGCGTCTTGTACCTCGACATTCGCTCCAGAATATATGAAAATCGCTATATTGCAATATTGCTGTTGATTCGCGGCGAGGCCGCCCACCTCCGGAGATGCCCTCCGGAAGCCGGTGCGCTTCGCCGCCCGAGAGTGTCTGGGGGATACATGAGCAGCGCACAACATCGGGTGGTCATCGTTGGTGGGTCGTTCGCTGGGGTGAACGCGGCGTACCAGCTCAAGCGGAAGCTCGGCGACAGGGTGTCGGTGGACGTGATCTCGGCCGACGAGGCCTTCATCTTCATGCCCAGCATCCCTTGGGTGATGATGGGCTGGCGGGAACCGGGGCGGCTCTCCGTGCCCCTCGCCCGGCCGCTCGGCGCCAAAGGCATCAACTTCGTGCACGACCGCGCCACGGCCATCGACAGCGCCGCACACACGGTCACGACCGCCGGCGGGCGCACCCTTCCCTACGACAACCTGGTGCTGGCCACCGGCGCCGACCTCGACTGGTCGAACGTGCCGGGCTCCGACCCCGCCGAGGGCACGGTGCACACCTGTTTCACGATCGAGCAGGCCGTGACCGCCCGAGCCGCCATCCGGCGCTTTCTGGCGCTGCCCAGGGGCCGGGCGATCGTCGGGGCGAACCCGGGCGCCAGCTGCATCGGCCCCGCCTACGAGCTGATCATGATGCTGGAGACGGAGCTCCGCCGACAGAAGCGCCGCCACCTCTTCGACCTGCACCTGGTCACTCCGGAGCCCTTCATCGGCCACTTCGGCGTCAACGGGATCGGTGACGTGCAGAACATGATGGAGTCGGAGTTCCGCTCGCGCCACCTCGGGTGGACGGTGGATGCAGCCCTGAAGGGAGTGGAGCCCGGCAAGGCGACGCTCGGCGACGGCTCCGAGATGGAGTTCGACCTCGCCCTGCTGATCCCGGCCTTCTTCGGCGCCCAAGTGGTGCGCGACACTGAGAGTCTCGGCAATCCGCGTGGTTTCATCCCCACCGACCAACACCTCCGCTCCACCGCGTTCCCCGAGATCTATGCGGCGGGAGTCTCCGTGGCCATGGCGCCTCCCGTGCCGACCCCCGTGCCGGTGGGCGTGCCCAAGACGGGGCACATGTCTGAGGAGATGGCCGTCCGCGCTGCTACGAACATCGCCGCCGACCTGGGCGAGGGCGAGCATGTCGACGGGCTGACGCTGCCCGCCACCTGCATCGCCGACGCCGGTGACACCGCCTTCTACATCAAGGCCGACCCCTTCCTCCCCCCGAGGAACGTGGCCGTGCTCCGCAAGGGAAAGTGGGCGCACTACATGAAAGGCGCCTTCGAGCGGTACTATCTGGAGAAGATCAAGCGCGACCTGCCCTCGTCGCATTTCGGCTGGTAGTGGGCGCAGGATGACGCGGCGCTCGGCGCGTCTCGGCGCGTAGCTTCGGGCGCCCGCGACCGGTCGGCTGCGTCGACCGCGTCTTCGCTCATGTTGGAATCGAATCCGGCGGTTCTGGGTATCGCTGCACTCGAGCGGCACGCTTCCTCGGATAGTCAGACCGGCCGCGAGGAGCCGCCCAGATCCGCGAGACCAAACGGAGGTGCACACGTGATGGTAGGAGGGGAGAAACCCCAGCGCGATGTCGAGAAGAACTACCCCGCGGACCAGTTCGTCGAGAAGCTGCGTCGCTTGGCCGATAGCATCGAGCGGGGAGAGAAGTTCCGCATCCAAGTGGCCGGTGAGCGCATCACGATACCTCCGAGCGCCGTCATCAGCATCGAACACGAACGCGGTGGGTCGGAAGAGGAACTCGAGTTCCAGCTCAAGTGGTCGATCGAGCAGGGCGAAGACGATTCCGAGGTCGACGAGGAGCCCGAGGCCGATGATGAGCCGGAGGAGTAGTCCAGCATGATGATCACCGCCAAGACGAAGATCCACGAGTTGTGCGAGGCCTACCCGTACATGAAGGACTGGCTCGCCGCTTACGCGCCTGAGTTCGAGAAGCTCAAGAACCCCGTGCTCTACAACACGATGGCGCGGGTGGCGTCGATGGAGATGGCGGCGGGCCTGGGCAACGTGACGGTAGAGAAGTTCCTCGACGACGTGAAGCAGGCCGTCGCCGAGCACGAGATCGTGGCCGAGGAGACGTCCGGCGCGGCTCCCCGTCTGGACGTCGACGAGCGTGAGCGGAGGCAGGTGCTGCTCAAGGGCATCATCATGGACCTCCACGACGGGGCATCGGTGGAGGCGGTCAAGGCCCGCTTCGACGAGCTCGTGCGCGACGTTGACGCCACCGAAGTGGCGCTCATGGAGCAGTCCCTGATCTCCGAAGGCCTGGCGGTGGAAGAGGTGCAACGTCTCTGCGACGTTCACGTGAGCGTGTTCAAAGACGCGCTCGACGACGGCACCGAAGCAGCCGTGGCCGACGACCACCCCGTGGCCTCCTACCGCCGCGAGAACCGGGTGGTCACCGAGATCACCACCACCCTCCGTTGCACCCTCGAGGCTCTCGGCGCCCCGGCCGACGAAGCAGCGAAGCACGCGGCGATAGCCGACATCGCCCACGACCTCGAACGTCTCGCCCAGATCGACGTGCACTACCTGCGCAAGGAGAACCAGCTCTTCCCGGTGCTCGAGGCACACGGCGTCTCCGGTCCGACGAAGGTGATGTGGGCACTCGACGACGACATCCGCACCCGCATCAAGGCTGACCGCGCCCACGCCGGCCGCGAGGACGCCGCCACCCTCCTGCGCTCCCTGCCCGAGACCCTCCGCATGGTCGACGACATGGTCTACAAGGAGGAGAAGATCCTCTTCCCGACCTCCTTACAAGTGATCGAGGCCGACGAGTGGCGGCGCATCGCCGCCGGCGACGCCGACATCGGCTACGCCTGGATCGAAGGCCCCGCTGGCGACCACGCCCGCTGGGCCGCCGACACCTGGGCCCCCGAGCAGGGCGAACTCCTGCTGCCTCTGAGCACGGGCGCACTCACCCCCGAGCAGATCGACTTGCTCTTCCGCAACCTGCCCTTCGATCTCACCTATGTCGACGCGGACGACCGGGTCCGTTTCTATTCGGAAGGGGAGAGGGTGTTCCCCCGTTCGCCCGCGGCCATCGGTCGCGAGGTGCGCAACTGCCATCCGCCCAAGAGCCTCGACAAGGTGGAGAAGATTCTCGCCGAGTTCAAGGCGGGCACCAAGGACATGGCCGAGTTCTGGATCGAGCTGGGCCCGAAGTTCGTGCACATACGCTATTTCGCCATGCGCGACCAGGCGGGCTCCTATCAGGGGTGCCTCGAAGTGGTGCAGGACGCCACGCACGTGCGCGGCCTGAGAGGTCAGCGGAGGATCGTCGACTGGTAGGAGGCGGCGGTGGCGGCGGCGGCCGGTTTCCCCCGGCGCCGCCCGCCCCGCCCCGCCCGTTAGGCGCCGCCCGCGAGGCGCCGGCTCAGCCGAGCCTTCGCCACGCGGAGGCGAGCCGCATGTCGAACGTGAGCAACGGGGCATCCAGCGCGCTCGCCACGTACACGTAGGCGGCGTCGTATGCGCTGAGGTCTTCGGCCAGGGCAAGGCTGAGGACACCGTCGAACTCCGGCGACACCAGCTTCACCGGCAGTTCAAGCCAGCGGCGGAACGCCCGAGTCACAAGGCCTGAGCTGCTCGGATCCCTCAGTGCTTTCGTGCGGGCGATGTTGGCCATCTCGTAGCGCACGAGACCGGGGGCTACCGGAGTGACGCCGGCCAAGAGGCCGGCCGCCTCCCCGCTTCGGGACTCGTTGAAGGCGAGGGCTCCGAACACCGACGCGTCCACCACGGCGAGTGCGCGGGCCTCGCTAGCGCCCATCGCGGTCCGCCCGGATGGTCAAGACCGAGTCGTCCTCCGTGCGCAGTCCGAGCGAGACGACGTAAGCCCTCAGCTCCTCGGGGGTCAGCTCAGCAGGCGCTTCGACCGCCTCCTCGACGATCGCGAGGAGTTCTCCTTGAAGCGAACGCCGGTGCGCCTTCGCGCGCCGCCGGAGCTTGGCCGCGACCTCGTCGGGCACGTTCTTGATCGACAGGCTGACAGGCATGTGGACCTCCAAGAGGACGGCACCCCCATCCGCTTCGTGCACGCGGGCGTGTGCGTCCTGCTGCGACACCCGATATGACGCCATTATGGTACCACGATGTGGGGTCGTCGCGTTGCTAGAGGCGCCATCGGCTTCCCCCAGCACCGCGCCGAGGTTGTGCGGGCCCGAGTGGGCCCGGCCCCGCTTCAGATGCGGGTCGAGTCCAGGGCCTCCCGTACGCGTCGCGCGAGCATCGCCGGTGTGAAGGGCTTCGGGAGCAAACTGATGCCCGGCTCGACTCGGCCTTCGTGCATGATCGAGTCCTTGGTATACCCCGACATGTAGAGTACGCCGAGTCCCGGCCGAGTCTTGGAGTCGAGACCGCCGAGCACGTGGCTCACGAAGCGGCGCACCGACGGCTCGTCCTCTACGACCAAGATCGTCTCGCTGTTGGACTGCGCGGGGGGCTCGGACAATGGGGTCTGCTCCGTGGGGTCTGCCGCCTCCGTGGGGTCTGCCGAGACCTTCGGGTCCACGGCCTCCGCCGCGCCCACCGGAACCGCGGCCGCAGGATCTGCCGGACCGGCGATTGCGAGGCCTGAGTCGTCGTTGTCGGTCTCGGCCGGAAGCCCCACGCGCGGCAGGAACACCTCGACCTTCGGTGTGGAGGGTGATATCGTCGCCGATCATCCGTCCAAGAACTCGCTCCAATCGGGCGATCACGTTGTTCAGGTCGATCGGCTCGAGGCGCACGATCTGACGCCGAGAGAAGGCGAGGAGCTGCCTCACCAGTTCGGCCCCGCGCTCCGACGCGGTCCGTATCTCCTCCAAGTCGGGCTCCGGGTGATCCGATTCCTCAAGCAGGAGGTTCGCGTAGCCTGAGATGGTGGTGAGGAGGCTGTTGAAATCGTGAGCGATCCCGCCGGCGAGGTTGGCGATGGCCTCCATCCGCTGGCCCTCCCGCAGCCTTCGTTCACCCTCCACGAAGACGGCTTCCGCGGCCTTCCTGTCCGTGATGTCCGCCCAGGAGCCCACCACTTCGACCGGCGTGCCGTCGTCATCGGTCACCAGGCGCAGCTCCTCGTGGGTCCAGCGGTACGAGCCGTCGGAGTGGCGGAAGCGGTACTCCGACCGCGAGGCTCCCTTGGCGATGACGTCGTCGTTCGACTGCAGCGCCTGCGTCTGATCGTCGGGGTGTATCCCCCGGTACCACCAGGTGGGATCCGCCAGTATCTCTTCTGGGGTGTATCCCAAGATGCGCCTCGCGTTCTCGCTGATCCACGATAGGCGGAAGCCTTCCTCGTGTATGTCGAGTACATGGGTCATGGTCGGGCTGATGTCGAACAGCTGCTTCATGCGCCGCGCGCTCAGCATCAACTCCCGCTCCACCTGCCTCTGCCGGGTGAGGTCGCGCAGGAGGGCGAAGACCACGGGGAGGCCGGGTAGGTCGACCGTCCAAGCGGTCACCGCGACGTCGAGCACGTCCCCGCGCTTGGTGGCCACGCGTGCGGCGAAGTCACCGGCGGCCACCCGTAGTCCCTCGCCGAGGCTCCGCCCGGCCTTGTCGCCCGTCGGAGGGTTCAACTGCCCCACCGTCAGCCATGTGAGTTCCTCTCGGCGGTATCCGAGCACCTGGCTCGCGCGCTCGTTCGCGTCCACGAGCTTCATGGTCGTGCGGTTCACCAGGAGGATGGCGTCGTTGGAGTTGTCGAACAGGGCCTTGAAGCTGAGCTCGGCCTGCTCGAGGCGCCGACGGATCTCCTCGGTGCCGTGGTGCGGGGTGATGTCGGTGCCGGGGCGATCGACGCCGCCGGAGATGCCGGTGCGGGGTGAAGCGGCGGAGGGTGGGGCGGTGGTGGTGTCTGAAAGGTCCGTGCGCGAGCTGTGCTTGGAGGGCGCCATCCGTCAGGCCTCGGGCACAGCCGCGACCGCCCGGGTCCGCGACGTCGAGGGAGGCGCGACCGCGCGGCCGAGGCGTGGGAGGCGAAGGCGGCCTTCAGTGACGATACGCACGCTCATCCACAGGGTCCAATGATGTCACTCCGAACGTGTCGAGTCAGTTGCGCCATCGTATCAGCGGAAGGGATTCGTTTCTCAGTCGTCTCCTGGATTCTGGAATGGCTGACTGCGTGCCCTCAGTGGGGTGCAGCTTGCCAGGCGGTCACCCCGGTGGGACCCCGGCTGCGCGCGACCGGCCGGTCGGATTCGGCGCCCGAGTCGGGCGCCGACGGGCTAGCGCTCCGGCACCAGTTCGATCGGGTAGCCGTCGGGGTCTTCGACGAAGGCGATCACCGTCGTGCCGGCGTTCATGGCCTTGGGCTCGCGGGAGATCGTGCCGCCGCGCTCGCGGATTGCCTCCACAGTCGTACGAACATCAGCCACCGCGATGGCGAGATGGCCGTAGCCGTTCCCGCGGTCGTACTCGTGGGTGTCCCAGTTGTACGTGAGCTCCAGCATCGAGGACTCCGGCTGGTCGGCGAACCCAACGAAGGCCAGCGTGAATCTGCCCGCGGGGAAGTCCATGCGGTCGAACAGCGTCATGCCGAGTACCCTCGTGTAGAAGTCGAGGGATCGCTCGAGGTCGGTGACGCGGATCATGGTGTGGGCGAGACGCATGTCTACCTCCTACCCGGCTTCCACCTGCACCACACCGAGGATGCGGGGTCCCGAATGGACACCCACCGCCGGCCCGAGTTGGGTGAGCGCAGCCTCGATCCCGTACCGGTCTGTGAACTCCCGGCGCCAGCCCTCTACCTCGTCGCGGTTCAGCCCGTAGTGGAAGCCGGCGTAGCTGAGGCCACGATCGGCCGAGGCCGAGATCAGCCGCCAGAGTTGGGCCGTCGCCTGCCGGCTGGTGCGAGTGTGCCCCACCGGGACGATCTCGCCATCCTCGAACCCCAGGAGGGGGCGTAGCCTGAGTAGGGAGGCGGCCAGCCCCGCGGCGCGGCCAACCCGGCCGCCGCGCACCAGATAGGTCATGGTGTGGAGCATGAAGCAGACGCGCACCCGGGGGATCATGTCGCCGAGGGCCGCGGCGACCGCCGCCGGAGCCATCCCTTCGCGCGCCAGCCGCGCCGCCTCCATGACCAGGAAGCCCAGGCCCAAGCCGGCGCTCCGCGAGTCGACCAGGTGGATGTGGCCGGGTGGGTCGCTGGCCATGGCGGGGGTCGGGAGGCCGGCTCCACCTGCCGTCGCTTCCCGGCCGCCGCCGCTGGCGGCCTGCGCCAACGCCGCCTGACTGCGCGCGGTCTCGAGGGTGCCGCTGAGCTTGGCGCCGATGTGGATAGAGAGTACCTGGTCGCCGGCGTCGAGGGCCGCGCGGTAGACGGCGGCGAAGTCCTCGGGCCGCGGTTGACTGGAGGAGGCGGTGGCGCCGCGCTCGAGGAGGCGATAGAAGTCGTCGCCGGGGAGGTCCACGGTCTCGCGGTAGGCGGCGCCGTCCACCACGACCCCCTGGGGGATCACGGTGACCCCATGCTCCTCGGCCCAGCCTGCGGGCAGGCAGCTGCTGCTGTCGGTGACGATGCGCAGGTTCATCGGGCGGGGCACATGCGGCCACTCCTCAGGGTCCGTTCGGCGCCGCCATGGTATCGGCGGAACTCGCCCGTGTGTTCGCCCATCGAACGGTGTCCCCTTTGGTTGTGTCGCTGATCCGCTTGCTGGAGGGGCGTTCCCAGCGTACAATCAACTTGTACAAGTTGTCCATATCGGAGGATCCCAATGCCTGGCAGAACCTCCAAGGCGATCAGTATTGCAGGCAACAAGACCCCAGGCCACGTCTTCAAGATCGGCGAGGCTCGTGAGAACCTCTCGAAGATCGTTGTTGACATCGAATCTGAGGCGTTGCGCAGCGTTGTCGTGGGCAGTCGGGGCAAGCCAACAATGGTGTGCGTGTCGTACGAGCGATTCAAGCCCATGCTTGAGCATGGCAACCGATCGGAGAAGCTAGTAGTCCGTTCCTGAACAAGAGTTACACATCAAAGCAACCCCAGATCGAACTTGTTCCAGCGGAACACCACCGGGGAGGCGTTGAACTCGTCGATACCCAGCAGGATGCGCGCCTTCAGCTCCTCGGTGGAATCCAC
>JAHJSA010000071.1 GCA_018830645.1 Actinomycetota bacterium
CCCCAGAAGAAGGGCACGGTGAAGAGCATGACGGGGAAGAGGATGAAGCTGAAGCCCACCCCCAGCCAGCGGGGCACGTACTTGAGGAGCTGGTAGACGGCGAGGAAGTACCACTCGGGCTCGATGCCGGCCGGGGTGCGCAGCGGGTCGGCGGGCTCGCCCACGGGCATGGGCACCATGGTGGCGAGGAAGGTGAGCCCGGCGGAGACGATGGCGATGATGATGCCGAACTTGACCACCTCGTGGGGGAAGAAGAGTTCCATCTCCTCCTCAGGGTAGCCGGGGGGATGCTCGGGTGTGTGTTCGCTCATGTCTCTTCTCCCCTCCCCTCTCCTAGAGTGGCTCGGAGATCCCCTGGCGGCGGATCATGGAGAAGTGGGCGGCCAGGAGTACGATGATGGCGGCGGGCAGTACGAGCACGTGCAGGGCGTAGAAGCGGGTCAGGGTCTCCCCGCCGATCTTGCCTCCACCGAGGAGGAAGAGGCGGGCGTACTCCCCCACGAAGGGGAAGGCCCCGGCGATCTCGGCGCCCACGGTGGTGGCCCAGTAGGCGAGCTGGTTCATGGGGAGGAGGTACCCCGAGAAACCAAAAGTGACGGTGACGAAGAAGAGGAAGACCCCCGAGACCCAGGTGAACTCCCGGGGGGGCCGGTACGCCGAGATGAAGAAGACCTTCAGCATGTGGAGCGTAGCCATGAAGATCATGACGTTGGCGGTCCAGGCGTGCAGACCGCGGACGAAGGCGCCGAAGGGCACCTCCTCCATGATGCGCAGCACGCTCTGGTAGGCCTCGGGGAGGGTGGGCTTGTAGTAGAAGGCGAGGAGGATGCCGGTGAGGGCCTGCACCGCGAAGCAGACGAAGGTGATGCCCCCGAAGCAGTTGGTCCAGTTCAGATGCGCGGGGATGCGCTTGTTCAGCTGGTACTCGAGGGGCTCGCGCAGGCGGTAGCGCCGGTCGAGGTAGCGGAAGGCGCGGGCGGCGATATCCATGGGCTAGCCCACCGTCCCTTCCACGAAGAGGTCGTCGCCTTCGGCCACCACGCGGAGCTCCACCAGGGGGGAGGGCGGGGGGCCGGCCAGCACGGCGCCGTCGGGGGCGAAGATGCCGGCGTGGCAGGGGCAGTACCAGTCCTGCTCTTCGGTGCGCCACTTCACCAGGCAGCCGAAGTGGGTGCAGGCCAGGTAGAAGGCCTTGGGGGTGCCGTCTTCTAAGAGGATGAGGCCGGCGGAGGCGTCCTGGTAGTCGAAGACCACGGCGTCCCCGAGCGGGGTGAGGGCGGAGAGGGAGGCCACCCGCAGCTTGGGCTGCACCTCCACGCGCTTCACCGGGTAGGCGAAGCGGGCGATGGGGAAGGCCAGACCGGCGGCGCCCAGGGCCGCGGCCAGGCCGAGGAGGTAGGTGAGGAAGCTCCGGCGGGAGAGGCTCTCGGCGGCGGCGGCGTCGGTGGTGGCCTCGGAGATGGTGGCCTCGGCGGTGGCCTCGGCGGTGGCCTCGGAGAGCGGGGCGGAGACGGGCTCGCTCATGGGCGGTCCTTGGGGGAGGGGAGGGGGCTCTCGGGTGCATCGGGGTGTTTCAACCACACGTTGTGGTCGGGCACGTAGATCTCCTCCTCATCGGTCTGCGGCAGCAGCAGGGAGCGCTGGCGCCCGGGCCTGATGATCGATTCGTACAACACGAGCATGACGATGGCCACGCTCAAGAACAGATAGGTGATCCACACCGTGGTCGCGCCGATCTCCTGGGAGCCGGTCTCCCGGACCAAGGTGTCCCTGATGATGAAGTACACCACCACCACGTCGGAGAGGCAGATCAAGCCCACGAGCGCCTGCATCCAGCGCGAGGTGAAGATGCGCGCCCTCACCTCCGAACTGAGGAAGGCGGTGAGCATGAGCAGTGCGAACAGCACAGCGAAGATGCCCACCGGGAACCCGCTGGCCGTCTCGGCCGCCGACGACAGGCGGAACTCCGGCACCCGGGCAAAGTGACAGCTCTTGCAGCCCTTCGCGACGGTGGGCTCGTCGTGGCAGGCCCGGCAGGTCTCCGGCTCGATCTTGTCGTACGACACGCTGTCGATGACCGCGGGCCCGTCGGCGGCGCGCCAGTGGACGTTGCGCCACACGTTCACATCCACCTTGGGCGCGCCGGGATGCTCTCTGCCGGCCGGCTCGATAGCCGTGAAAAGGATGGGCGCGAAGTCGCCGGTGTGGCATGCGTCGCAGAAAGCAGGGTCGGCGGCGGCCTGCGGCTTCTCCTCGCCCACCAGTTCTGAGCCGTGCACGACACCGCTATGGCATTCGGTGCACTGCAGGTTGGCCTCTTCGGTATGAAAGGAGTGGGGCAGGAAGGTGGCTTTGGGCTCGGGGTGGCAATGCCGGCACGCGCCGCCGACGATGACGCGGTGTGCTTCGGGCTTGCGCTCGGTCTCGCCCACGACCCACTGGGTCAGCTTGATCACCGAGTACGTCTTACCCTTGATGTAGCCCACGACCCCGGGGTCGAAGTGGCACTCGATGCAGGTGACGCCGGCCTGCTCGTGACTGGTTCCCACCCAAGACTCGGCGAACGGGGCGATGGGATGGCACGACGAGCAGAAGGCGGGCTTCGACGTGTAGTCGAGGCCCAACCCCACGATCACACCGATAACAACAAGAACGATGCCCGCGACGAGCGGCGCTCGCTTCATCCGGATCCCCCCGAACCGCACTGCCAGGAGCAAGCGCGTTGATGACCGAGGGCAAAATACCACATCGCTCCCACCCGGGGCAACGAGAGCACGCGATGCTACTATTGGTCACGTCGTCAGCAAGAAAGGCACTCATCCGATGGACAGACCGATCTATATGGATCATGCCGCCACGACCCCGGTCGATCCTGAAGTCTTCCAGGCGATGGAGCCGTGGCTGAAAGACAGCTACGGGAACCCGTCGACCCTGTATACCGCCGGCCTCGTGGCGGCGGGCGCCCTGGAGCGGGCCCGCGCGAGCATCGCCGAGAGGATCGGCGCCCAGCCGGACGAGATCCACTTCACCAGCGGCGGCACCGAGTCCGACAATTGGGCGGTCAAAGGCGCAGCCGACGCCCAGCAGAAGAAGGGGCGGCACCTCGTCACCAGCACCATCGAGCACCACGCCGTGTTGGAGCCGCTCGAGTTCCTCGAGAAGCGCGGCTTTGAAGTCACGCGTGTGCCGGTCGACAGCACCGGGATGGTCGACCCTGAAGACGTCCGACGGGCGATGCGGTCCGACACCGTGCTCGTCTCCATCATGCATGCGAACAACGAGGTCGGCACCATCCAGCCCATCACGGAGATCGGGGCCATCGTGCGCGAAGCCGGCGCGATCTTCCATACCGATGCGGTGCAGAGCGCAGGCAAACTCCCGCTGGACGTGGCCGCGATGAACGCCGACCTGCTCTCTCTGTCTGGACACAAGTTCTACGGGCCGAAGGGCGTCGGCGCCCTCTACATACGCAACCGGGTGCGCATCACCCCGCTCATGCATGGCGGAGGGCAGGAACGCAGACGCCGGCCCGGCACCCACAACATGCCCGGCATCGTCGGCATGGCCACGGCCCTCGAATTGGCCACCGACCGCATGGCGGAGGAAGGTCCTCGGCTGCGCGGACTGCGCGACAAGCTATGGGAAGGCCTGGAGGAGAACATCCCCGACATCGCCTTCAACGGTCACCCGACCGAGCGCCTCGACAACATGCTGAACTTCCGTGTGGAGGGCATCGAGGGTGAGGCGATGATCCTGTGTCTCGACATGAATCTGATCGGCGTGTCGTCCGGGTCGGCCTGCACGACGGGGTCGCTCGACCCGAGCCACGTGCTGCTGGCCATGGGCATACCCGCGGAGGAAGCGCACGGCTCCATCCGTATTTCGCTCGGCCACTCGAACACCGAGGTCGACGTGGACTACTTCCTCGAAGCGTTCCCCCAAGTCGTGTCGCGGCTCCGGGATATGTCTCCCGTGTACAACAAGCCCACGAGCAAACAGTAGGGGCGAGTAGGCACAAGCGGGGGCGGGAAGAATAACTAGAATGAGGATCACCCCGCGCCAGGCGGGAAGGAGGCGGCAGTGTATACAGAAGCGGTGATGGATCACTTCCGGAGCCCACGCAACATGGGTGTCATCGAAGACGCCGACGGTGTCGGCGAAGTAGGTAACCCCACGTGCGGCGACATGATGCGTATCACCATCAAAGTGAAGGACGACCGTATCGAAGACGTCAAGTTCCAGACCCTCGGGTGCGGCGCGGCGGTCGCGACCTCGAGCATGGTCACGGAGATGGCCAAGGGCAAGTCCTTGGACGACGCGTCCGAGATCTCCAACAAGAGCGTGGCCGAAAGCTTGGGCGGGCTGCCGCCGAACAAGATGCACTGCTCCAACTTGGCGGCCGACGGCCTTCATGAGGCGATCAAGGACTACCGCTCGCGTCAGACAGCCACCCCCGCGGAGTAGACCGCCTCGACGGTCCGCGCGGGGGCGCCCGTTCCGTGCGGGAGCGCCCCCCCGCACAGCGGAGCCGCTCCCCGGCCGCGCATCCGCTCCCCGGCTACGCATCCGCGCCTCTCGTCAGCCGTTCAGCAGACTCCCCGCCTTCAGGCCGAGGCTGAGGCGCTCCTTGTCTTCGCTCTTGAAGACGGAGAGGCCGGTGAGGTCACCGATCTTCTGGAGGCGGTACCGTATGGTGTGGCGATGAGCGTAGAGGTCGCCGGCGGTCTTGGAGAGGTTCTCGTCGTTGCCCAAGTACGTGAGCAGCGTCTTCACCAGCTGCGAGTCGTTCTGGCGATCGTATCTCTCCACCGGGTCGATGGTCTCCAGGTAGAGACTGCGCAGCTCCTCGGGGTCGTGCTCCCAGATGCTGAGTAGGAGCTTGTACGAGCCGACGCCTTCGAAATGCATCACGCTTGCCCCACCCTGCAACTTCCGGCCGACCTTCAGGGCCGCGAGTGCCTCTTCAAACGCCTTGCGCAGCCCTGGGATGTCGTTGGTGAAGCGACTCACGCCCACCGACACCGAGAGGTCGGCTACTTCCCGCGCCCGTGCCTGCAGCCGGTCGATGAGCCGGTCGATGGCCTTCTGATCCTCGGCCGAAGGCCCGGTCAGGAAGACGATCACACGATCGGACTTGAGGCTCACCAGTGACGACGGCTCGACCTCAGCCACAAGTCGCGTGCACCGGCTGAAGAGGCGGGCCTTCAGGCGTTGCACCTCGGCTTCGCTCAGCTTCCTCTCGGCCATGGTGCGCTCGAATTCGTCCACGTCGGCCACCACCACCGTCGCCCCGTGACTCAGGTCACACCCGAGAAAGCTCGCCCGACGGAGGATGGAGTCCTCGCTGCTGAATCGTCCGCCGATAAGATCGTCCACGAAATCGCCTTTCAGCCGCACCTCGGTCTCGAAACGCACCTGGTCGCGTGCCATCTCGACCGCCGCGACGGTGGCGGCGTGCTCGAGCGCCACCTTCTCGATCTCATCAAGCTCGTGACGCTCGGTGATCGTGCCCACGTAGCCGAGGCAACTGTGGCTCACCACGATCGGGACGGCGAACAGGGGGGGTGCACCCTCCTCCGCCAGCCGCATCAGCTTATTGGGTGAGCGCGCGAGGTTCTCGAACTGGGCTCGAACGGCGGGCCTGTCGAGAAGACGATGCAGCTCGGCCTCGGGCCAGGGGAAGTCGGTGGACACGCCCAGTGACTCGAGCGACACGTCGAGCACGAGCACGGGCTTCTCGATGAGGCGGGCGGCCGCGCTCGCTATCTCGCTCCACCCACCGCCGCTGATGACCACCTCGAGGAGCTCGCGGTGGATCTCCTGCGATTTCTCCAACTGCGAGGCATGCCGGTCGATCAGCACCTCCATGGCCTCCTGCATTATGCGCGTCCAACGCACCTCTTGCGGCACCTCCACGATGGGAAAGCCGCGCTTCTCCGCGATCTCGAGGATGTCGAGGGGGAACGATCCCACGAAACGCTTGGGCTTCACGAACAAGGCGGACGCATCGGCGGCCATGATGCGTCTACAGAAATCTCGCTGCCGATCGGTATCGTTCGTCAAGGCGAACATGGTAGAGAGGACGATCTCCCCGCCCGAGAGCCACTCGGCGATGTCGGGCACCTCGCCCACGGTCACCGAGGTGACCGCATGGTCCAGACCCCGAGCACCCGCCAGCACGCGGGCCTGCGACAGCGCCCCCAGCTTCAGTATCTGCCCTACGGTGACAGCCATGTGATCGTCTGCTTCCAAGCGTAGCCCGCTGACCGACAACTCCCCGACGCGGGCCGTCGGGAGCGGGTCTCATTATACAGGTGGATGTACCTTTGTCCTTGTCCATTCGTCTAACAGGCTGTTGAAGAATGACGCTTCGCCGCGGGAGTGCGCTGGGTACGCGCAAGGCAAGGACGCAGGGAGCGCTCGTAGCAGCGCTACGGGCGCGACTGAGGACGCCGCATGGCGCCGCCCAGTGCGGTCCCGCGGCCGAGGTTTCGTTCTTTAACAGCCTAAGGTCTCGCCCGACCGGGGAACGCATCAGAGCCTCGGGCGCCCGATCCAAGCAAGTCGCCGTGATAGGCGCCGGTGCCGTGTTCGCCTACGTCGAGTCCCTCGTACTCCTCCTGTTCGGAGACCCGAAGGCCGATCGTGCGCTTGATCACCGTGAAGACGACGGTGGACACGGCGAACACCCAGACCATCGTCGCGATCAGGCCGAGAGCCTGCACCCCAAGTTGATGGAAGCCTCCGCCTGTGAACAGACCGACGCCCACCGGCTCCGCCGACGTGATGTCGGTGTATCCGAACAGCCCGACGGCGAGGGTGCCCCACGCGCCTCCGACACCATGCACAGCCATGGCGCCGACCGGGTCGTCGAGGCGCAGGCGATCGAAGAGCAGCGCCGCGCCGACAGCGAGGGCCCCTCCCACCGCTCCCACGATGATCGCCGATCCGAAGCCCACGAAGGCGCACGTCGCGGTGATGGCGACCAGTCCGCCGAGGGCTCCGTTGAGCGTCATCGACAGGTCTGGTTTGCGTGCCTTGATCCAGATGACGGTCATGCCGGCCAGAGTGCCCGCGCCGCCTCCCAAGGTCGTGGTGAGCGCCGTCCACCCGATGAGAGCCGGGTCGCCGGCCCCAAGCGTGGAGCCCACGTTGAAGCCGTACCAGCCGAACCACAAGATCATGGCGCCAAGGGTGGCCAGCGGGAGATCATGACCCGGGATCGCGTTGATGCGACGGCCCGGCCCATACTTGCCCATCCGGGGTCCGAGAAGCAGCAGGCCGGCAAAGGCGGCGGTGGCTCCCACCAAGTGCACGACAGTGGACCCGGCGAAATCGAGGAACCCGAGCTTGTTCAACCACCCATCGCCCGTCCACACCCACTTCGCGACCACAGGGTAGATTAGGGCGGTCATGAAGAACGCGTACACAAGATAGGCGCTCCACTTCATGCGCTCGGCCATCGCGCCCGACACGATCGTGGCCGCGGTGGCACAGAACATCAGGCCGAACACAAAGAGGACGAGGGTCATGGGGTCACGCACGTCTACGCCTTTGAGCATGAACCCCGACGTGCCGAACAGCGAGTTGCCCTCGCCCGAGAGGCCGTAGCCAACGAGGTAGAAGGTGATCACGCCGAGGGCCACGTTGATGAAGTTCTTCATCAACACGTTCACTGTGTTCTTCTGGCGGACCAGACCCGATTCGAGCATGCCGAACCCCGCGTGCATGATGAATACGAGGGCGGCGCACAGCAGTATCCACACCGCGTCGATCCTCACTGCCACGTCTTCGATCGTCGGCCCGTCGGCACGAGCGATCACTGGTGTCGCGAGCAAGAGGGTTGCGGCGAGAGCCGCCGTCCGTCCTGCCACTCTGGACACGAGGCGTGTCGATCCTACCCTCCGACCTGGCGTCGCAGAGCGGCTCGAACGGGTCGCGATGCCGGTTGCTGGAGTCGCTCGTTCCCTCATGGCGCTTCCTTTCTTGACGCTATACAATCACGTCCAAGAACCGGACTATCCCGGCCCGGCTGTGCTGACGCGACGCAAGGCTATCTCCAAACGTACAACCCGGACTTCCTCCGCGAGGCGATGATCCCGACGTGCGAATTGGACCCTTGGACACTCTGCCCCACAGATCGAGCCGCCGGCGCGGTGGCACGATAGCCCGGCGGCGGACGGCGTCTCGACCGGTCGGAGCGTTCTTGCTCGGCGCGCTCCTTACGATCCTCGGCCCGGCGTGCCTCGGCGTGCAATCAGACCTCGGCCCACCTCCGACCTTCCTCTACGCCGACCTCGACGGCGACGCCACGCTCGAGGAGGTACGGGTCACACCCGGCTCGGAGGGCATCGTGATCGTGGACGGCGACACGACATACCGCTCGCGCGCCAAGTGGCTCGTAGTAGACGCCGTCATCGCCGACACCGACCGCGACGGCGCTCCCGAGGTGGTCGCGCTGCTCGACGATGAAGGGGGCCGTCACATCGGCCTCATCGCCTGGCGGACGGACCGCTATCGCGAGCGCCTGGTGACCTCGCCACTCGTGCCGGAACCGCTTGGCTTCCGGGTTCGGAGCGCCGAGAACGGGGAAGGTGATCTCATTGTGCTGACGGATACGTCGGGAGCGGAGGTCCAGTACCGCTGGAACGGCTTCGGCTTCAAGGCGATGCGGACGGACGGACGGGAGGGAGGGGGCACATGATGCGCAAGGGTTCGAAGGAGCGGGCGGGCGGCCTCGGACGAGAGAGGACCGGGCGGACTGAGAGAACCGAGAGGACCGGGAGGACCGAGGGGATCAGACGGGCCGGCGGCACACTCGGCACGGGGCGGATCGCCGTGGCAATAGTGGCGACGGCTTCCCTGGCGGCGATCGCGCTGTTCGGCGCGAGCTGCACGGACGACCCTACGACCACCTCCACCACCTCCCCCACCGTCGTGACGGTCGCCCAAGATGCGAAGCCGTTCCCTGGGCCCGAGTACGTGGACCCCGCACCCGTCAACCTCGCTGAGGTGACGAACTCCGGACGCGTGGTACTCGACCCCGCCGCCCAGGCGATCCTGGAGCGCCAGGGGTTCGTCGCTACGAACTTCACCGACGGCTGGGTGCCCTGGAAGTTCTGGCAGATCTACGAGGAGGCGCGGTACGCGGGCGTCCCGGCTTTGGTCACCACCGACGCCGTGCTCAACTCCTACCACAGCGTGTTTGCCATGACGTTGCAGCGGCTCGAAGAGACCGAGTTCTTCACGCAACTCGAGGTCATGTCGGAGAAGTTGCAGGCAGCGGCGAGCGATCAGGTGAACGAGGCCACGGGCACCCCCATGGAGGAAGCGGCGCTGGCGACCGAAGCCTACTTCGCCGTGGGGAACTCCTTGCTCAAAGGGGGCATGACCGCACCCGACCGTGTCCGTGACGAGGTGACGGCCGAAGTGGCGTTGATCGAGGCGGCCGGCGGCCAGGACACCTCCCCCGTGTTGGGCTACACCGAGGACTACAGTCAGTACCAGCCTCGCGGCCACTACACACGCAGCGAGACGCTCGAACGGTACTTCAAAGCCATGATGTGGTACGGCCACACGGCATTCTGGACCGACCCCCACGCCCCGGACGTGGACGAGACGCTGGCCCGCCGCCTCACCCGCCAGGCCGCCTTGATCACCTTGGCGCTCACCGGAGAGACAGAGCAGGCTTGGAAGGCGATTTACGAGCCCACCACGTTCCTCGTGGGCACGTCGGACGACCTGGGGCCCGCGGACCTACGCCCGCCGATGGGCGTGGCCTTCGGCAGCCAGACGCCGACGGTCGCAGAACTCGCCGACGACGCGAAGATCGACGCGCTCCGCGCGGAGATCCGCAAGCTCGCTCCACCGATGATCCAGTCGCACCAGGTGTGGACCACCGACGACACGGCCAAGGATGAGATCTCGCGCAGCTTCCGTGTCATGGGCCAACGGTACGTGCCCGACTCATACGCCTTCCAGCAGCTGGTGTGGAGCTTCGTGGGCACCGCGCCAGACAAGCAGCGCATGCTTCCCATGGGACTCGATGTCATGGCCGTCCTCGGTTCGGACCAAGCCTACGAGCTGCTCACCACCACGTATGGGCAGCAGGAGTTCGAGAACTACGAGAGCCAATTGATGAAGGTGAAGGCTCAGTTCGACACCCGTGCCGAAGCATTCTGGCCGACCACGATATACACCGGTTGGCTCGACGGGCTGCGCGAGGCGATGGCCTTCCCGGGCAATACCGCACCCCACGTCATGAGGACGAAGGCATGGGCCCGGAAGAGCCTGAACGGCGCTCTCGGCAGCTGGACCGAATTGCGCCACGACACCATCCTCTACGCCAAGCAGTCGGTGGCCTCCGAGGGCGACGGTGGCGAAGAACCCGAGGTGGCCGGCTATGTGGAGCCCTATCCCGAGTTCTACAAGCACATGGCGGCCCTGGCCGCGTCGACTCGGGACGGCCTTGCAGCCTACGACCTCCTCGACGAGAACATCAAGAACAAGCTCGACACCATGGCTCAACTCTGCACCGATCTCGAACGCATCGCCCGGAAGGAACTGGCGGGGGAGGCACTCGACGAGACAGACGCTCAGGTGATCCGCTGGTTCGGCAATACCCTGGAGACGCTCGAGCTCTTCTACGACGACGAAGGTCGCACCATTTCGCCCCCGGATGAGAAGAGCCCCGTGGTAGCCGATGTTCACTCCGACCTGAACAGCAACACCGCGCTGGAGGAGGGCACCGGATACCCGCTGGCACTGTATGTCGTGCTTGAGGTGAACGGGGAATCACGGGTGTTCCTGGGCGCATCCTACGACTACTACGAGTTCACCGTGCCGCTGGCGAACCGCATGACCGACGAGGAGTGGCAGGCCGCGCTCGACGCGGGAACCGGCCCGCCGCGCCCGGCGTGGACCGGGGAGTTCATCGTCACTCCCCCACCACTCGAAGCGGGGTGAGAGACCCCCGACTGCCCGTAGCGCACCGTCCAAGAACCGAGGGAACCGAGGGAGCACAGGTCGGGTCCGATAACGAGACCTCCGCCGCATGCATCCCGCGGCGGGCGGCCGAAGCGGCGGTCAGGTCAGAGCCAGCCCGCCTCCCGAAGCAGTCGCTTCACTTCGCTCGCATTGCTCCCGATGTTGAAACGGAACTTCCCTTGGGTGGACTTGACGGTGAGTCTGTCGTCGCTCTGGCCGTTGTCGTCGTTCCACGAGCCGGACTTCACCTTGACACCGTTCACCTGAGCCCTCTCCAGGAACCAGTTGCCGGGATTCTCCGCGAGAGTCTGATCGGTCGACATGTGGTAGTAGCGGTCCGCGATCCCGCCCACCGCACCCAGCTGCGCTCCCCATTGGCCGAAGAAGCCCTTTCCTGAGCCTTTGGCGGCGCCGCGGGCGGCCTCGACCGCCGCCATGGCCATCTCCTTCGTCACCTGAGCGAAGATCAGGCGCTCGCGGCTCACGACGATCGTGTACGACGTCCTCTTCAGTCCCATCAACCCCTCGGCGTGCGAGGCATTGCCGATGACGCCCACCACCGGATGGTTGTCGACTCGGGTGAGTGGTTGCTCGCCGTATTGCGACGTATCCGAAGCCCACACCGACTGCTGTGGCGGGGCCGCGCTCGGCGCATTCGCCACTTGGGCCCCGCATGCCATGCAGAAGGCCCCCGCCCCACCCAGCTCCGTGCCGCACGACATGCAGAAACGCACCCCGTTCTCACCGCTACCCACGTCCACCTCCCATCATCGCTTCCATATCCAGGGGAACAAGGCCAGACCGAGCAGCGCCAGCGTGCTGATCGCCGCTACGACTAACCACTCCGTGTCCAACACGGCGGACACGGTCGTCTCGTAGATCCCCTGGATGGGTTCGACCGCAGAGATGCCCAGCATCGCGGCATGCCATACCACACCGATGGCGCCCACGAAGCCGAACAACTGCCTCGCGGCGACCTCGCGGAACAGCTGAGAGAGCGCGATCACCACCCCACCCACGATGCCGGCTCGTGCGGCCAGTTCACCGTCGTTGAAATACCACGCCTGGGCGCTCACCGTGAGTATCAGGCCCCCCGCAGTCAACAGAAGACGGTGCGCAAGCGATCCCCCCACCGGCCGCGCAGCAGACGAAGCAGCGCGCGAAGCTGTGAGGGGATCCGACCGCTTGGCCGCCTCTGCCGCCTCCCGCTTCGCCAGCGCCAGCTCCTCCGCCAGGCGCGCATCGGCAGCCGCTCGATGATGGACTTCGACCAACCGAGTTGCCTGCTCGAACAGTGCCGGCGGGCAATAGAGTCTCTGCACGACGTGCCACGAGTCCTTGAGCACGATCACCCGGGGGCCGCGGTACACCTTGACCCGCTGCACGTCTTCCCAGGGGATGAACATCGTCTCCCGAGAGGCCGCCAAGAGCCCCGCGCCGGTGGCGGTGGGGCTCCCCCCGAGGACCCCGACGATGATGGCGAGCCGGTTCAGGCGGCGCTCGCGTTTGCGCGCCGCGTACCCCACTCCGTCGGCGTTGATGTGGAACGTCGCGCCGTGTCTGTTTCCGAGCAGAAGCGATGCCAGGAGGAAGAGCACGAACATGGCTGCGAACGCGAAGACCGGCACCTGCCAGGGCAGCAGGACGAGTTCGCCTTCGACGAAGAAGCCCATGAGGCCAACCAGGATCGGGACCAAGAGGGCGGAGATCCCGGAGACCTTGAAGAACTCCCACAACATGAAACGGTCGGTGATGAGGGGGATATCGAAATCCCACGTGAGCTCGTCGCCTCCACCGCCGGCCGGCGCCGCGTCCGTCACGGGCGCCGCATCGACCGCGGGCGCCGCCACGGCGTCCTGAGCGGCGCCGGCCTCATGAGTCAAGTGGGGTGCAGGCGCCGCGTCCGGATCCCCTTGTGCAATCACCGACTCATCCAATGAAGTCACACCCACTCATTCCGGTAGCTACCCGCCGGGCGCCGCCACGGCCTGCACCTCGACCCCGCCCGAGCCGAGTCTGAGTCTCACCGCGACCGGCCTTCCCTCACGTTCTATCACGCGCACGACTTCATCGCGGGCCGTCGAGACCAATTCGTACTCCGAGCGATACGAGAAGTCTCGGCCCACCAGTACCACAGAGCGGCACCAGGTCTCACCGGGGAAGATCACGTCGAACGCGATCTCGAGGGCGTCGGGAGGCTCCGCCTCGAGCACTCCCAAAGGCTCGATGTCGACGATCCAGGTCACCGAAGACCCCGGGAGTCCACGGCGCCCCGGGCTCCCCGGGCGTCGCCCTCCACACCTACGAGCAACGCGAGAAGCCGCAGGCTCGGCATACCATGCACCCACCCTCGTGCTCGATGGCACCGCCGCAGTCCGGGCAGGCGCCCTGCGCGTAGGCGATAGGCATCTCGAGCTGCTGCTGCTCGGGTTCGTAGTACAAGGTCGTCATGCCCTCGCAGTACTTGTCGGAGAGAGCTTTGCCGATAGCATCGGGGCACGAGAGCACTTGGTTGGGCCCGAGACCCAGCGGCACGTGGCAACGGATGCCCTTCAGCTGCTTGGCGATCTTCTCGGGGGGAGCTCCGTACCTGAAGGCCAGGCTGATGAGGCGGCCCAGGGCCTCCGTCGACGCAGCCGCGCATCCCCCGGCTTTGCCCATGTTGGCGAACAGCTCGCGAGGACCGAACTCGTCCTGGTTGACGGTGACGTAGAGACTGCCGCAGCCTGTGACCTTCTCGCGCGTCTCGCCGTTCAAGACCGAACCTCGGTTGCGACGGATCTGCGCGGCCGTCAAGCCACCCTCCGGCCTAGTCGCCGTAGCGCCGTTCGTTCCGTTCGCTCCGTTGACGGCGGGCGCGGGCTCCCCAGTGATCTTGCGCTTCACCTCGCCGATATTGAGCACCTGCTCGCTGCGAGAGCCATCGCGATAGATGGTGACCCCCTTGGTGCCGAGTTCGTAGGCAAGGCGGTAGACCTCTTCCACGTCTTCCGGGCGGGCGCTGTTCGGGAAGTTCACTGTCTTCGAGACGGCGTTGTCGGTGTGGGCTTGGAAAGCCGCCTGCATGCGCACGTGCCACTCGGGCGTCACGTCATGGGCTGTGGCGAACACCCGCTTGATGTCGTCGGGCAGTGACTCGATCTCGTGCAGCGTTCCCGCCGCGGCCACTTCCTTCATCAACTCGTCGGAGTAGATGCCGCGCTCCCGCACCACCTGCTCGAAGTAGGGATGGGCTTCGGGCAACTCGGTGTTGTCCATCACGTTGCGTATCATCGCCAAGGCGAAGAGGGGTTCGACGCCGCTCGAGCAGCCGGCGATGATGCTGATGGTGCCGGTGGGGGCGATGGTGGTGACCGTGGCGTTCCGCAGGCTGCGGCCTCTCTCCTCCCAACGGCTGCCCTCGTAGTTGGGGAATGCTCCACGGACGCGGGCCAGTGCTTCGGACGCCCGCTTGCCCTCTTCGTCGATGAAGCCCATCACCTCGTACGCAAGGTCGATGGCGGCCTGAGAGTCGTAGGGGATACCCATCTCCACGAGCATGTCTGCCCACCCCATGACGCCGAGCCCGATCTTCCGGTTGCCCTTCGTCATCTGCTCGATCTCGGGCAGGGGATACCGGTTCATGTCGATGACGTTGTCAAGGAAGCGCACCGCGAGATGCACGACCCGCTTCAGTTCATCCCAATCGATGACACTGTCGTTCACCATGAGCTTGAGATTGATCGAACCCAAGTTGCAACTCTCGTACGGCAGGAGCGGCTGCTCGCCGCACGGGTTGGTCGACTCGATCGTGCCGATATGCGGGGTGGGGTTATCGCGGTTCAAGCGATCGAGGAAGATGATGCCCGGCTCGCCGTTCTTCCAGGCGAGCTTGACGATCAGATCGAACACCTCGAGGGCATCGTAACGGCCCACCTCCACCCCGTCGCGAGGGTTGCGCACCGCGTAGTCGCTGCCGTTCGCCACCGCCGCCATGAACTCCTCGGTCACCCCCACCGAGATGTTGAAGTTGTTGAGCACATCCTCGTCTTCCTTGGAGGTGATGAAGTCGAGGATGTCGGGGTGGTCGACCCGCAGGATGCCCATGTTGGCGCCGCGCCGGGCGCCGCCCTGCTTGATGGTCTCCGTGGCTGTGTCGAACACCTTCATAAACGACACGGGGCCGCTGGCGATGCCGTTGGTGGAGCGCACGATGTCGTTCCTGGGCCGCAACCGAGTGAAGCTGAAGCCCGTGCCGCCACCCGACTGGTGTACGAGAGCCGAGTTCTTGATAGCGGTGAAGATCGACTCCATGCTGTCTTCCACGGGCAGCACGAAACACGCTGAGAGCTGCTGCAGCTCGCGGCCGGCGTTCATCAAGGTGGGCGAGTTGGGCAAGAACGCCAGCCCGACCATGGCGCTGAAGAACTCCGCCGCGACCGCCTCCACGTCGGCATCGGGGTCGTAGTTGAGCTCGGCCTTCGCGATGTTCTCCGCGACCCGGGCGAACATCTCGGCAGGGGTCTCGATCGCCTCGCCACGCTCGTCGCGACGCAGGTATCGCTTCTCGAGCACCTTCTGCGCGCTGGGCGACAACCTCGAACCCAACTCGGCGGAGAGCTCTTGCATCTCCTTGACGGTCATCGGACCCCCACTTTCGTAAGCTGTTCCAGTTCTTCCTTGAACTCTTCGATGCTCTCGAACTGACGATAGACCGAGGCGAAACGGACGTAGGCCACAAGATCCACGTCTTGAAGAAGCTCGAGCACGAGCTCCCCGATGTGCCCTGAGGTGACTTCGTAGACCATCTCCCTACGAAGGCGGGATTCGATCTCGCCCACCAACTCCTCGAGCGTGCCGAGGGCGATAGCGCGTTTGGTGCAGGCCCTGGTCAGGCCGAGGAGGAGCTTCTCCGGGCGGAAGGGCTCGGAGCCGCCATCCCGCTTGAGCACGGTGATGGGCACCTCTTCGAGTTTCTCGTAGGTGGTGTAGCGACGGCCGCACTCGGTGCACTCACGGCGGCGGCGGATGGCTTCCAGACCCTCCACATCGCGCGAATCGACCACCCGGCTCTCGGGGTGCGTACAGTATGGGCAGTGCATCTCTCTCCCTTGTGCTTTGCGGATCGCCGCCCTGTTGGGACCACACGCCACGATGGCGCACGGCCGATCCCGGCCCCCCGCCGGAACAAGATATCCCCAGGAGCGTACAACTTCTCCACAGGATACTCGCGGTCAATCCCCAGCCTTATCCACAACATGTAGTGGACCGCTTGAGCATAGCACACAACATCTTGCGATTGGTAGGTCGATCTCTCCGAAAACGATGGCCCCCGATTCCACAGTGTGCTCCTCCGATAGTAACGCTGGGGGCGGACAGAAAGATGCGCGCGACGGGCTGCGGACTCGCCGCTCATCCCGTCGTGGGTCGACGGTTCGGGCGGGCACGGGTTCGCCGCTCGTCGCGCAGCCGGCCTCGGCTCCGTTTCGTACCTGTCCGTAGGGGAATCTAATGAGAACGGACCACGGGGGGAATCCAGGAGGTCGATCATCATGAAGAAGCAGCTGGAATCACGGGCGTTCACCGCGGTGATCACCGTCGCTCTCACCGTGTTCATATTCGTCATCGTCTGGCTCGTGGTCAGCGGCATCTTCGCACTGCGCTGAGAACTCGACCGTCCTCCGCACCGGACGCTTTGCCACCCGACTCGCCACCAGCCATAATCGGAACGTGGACGAGCTTCTCCTGATCGCGGAAGATGACGCTTCCCTACGCGAGGTGACACGCCTCGGCCTCCAAGCCGAGGGGTACCGCGTGGTGGAGGCGGCCGACGGTCCCTCCGCTTTGGACGCGGTGAGCCGACACGAGCCCGATCTCGTATTGCTCGACGTGATGCTCCCCGGTCTGGATGGCTTCGAGGTTTGTCGGCGGGTGCGCCGCACTTCGCTCGTACCGATCGTCATGCTCACGGCCCGGTCTTCGACGGTGGACGTGGTGGTTGGCCTGGAGTCGGGAGCCGACGACTACGTCACCAAGCCCTTCGAGCTGCCGGAGCTCGTGGCGCGCATCCGTTCGGTGCTCAGACGCGCCGGCACGCGGCCACCACCCACCGACGACGCCCCGGGCGGCGCCGGTGCGTCGGAGGAGCTGCGACTCGATGGCCTGGCCATCGACGAGGTCGCGCACGAAGTGACCCGCGACGGGGTGCCCGTCGCGCTCACCGCCACCGAGTTCCGCCTGCTCGTGGAGTTGGTGCGCCACCGCGGGCAGGTGCTCACCCGCGACCAACTGCTCGACCGCGTGTGGGGCTACACCTACCTCGGCGACAGCCGGCTGGTAGACGTGCACATCCAACGCCTGCGCGCCAAGATCGAGGCGGACCAGGCCGAACCCGCACTGATTCTCACCGTGCGTGGCGTGGGATACAAGGCCAAGAGGTGACGCGACCCCGGGTCGGATCGCGCACCAAGCGGTACGCTCCGCGGCTACGCCGCCGGCTCACCCTGGCCTTCGCTGGTGCTATCGCCGTGACGGCGCTCGCGCTGTCCGCGGGGTCCTACTTGCTGGTGAGTTCGGAACAGGAGCAGGAGGCCGTCGACCAATCGCTGGCGCAGACCCGTTTCAATCTCGTTTTGGCCGAGGAGATCATCCCTCCGCAGGGCGCCGGCGGCGCCGACTACGACCGTCTGCTCCGAGCGCTCGCGATACGGGGCGACTTCCAGACGCTCATCGTCACCGGGCACGGCACCTACCAATCGGGGCCGCAGGTGTCGCCCGCCCTCGTGGAAGACGGCCTGTCTCGCGCCCTCTCGCCGGGTCGCCTCAGCTTCCAGACCGTCACCCTGGGCGGGGAGCGCACCCTGGCGGTGGGCAGCCAAGGGCCCCGGGACGACGCCTCCATCTACTTCTTCTTCCCGCAAGGCGAGCGCGAGGCGGCCCTGGCCCGACTTCGCGACGTCCTTCTGGGGATCGGCCTCTTCCTGGCCGTGGTGGGCAGTGGTCTCGGCTACCTTCTGGCTCGGGCCACCTTGCGCCCCGTGAGCCAGGCCGCCGCGGCGGCGGCCGAGATGGCCGCGGGTGGGCTCTCCACACGCCTTCCCACCGGTCCGGACGAGTTCGGTGCGCTCGCCGACTCCTTCAACCGCATGGCGCAGACCGTCGAGACCCAGATCGCCTACCTCGAGTCCGCCCGCCTGCGCGAGCGCCGCTTCGCGGGCGACGTGACCCACGAGCTTCGCACCCCCGTGGCGGCGCTCGTGGGAGAGGCGTCGTTGCTGGCGAAGGCTCTCGAGAGAGAGACGCTCGGCGAAGATGGCCGGCGCGCGGCCGAACTGATGGTGCGCGATGTCGCGCGTCTGCGACGGCTGATCGAGGACCTGCTCGAGATGAGCCGCCTCGATGCCGGGGCCGAAGAAGTGCGCCTAGAGGAGTTCGACGTCGTCGCCTTTCTGCGGCAGATGGCCGCAGCTCGGTCGTGGCCGGACGGCGTCACGATCCGTCCGCACTCGCGCGATGGCCAACCCGCGGCGGCGGCGCTCACCGTGGTGACGGATCGCCGCCGCCTGGAGCGGGTGGTGGTGAACCTCGTGGAGAACGCGCTCCGACACGGCGGACCTCCGGTGTGGGTGGACACGCGCGTCGTCGAGGCGTCGACCCCGGCGCGCGTCGTCGAGGGACACACCCCTGCGCGCATCGCCGAGCAGCAGACCCTCACCGCGTCTCAACTCGAGATCACGGTGACCGACCACGGTCCGGGCATCCCCCCCGAGGAGCTCGCGCTGATCTTCGATCGCTTCCACAAGACCGATCCAAGCCGGTCTTCGCTCACCGGCTCCGGCAGCGGCTTGGGGTTGGCCATCGCCCGGGAGAACGCCCGCCTGCTTGGAGGGTCGCTGCACGTGAAGAGCGCCGTGGGCGAGGGAACGCGCTTCACCCTCAGACTCCCGATCGGAGAACGTGACACGATCGTTACCCGCATGAGTCACGAGCGTGACGCGGAGGGAGCAGCATGAGAGCATCTACTGAGTGCCGAGAGGAGGCGACCATGCGATCAACACCTACAGTACGTCGCAGGACACACACCACTCTGATCACGCTCGGCGTGGTGCTTGGGGCGCTGCTGGCGCTGGCAGGTTGCGGCTACAGCCAGACCGTGCAGGACGGTGGGCCGGTCTCGACCACCGCGACCACCGTCGCACAGAACGGCGAGACCACCAGCTCGACCGCCCCCGACACCTCATCGACCACGCTCTCGGGGGAGACCATCCAGGTCTCGGTCTACTTCGTGCTGAACGAGAAGATGCAGGCCATACATCGCACCATCCCCTACACCAAGCAGACCGCCGCCGCGGCCGTGCAGGCGCTCGTGGCCGAACCCACCCCCGAAGAGACGCAGCTCGGTATCTTCACGGCCATCCCGGACGGCACGCTCCTTCTGGGCGTGAACATCGAGGGCCCCACCGCCACAGTGGACCTCTCGCGTGAGTACGAATCGGGGGGCGGCAGCCTGTCGATGGGACTCCGCTTGGCCCAGGTGGTCTACACGCTCACTCAGTTCCCGAGCGTCGAGACAGTGCAGTTCAAGCTCGACGGCAAGCCCATCACCGTGTTCGGCGGCGAGGGCTTCCTGCTCGAACACCCGGTGGGCCGTCTCGACTACGAGGACCACACGCCGGCGATCCTGGTGGAGTCACCCACGATCGGCGACGTGGTCACGAGCCCGCTCCGCGTGCACGGCAGTTCGAACACCTTCGAGGCCACGTCGCAACTGCAGATAGTCGATGCGGACGGCCGCACGCTGGTCGATCAGTTCGTCACGGCCACATCCGGCAGCGGCACACGCGGCACGTGGGACGTCACCGTACCGTTTACCGCGGAGCCGGGCACGTCGATCAGTCTCATCACCTTCGAGTACTCCGCGAAGGACGGCTCGATGATCAACGTCACTGAGATCCCACTGACAGTGGGCCAGTAGGGCGACGGAGACTTACGACCCTCACCACCCACCAAATCCGATGACTATTGACGAGCCCCACCCCGTTTGCTAGAATTCTGGTAAGGTATAGCGCGTTTGTATACGCTCAAAGAGAGACTCTGTCCCTCTTCCTGTCCCATCAGGACTCTCGCGCACCGACATCCCTCCGTAGACCGACCGCCTCACGACCCTCGGGGCGGTCGGTCGCTGTTACGGGTCGCCCCGTTCCCGCCGGGCAGACGCTGGTAGTCCTGGTAGCGGAGGACCGCTTGCAACCTATTGCTCACGCCGAGCTTGCGGTAGATGTTGTTCGTGTGGGTCTTGATGGTCTTCTCGGTGATGAAGAGCCTCGAAGCGACCACCTTGTTGGGGAGGCCTTCCGCCACCATCAGCAGGATCTCCAGCTCCCGCGAGGTCAGCCGGCCGAAGGCGCTGTGGAGTACCGACTCTCGATCGCTCAACGCCACAGGCCTCTGAGAGGCGGATGCGATGCGAGATGGCGGCAAGGCACCGAGCGGCACGTCGGTGGGGTATGTGGAACCCTCCGACAGCGCTCGATAGTACTGCACGCGTTGCTGGGACAGCCCGGGGAGGATCTCCGCTTCGATGAAGTCGTCGAAGCCGAACCGAGCGCAGAGGGCCAAGATGGGCGTGGCGACTCTCGCCTCCAATCTGTAGAAATGCACGTAACGGTTGGTACGGGCCAGTCGCAGGGCTTCATTCAGCGCCCGCGAAGCGGGACCCTCATCCCCGGTGCAGGCGTGAAGCCAGCCTACGTAGAACAGAGTCTGGGAAAGGGACGCCTCGAAGCTCAGCCGTCGGCTCGACTCCTCCGCCTTCCGCAGGTACGGCATCGCCTCCTCTGCGCGACCGGCCGCGCAGAGGTCCATGCCCATGCCGCACACAACGCGGGCGCGATCGGCCTCCGACAGGCTGTTCCCATCGATGAGCTGAAGCGCCCGCACATGATGTTCGAGTGCACGAGTAGGATTGCGATTGCAGCGACACAACTGTGCCAGCATGTCTTCCGCCCAGACGGTGGCCTCCATGTCCCCTGCTTCCACGCTCACTTCGAGGGAGCCGCGCAGTAGCCCCACGGCGCCTCGGAAATCGCCGGTGCCCATATGGATCCCGGCGAGGGTGAGGCGGGAGGGAGCGTCGAGGAACGCGAGCCCCCGAGCCTTGATCAGCGCCCGCGCGGCTTCGGCCTGCGAGCGCGCCTCTTCATAGCATCCGCTCAGATACCCCAAGGTAGCCGCGGTGTTCAACATGGTGGCGTGGCTGAGAGCTGTCTGGCCGCTCGACATGCGGACGGCGCGGGCCGCCCACTCGCGGGCGATCGTATGACGACCCCGCAGGAGGAACAGTCGTGCGCGATGCCCCGCGATCCTTGTCTCAAGCGCCTGTCGTTTCTCGCCCGAGGCACCTATCAGAGCGAGCTCGAACCGCTCGACGGCGTCATCCCAACGGCAGAGTCCGAGCAGTACGCTCCCGATGTTCACGTTGATCTCCGCCCGCTCGTCGGCCCCGGAGCACATGGCCTCTGCGCGGGTCAGAGCCAAGAGACATTCTTCATACCGGCCCAGGAGATACAGACAGAACGCCTGCCCGTGAGCCGCGTGGAAAACGCCCGAGCGTTCGCCGACCCGCTCGAAGTGACGGCGGGCCGCCGCGAAGGCCGGTTCCGCTTCACGCCAGTCTCCCCGGTCTTGAAGAAGACGGGCACGCAACGTGAGGAGCCAGGGTTCGGTCCCAACCACCTCTGGAGGAAGAAGAGCGAGCCACTCCGGACGGGCGATCATCTGGGCGACGTTGGGGCTCGACCCCAACAGCACTCGCAGCACTCCCGTGGCCAGGTGAGGGTGGCCCGATCGGAGGTAGAGGGCAAGGGCAGCCCGCGGCTCTCCCGCGGACTCCAGGTGGGTCGCGGCACGCACAATAAGTGAGGCGGCATTGTCGGGATGAGTCGTCCGGGCCCGACTCTCGGCGAAATCGCGCACCAAGCGGTGCAGTGCATACGTGCGGTGACCTGTCCGGGCGACCAGGAAACCTCCGTCAACCAGTTCCTCGCACAGCCGCTCGGCCGACTCGGCCCCACAACTGAAGAGCACTCCGTCGCGGGGGAACACCACGCGCTCCAACGGGAAGCTCTCCATAAAGAACGCGGCGGTGGCCGGCTCTTGCGAGGAGAAGAACTCTCTCGCCAGATATTCGCTCAACTGGCGCCCGTGGCGAGACAAGCTGAGGAGGCGGCTTCTCGTGGGCAGTTGGCCTCGTCGCCCAAGATAGGCACCGGCGAGCACGAGGGCGACGGGCCAACCCTCGGTCATCCTCCACACAGCTCGGGCATCGGTGTGGGCCAGCTCGAGCCCCCAAGCGCTGCGCGCCCACACGGCGACTTCAGTGGGGGTGAGCCTAAGGCGCCGCGCTCCAAGATCGAGCTTGCGGCCCTGACTCGCTCGGAAACCGAGATCGAGGGTGAGTCGCTTCCTCGACGAGGCCAGCACGAGCCACTCGGAAGGGCACGCCGCAAGGAATCTTCCAAGAAGCCCTTCGGCCGGTGAGCCCTCGATCGCGTGGAGGTCGTCGAAACCTAGGGCTACCCCGCGACAGCGTTGATCGCGGAGTTCGTCCAGGAGGGCGCACTCCGCCTCGGAGCGGGCCTCTTCGCGCCCCTCACCCGACAGGAGCACGCGCTCGACCCGGTCGCCGACGCCGGGGCACACGGTATCCACCATCTGCGCCAAGAGCAGCAGTAAGCGCTCGGAATCGCGATCGTCCTCGTCGAGAGCCAGGTAGGCGGCGGTAGGCTCCCACGACAGGAGCAGGTCGGCCATAGTCGCGGTCTTGCCGTAGCCCGGACCGGCAACCAGCGAGATGACACCACCACCCGCGAGGCCGGCCATGACCGCACGGAGACGAGGCCGGGGGATGCTGAACCCCTGCCGCGGCAGACTCAGCTTGGGGGATCGGTCACCGGGCAATGCCCAGGCCTCCGTATCCGCCCAGATGGCGACCTCAGGTGAGAGTGGAGCCGCACCGGTCCTCCCATGCGCGAGCACATCAGCTTCCAGCTTGCTATGCGTAAAGGTATCCATATTCCCGGGAAGACGCCAGTGAGCAGTGCGGGCCGGAAGCACCGGCCCGCGATCTTCGCTCGCCGAGGTCTTACCTCACAGGTACTCGAGGCGCCGCGCGACCACCGACACCGCCTTGCGTTCCTCGCCGTCTTTCTCGTACGTGTCCTGCCGCAAGGTGCCCTCCACCCCGATGCGACGGCCCTTGACGAGGTGCTCCGCGGCCGCCTCGGCCTGGGTGTTCCACGCCTTGACGCGGAAGAAGTCCGCCTCCTCGGCGTTCCGGTCGACGGCTAGGATGAAGCTCGAGACCTTCGACCCTCCCGTGACCTCCTTGAGATCGATGTCGGTGGCCAGCCGGCCAACCAATGTAACGCTGTTCATGTCGCCCTCCTTGGCACGTATTCCCACTCCCATGAATGGACTGGTCCGGACGCACACCATAGACGAGCCTGGCCCGACGCCGAATACGACGGTGGTTGGAGTCCGGCTTCGTCGCCGGCTTCCCCAAGGGCGATCCCTGTGGAAAACGCTTCCCGCGGCGGCGGCCCGGAAGCGCGTCCGCTTGATGGTGTGGCACACGTCCGAAAATCGTCTAGGGGGTCCTTGCTCTTCTTTCCGACGGAATCCGGCCACTGATTCCGACAACGAGAGGCGAATAAGTGGCTGCCTTCGGGTCGGAGTGGGTGGCCGCTTCGCCTCGGAATGGGTGGCCGTCTTCGATCGGAGTGGGTGGCCGGGTTGGCTCGGAATATGCAGGTGCACGGCTTTCGGCACGCGGCCGCCAAGCTCAGGAGGGACGCTGGGGAGTCGGTGGAGAACGTCTCCCGGGCAAACGCCGAGACTCTCCAGCACAGCGTGGACGCTATGCTTTCGTTGGGGCTTGCCAGAGTGCACGCGGCACTTGGCGACACCGGGACAGCAAACACCTTCCTTCGGGAGGCAAGACTCGGGGCGGACTCGTCGCAGTCGCCTTTGGTGGAGACCGAGGCCGAGGTGATTGCCGCGCAACAGCGCCTGTTCCTTACGCTATCCATTGATGAGTGAACTGCCGCAACAGGTCATCTGGTCTTCGTGCAGAGTAGGCGCCATGGGGGTGAGGGGAATCGATCTGAGCATGTTTGGGAGACTATCGCGGACGCCAAGAGCCGCTCGGAAGGGCTTCTGGGGCTCCGGCGACGCTTCGTCACGGCCTACTCCGGCCGGGCGCGACGACGGCAACATCGCCGCAGACCCCCCGGGGGGAGCGACTAGAGGAGACGCACTCGGATTCCGGTTCGCATCTGCAACCATCCCGGTTCGCAGCCATTCTAGTGGCATCAGCTCCACCCTTCTTGGCAGTCGGTCAAGTAGAAGGGCCGACCCTGAGTAGACTGATGTACGATGAGTGAACACACCATGGATAGATTTGAGACAGCCCTGGTGAGTACGTCCTTGCGCACCTTCAGGACATTGGGTATCGAACCAGGGCCTGCGAAGATCAGAACGAGGCTAGCCTCTTGGAACGGCAGATGCTGCTGACTGGTGACTACTTGTTCTCGACCTGAGTGTCCCGTCCCAGTTGCAGCGGCTCGTACACACAAGGTCCGAGGTTGAGTGTAGCCCCCCACCAGGAACGGCGTCGATTGGGTTGAGTGGCGGGACGGCGGCAGCGCGTTCGGCAGTGATCGCGGCGCGGAACGTTCACCATCTCGCCATAGTGATGCACTTCTGTTGCCTTCGCGCACTGAACATCCGAGGGTGGTGGTGGAGGTGCCAGTCCACCCTACCGGGATTCAACGGGTACTCACTGGCCGAAGTTGGAGGCAGCAACCGGGGCGCACCTTGGTGGTGATCCTGGCCAGCCTCCTTGACCGGGAATCCCCGCGCCTGCTAGGTTGAGTTCCGATTCTTCTGGCTTTCGTGCCAGGAGTATGTCCGGCCCTGTTGGGCGAATGCGTGCGACGCCCCGCTTCACGGGGCTGTGGCCGCCGCTCAGTGGAGTACTTCTGAATCAGGGGGTGTTGGGTTGCTCGACCACCGACAACAAAGGAGCGGACGGCGGCCTGGGCGGGAGTTCGGTAGCGCGGCCGCCCCGGTCACTCGGTCGCTCCTCCCGCCTCGGCTGGCAATACGGGCACGGCACGGCCTGGATCTCTGCCGGCGCCTCGCCTTCGTGTTCCTCTCCGCGCTCGCCCTCAGCTGGGCCGCACTGCTCGCCGTCCCCCCGCTGGCCGAGGCCCGGGTGGTCGAACGCCTGAGCGTCTCCTCCGCAGGGACCCAGTGCAACGACTCGTCGTTCCAACCCTCCATCTCCGCCGACGGGCGTTTCGTGGCCTTCTCCTCCTGGGCCTCAAACCTGGTCCCGGGGGACACGAACGGGCGGAGGGACTACTTCCTCCTGGGGGGGGGACATCTTCCTCCGTGACCGCCAGACCGGCACCACCACCCGCCTCAGCGTCTCCTCCGGGGGGACCCAGGGGGACGGCGGGCCGTATGGGTCGTCTTTCCCCTCCATCTCCGCCGACGGCCGCTACGTGGTCTTCGAATCCGACGCCTCCAACCTGGTCCCGGGGGACACGAACGGGCGTTACGACATCTTCCTCCGCGACCGCCAGACCGACACCACCACCCGCCTCAGCGTCTCCTCCGCAGGGACACAGGGGAACGACTCGTCGCTTGCCCCCTCCATCTCCGCCGACGGCCGCTACGTGGTCTTCGAATCCGACGCCTCCAACCTGGTCCCGGGGGACACGAACGGGCGTTACGACATCTTCCTCCGCGACCGCCAGACCGGCACCACCACCCGCCTCAACGTCTCCTCCACAGGGACCCAGGGGAACGGCGTGTCGGGGCGACCCTCCATCTCCGCCGACGGCCGCTACGTGGCTTTCAACTCCGACGCCTCCAACCTGGTCCCGGGGGACACGAACGGGCGTAACGACATCTTCCTCCGCGACCGCCAGACCGGCACCACCACCCGCCTCAGCGTCTCCTCCACAGGGGTCCAAGGGGACGGCCATTCGTATGACCCCTTCATCTCCGCCGACGGCCGCTACGTGGCTTTCAACTCCCACGCCACCACCCTGGTCCCGGGGGATACGAACGGGAAGCAGGATATCTTCCTGGCAGCTACCGGCATCAGAACCGGGCCTTCCCCCACCTACCAAGACTTCACCGGCACCGACCGCTACCAGACCGCCATCCTGATCTCGAAGCACGCCTACCCCACAGGAGCCCCGGCCGTCTTCCTGGTGAAGGGAGACAACTTCCCCGACGCTCTGGCCGCAGCTCCCCTGGCCGCGGCGTATGGAGGCCCGGTGGTCATCACCCCCCCCACCGGTCTCACCCCCGCCATCACGACCGAGTTGAAACGCCTCAACCCGAACAAGGTCTTCTTCATCGGACTCCCCGACACGGTGAAGCCCGGTATCAGAGCGGCCCTTCCCGCTCTCACCGCAGCGCAGATCATCACCATCCGTGGCACCGACCGCTACCACACCGCCGTCCTCCTCGCCGAAGAACTCCGCAAGAAGCTCGGCACCGTGGAGGGGGTGGTGCTCGCCGCCGGGGACAACTTCCCCGACGCCCTCTCCGTGGCACCGCTCGCCGCCAAGAAGGGCTGGGCCATCCTCCTCACCCCGCAGGCCGGTATGCTGCCCACGGTGACCGCGGACGAGGTCGGAGTACTCGGGGTGACCGAAGGAGTGGTGGTGGGCACCTGGGTCGAACTCCCCTCCCAGGTGACCGGGGTCACCAAGCTGGTTGGCACCGATCGCTACGACACCAGTGCGAAAGTGGCCGCCTACGCCAAGAGCCAGGGACTCTCCTTCGCCCACGTCGCTCTCACCAAGGGAGACAACTACCCCGACGCCTTGGTGGTGGCTCCGTATCTGGTGGGAGACGGAGGTATCCTCTTCCTCACCACGCTGACCGCACTCCCCAAACCCATCCGGGATACCTTGATCGCGAATGCCAGTGACATAATGACCCTCGACTTCGTGGGTCTCGGGTCTGCCATCCAGCCGGAGGTGAAGGGGATCGTGAAGTAGGGGAGGGATGGGCATCGGCCCAGTCGGAATGGTGAGTCCCGCCGAGCTGAGTACCGAGTTGCCCAGACGCGGGCCCTGAGCAAACGGCGACGCGACGTGCTCATCGTGTCAATTCCCGATAGGATACTATTGGGTTTGCGTCCTGCGGGACGAACTGTCGTCCTGGTCGGAGGACCGAGGTATCTGAGACCCAAGAACTGAGGAAGGACACTGCTCTTGGACTCCCGCATCCCCGCCATGGCCTGCAACTTCCTCGATTACTCCCTCTTCACCCAGCCTGGGGAGAAGCTTCTTCTCGAAGTGGAGCCGGGCTGCGAAGAGCTCAGTTGGGGGCCCAAGACCGGAGTCTACGCCTGGGGAGCTCAGCCCTTGTTCGAGCTCGTGGACCCTTCCCTGTGCGGAGCCCAGCTCCTCGGGGCAGTGAGGGAGCAGATGGACCTGGAATGGGGCTGGCGTCCAGCCCGGGTGAAAGAGATGGGCGTACGTCGGGCATGAGCACGAAGCAGAAGGCCAAGCGTCTCCTCGGAACGGCGCTGGTCAAAGTCGGCCTCCTGGACAAGGCGGCGACGGGTGCCCCGCGCCGGATGACTGAAGCCACTCCCGCAGCGAAACCTCAGACCGGGGTTCCGTAGCTGATGCCGCCACTAGTCCACCAAATACCGCCTCTGAGCAGGGGAAAAGTGCGATCGCACGCCGAGAGGGCGTGTATCTAGGGAAGAAGGGTGTCCCGCGGGGTCAGGAGGCTTCGGCTGAGGGGGTGAGCTCCTGAATCCTCGGAGGCTCGGGGAGTTCCAGTGTGCCGAGGATAGCCCGCTGTTTCGCCGTGACCTCGGTGCGCTGCCGGAAGGTGCCCGCCGCTCCCTGGAAGGTTCCGAGGTGGAGCCGCTCGAGTTCCCGCCGCAGATTCGGCCAGGTGTCGGAGCAACTGGTCTCCGCAATCCTGATGAGGAGCAACGCCAACCAGCAGAGGAGCACATGCGCCCGGATGCGATCTTCCTTTCTGTGGTAGACAGGCCGCAGGTCGAGGACCTGCTTCATGTCCCGCCAGCCCCGCTCCACCTCCAGGAGCTGTTTGTAGCCGAGGGCCATATCCTCGGCCGAGAGGGAGGGGTCGCTGGAACGCAGGAGATACTTGCCGTCGAGCTTCTCCTCGGCGGCAATAGCCTGCGCGTCTGTGCGCAAGAGGCCGCCTGCAGTCGTGCGCAGATAGCGGGCCAGACCGGGCTTGGTGGAGATGACTCCCCGCAGCTCCGCCCGCTTGGTCGGGGAGAGTCTGTCGGAGCCTGCGATCATGTCGGAGAGGTGGGCGCAGAGGTTGGCGCGGACGGCGGCGTCCCTCTCGGCCGCTTCGGGGTTGTAGCAGATGACGAAGCGCTCCCCTTCGGCGATCTTGACCTCCTTCACCCGCAGGTTCAGGGCCACCTCCTGGTAGCGGCCCGCCCGGGAGAGGGCGGCCTTCGCGGCGGCGGAGCCCGAGCGGAGCTTCTCCCCGATGATGTAGTGGTGGTCGCCCCGGCGAAGGTAGCGGCGGTTCAGAGCAGAGGAGAAGCCCCGGTCCGCCACCCAGACGATGCGGGCGAGCGTCCAGTCCCGCAGGTCCTCCTTCACCTGGCGGATGAGGGCGGAGTCGGCGGTGTTGCCGGGCCAGGACCACACTCTCACCGGGATGCCCTCCCTGGTCACGGCTATACCGACGACAATCTGGGGGAGATCGTCCCGGTGGTCCTTGCCCTTGCCGTAGGTGCGGAAGCCCGCAGAGGTGCCGTCCCGGTCCTCCCCCTCCCCTTCACCGTCAGGTAGGGGCGCACGGCGGCGGCCACGTTCGTCCCGGGCGACCGGCTCGTCCGCCTCGTCCCGGCAGAAGTAGGTGGAGGTGGTGTCCTCTTTCCGGACTCGGACGTGGTTCTCAATCGCCTGCCTAATTGCCTCCGAGACGGGAACACCGCTCATCGGCCCTCATATTCGGCCCGAACTGGTCTGACACTCCGCACAGCTCTCCAGTCTTCCGACTCGACGGGCTCGGGAACTCCCGAAGCGCAATCTCCACCGCGGCTGGCACTTACGGCTACCGACGCGTCCGGAACATCCCACGCAGTGAAGGAGGGGCAGTCCAGCTTCATTCATGGTTTGGGCCGCTTGAGTCCCTTCGGTCGCGGCAGCTTCTGCATCTCTCTGGCGGCCCGCTCGAAATCTGCATCGACGGGACGGGGCTGCGCGTCGACCACCGCGCGGTAGCGGTCGTACTCTTGTTCCGCCTTGGCCCTGGCCGTGTCGGCCGAGATCATCCCGGCGTGATCCAACAGCTCGCGCCCGGAGATCTTCAGGAACGCGTCGAGCTTCTCGATCCAGTTGCTCATCGTCATCGGCCTGCGTTCGAGTGCCTGGAGCTCAGCGAACTCGAGGTAGAGGTTCACGATCCGGTTCAGCGTCTGCAATTCTTCCTCGTTCAGATAGTTCTTGGCCACAGAGACATCTTCCCTGCGGATGATCCCCCCGGGGCGCGTGGTCGCGAGCCTCATCAACGGCAGGGTGGCGTCGGCCCGCTGATGGATCACTTCCGCCGCCGTGTGGCCGTGAGTGGCCCAGTGCATCTTGTTCTGCACGGTCGCGAAGAACTGCTGTGACAACTCGGTGTTCGGCGCGTAGTCGACGCTCGTCGCGTAGATGTCCAGAACTTTCTGGTAGAAGCGTCGCTCCGAGGAGCGGATGTCGCGGATGCGCTCGAGCAGCTCGTCGAAGTAATCCGTCTGCCCCTTGCCCGGCGGGTTCTTGAGCCGCTCGTCGTCCATCGTGAAGCCCTTGACGAGATACTCGGTTAACCGCGCCGTAGCCCACTGGCGGAACTGCGTGCCGCGGTGGCTGCGCACGCGGTATCCGACGGCGAGGATACCCTCCAGCCGGTAGTGCTCCACTTCGCGGGTGACTTGGCGCGCGCCCTCCCGACGAACTATCCGGAATTTCCGGATAGTTGCCTCCCGGCTCAATTCACCTTCCTCAATAATGTTCAACAGATGCTCATTGACCGTCCGCACGTCCTTTTGGAACAGCTCCGCGATGAGCGCCTGCGTCAGCCAGATCGTTTCATCTTCGAATCGGCACTGAATGCGTGTTCGACCGTCCTCCGTCTGGTAGAGGACGATGCTGGATGTAGTCGGCTCGTTGTCGGGCATGGTCAATATCCCCACCGCTCATGCCTCGCCGGAAGGCGGTTGAGCATGTCCCGCGTGTCTCGCCAGGTGGGCATGAAGCGATCCATCTCCGTCAGGAACCGCGCATTGTGCGTCGACTCCAGCAGGTGGACCATCTCGTGCACGACGACGTATTCGAGGCACTCCTGGGGCTTCTTGGCGAGTTCTGTGTTCAGGCGGATGGTCCGCGCCGTCGGGTTGCAGCTCCCCCACTTGGTCTTCATCTGCCGCACGAAGAAACCGGCCACGGTGACCTGGAGCCGAGGTTCCCAGGCTTCAATCAGGGGCGCGACTGCCGCCTTCAGGATCTGGCGATACCAGGCGGCAACGACCGCTTCTCGTGTCTCGCGGTCCGCGCCGGGGCGAACACGCAGTAGCAGGGTGCCGTGCTTCGTCTGAACACGGGGGGCGGCGTTCTCCTCTACCACCTTGAGCAGATAGCGTCTCCCCCATACATAGTGGCTCTCTCGGTCAACATACTCGCGCGGGCTCTCCCGATCCTGGTCGCGCAGCTTCTTCTGCTGCCGCCTGATCCAGCCGAGCCTGGAGATCGCGAACACCCGGATCGTTTCCATGCTCATGCGCCGCGGGGCCGAGACGCGCACCCGGCCCGTCGGGGGATAGACGCTCAGATGGACGTTCTTTATGTCCTTCAGGACGACGTCCACCACGATGTCGTCCAGCTTGATCTGCGACACCATCAGTACTCGCCCTGCGCCTTGATGATCAGGAAGATCCGCTCCACCTCGGCCTCGTCGCCGAGGATGCCCCACAGTGCACGCTTGACGACGTTCTCGCGAGCAAGCACACCTCGCCAGTCGTCCGGGGCCACCTCCTTCACGGCGCAGTCGATCTCGAGGGCACGGTCCAGCACCGGGTCCCCCGTGATCGCGTAATCGCCTCGCGGTTCGGGCTCTGGCGCTTCCGGCTCTTCCGGCGCTCCGGCCGCCCGCGCTGGTGTGGCGCCGCCCGTTCTCAGATTGTTGTAGAGTGCGCGGAGCCCCGGGCTGCGCTTCAGCTGCTCGGGAGTATCCTCCGCGTGGCCCGCTTCGGTCCTCATCGCCAGCTCGCCGATGCGCTTGAGGTATTCCTCGTACGCGATGGCATTGGCCTTCCGGGCGGCGATGATCTCGTCGAGTAGGGTCGACATCTTCTCATAGTAGGCCGGGTCGGCCAGGTGTTCCTTGATGATCTTGCGGCGCACGTTGTTCTCGATGGTCTCGGCGATGGCGTCCTTGTTGCCCCGCAGGCCACCGAGTTGCGAGGTGATGGCCTGGGCGATGCCGGTCTTCACGATCAGCTCGAGCAGTGTCATGTTGTCGAAGGGCGAGATCGTTCGCGGTTCGTCGGCCTCGATGTAGGTGTCGATGAGGTGCCGCATGTCGGCCTCGTAGGCTTTGAGATCGAGACTCTCGCCACTCGCCCTGCGGATGATCTCGCGCACGTTCAGGTAGTGGTCGAGCTGCTTCTTGAGGCGGATGATGTTGGCGGCGCTGTAGCCGGCGGGCTCCAGTTCGTCGGCGATGTTGGCGTAGGCGCGCACCAGAGCGACGGTCGCCTTGTAGAGCGCGACCCGCTGCGGCTCCCGCGCCTGCAGGTCCTCCGGGATCTCCGTGTTGCCGCAGAAGTAGTGGATGTGCTCCAGCTCGCCCTTGGGCGGCTCGACCGGTTCGCAGAGGAGGGCCAGAGTTTCGATGGCGCCGTCGAGGCGTTCCTTGCCCTTCTTCAGGCGGTCCTGCAGCAGCACTTCGGGCTCCACCCCGCCCGCGCTGTGATCGAGCTCCGAGGTGTAGACGGCGATGGCGTTCTCCACCTTCTTGAACAGATCCTTGTAGTCCACGATGAAGCCGAAGTCCTTGTCGTCCCCGTCCAGGCGGTTGACACGACAGATGGCCTGGAAGAGGCCGTGGTCCTGCATGGACTTGTCGATGTAGAGATAGGTGCAGGGGGGCGCGTCGAAGCCGGTGAGCAGTTTGTCCACCACGACCAGCAACTTCATGTTCGCCGGTTCCTTGACGAAGAGCGCCTTGGCCTGCTCCTCGTAGGTCTCGGTCTTGGTCGTGCCCGGCGTGGCGTCGACGTCTTTCAACACATCATTGTAGGTGCTGAAGATGAACTGCCTGTCGGTCTCGGTGTTGGCGCCGGTCTCCTCCAGCGACACGTCCCCGGCCTGCGGGTTGTACGACGTCACCACCGCGCACTTCCCCCTGAACGGCGTCTTCTGGAAGAGCGCGAAGTACCTGCACGCCTCGTGGATGCTGGAGGCCACCAGGATCGCGTTGCCCCGTTCGCTCGAGAGGCGCGGCTTGACGCTGAAGTCGAAGACGATGTCGCTCACCACCCGCTCCATGCGTGACCTGGAGCTGAGTACGTTCTGCATCGTGCCCCACTGCTTCTTCAGCTCGTCCTTCTGCCAGTCGTTCAGGCCCTTCGTCTTGGCCTCGAACCAGGCGTCGATCTTGTCTTCGGAGCCGAGCCGCTGATCTATGTCGCGTGCCTCGTAGACGAGGTCGAGGATGACCCCGTCCTCGACGCCCTCGCTGAACTTGTAGGTGTGGATGTAGCCGCCGAACACCTCCAGGCTGGTCTGGGCGTCCTTCTTGAGCAGCGGGGTGCCGGTGAAGCCGATGAACACCGCGTTCGGCATCATCGCCTTCATCACCCGGTGCAGCCGGCCGCTCTGGGTGCGGTGGCACTCGTCCACGAACACGAACACCTCGCCCACGGTGGGGCTGGGCTGGGCTTCCAGCTCCCGGATGAAGGCGTCGAAGTCGTCCACGTCCTGCCGACCGAACTTGTGCACCAGCGAGCAGAGCAGGCGTGGCGTGGCTTGGCCGAGCTGCGCCATGAGGTCGCGACCGCTGCTGGTGCGTTTGATGGCTTCGCCCGCCTCGGTGAAGACGCGCTCGATCTGTTTGTCGAGCTCGTCGCGGTCGGTGATGACGGCCACGCGGGCGTTGGGGTTGTTCTCCAGGATCCACTTGGCGAGCAGCACCATGACGATGCTCTTGCCGCTCCCCTGCGTGTGCCAGATGATGCCGCCCTTCTTCTGGAGGGCACTCTCCTGCGCGGCTTTCACACCGAAGTACTGGTGCGCCCGCGGCAGCTTCTTCACGCCACCGTCGAAGAGCACGAAGTCGTGCATCAGCTCGATCAGCCGGTCCTTGCGACACATCTTGAGCAGGTACTTGTCGAGCTTGAAGCGGCTGTCGTCGTGCTCGTCCTCCTTCCACCGAAGGAAGTACTTCTCGGGCGTGCCGATGGCGCCGTACTGCAGACCCTCGGAGTCGTTACCGGCGAAGACGAGCTGCACCGTGCTGAAGAACCAGGCGTTGAACTCAGGCAGCTGGTTGGAGAGGTTCTGGCGGATGCCGTGGCCGATACTCACGCGGCTGTTCTTCAGCTCCAGCACGCCGACGGCGATGCCGTTCACGTACATGACGATGTCGGGCCGCCGCTCGTAGTTCCCCTTGAGCGTCACTTCCTCGGCGATGGCGAAGTCGTTCGCCTCCGGGTCGGCCCAGTCGAAGAGGTGGACGGTCTCCGTCACCTTGCCGGCCTCGGTCTTCACCGGCACGCCGTAGCGGAGCAGGGTGTAGACAGCCTGGTTGTTGCCGTAGAGCGTGCGACTGTGGCTGCCGGCCTCGGTGCGGAGCCTGTGGAGGGCGACGGCGATCTGCTCGGGCGCGTGGCCGCGATCGGTCAGCCAGGCAGTCAGCAAGTCGACTTCGATGTTGCTGTTGGCGTCGCGGTCGGTCCAGTCGCCGAGGTGGCGGTAGCCCAACTCGTCGCGGAAGAGGGCGACGACGCGGTTCTGGGTGGCCCGTTCGGGTTGGCCGACGAGGGTCACTTTTTGGCCTCTCGCAAAGTCGTCATCAGGGCAGCCCCTTTGACGGTGAGGCGGTACTTCTGGAGTCGGCTGTTGGGCTTGTCGGGAATGGTTCGCTCGACGTTCATCTCCGACAGCAGCAAGCGGATGGCCTTGTTGAGCGGGCCCGAGACCTCCTTCTGACCCAAGTGCGCGGAGATCTCGGCCTTGGACCGCGGCCCTTCGGCAAGGATCACCAGCACTCGCAGCTCGAGTGACTCTGGCTGCGAGTCTGGCTGCGAGTCTGGCTGCGACTCTGGCTGCGACTCTGGCTGCGACTCTGGCTGCGACTCTGGCTGCGACTCGGACGCCGGTGGGATCACCGCTGCTTCGTCGAAGCTCTGCGCCCGCGTTGCCGGGGTGAACGGAAACACGACCCACAGGCCGTTATCCCAGTTGAACTGAGGCTCCGGACAGCTATGTGCGCGGCAGGCATCGCGGATCAGATCGATGCCGCGGCCCCATGACTCGAGGAATGCGACGCGGAAGAACGCGTTCGCGATGTCCGGGTTGTACGGGGAGGACGCATGCTTGGCTGTGAGCTGTTCGATCGTCCACTGCGGCGGCAACTCCCCGGGATTCCAAATCATGAGCTTGTCGTGGTAGACGCTGATCTGGATGGGAATGCCGCTGCCGTAGTCCTTATGCGCGATGGCGTTGATCACCGCTTCACGCAAGGCATCCTCCGGAACCGGGAAGGTTTCGAGGCGCTGCACACCCTCGTAGGAAATCCCCGCCCGCAGGTACTTCGTGAGCAACAAGTCCACGGTCTTGGTGACCTGGTCGAGCAGTCCGCCGTTGACTTCGTCTTGGTACAACAGATCGGAATCTGTCCGGAAATAGCCGATCTTGACGTAGGCGCCTGTCACCACCCGCTCGGGCTCGTCATGGAACAGCATCACCGCAGCCCGTTTCAGGTAGGTCTTCTCGAACAACCTGAGCTTCTCAAGCAACACCGCATCGGTCTCTTCGAGCAGTTCGGGCGACAGTCGCTTGCTCTTCGCCGCCCGCCTGCGAAAGCCATTCAGCGCCTGAACGGATAGGTCGGCGACCGCGAACCCCGGCACCGGCACGCCATCCCAATGACGACCTTGCTTGCGCAACAGGAATCGATCCAGCGCCGCACCCTTGAGCGTCTGGTTGGTGCTGCCGCTGCGATAGAAGTACTCGCCCCTGTAGCTAATCGGGTTGGGGTAGGCCGCCACCGCGACTTCCAGATAGTCCTGACCGGCATCCGTGTGCAGGTTCACATCGACCATGATGCCCAGCAGGTCGCGCACCTTGTTGGGAAGATCGACCAGCAGCCTCTCCGCATCAGGCAACCCCACGGCCTCGCCCCTGTCGTTCCGCCCGATGACCAGCACGCCGCCTTCGGCGTTGGCGAAGCCCGAGATCCATCGCAGATACTCGTCCCGCCACGATTCCTTCCATTCGATGTGCTGGTGCTCCTTCATGCGAGGCGAATCCTCCTGGTGGGCAGTTGATGCATCATGCCCTGCTTGAGATTTCGGTGCCTGGGCGAGTATGGCCTCCACTCCGGCGGGTTTGACTCTAGCCGCGACTCTAGCCGTGACTCTAACCGCGACCTAGATGCCGGCGAGGTCACTGCGACTTGCCATGCGTGATCGGGCTGGACGACGACGCAGTCGCTCACGATGAGATCACAGTAATCCCCTATCGCCGCAGGAACTGGCGCGATGTCGGGTTTATCGGGTGTGTGTCGGGCTTCGTCACCGGCTCAGACCCGGTCATGGCGGGCTTACGCGACGGCAGCTCGAGGGTCCGTTGTCTGTTGGCGGTCAGCTCTTCACCGTCGCTATCACCGTCGGTTTCACCGACCCAATTCCCGACCCAATCACCGACCTTTTTACCGACCCTGTCACCGACCTGACCCCCCAGACCGTGGCTCTTCTGCATCAATCCACATAGGGTCGCTGTGATCAGCCTCGCCCGAGGTGGCCGGTTTGGCGGGTTTATGGCGGGTTTAGCCGGCGTCTCGTTCGACCCTGCTGGGTCGCGCTTGTCAACTGCCCAACCTCTCATTTCGCCGGGCCTTTCACGGCCAGGCTGTATGAAGTGCCCCGACCCGTCTTCGCGGCCTTCAGCAGGATGCCCTTCTTCACCATGGAGTCCAAGTCACGACTCGCGGTCCTTTCCGGCGCTCCGGTGAGTGCCCGGTACTCGGCGTTGGTGATCTGCCGACTGATCTTCAGGTGTGGGATGACCAAGCTTTGGCGCTCGTTCAGACGGAAGGCGCGCACAACCGATTCCGTGAGCCAGTCGCGCCAGAGCGTCACCACGAACTCGCCCGGCCCCTGGGTGAAGTCCGGCTCAGGCAACGCATGCTCGACGGTCTGCTGGATCATCATCAGCGTGCCGGTACCGTACTTTTCGATGTAGCCGGCAAGGTACAGCGCGTCGCACACACGAGCGTTGCGCGGCACCGAACGGTGAGGCCTGCGCAGCTTCTCAATCGTCAACGGGGGTAGGAGCGCCCCCGGATTCCATACCTCCACCCGATCCGAGAAGACCGAGACCTGAATCGCCCCCGATTCCGTGTAGTCACGGTGGGCGACGGCGTTGACCACCGCCTCCCGAACCACGTCGGGCGGGAGCTCATACCTGACCGGGGCCTGGGTGCTCTCAGCGCGGGTGCCGACACTCAGATCGATCTTGGACAGGACGAAGTCGACCGCCTGATCGACCAACTCGAAGAGGTTGCCCTTGAAGATGCTGTAGTACGGTGCAGGCCGTTGGATGGCGGTACCGTGGAAATGCATGCAACGTATCTCGGCGCCGGCGACGAATCGCTGCGCCCGCTTGCCGAAGAGCAGCACGGCCGCCTGCGTGGGGAGTTCGTCTCCGATCATGTGCAAGTGCGCCAGCACGTCTCGCACGGGAGTCGATTCGGACCGTGGGAACGGGCGGCGGTGACGTGCTGCACGCACGAATCGCCCGATGGCCACCTCGTCCAGGTCGTCGAGCGTCGCATCCGGAGCGACCTGCTCGTCGAACGGCAAGCTCTGAATGACGCCCGTCCGACTCAGGTGGTCGATCAGGCTCGCGTAGACCGCTGAACGAAGCTCCTCGACGCTCGTGAACCGCCGGCGCACGAGCTCGCCACCCGCGCGGCGGATGAGCGCCTGCATCTTCGGGTGCTTGCCGTGGTCGTCCGCGCCTTTGACGAAGATGAGTCTCGGCTTGTGCAGCTCGGTCGCCAGATCGAACTCGCGCTCGGTGGGCGACACGCCTTCCTCGTCCTCGAACCCATATTCGTTTCCGAACAGGCCGAGGTAGAGGTCGCACTGCTCCACGTCGTGCAGATACACCTCGTCCGCCCGGCGGTCGGCGGCAGGCACCTCCTCAAACAGAAACGGCTCGAAGGAGCGGCGCAACAGGGCATCGCCGCGCAGATAGTCGCGCAGTGCGGCCCGCTCCGCCTCGAACTCCTTCTGCACGCTGCTGATGAAGAGGCGGATGGGCTTCATACCAGCCGGATCCTCCCGGTGAGCAGTTCCTGCATCATGCCCTGCTTGATGCTGCGGGCCTTGGCGAGCTTGGCCTCCAGAGCGGCGATCTCCGCGTCCATGTCGGAGAGGGAGGCGGCGATGGCGGTTTGTTCTTCAGCGGTCGGTGGCATCACGATCTCGAAGTTCTGGAACGTCGGCAGTCTGAGCGAATCCACGGTCGCCTTGACCGAGTTCTGCATAGCGTGGACGCCGAACTTCTCGGCCACGTAGTAATAGACAAATCTGCCCGACGTCTCGGAGGTGAATTGAGTAATCGCGTAGACCCGTTGATGGACGTCGAACCGACCGCGAACGTAGTGGAAGATGCTGCCGATTCCTCCCTCTCCTGGGATGAGGATGGCTTCGCAATCGTAGGAGTAGCTGTTGATGCGTTCCACCGTCGCTGAACGAACAAAGAACGGGTATTCGCCTTCTTCAATCTTGTCCTCGTTATTGCGCCCCCCTGTCTTGATGTGGGAGATCTCCTCCAACCGCTTCAGAACCCACTCCCCACTGAAACCCGGCAGGCGCCTCTTGCCGATGAGCAGTTCTTGCATGGCGCCTTGTTTGAGCCGGCACTTCTTGGCCATGAGTTGCTCCAGGGATTCGATGAGGGCATCCGCATCGCTCAACGCCTCGGCGATGGCTTCTTGTTCGGCTCTGGTGGGAGGGAGGGGGATGGCGAAGCATGCAAGGTCTTGGGCGCCGAGATTGGGCTGCGCGGCACCTCCAGACCACTTGCTGATCATTTGGGTGCAATGAGTAGATCTGAAATAGCAGCTGAGGTATTCGCGGCCCAGACTAGCCGACCTGGGGCGCACTATCACCAGAGAAGAAGCTATTGCACCTTCGCCAAGATCCGGTCCCACGACCCCGAATTTCCCGAGAGACCCGCGCAAGCAGAACAGTATGTCCCCCGGCACAAACTTGCCGCTTCCGAGAAGAGAAAAATCCTCTTTGGAGATGTAGTCCAATTCACTGAGTCTGATACGACCTTCTGCTACGTGGCCCGCGTTAATGAACGGGAGTGCATCCTTTGCGAATGACCTGGTCGAAGGATAATTCTTCCCGCGATCGCCATTCTCGAATGCGCACGTCTCCCCAAGTGTTGAGACCTCCCAGTCCTCCGGAATCACCCCCACCTCGGTCATCTTGTAGCCGGGCCTCACGTCCACAGGAACACGGTCCGGTCCGGGAGACGGCTCCCCTCCTCGCTCGCTCCAGATTCCGCAGACAGCGTCTGCGCAATTCGTCTGCGCGTCATGTGGCCGGACTCGCCCCAGCCGTTCACCACGCGAACCCCATCGCCGCAAGGTGCTTGTCAACCTTCGCCTCCGACTCCGCCACCCGCCCTGCCATCTCCGGCAGCGGCGCCTCATACCTTTCGGCCAGCTCCTTCACCCGTGAGGTGAGCTGCCGGCTGACGCGCTCCATCTCGCCGTGAATGGCATCATCGAGCGTCGCGAGCCACTTGTCGCCCACCACCAGGGTCTTGATCTCGTCCTCAGTGAGCTTCGGATACCGGGCGTAAGCCTGGACGTCGAGCGCGGTCTCGGCCCCCTTGAGACGCTTCTTCAGGTCGGCCTCGTCAGTACTGAGAGCGAGCCATCCGTTCAGCACCCCGGCCTCGTCGACGGCGTCGGGGTCACCCTTGATCTCCTTCAGCCGCGCCGCCACTGCGGCCCGGTTCACCTTGTCGAACTCGGCGAACGCACCCTCCTCCCCGCCGTGTTCTTCCTCCAACTCGGCGAGTCGGGCGGTGACGCCATCCAGGTCGGCGGCGAGTTGGTCGATGGCGGCCTGCTCCTCGGCGAAGTAGCGGGCGACGATGAGGGCCTTGGGGATGAGGTCGCAGGTCCAGCCCTTGTCCTTCTCCTTGCCCTTCGCGTCCTTCGCGATGATGCGGGTGGTCTCGGCCTTCCAGCCGTCGGCGGCGATGAGGTAGCAGTCGTCCTGCATCGTTTCGGCCCAGTAGTCCATCAGGTGCTGATAGACGTCGTAAGGGTCGATCAGCGGCTTGCCGGCGTAGTGGGCGAGCAGGCCCTCGGCCAGCGCCGCGATGATCTCTTTGGGATGGCAGTCGGCCTGCAGGGCCTTGAGCGTGACTACGCTCGTCTCCCGCCAGGCGGCGAAGTGGGCGTTCATGCCGGCGATGAACGCGGTGAACTCCGGGTGCTCGTAGATGGCGGACTTGATGGCCGCCTTCTCCACGGCCAGATCGACGTAGCCGGAGCGGTTGTCCTTGAACAGGGCGTGCCGAAGCTTCGGGCAGAGGTCCCAGTAGGGCTGGAGCGCATCGACGTCGGCGATGGGAATGCCGCCCTGCAGGTGGCCCGCGATGTCCTGCAGGTCCTCGGGCGTCTGGCTGTCGATGTAGCGGGGCAGGTTGAGGTTGAAGTCGTTCCGCTCGATCTCGGCGAAATGGACCATGCGCGCATACTTCGGCACCTCAAGGCGCCGGTTGAAGACGTCAACGATCTTGTGGATATCCATGCTCCGCAGACGGTTCTTGGGGCCGTCCTTCATGAAGCCGCCGCTGGCGTCGATCATGAAGATGCCCTTGCGGGCCTGGGCGTCCTCCTTGTCGACGACCACGATGCAGGCGGGGATGCCCGTGCCGTAGAAGAGGTTGGCGGGCAGGCCGATGATGCCCTTGATGTAGCCCTTGCGCACCAGGGAGCGGCGGATGTCGGCCTCGGCGTTGCCGCGGAACAGCACGCCGTGCGGCAGGATGCAGGCGCCTTTGCCGGTGCTCTTGAGCGAGCGGACGATGTGGAGCAGGTAGGCGTAGTCTCCCTGCTTGGCGGGCGGCGTGCCGAAGGGCTTGAAGCGCTCGTAGGGATCGTTCAGCGGATCGAGGCCCGTGCTCCAGCGTTTGTCGGAGAACGGTGGATTGGCGACCACGTAGTCGAAGGTCTTGAGGGTGTCCCCGTCCTTGAACTTGGGGTCGGCCAGCGTGTTGCCCTGCGCGATCGCCGCGGTCGGGTTGTTGTGCAGAATCATGTTCATCCGGGCGAGGCCGCTGGTGGCGGCGTCCTTCTCCTGGCCGTAGAGGGTAACGGGAGTGCCGGCCTCATCGCCGACCTTCAGGAGCAGCGAGCCGGAGCCGGTGGTGGGGTCGTAGACGGTGGTGGCGGCGCTGGTCTTCGCGCTGCGGATGCCGATGATCTGCGCTATGACGCGGCTGACCTCCGCGGGAGTGTAGAACTGGCCCTTGCTCTTGCCGCTCTCGGTGGCGAAGTGGCGCATGAGGTACTCGTAGGCGTCGCCCAGGATGTCGTCGCCGTCGGCGCGATTCTTGGAGAAGTCGAGGGCCGGATTCTCGAAGATGGCGATGAGATTGGTGAGCCTGTCCACCATCTCCTTGCCCGTGCCGAGCTTGGTGGCGTCGTTGAAGTCGGGGAAATCGGAGAGCTTGTTGGCGTTGGCCAGCGGGGCGATGATGCGCTTGTTGATCTGGTCGCCGATGTCGCTCGTGCCCTTGAGAGCGACCATGTCTTTGAAACCGGCGCCCGGCGGGATCGTGATCGGCGCGTAGGGCCGACCGGCGTACTTGTCGCTGACGTACTTGATGAACAGCAGGACGAGGACGTAGTCCTTGTACTGGCTGGCATCCATGCCGCCGCGGAGCTCGTCGCAGCTTTGCCAGAGGGAACTGTAGAGTTCGGACTTCTTGAGGGCCATACGTTACGCCTGCCTGCCTTTCCTGGTGTAGCGGTGACGGCAGAAGCCATCCTACAACCTGAGACGGGTCGAAGGAATCGATGGGCCATGGGATGACGCACGGCAACCTCACCATTGTGTGCAAAGACGGTACTGTTGGGTGGCATCTCTGTGGAAAACGCTTGGCGTGCCGTCGTCGCGATCGCTGCGTAACACTTGTTACATACTGCTGGAGTGAGCAGGCCCAATGGGGTATAGTGAGCGTCCACCCCCTTCGCCGGAGTCGAATGATCGTCCCTACGATCAGCCGACGATGTGCACAAAGGAGGTCCCATGGCGAGGCTCGTCTTCGAGAAGACACGGTATGTCACCCGGCTGGAGCAGATCGAAGGCCTTTCGGAGCGTGAGCTGGCCGCTCTGACGGAGGTAGCCGACCTCTACGCTTTTCGCGCGAACAGCTACTACCTCGGGCTGATCGACTGGAGCGACCCGGCGGATCCGTTGCGCCGCATCATCATCCCCAGCACCGAGGAACTCGAGGACTGGGGTCACCTGGACGCCTCGAACGAGCACGCCTACACGAAGACGCCCGGACTCGAGCACAAGTACGAATGCACCGGGCTCCTACTGGTGAACGACCGCTGCGGAGGATACTGCCGATTCTGCTTCCGCAAGCGCCTTTTCATGCAGGAGAACACGGAGGTCGTGCGCGATGTCGGCCCCGGCATCGAGTACATCCGCGCTCATCCGGAGATTAACAACGTGTTGCTCACCGGCGGCGACGCACTCCTTCTCTCGACGAAGCGGCTCGACCGCATCCTGGGCGAACTCCGCTCCATTGATCACGTGCAGATCATCCGATTGGGCACCAAGATGCCCGCGCTCAACCCCTTCCGCGTCATCGACGACCCGACGCTGCTCGACATGCTGCAGCGTCACGGCCGCGACGACCGCAAGATCTACGTGATGACCCACTTCAACCACCCGGGCGAACTGACGCCGGAGGCCCTCGAAGCCATCGGACTCCTGCAGCAGGCCGGCGCGGTGACCGCCAACCAGACACCGCTGCTGCGCGGAGTGAACGACGACCCCGTGATACTCGGCGAGCTGTTCAACCGCTTGTCGTACGCGGGCATACCCCCCTACTACGTGTTCATCGGGCGCCCCACGAAAGGCAACCATCACTTCGCGGTGCCGGTGGAGGAAGCCTTCGCCATCTTCGAGAGCGCTCGAGCCCGCTGCTCCGGGCCGGCCATGCGCGCCCGCTTGGTGATGTCGCACACGTCCGGAAAGATCGAAGTGGTGGGCCGCACCCGGAGGCAGACCTTCTTCCGCTACCATCGCTCGGCCGATCCCGCCAAGAGGCTGCGTTTCATGGCTTACGGGAGCAACCCAGAGGCTTTCTGGTTCGACGACTATCGCGGAACCAGCAGGGACTTCGTTCCACACGCCCCGGTCGAAAGTTTCGGTCCGAACTGACCTCTCGAGCCGGCGGGAGATCCCGGCGGGTGGCGAGGAGTCTTCGGGGCGACCGGATCGGCGCCTCCGGAGGCGGTCTCAGGGCCGGCGGCCTCAGGCGTTATATGGCGTCGGAAGATCACGCGCGCGACTATCGACCCGCCGGGACGTCGCCATGCAGCGCGAGGGCGAGCACTTCGGCCAGGTGGAGGGCCTGCCTATCGCTGAGCTGCGCCACCTGCTCGCGGCAACTGAAGCCGTCGGCCACGACGAGGGCCTCCTCGGACGCGGCGCGCACCGCGGGCAGGAGCACGCGTTCGCCTGCCTGCACCGAGACCGGGTAGTGGCGTTCGTCGAAGCCGAACGGACCGGCCATGCCACAGCAGCCGGAATCGAGTTCGGCGACCTCGAGGCCCAGGCCGCGTAGCACCCGCCCGTCGGCCTCGGAGCCGAGGACGGCCCGCTGGTGGCAGTGGATATGAAGCACCGCCTCACCTTCGAGCCCAGGCAGACGGAAATCACCGCCCACCGGCTTCGCGTACTGGGCGCCGAGCCCGGCCGCGGCGCCATCGAGGAACTCGGCGAGTGTGAAACTCTGCGCCGCCAGAAGGCGGGCCCGCGGGTCGTCGGGGAACAGACCCACCAGCTCGTCGCGGAACACCGAGAGGCAACTCGGCTCCAGACCAACCACGGGCACCCCCGCCTCGAGCCGCGGCCCGAGCGCGTCGAGCACCTTGAGGAGGAGGCGCTTCGCGAGCCCGAGCATGCCGAAGTCGTAGAGCGGGCGGCCGCAGCACAAGCGCTCTTGGGGCACGGTCACCCGGAACCCCGCGGCCTCCAGCACGTGGACGGCCGCCCGGGCGGTGGCGGGGTGGAAGTGGTTGTTGAAGGTGTCGGGCCAGAGGATCACCTCGGGGCCGCCGTCCCAAGGCTGATGCTCCCGCCGGAACCAGTTCTTGAAGGTGCGGAGAGCGAACTCGGGCAGACGGCGCTCCGGCGCCACCCCGATCAGGCGCTTCGCCAGGGCACCGGTGACTCGCCCCTGCGCCACCCGGTTCGCCACCGTGGGGGCGAGCGAGGCCAAGCGGGCCCACCAGTAGATCAGGCCCATGGTGTACGCGGAGAGCGGTCTCACCCGGCCGCGATAGTAGTGCGAGAGGAACTCGGCCTTGTAGGTGGCCATGTCCACGTTGACGGGGCACTCACCCTTGCAGGCCTTGCAGGCCAGGCAGAGGTCGAGGGCCTCGCGCACCTCCTCGTTCCGCCAGCCTCCGGTGAGCAGGTCGCCCTGAAGCGCCTCCCACAGGAGCCGGGCGCGGCCGCGCGTGGAGTGCGTCTCTTCGAGGGTGGCCATGTAGCTCGGGCACATGACCCCGTGCTTGTTGCGCCTGCATTTGCCCACACCCACGCAGCGCAGCAACGCGTCGCCGAACCTGCCGGCGTCGTCGGCGAAGCTGAACTCCGTGGCCGGGTGCACGGGTTCGTAGCCCACGCCCAGGCGGAGGTCTTCGTCGAGGGGGCGGGCGTCGAGCAACTTGCCGGGGTTCATCATGCCCGCCGGGTCCCAGAGCCGCTTGAACTCCCGGAAGGCCTCCATCCACTCGTCGCCGTACATGATGGGCAGGAGTTCGCCGCGGGCCTGTCCGTCGCCGTGCTCGCCCGAAAGCGAGCCACCGTAGCTCACGGCCAGCTCCGCGGCTTCCACCACGAAGTCGCGCAGGTAGTCGCCGAGCTTCTCGGGGGCGATGCCCACGTCCTCCCATCCGGGCCAGCCGGGCTCGTCGCCGGCGCCGCGGGCGGCGGCGGCGAGCCCGGCCTCTCTGATCGCCCACACCAGCTTCGCCTCGGCGGGGTCCTCGAAGGCCCGCACGGTGGGCGGGTCGTCCTCGCGCTCGAGCGCCTCGACGAGAGACCGAGCCTTCGCGTCGGCCTCCTCGCGGGTGTCGGCGCCCACTTCGGCGAAGAGCCAGCCTCGGCCCGGGAGCAGGAGCAGGTGCTTCTTCTCGGCCGGCGACTTCACCCGGATGTTGTCGGCGATGACGTCGTCGATGCCTTCCAGCCCGATGACCCCGTGGTCGAGCACCGTGGTGATGTGCCGGCTCGCCTGACTGATGTCGGGATAGCCGAGCACCACCGTCGAACGGGCCGGAGGACTGTGCACGAGTCTCACCGTCGCTTCAAGCACGATCACGCAGTTGTTCTCGCTGCCCACCAGGGCGCGTGCGACGTTGAACCCGTTCTCGGGCAGCAGCTGGTCGAGCCCGTAGCCGGAGACCCGTCGCGGGATGTCGGGGAAACGCTCGCGGATGAGGTCGGCGTATCGGTCGCGGAGGCTCAGGAGACCCGCGTAGATCTCGGCGCGGCGACCGCCGGCGGCGAGGATGGTCTCGAGTTCCTCCTGGCCGGTCTCGCCCACGCGGAACCGGTGTCCGTCATAGGTGAGCACGTCGAGTTCCACCACATTGTGCACGGTCTTACCGGCCATGACCGAGTGCACGCCGCAGGAGTCGTTCCCGATCATGCCTCCCATGGTGCAGCGGTCGTGGGTGGAGGGGTCGGGGCCGAAGGTGAGGTGGTGTTCCTCGGCGGCATCGCGCAGGTCGTCGAGGATCACCCCGGGTTGCACGCGGGCGATACGACGTTCGGGGTCTAACTCAAGGATGTTGTTCATGTACTTCGAGAAGTCGAGCACCACGGCGACGTTGCAGGCCTGGCCGGCCAGGCTGGTGCCGCCGCCGCGCGCCAAGATCGGCACACCATGCTCGCGGCACACCGCGACGGCGGCCTCCACGTCGGCGGCGTCGCGGGGGATCACCACACCGATAGGCACCTGCCGGTAGTTGGAGGAATCGGTGGCGTAGAGGGCACGGCTGCCGCGGTCGAAACGCACCTCGCCGCGTACGGCATCGCGCAGCATGGCGCTGACGGCCGCACTGACCGCGGCGGCTGCACCGGCGGCGCCTATACCGGCTGAGGACCGGGGCGAGGCAGCCGCATGCGGATCCGCGAGGGTAGCGGCGGCGCCCGAGGCGAAGTTCAGGGGCGGGATCGAGCTGTGATCGGGTGGCCGTTCCATCGGACAGGGCTTCTTCCCGACACCGGGTCGCCGTGAACACTCAGCATGTCGCCAGAAATCGACTCACGTGCTAAACCCTGCCGACCAACGCGCCGATAGGGAAGAAGCAGAGCAACGTGGCCCGATCCCGATGGCGGTGATAATGAAGGACCCGGTACACAAGAAGCAGGAACCCCAGGTGTGCACGCGGTGCGCCTCCCATCTCGCCCAACCTCAGGATTGGCTGAGGATGGACGACAGTACGTGGCAGGTGACGGTGCGGTGTCCGGAGTGCTACGTGCGCTACGACGTCACCCTCGACCAGGATCAGGTGAACCGCCTCTCCTATGCGCTCGAAGGGGGGTTCCAGCAGCTCCTCGAAGAGGTGGACCGGCTGGATCACGAGGCCTTCGAAGAGGATTGCCGGGCGCTGATCCACGCGCTCCGCAGTGATAGCATCTATCCCATGGACTTCTAGGCCGGCTCTCCCTTCCGTCCGGAATCCCCCGCCGGACGTTCAGCCGGCCGCTCAGAGGCCCTCGACAGTACGCGTCGGGGGCTTCTGTCTTCTCAGATCCACCACCCCCTCCGTAAGGCTTAGGGATTGATTCGCACCTCTGGCCAATATACCCCCTATGGTATATGCTACGAGGCGCACGCGGAACGCGGGCGGTCCCGGGCTGATCCCCGCGGACCCGGTTGCGGAGAGCGGCGATCCCGGCTGGTCCCCGCGGACCCGGTATACATGAACGAATCGAAAGGCAGGTCCCGTTGATGGAGATGAAGGTTTACTTCCCCGGCAACAAGCGGGTGTTCGCGGACTACAAGGGCTTCACGATCGAGACAGACCAGCCCGAGCACGGCGGGGGTGACGACACCGCGCCGGCTCCGTTCGACCTCTTCATCGCGAGCATCGGCACGTGCGCCGGCATCTTCATGCTGGGCTTCATGCAGCAGCGCGATATCTCCACCGAGGGCGCCGGCATCACGCTGCGCACCGAGCGCGACCCCGAAGCGGGCCTGATCGGCCGCATCGTGCTCGACCTGCACCTGCCGTCGGACTTCCCCGAGAAATACAAGGCCGCCGTCGTGAACGCCGTCGAGTTGTGCACGGTGAAGCGCCACATGCATCAGCCGCCGGAGTTCGTGGTGAACGCCTCTATCGTGTAGTCCTCCGCGAGGACCACGACGGGCGGCTCGGCGGTTCCTCAGACCTCCCCGGTCTTCCAGCGGGGTAGTTCGTCGACCACGGCCTCCGCGGCCTGACGGAATAGGTCACCGCGACCCTCGCCGAGCACGTCGGCCAAGGTGCGCAGCGACGACACGGTGGGCTTCCACCCGAACACCTCCATCGAGACCACCACACGCCCGGGGCTTCGCCGCCCCGCGACGGGCCGGTCGGTGTGCGCTGCGGCCACCGCGTCGAGGATGTGCTCGAGTTCCTCCGGAGGGAAGGCGCCGATCTCTCGATGGTCAACGCCGTCCACGATGCCGTGCAGGTGCACCACGCTCAGGCGACGCCCGAAGCGCTCCAGGTGCTCCTCCACGTCGCCACCGTGCATGAGCAAGTGCCCCACGTCCAAGGTGACGCCGAGATCGTGGGTGTCGAGGAGGTCGTCTACCCACTCGTAGGGGAATTGAAGGTTCTCCACCGCGAGGGGGAACTCACCCGTCTCTCGCCGGAGCCGGGCCAGGGACTCTCCAAGGGCTTCCTGCCACTGCGTATGTACCTCAGCCGGCAGTTCGTGCAGAGACTCAGGCCGCTCACCGAAAGCCGGGTGGTAGCGCAGTGGGAGCTCGGGGTGCACGACGAACGCGTGAGGCTCGAGACCGAGTGTGAGATCCACCACGCGCAGGCAGGTCTCCTGGGCCCGACGCCGGAGGTCGCGATCGTCCTCGCCGATGCCCACATCCAAGGGTAGGTGTACCGTGAACCCGCAGGCCGAGTCGGCGCCCATGAGGCCGATGTCGCGGACATCCGCCCGAGAGGGGAGGTTCGACGCCTCGCCCTCGAAGAGGATGAGCTCGATGTCGTCGACGTACGGCGCCAGAAGCCGCACGTTCGGCAGGAGGCCGGCGGGGAGCACGTACGAGGTGGTGCCGAACAGGAGGGCGTCGAACCGGGCGTCGCTCATAGGGCGAGCCCCACCGATATCGCCAGCAGCGCCGCGGTGCGGGCCAGCTCCTGCGAGGCGCCGAGTACGTCGCCACCGATACCGCCGAGCAGGCGGGTCGCCGTGCGCAGGAGCCACACGGCCACTAGGAGGGCGGCGGCGGCGGCTAGGACCACGGGCAGCCAGCCGAGCCACCATCCCGCGAGCACAACCGGCGCCGCCGCCGCCAGTCCCACCAACGCGTGTCGCGCGCCGAACCCCTCGAGGAACTGAGAACCGAGCCCACCGTGAGAGGGGCGACCCAGCCAGGCGAGCAGCAGATAGGGGAGACGCGCCGCGACCTCGGCCAGCACCACCGCCGCGGCCAGGACTCTCGACCCCGCGCCGAGCCACCCGGCGTCCGCGAAGGCTGCGGTCTGAGCGGCGATGCCCGCGAGCGCGGCGAAGCCGAGCAGGTAGGTGAAGAGCACCGCGGACACGGCGCCCACACCCGCCGAGTGATCGTGCATGACGCGTAGCCGCTTCTCGGTGTCTCCGTGCACCATGAGTCCGTCGCCGAGGTCGAGCAGCCCGTCGGTCTGATTGAAGCCGGTGAAGCCCACGACGACCAGCAGCAGCAGCGCGGCCATGGGTGTCGCCGGCAGGATGGAACCCCCTACCAGAGCGATCGCACCCGCGATCAGCCCTATGGTCCACCCCACGAGGGGCACCAGCGTGAAGGCTGCCACTACGTCTTCCAGCCGGGCCGACGCGCCCACGGGCAATCGCGAGAAGAAGCCAAGAAGCGCGCGAGGGTCGCCGGCAAGGGGGCGGCGAGCGGGATGCTGAGTCACGTCGGGGGTCGGGTGGGGGGTCGAGTGGGGGGTCGGGGGGCCGAGCTCGACGCCCTCGTCCGCTCTACGCTCTTCAGTCACGAACCACGCCCTCCCTCCGGTGTACGGCGCCGGAGCCGTACGGTAGGAACCCCACGGAATGTAGCACGACGGAGCGGGCATCGACCGAGGACTCAGCGGGTACGATAGGTGCGAGCGTGCTCCAGGTCGGCTCCACGGCCGGAATGCGCCGGGCGCGCGAGCGAGAGGCCGGAGGCACCGAATGAGAGTCACGTGGAAGGGGGCCGTGTCGTTCGGTCTCGTCACCATCCCGGTCAAGGTGTTCGGTGCCACCGAGGCCAGATCCGTGGGGTTCCATCAGCTTCACGATGAGGATTTCGGGCGGATCCAGTACCGGCGCTTCTGCTCGGTCTGCGAGAAAGAAGTGTCCTACGAGCACATCGTCCGCGGCCACGAGCACGAGAAGGAGTCGTACGTGGTCGTCGCCGACGTGGAGCGAATCCGGGACGCCCGGCCCGCTCGTCGAAGCCGAAGTGCAGTGGGGGCCCCGCCCGACATTGCCGGCCACGGGGCCCCCTCCTCTCTCAGGCGCCCTGGAGCATCGGGAGCACGGTGGCTTCGTAGACGTCTTCGATGCGACGCAGTAACTCGTCGGTCTCCAACCCGCCGTAGGTGAGGGCCGCCACGGCGGCGCCTCCGGCACCCACGCCCTCCTTCACCAGGCCGGCTTCGTAGATGTGCATGCCCTCGAAACGGGCCCCTCCGAAATCCAGATCGGCCGCGTACACCCGCGGGCAGCCGGCCTGCTGGGCGAGAGAGACGATGTCGGCGTCGGGGTCCCGGAGCACCCAACGCGTGGTGCCGATACACACGTTGGTCATGTCGGCCTGACCGAGCCGGTCCATGACCGCGGCTACCGCCGCCATCTGCGTTCCGCCGGCCAGCATCACCGGGATGTGCTCCGACGCCGCCGACGCGATGCCGGCGACGGCGGCCTGCATGGGATCGCCCACCGCCGCCACAGCGCGCAGTGGTGTGCTCTCCAGCGATCCCTTCGTGATACCCGCAGCCTTGAAGCCCAGGTCCACAGCCGCCTGCTTGAGCTCGTGCGCTCCCCCGATCATGGTGGACGAGACCTTGCCCTCCGCGTCCAGACCCAGAGCGAGCATGACACTGAGCGCCGTCGTGGTGCCGGCCGGCACCGACTCGCCCAGGATCAGGAAGTCGGTGAGCTTGGCCATGTTCGCCCCCAGATGCCACCCTCGCTCGAAGATCAGTTCCGCATCCTCGACGGCGTGACCTGTGACCACGGAGCGCGCCGGAGACCCACCCAGACGCACGTACGGCGTCTGCGGAGCGACCTCGCTCCCCGCGTCGACCACGAAGATGGGCAGCCGCATCGAGCTCAACGCGGCCATCGTGATGATCACGGGAGACGGAATACCGTCCGGCGTGGCAGCGACCCCCGGGATGCACCGCGCGCTCCCGTAGAAGAGCGCCTCCATGTCGGCCGGAGGGGTGTACTTGCGCATGTCGGCCGAAGCGCCGGCGATCGAAATGCCCTCGATGGCGCCGGTGTCGGACGAGGCGATGGTGCACATGTAGGTTGGCTGCGCGGCTTCGCGGAGCGCCCCCAGAAGTGTGTCGTCGCCTTCGATCAGGATCCTGCCCATGTCTCCTCCAATGCTCTCAAGATGGATTCCGTGGTTGTGTGGACAAGCCCCGCTTCCGCGGGACGCCCCACTACGAACAGTTCTGCTCCCGCGGCGCGGGCCGCGGCCAGCTTCTCTTCGAGCCCGCCCTCACGGCCGGACTCCTTACTCACGATCACGTCGCACTCGAACCGGCGCAGACACGCCAGGGTGAACGCCTCGTCGAAGGGGGGATACGCCGCGATGAGGTCGTCGGGCGCCACTCCCGCCAGGAGCGCCGCCTCCACCGAGCCGGGCGTGGGTAGAACGCGCGCGAACAGCCGGATGCCGCGACCCGAGAAATCCTGCAGGCCCTTGGAGCCCACAGTGAAGAAGGCGCGACGGCCGGTTGTGACCAGCTCGCGAGCGAGCTCGTCCGCTGTCTCGAATACGCGGACGGTGCCTGCCTGGCCACCGGGATCCCACGAAGCCCGCTCGGCCCGCACCAGTGGTACGCCGGCTGCGGCGGCCGCCGACACGGCCGTGCGGCTGGCCTCGACGGCGTACGGATGGGTGGCATCGACGAGCGCTCCCGCGCCCCAGGATGCGATCTCCCGCACCAACCCCGGCGTCCCCAGCCTGCCGACCCGCACGCCTCCCGCGGGCTCCCGCTCCACTTCGGCGGCGCCGAGCGGGGTCGCCACAGAGAGACGCACCTGGTACCCGGCGTCCTCGAGGTCGACCGCCAGCCGCCGGGCGAAGCCGGTGCCGCCCAGCATGTAGAGGCGGCGGGGGCCGGGGCGGGCGGCGGCCTCGGTGGCACTCTCCGCAGCCGCGGCGGGGGCTTCGTCCGGGCTGTCGACACCGTATCGTTCGGCGTACCCTCGCCTCGTGACCAGTCTGCCACCCAGCATCTCAGTGCGGCTGGACCCGATGATCACCACCGACCACATATCGATCGGCTCGTCGGCGAGGGCGCCCAGCGTGGTGAAGTGCACCTCCTCCTCGGGACGGTAGGCGTTGCGCACCCAGCCCACGGGAGTCTCCGCGGGCCTCCGTCCGAGGAACAGACGCACCACCTCCTCGAACAGCGGACGCCTGCGCCGAGAGGTGGGGTTGTAGAGGCATGTGACAAGGTCGGCCCCGGCGGCCACGTCGGCGCGGCGCAGCACCTCGCTGCGGGGGGTCAGCAGGTCGCTCAAGCTGAGGACGATGAAGTCGTTCATCAGGGGAGCCCCCAGGCGCGCCGCGGCCGCCTGGGCGGCGGTGATGCCCGGCACCACGCGCACGTCGGCGGTGGGGTCGATCTCCATGAGGAGCCCGGCCATGCCGTACACTCCGGCGTCACCGCTGGACACCACCACCACGGCCCGGCCTTCACGATGCAGTTCCAGGGCCCGGCGGCAGCGGTCGACCTCCTGCCGCATGCCCGAACTCTCCATGACAGCATCGGGGCCGAGCACGTGCGCGATCATCTCGACGTAGGGACGGTACCCCACAACGACGTCTGCCGCCCGCAGCACCTCCGCCGCTTCCTCCGTGAGGGCGGCGGTCGCCCCCGGTCCGATGCCCACGGCAGCTATCACAGCGCCCACCTCTCTTCTCGTGCGGCCACCACTGCTTCGCCGCCCATGCGGGCGAGTGCGACGGTGATACCGTCCCGTGCGATCTTGTGCTGCACCAGGACAGCGCCCGGACCCGCGGCCCAGAGGGCCGCCGGCTCCGATGCGGCGCCCACACCGATGCTCTTTCTCACCCAGTCGCTCTCGGCCAAGCCGTAGGCCACGATCTGGGCCTCCACCTGCTCGTCGTCGGCGAAGACCAGGGGCACCCCGAGTTCCCCGGCGGCCTCCTCAAGCCCGGGTTCGTCCGACTTGGCCCGCACCGACGCCAAGGCGCGCAATGACTCCGCCCGCAGGCCCGCCGACTCGAGCGCTTCGCGCACGGCTCCGACGAGGGCGGCGGCCGGCGTGCCCCGCGTGCACCCCACCCCAGCCACGATCCATCTGGGGATGAGCCGCAACACTACCTCCGACTCGGGCTGCGCTGACGCGCCGATGTTCCCCGCGGCACTCACGACGACGGCGACCTCCGACCGGTCTCCTGCTTCGTGGGACGGCGGGACGACACGATCCACAACGCCGATGGCCCGGAGGCGGTACCCGGCGAGGTCGCTGAGGAAGGCCGTCGCGCCCCCCACCTCCGCCGGATCGACCCACAGGTCGACCGGCCGACCGGAAGCCAGCGCCGCCGAAGCCGGCAGAAGAGCGGCCGCGTCCTCGACGCGGGCATCGAGAGCCACGGCAAGAAGATCCGGGCCGAGGAGACCTTGGACGTCAGTCGATGTGGTCAGCACCGCCTGCGCGCCTAGAGTCCCGGCGATGCGCCGAGCAAGTGCGTTCGCGCCACCCACGTGACCCGAGAGCAGGGGCACCACGAACCGCCCTAGTTCGTCCACCACGATCACGGCCGGGTCTTCCAGCTTGCTGCGCAAGACGGGAGCGAGCGAGCGAACCACGACTCCTGTCGCCATCACGCAGACGAGGGCGGTTCCCGCCCGGAACTCACGCTGGAGCGCGGCCGCGACGCCGGTGAAACCGGCGACGGCCGGACCGGGAGCGGCGGAGGGACGGGGGGCAGGGGCGGCCGGACGGTGCGTGCCGCCACCCGCGGCGAGAAGCCTCTCCGGCAGGTGAAGGCCGCCGCCCACGGCCGAGACGATGCGCTCCGCGGTGCGTGCTCCGCCCGGAGTCAGCGCGAACACCGCGATCGACCCCGCCGGCCGGGGGTCGGCCGCCGGGTTCAGCACGCGGTCGGACGCCGGGCCCGGCGCCGAGTCTGGGGCGTTGTCGGGCGCGTTCTCGGGTGCCCTGTCGGGCGCCGCGTCGGAGTGCGGGGGTCGTTCAGTCATCCGCTCCCCGCGTGTCGTCGAGGTGCGCCGACGCGCCGGAGGCGCGTCGGTAGCCGTGCGAGAACCCTGGGTCGTAGAGCTTTGATCGTTCGCCGGCTTCGGCCAGCACGTCACCCACTACGATCATGGCGGTCTTCTCGATACCCGCTTCGGTGACCTTCTGGGCGATGTCGCTCAGCGTGCCCCGCACGATCCGCTGTTCCGGCCAGGTGGCGTTCGCCACCACTGCCGCAGCCGTGCTCTGCGGGTAGTGCACCAGCAGGTCGTCGACGACCTCACCGATGCCACCCACGCTGAGGAAGATGCACATGGTGGCCGCATGGGACGCCAATGAGGAGAGGTCCTGTCCGGCCGGCACGGGGGTGCGACCCGCGCGACGCGTGAGGATGACCGTCTGGGAGAGGCCCGGCCGCGTGAGTTCCGCCTGCAGAACCGCCGCACTGGCCGCGAACGAACTCACTCCCGGCACCACCGCATGGGGCACACCGACCGCATCAAGTTCGTCGATCTGCTCCGCGATGGCGCCGTACAGCGAGGGGTCGCCGGTGTGGAGCCGCACCACCGACCGTCCCGCCCGGTAGCCCTCCACCATGATCTCCACGATGCGGGGCAGATCGAGCGCCGCCGAATCGTGGATCTCGATACCCTCTCGACAATGGCCGAGAAGCGCCGGATGCACCAGCGACCCGGCCCACACCACCACATCGGCCTCCGCCAGCGCGCGAGCGCCTCGCAGGGTAATCAGCTCCGGATCTCCCGGCCCGGCTCCGACGAAGAGTACCGGCGCGCCGCTCATGCGCCCTCACCTTCCTTCCCACTTCGATCGAGCGCGCGGCCCGGCGCCAGCACCGTCACCACGCTGAAATACGGCAGTGCGGTCAGCGTGTCCACCGAGCCGGCCGGATAGACCCGCTGACCCGGCAGGGTGACGTCCTCGAGCACCCAGGCTCGTCCGAGAGCGCCGGCCCGCGCGAGCAGCGCGGCGCCCTCAGCTCTGAGGCGCGACGGCTTCATGATCACCACGGTGCCCCCGAGTGCCAGGGCGCCCTCCAGTAGAGCCAGATCCCCCCCGTCGGGCACGATGGTGAGGGGCTCGCGTCCTTCGACCAGCGGTATCTTCAGCGCAGCCGCCGCTGCCACTGGAGAGATCACCCCCGGCACGACGTTCACGGGGCCCGAGTACCTGCTGAGGAGGTAGCCGAAGCTGCCGTACAGAAGAGCGTCACCCAGACAGATGTAGGCGACGTCGCGGCCCGCTTCGGTCACCCGTGAGATCACCGAGACAGCAGCGTCCCAGGCTTCGGTCAGAGCGTCCGAGTCGGTCGTCATGGGCATGTGGAGAGGTAGGCTCTCCACGTCGGCGTCCAGATAGCCCTCCGCGATGCGGAAGGCGCGGCCCGGCCCGCCGTCGGCATCCAGCGGATAGGCCACCACGGGGCCCGAGCGCAGGATCTCCACCGCCCGCATCGTCACGAGCCCGGGGTCCCCCGGGCCGAGGCCCAATGCGTAGAGCGTCCCTGTGCGGGAGTCCGTCACGGTCGATCCTCCTTGTCGGCCCACACGATCGTCACGGGGTTCGCCCCGCGCATGATCCCGGCCTTCTCCAGATGTGCGGTCGCCAGCTGTACTGCGTCGAGTCCCATCCACGGCTCCCACGAGAGCAAGGAGGCCGCGTTCCCGGCGGTCTCCAGAGTCACCGCCGTCACGATGACGCGCCCGCCCGGCTTGATGCAGCCGGCCACGGCAGTCAGGATCTCCTCCAATCGTCCGCCGGAGCCACCGATCACCACCAAGTCGGGTCGCGTCTCGTCGCCAGAGCAGGGAAGCGCATCGGGGGCCGTCCCCTCGACCACCTCCACCCGAGCCCCGAAGTGCTGAGCGTTCCTGCGGATCGCCTCGCACCCCGCGGATCCCCGCTCGAACGCGATCACGCGCGCGTCCGGGGAGAGGAGTGCGAGTTCGACGGAGAATCCACCGCTGCCCGCGCCCACGTCCCAGATCACACGCCGTGAGGCGGGGCGCGCGACCGAAGCAAGCACCGAGCGCACCTCCCACCGTGAGAGCGGCACCTGCTCGAGTCGCTCGAACTCCTCGTCTGCGATGCCCGGGGCCACGGCGCCGGAAGGAGCCGAGCCTGCGGCCGGATCGTCGCGCCGGGCGGCGAAAGGCCGGTTGCCCTCGCGGAGCCACGCGTCAGGAGCGACGATCATCACTGCGGGAGAGCCGAAGGCGCCTGCCGCGATCGCGGGGAGATCGCCCACGGTCACACTCTCGTGCGGGCCTCCCAAGCCTACACCAACCGCCGCCTGCGCCTGCCACCCCACATCGAGGAGCAGCGAGGCCACGGCCTCGGGAGTGTTGTCGCCGCCGCAGAGCACGGCGATGGGGCGGTCGGTGAAGTCGGGGGCCTCAAGCGCGCGCCCGTGCACCGACGTGTGCGTCAACTCCTGCCAGGCAAGCCCCAGCCTGGCGGCCAGCAGCTGAGTGGACGATACGCCCGGCTCCACCACCGCCTCCCCCGGGAAGCGACGCTCCAGCGCCGCCAACATGCCGAAGTACCCCGGATCGCCGGAGGTGAGCACGCACACGCGCTTCCCTTGCTCGAGGAGAAGGCCCACGCGGTCGAGCACGGAGTCGAGCGGGCCAGAGATCTCCACCCGCTCGCCCCAAGCCGGCGCCGCGCGAAGCGCGGCCGCTCCGCCCACGAAAGCCTCACACGATCTCGCCAGACGCGCCGCGGCAGGCGTGAGGTACTCCCGCTCCGCCGGCCCGACTCCCACCACCAGCAGACGACCGCGTTCCACCATGCTCATCCCTCCCCCAGAACGACGCCGGCGCGATCGAGCAGCACCACACGCACCGGCAGACCGTAGCGCTCGCGACAGGCGAGGGCAGCCGCCTCAGCGACCGCCGAGAGCACGTCGGCTCGGCCGAGTTCGTTCAGTCTCGCGGCGGCGAAGTCGGCCGTGGTCATGGCCAGCATGCCGCGGATCTCCTCGGGAGCCACGCCGCCCGCGCCCGCATAGGCGGCCAAGGTGACCAGGCGAGCGTCGGCCACCCGCGAGTGCGTGTCGAAGATGCCCGCGGCCAGTTTCACCAGCTTGCCCACGTGGCCGCGCACGGTCACGCCCGCGAAGCCGCGGTCCGCGGCCCTCTCGAGCATCCACCCCACTTCGTTGGCCACCTCGACCACATCGCGCGGGTCGGCGCCCGCCGCTTCGGCGAGGCGGCGTCCCTTCGAACCCAACACGAAGACAAGGGTCGACCGACCCCGAGCCTCGGCCACGTCCAGCTGGGGGACCAGGGAATCGCGCATGGCCTCGACCGACCAGGGCTCTACCCTGCCGGTGGTGCCCAGGATGCTGACGCCCCCCACGATGCCCAGCCGCGGGTTCAGCGTGCGCCGGGCGAGTTCCTCGCCGCCCGGGGCCAGGATAGTGGCGGTGGCCCCGGCCGGACGGCCGCGGCGCAACTCGTCGAGGATGGCGTCCCGCGGTGCCGGGTTGATGGCGGGCGCGCCCGGCTCGATGGCCAGCCCGGGCAGCGTCACCACACCCACGCCCTCTCCGGCCTTGACCGCATGAACGCCCGGTGTGCTCTCGACGTAGGCGCCTATCGCCAGACCGTGCGTGACATCGGGGTCGTCGCCCGCGTCCTTCACCACCCAGACCACGCCGTCTTCCTCCCGGCGGAACGGAAGCAGCGCGGTCTCGCCCCCGGGAAGAGTCACTTCGACGCTGCCTTCGCCGGGCGCGCCGCCGATCAGGGCGGCGGTGACCGCCGCCTGCGCGCAGGCGCCGGTGGTATACCCGCGGCGAAGGGCGGTGGTCGCCTCGTTCTTGTCGGGCGCGTCGGCAGGGGCGGCAGAGGTCGTCACGCCGCGCCCCCTCGTTCCTTCGGGAGCAGGATCGGCACCAGGTCGAGGCGGCCCTGTTCCACCATACGCACCAGTTCCTTCCGTGCCTGGCCCACGGTCAGCGGACGAGTGCTCTCGTCGCAGAAGATGTCGAACAGATAGGCGATCCTGGGCAACCGCAGATCGCACCCCTCGAGGTGGGTGCCCTCCGCGAACACCTCCGCCAACGGCCCTTCCGCCGCGACATGACCGCCGCGGAGAAGGATGATGCGGTGCGCGTACAGCGGGATCAGATCGACGTCGTGGGTGGCCATGATCACGGTGAGACCTCGTTCGTTCAGCCCCTTCAAGAGGCGCATGAGGGCCGCCTCGGCCATGGGGTCGAGACTCGAGGAGGGTTCGTCGAGAACCAGCGCGCGCGGACCCATGGCCAAGACCCCGGCGAGCGCGACCCGCTTCTTCTGCCCGTAGCTCAGGGCGTGGATGGGCCGGTCGAGCAGCTCGAACACGCCGCACGTCTTCGCCGACCACTCCACCCGCCGCTCCACTTCGGCGCCCCCAAGCCCGAGATTCTCCGGGCCGTAGGCGATGTCCGCGGCCACCGTGGGACAGAACAGCTGGTCGTTCGGGTCCTGGAAGAGGTACCCCACCATGGCCGCAACCTGGTTGAAGGTGTCGTGACCCACCTCGACGTCGTCGACCGACACGCGCCCTTCGCTGGGATGCAGCAGGCCCACGAGCAACTTGAGCATGGTCGATTTCCCGCCGCCGTTGGCACCCATGACCGCGGTGAAGTCGCCCGACCGGATGGTGATGTCGACGCCGTCGAGGGCTCTCACGCCCCCGGGGTAGACGAAGCCCGTGTGGGCGAAGGTCACCGTCGATCCGTCGATACTAGAGCCTCCCCAGGGGCTGTTCATCATGGTCGCCGCTCACCTCCACGAAGCCGCTGGGCGTCGTACACCCGCTGCGATCGATCGTAGGACCGGATCAGGAGGTTGGCGCCCAAGCTGTTGAAGCCACCCATGGCACGCCGCCAGGGCACTTCGGGCCCCCGGAGACGTTGCGCTTGGCGCATCCGCTGCGCCTCCTCCACGAACAAGAACAGGTAGCGGTACATCAACATGCCGAGGTCGATGAGCAGACCGGGCACCCTGTACCAGCGGAGCGCTCCCAGCAGCGCGGGGAGCGGAGTGCTCAGGCCGAGGAGCAGGAGTAGGGAGACGCCCGCGAGCACAACCGCGGCAAGATCGAATCCCGCCGCCAGCCCTTCGCTGCTCACCACCACCGGCGCGAGACGCGGCAGATCGATCAAGATCACAGGCTGCCCCGGGATCGTGAGCCCCCGAAGCACCACCAGCATCACGCCCACCACCAGGGCAGGAAGCATCCGCAACACCAGTGCGATCCACCGCACGCGCACCACCGCCAGGAGAACCGCCAGGCAAACGGCCAGAAGAAGCAGAGAGAACCCTTGGCCGGCCACGAGGTTCACGCCGAGGAGGACCGCGCCCACAGCCAGCTTCACCCGAGCGTCGATGGCAGAGAGGACCGTGGTCTTCCACGCCTGACGATCGCCGGCACGTACGTCGTGGGAACCGTGCAGACGCGGCAGGCGCAGGCGCGGACGGCCGCCGGCGAACCGCTTCGAAGCCGACCAGCCGGCAGCCACTCCCAAGACCAGACCGGCGACCGTGAACGCGAAGAGCACGGCGTCACCACCGCGGGCGCTCAGCACCTGCTCGCCGGAGGGATCGGCGATGACCCGAGCGACCGTCCTCAGATGCGCGCCGTCGAGCGGGCCCAGCGAAAGACCCGGGGCGAGCCAGCCCCAGAGGACCAGCACGACGAGCACTCCACCCACCAGCCCCCAGATCCCGCGCCGCCACCGCCCAGAGGCACGCGCGGTGGAGTCGTCGCGCGCCGCGCCGCTCCCCACAGAGCCCCCCACGCCGCCCCCCGCATGGCTCCCCGCATGGCCCCCCGACGCAGAAGCGCGCCCCGAGGGGCTCCGCGCGCGCATCCCCTGCACAACCCATCCCACGGCCGCCCCCGCAGCGACGGCGCCGCCGAAGAACATGAAGAGGAGAAGGTCGCCCACGTCGGTGTTGATGAACGGCGTCCATGCCGCCCTGCCCCTCTCCTCGGCCACCCGCTCCATGATCCCTGCATCGATGCCCACCCAGTCGCCCGTGGTGAGGGCGATGGCCCAGAGCAGGCCGCCCAGCGACACCACGGCCACGAGCACGGCCAGCCCGACGATCGCCACACGCACGCCCCGGCTCCCGCGCCTCCAGTGATGCCGTATCCGGCCGTCACGCGGGGCGGGCGGAACTGCATCGCCCCGGCCCAGGCCCAAGCCGCGCGCTATGTCGGGTCTGAGCTCGGCGAGGGACCGCAGCACCCCGCCCGTGAACACTCCTTCGAGCACGGCGAGGGGGAGCTGTGTGGGTAGGAAGGCGAGGAAGAGCGCCCCGCCTCCGCGTAACGACCCGCTCCACGGGAAGAGCCCCAGGCCCAGCTCGAACGCCGTGGCCAGATAGACGGCGAGGTCGCCGAACATCCCCGCGAGGAACCCGGCGCGAAAGAGCGAAGCTCCACAACGACGCGCCAGCCAGAAGGAGGCGAAACCCACGAAGGACCCCGCTATGCCTTCCGAGACGATATTGGCGCCCAGGGTGGTGAGTCCCCCGTGGGCGAAGAAGAGGGCTTGGATGAGGAGGGCAAGGCCCGCGAGCACCACCGACGCCCACGGGCCCACCACAATAGCCGCGAGCGGCGTCCCCGCCGGGTGCGACACGGAGCCCGCCACCGGCACCGGGATGGGCATGAGGCTGATCGCAAAGACAGCCGCGCCCATCAAGGCCACCAACGACTTGAACGAAGGGTCGGCGACGGTGCGCTTCTTGAGCCGGCTCAGCCCCACGGCGACAGCGACCGCAGCCGGCGCCGCCCACGCCACCGCCCACTCTGCGGGGAGTATGCCCTCGGCTATGTGCACGGAGTTCCTCGTTCGACGCCGGCGCCGGTTCTCTCCGCGCGCGGCGATCCCGCGAACACCGAGGCGTCCGGCGCGGCCAGACGAGCCAGGGCATTGGTGGCCGCCACCGCGATGGGAGTGCCCCCACGGAGCCCCGGCAGAGTGATGTGCGCGAGCGGCGAGGCCATCAGTGCGTCCTTGGACTCCGCGGCTGCCACGAACCCCACGGGCACGGCCACGACCAAGGCCGGGCGCACACCCTCTTCACGCTCCAGGCGCACGATCTCCAGCAGGGCGGTCGGTGCGTTCCCGATCACGACCACGGCACCGTCGAGCGACTCACGCATGGCGCGCAGAGCGGCCGCCGACCGGGTGATCCCCTCGGCCGAGGCCACCTCGGCGGCTCCAGCCGTGTCCACCAGACAGTCCACCGAGATACCGAGACGGCGCAGGCTCGGCACCAGCCCCGACTTCACCATGTTCACGTCGCACACCACCGGCGCACCGTCACGAAGGGCCCGGAGCCCCTGCTCGACGGCGCCCGCCGAGAAGACAAGCTGAGAAGCGAGACTGGGATCGCCCGTGGCGTGCACAACACGCACCACGACCGCGCGTTCATCCGCGGTCAACGGCAACTCCGGCAGTAACCCCTCGATGATCTCGAAGCTCTTGCCCTCGATCTCCGCAGGGCTGTTTACCGAGGACGCCGCCACGGCACCTTCCTCGCCGCGAGCTCCGCGCACCCGAGACTCGAGAACCGAGACCAGCCGCAGGTCGAGACCCAGGGGGCCGGTGAGGCGAACACTCAGATCCGGGTGCGCCGTGAGCACCGACTCGAGTTGCTCCGGGATGTCCAGCACCACGTGATTCCCAGCGAACAGCAGGTAGGGCGCAACCAGGATATCCCGGAAACCCTGCCCGTAGAGGGAGACGACGGCCTCGGTGAGACTCGGCTTGTTGAACCCGAGGGACGCGTGGACGACGGTCCAACCCGTCTGGAGCGCGAGCAGCGACGCTGCCTTCTGAAGCACCTCGAGCGCGGCGGGGTTACGACTGCCGTGGCCCAGCACCACGACCGCCCAGGGGACGGACCCGGTGAGTGGCCCGGGCGCCGATCGCGCGCGAGACGCCGCTCCGGCGAGTGGGGCCGCTCCGGCGAGTGGGGCGGTCGCTGATCCGACTTCTGCCGATCCCGAACCTTCCGGGCGGGGAACGCGGTCGTCATGCATGGGTGTGGTCCTCCTGTGATGTGACGCCCAAGGCCAGCCAGCGTGCCATGCGCCGGCTGCCCCGGAAGTGAAGATGTACGTAGCTGGCCACGAGGTGGTCGTCGGCATAGCCGTCGGCTAGGGTCTCGCCCTTGCGGCTGACCTCGTAGGCTGGGTGCTCAGAGCCGGTCGTGGCCGAGTAGTGGAACAGGTGCCCGCGGAAGCCGGCCCCTGAAAGGGGGTGGCGTTCGCAGGCCGTGGCCTCCACGTAGCCCATGCGAAGGCGGGCGCCGGACATGGAGGCGCGGGTCGGGAGGACGCCGGCCATGGTGTGCACGCCGTCTCCGTTCTCGATCTCTCGCCCGAGGTAGAGATAGCCTCCGCACTCTGCGTAGACCCGCACGCCGGCGGCTATGGCCGCGCTGAGGTCGCGCCCCAAGCCAGAGTTCGCGGCCAACTCGGCCGCGTAGACCTCGGGGTATCCTCCGCCCAGATAGACGGCGTCGCACCCTGAGGGGAGCCTGTCACCGGCAACCGGGCTGAAGAAGTGCAACTCAGCGCCCTCTTCCTCGAGCACATCGAAGTTGTCCTGGTAGTAGAAGGAGAAGGCGCCGTCTCGGGCGATCGCCACGCGGGATCGCGGCTCGGCTCCAGAGTGACGGTTCGATCGGGGCGCATCCCTCATCCCGCCCGACCCTGGATCCACCGGGGCTGCCCCGGTGAGCAGGCTGTCGAGATCCACGTGCTCCTCCACGTGATCGATTATGCGCTCCAACACGTCGGCTACGCCTCGGTCTTCCACCGTGGGGATCAGGCCCAAGTGCCGCGACTCGAGGTGCAGGGCCGACCTCCTGGGCACGATGCCGAGGACGGGAGGCGGCGAGGCCAACTCTGCAAGGGCCTCCTCGACCATCCGCCCGTGGCCGGGTCCGGCCACCTTGTTCAGGATCACGCCCGCGATCAACAGGTCGGGGTCGAACGTACGGAACCCGTGGACGACGGCGGCCGCGCTTCGAGCGGTATGCGAGCAGTCGATCACCAAGACGACCGGAAGCCCGAGGAGCTTGGCCATCTCACCGGTGGAGCACCGCTCTCCGCCGCCCGCCAGACCGTCGAACAACCCCATCACGCCTTCGACCACGGCGACGAGACCCAGTGCGTGGGTCGACGAAACGGCGCCCGGTCTGCCTGTCGTCGAGGGCCCACCCAGCGGCGGCGCCTGAACGATCTCCGCGCGATTCGCCTGCGTCTGGGCTCCCGCGGCCTCCCGGGCAACCCTCGCCACGGACCGCTCGAACACAGCGACCGCCTCATCCGGCTCCATGAGCCAGGTGTCGAGGTTGTGCGAGGGGCGCCCGCACACGCTCGCGTGGTAGGTCGGATCGATGTAGTCGGGGCCCACTTTGAACGGCGCCACGACGTGCCCGCGCCGCGCCAGGGCGCCCATTATCCCCAGGGCCAGGCTGGTCTTCCCCACCCCGCTGCGGGTGCCGGCGAGCACGAATCCCGAGGGGGCGATCACGAGGCGGCTCCAATCCCCAACGAACAGTCCGTTGCGACGGACGCACCGGCGAAGGCGTCGGCCGCGATCCCCGCCAGTACCTCGGCCAGAGCCTTGATGAGGCGGTCGTTGTCGGCCGGCTCTCGAACGGCGACTCTGAGGAAGCGGGCGCCCATGCCGGGGAAGTCGGTGAGGTCGCGTACCAGGATGCCGTGCTGCTGCCGAAGGCGCCCGGCCACCTCGCGCGCGCCCGGTGCGGCGAGGCGCAGACACAAGAAGTTGGCGGCTGCGGGCAACACCCTGGCCACGCCGGGGATGCCGCGCAGACGGGCGATGGCGGCGATCCGGGCCTCGGTCACCGCGGGGGGTGTTCGTTCCAGAAGCTCCACGTCCTCCAGCCCGGCGACGGCCGCCGCCTGAGCGATGCAGTTCACATTCCAGGGCGGCACCCGCGGCAGGAATCCGTCAGCGAGGGCCTCCGGAAGTACGAGCGCTCCCACCCGGAGACCGGGCATCGTGAGGATCTTGGTCAGGGAGTGCAGCACTATCACCTGCTCGCTGGATCCCTCGGAAGAAGAGACGGAGCGACGCAGCACGGCGCCCCCCGGCCAGACCTCGGTGAAAGCGAGGAACGACTCGTCCACGAACACCGCGGTGCCCGCCCGGGCGCAGATCGAGATGAGCGTATCGCGGGCGCGGCGATCCCAGAGGTCGCCCGTGGGATTGTTGGGATCGCAGATGAAGACGAGATCGGCCGCGGCCAGCCGTGGTGCCAGAGCCTCGATGTGCTCTTCGGAGAAGGCGAAATCGCGCTCCTCGGGGGCGAAGACGAGATCGACTTCGGCGCCCCAGGCGCGGGCCGCCCGCTCGTACTCCGTGAACGTGGGGCCGAGTACGACAACGCGGCGCGGTCGGAGATGCGCCACCGTGAGGAAGATGAGTTCGGAGGCACCGTTACCCAGGGCAACCCGTTCCTGCGGCACCCCGAGAAAACCGGCGGCGGCGCGGCGAAGAGGGTCCGGGGGATCAAGGGGATACCATCCCATCTCGCCCACAGCCCGCCGCGCCGCCGCCACCACCCGGGGGGAAGGGCCCAGGAAGTTCACGTTCGCCGAGAAGTCCAGGAGTTCGTCGCCCGGGATGCCGAGCGCCGTCGCCGCCTCGCGGATCTTTCCGCCGTGGATGTCGTCGCTCACGACCGACCTCCCAGAGAGAGGAGTCCGCCCACCAACACGCCCAACGAGAGGGCACCGACGCGGCGACTCAAGGAGGCCACCCTCGCGAGGTCCCGGCGTTCGGGCGCAGGTGCCCTCGATCCGCCCAGGTACGGGCGATTCACGACCGTCCCCCCGTAACTCGCCGAGCCTCCGAGCCTCACGGCAAGCCCGTAGGCGAACGACGCTTCCACGAGTCCGGCGTTCGGGCTGGGGTGGTACACCCGCTCCGCCCAGGCCCGGCGCAGGTCGGCAAGCCCCGTGCCGCCGCCCACGACGGCCAGCACGGCGGTGAGCCTCGCGGGCAGGAGGTTCAGGGCGTCGTCGAGGCGCGCCGAAGCGCGCCCGAAGTGCAGGTAACGTTCATTCCGATAGCCCACCATGGAGTCGAGCGTCGACACCGCCTTATAGGCGAGGGCGAGCGGCGCCCCGCCCGCGGCCGCGTAGAACAGCGGCGCCACCACGGCGTCACTGGTGTTCTCGGCCACCGATTCCACCGCCGACCGCACGACGTCGGACTCGGTCATCTGCCGCGTGTCGCGCCCCACGATCATGGAGACGGCCTCGCGGCCGGAGTCCAGGGAGACGGTGAGACCATCACCCACCCGCTCGGCCGAGCGGGCGAGCTCGTTGCCCGCCAGGGCCGTGGAGACCAGCCAGACGTGGCCGAACGGCCGAGCCCAGCGCGGCAGCGCACCCAGGACACGTCGAACCATCAGGTAGACACCCAGCGGCAGCCCCACAGCCAGCGCGGCGCCGGCCGCGCGCTCCGCGCTGTCGCCGGCGCGCGGCCCTGCCAGCAACCGGAAGGCCCGCTCGTATCCGGCGATGGCGTGGCCCATCAGTCGAGCCGGGTGGGTGGGCCTCACCGGGTCGCCGATCGCCACGTCCACGGCGAAGGCTGCCGCGATCAGCACGGCCCGTCGCACAAGCCGGCCCCTGCTCACAACCACGTCCCCCCCCACAAGCCGGCCCCTGCTCACAACCACGCCCTCCCCTCGACCAGGTCCCTGATCCGCGGCATGTCCAGGTGCTCGCGGAACTGGGCGGCCAGTCGATCGTAGGCGGCCTCCTTGGCCGCCGTGTGATCGGGCCAGGTGCCGTGTGCCTCGTCGATGCGCGAAGACGCGACACCGAGCTCGCGGGCGAGCCCGGCCAGCACCGAGAAATCCTCGAACAGACCGTGCACGTAGGTGCCCGCGACCAGGCCGTCGTCGCTCATTGCCCCTTCAGGGCGGCGAAGCCCATCGCCGTCTTCCACCACGAAGAGCGGCCGCGGCGAGCCCTCGGTGCGTCCCATGTGGATCTCATACCCCACCACTGAGACATCCGAGCCCAGCCAACCCTCGGCCGAGCCGTGCACACGCACCGATTCGGTGACCTTGTCGGCGGCGAACGTGGTATCGACGGGAAGCATGCCCAGGCCCGCCACCTCCGGGCTCGCGCTCTCCACGCCCTCGGGGTCGAAGATGCGCCCGCCCAGCATCTGGTATCCGCCGCACACTCCCAGGAAGCGGGCGCCGGCCGCCCGGCGCTCGGCCAGGGCGGGCTCGAAACCCAGGTCGCGCAGAGCGGTGAGGTCGCCCACCGTGCTCTTGGTGCCCGGGATCACCACGAGGTCCGCGTCGGCGAGCTGCTCCGGGCTCTCGGCCCAACGGACGCGGAAGAGACCACACGCCTCGAGGGGCCGGAAATCGGTGAAGTTCGAGATGCGGGGAAGACGGACCACCGCGACCCGAGGTCCGTCGCCCACCGGCCAGCCGTCGGCTGCGATCGGAAGGCGGCCCGCCGACGCGGTGGACTCATCGAGCGAGACCGAGTCTTCGTCGTCCACACCCACGTCGCGCAGATAGGGGAGAACGCCCAGGCAGCGCATGCCGGTGAGCTCTTCGATCTCTTCGATGCCCGGCTGGAGGATAGAGACGTCCCCACGGAACTTGTTCACGATGAAGCCGCGCAAGAGCGCACGATCCTCGGCGTCGAGGAGGGCCCATGTTCCGTAGATGGAAGCGAACACTCCGCCCCGATCGATGTCCGCCACGAGCACCACCGGCGCATCCACCCGACGGGCGATGCCCATATTGACGATGTCGTTCTCGCGCAGGTTGATCTCGGCCGGGCTGCCGGCGCCCTCGATCACCACGACGTCGTAGCTCGAGCGAAGCCGGGCGAGGCTCTCCTCGACCACGGGCAGCAGGCTCGCCTTGAAGTCGTGATACGTACGGGCATCCATGTGGCCGATAGGCTTCCCACGTACGATCACCTGGGAGCCCACGTCGGTGGTGGGCTTGAGCAGCACCGGGTTCATGTCCACGCTCGGCGGAAGGCCCGCCGCTTCGGCTTGGGCTACCTGAGCTCGTCCGATCTCTCCGCCTTCGATGGCCGGGTACGAGTTCAGCGACATGTTCTGCGCCTTGAACGGAGCGACAGAACACCCGTCTTGCTTGAAGACACGAACGAGGCCGGTGACCAGCAGACTCTTGCCCGCACTGGAACCGGTCCCTTGGATCATGAGCACGCCGGACAACTCAACGACCTCCCTACGAGACCGGCCACGGTGATATCGCACCGCCGGTCTCGAGTGCGGCGGCCCACGGCGAGCCCGGGCCCTTGATCTTCAGTGGGATCCCGCTCACGCAGAAGTACACTTCGTCGGCTTGACGGGCGAACAGTTGGTTCACTCGGCCCTGCAGGTCGCGGAAGAGCCGGCTCAGACGGTGCACAGGTACGATGCCCGACCCCACCTCGTTGGTCACCACCACCGATTGCGGCCAGCGTTCCGAGAGGTAGTCGGCCAGACCCCGCATGCTGTCGGCCAAGACAACCTCGGGGTCGGGCGAGTCGGCTTCCTGCTCAAGAAGGAGGTTGGTCGTGTAGAGGGTGAGGCAATCGAACAGCACGGTGTCCCACTCGCCTTCGCATTCCCGAAGCAGGGCGACGGCGTCCCGCGGGGCGGTGAGGGTGCCCCACTCCGCCGGACGACCGGCCTGGTGGCGCTCGATGCGCAGGCGCATCTCGTCATCGCCCGGTTCGGCGGTCGCAACGTACAGGACGCGGCCGCCGTAGTCGGCCGCCATGCGTTCAGCCGTGGTCGACTTGCCGCTGCGGGTGCCTCCGGTGATCAGGATCATCGCGTGAACCGCCTCCATTCGAGGATTCGTTGCAGGGGTGGAGCACCAGCCTCTTCGCGAGGGTATGCATGTGCGTCTACGCTTGAGTGCGCATCTGCCTCCACGCGAGGGTATGCATCAGCCGCCGATGCGTGCGCGCACGCATCGGCCGGCGTGATCCGAAGAGGTACGGAGCCCGAGAAGCCTACGTAGCTATGGGGTGCGACCATTTGCTGGGTCGCGGACGAAAAGCGGAAACGCATGCCAGCCCTTTCCTTCGAAGAGCGCATCCGGCATGTCAGGCAGTGGCAGGTCTCCTGGCTCCCGGCTCAAGCGCCCCCGTCCCCTTCCCAGCCCGCGGCCAGTGGATCATGGAGGTGGCTCACCGGTTACAGTGGCGGGACCGCGCCGGCTTCGCACCGGCTTCCCTGTTAGGCCATCTGGCACCACTACCGACAACAACCAACACGAATCAGTCTACCGAAAAGTCGCTGGCGTCACAACCAGGGGTGCCGCGGGCTGAGGCGCGGCGGGTGTCCGCCGGGGTCGCAGGAGCTCGGTCGCGCGGGGTCGGCGGTCGCGCGGGGGCCCAGTCGCGGCACGTCGGCGGTCGCGGGCGGGCGGCGCTACCTCTGGCAGCGGGGCACGAGAAGCATGCCGAGGGGTCGCTCGGTACTGGCTCCCGGCGCCGGCACCACGGAGGAGGCGAACGGGTCGCTACGGAACCACACCAGGTCGGTCAGGGCTCCGCGCTGCAACCGACCGTAGTCGTCCGGCAGGCCGAGAAGGCGCGCAGCGACCACGGTGGCCGCGTCACGCACCTCGCTCGGGGAGAGCCCGGCCTCACGCAGCAACACGCACTCGGTGAGCAGGCTACCGTGTTTCACGCGCGTGGCGCCCGCGTCGGTGCCCGTGGCGATCTGGGCGCCCATCTCACGCGCTCTGAACACCATCATCTGGTGGTCCGCAAGGATGTGGGGGAGCATCGGCCAGCCGTGCGCCGAGTTCTGCGCGTGCAGCGCCGTGAGGGTGGGCACCCACACACACCTGCTGCCCGCGATCGCCGCGATCGTGTCCTCGTCGGCGAGGATCCCATGCTCGATGCTGTCGGCGCCGGCTTCGACGGCCCACTCGATGGCCTGGCAGCCGTTGGCGTGCACTGCCACAGGCACGCCCATCTCGTGGGCCACGTGGATCATGGCACGCAACTCAGCGCGGCTGAAATGGGGCGAAGCCGCCGTGCGCCGTTCGAAGTCGACGCGCCCGCTGACCACGATCTTCACCACCTGCGCACCGGCGGCGACCAGGTGCCGCACCGCCCGCACGACGTCGTCGCCGGGACCGAGCTCCCGGCCGATGAACCCACCGTAGGCGCCCTGGCGGGTGAGCCCCCCCGATGCACGCACCGCCAGCGGAGCGCCGGCTCGGGTACGATCCCACGGCCGCTCCGCTCTGCCGAGATCCCGGACGGCCGTCACGCCGTGGGCGATGTTGAGGTCACCACTCTCGTGAGGGTCCATGCCCCCCAGTTCGAGGTGTACGTGGGCGTCGACGAGTCCCGGCACGAGATAGGCCCCCGCAAGGTCCAACACTGTCTCATCGGGACGGGCTTCGAGGTCTCCCAGGTCGCGGATGCCTCCGTCGTGCACACGTAAGGCAAAGCTCGCTGGGACGGTGACGGTGGGACCGCCGGCGGGGCGGCAATCGAGCAGAAGGGTGGACACAGGGAGCGGTCGCCTAGCGACCGAGCAACGTCATGGCCGATCCCAAGAAGAGTCCGCCTGATTCTCGGCCCGAGCCAAACGGACCAGGGCGTCCTTGTATTTGGAGTGCCTCAAGCCCACTATCTCGATGACGATCTGAACGAAACGCCAGAAAGCGGCCGGGGCGTCCTCCGGAGTGCAGTCGAGGAGGATCTCACCACTGCCCGCAGCCGCTCCTCGAACGTCTTTGAGGGCATGGAACACCGTCTTGCTGAGTACTGCGTCGACGGCCAAATCCATCCCCTGTTTCTCGAGGAACCGAAGAAGCCGCCCGCCCTCTGAGAAGCGCACCTTCGAGCCGTCCGAGGTGACGAAGACCTCAATACGACCTCCGGATGGGTACGCGAAGGGGAGTTCACCGACGATCGCCGTGGGCTCACGCAGGCGATCCACCACACGTGGATCGCCTGCACCAAAGGCGAGAAGCTCAGCCGTGTCGACCCGAGCGTATTCGGTCACGCTTTGGTTACCACTTGGGTTCGGAGGCAGCTTCCGCAGGAGCTTCCGCAGGAGCTTCCGCAGGAGCTTCAGCAGATGCGGCTGTGGGAGCTTCCGCCTCAACGGGATCTGTGGCCGACTCCAGCTCGGCGATCTGATCCTCAAGCCCGGCCAGCTCGTCGAGATACGATTGCCGAGCTGCGGCGTCGACCTCCCGACCACGGAAGGCATCCAGCTCGAGGTAGCCCAGCTTCTTCGCCAGACCGTCCATTTGCCGCTCAAACTGCAATCCTTCGACCTTCGTCTTGCCCTGCTCGAGCGCTTTTTCTGCCTGCTTGGCCACCTTCTCCGCGCCCTCAGTCAGCCTGTCAAGGATTCCCATCTGTGCTCCTTTCACTCCCGTGGCGTGACTCCGACGGTAAGACTATTCCCATCTTCGCCCGCTCCTGCACCTCCGAACACAGTCACCTGCGTATCGTCGCTCGAAGCGAGGATGTTGAAGCCGTCACCCTGGTCTCCCTCGAACTGCATCTTCTGCTCGATGGTGTAACCACCGTCTTCCAGCCCTTCCACGAAACGTTCGTAGAGATCCTTCATCGACATCTTCGTGGTAAAGGTCGCGGTGAACGACGGTGCCCCGTCCGATTCGACCACGATCATGCCGGTGGCCGTGGCGTCGTCGGGGAGCGGTAGATCGGGGAAGTCGTCGGGGATCGTAACATCCTCGCCGAACTGATACGAACTCGAACCGTCGTCTCCGCTCACGCTCACGCTGCCCGAGTCGGTGTCTATGTCGACCTTGGCGCCGTCCGACCCGGCCTCGATCACCTTCTCCGCGGCCTTTTCAGCGATCTTCTCGCCGCATCCCGCGCCCGCGAGCACCATCGCGACCAGCGCAACGACGATCATGACACCGCGGCCTATGCCTAGAGACCCCATTCCAGACCTCCGATCGTGCGATACCACAGTCACCCCATGGTGTAGGAACGTGCCGACAGTGTCAAGCATGTTCCCAGGTGCCTCGAGCAACAAACGAGAGGCGTCGACGAAAGGAACGGAGCGACCGCCCGATGACGGCTAGAGCAGGCCGGAAAGGCGCTCTCCGACCACTACCAGGACCGGCGCGAGCAGGAGGCCCGGCAGGAGGTTCCCCGTGCGGATCTCACGCAGGCCCAAGAGGCGGAGGCCGATGGAGAGCACCAGGAGACCGCCCACTGCCGTCATCTCGTTGATCATGGCCTCGGTGAGCACGCGGTCGAAGAAGCCGGCTCCCAAGGTGAGCGCACCCTGGTACACCATGAGAGGGAGGGCGGAGAAGGCCACACCCCAGCCGAGTGTGGCCGCGAAGGCGAGAGAGGCGAACCCGTCGAGCACCGACTTCACGGCGAGTATCTCGATGGTGCCCTTGAGCCCGTCCTCTATGGACCCGAGGACCGCCAGGGGGCCCACGCAGAACATCAGGCTGGCTGTGACGAACCCCGTACTGAAGGTGCTCGAACCAACGGACATGCGAGCCTGAAGATAGTCGCCGAAGCTCTCGAGACGGCGCTCGATGGCCAACGCCTCGCCCACGAGCCCTCCAAGCAGGATGCTGCCGAGCATCACGAGGAACTGCTCTGTCTCGAACGCCATGCGGAGCCCCATGATGAAGGTGAGCAACCCGAGCCCGTCCATCACGGTCTCGCGCACCCTGGCGGGGAGCCGCTGCCCAAGGCCCACACCAACGGCGGCGCCAAGGATCACGGCGCCCATATTGATGGCAGTGCCCATCCCCGTCAAGCGCCCTCCGCAGGCTCGGCGACATCCCGGCGACGGATGATATCATTCGCCGTTCCGAGCCGCCCGAGCCGGAACCGGCCTCCGGTGCGGCGCGGGTGCACGCTGCAGACCTTGAAGGAGACACTCGTGGCAACCGTCGTACCGTCCCGCGCCTGGAGATACGATCTCGAACGCACAGGCGGCATCTATGCGGTGACCGCTCCGCCCTACGACGTGATGGGGCACATCTTCCGGGACGAACTGTACGAACTCAGCCCCTACAACGTCGTGCGCGTCGACCTGGGCAAGACCTCTCCCCACGACACCGACGCCGACAACCGATACACCCGAGCCGCCACCGAGATCGCGTCATGGAAAGCGGAAGGCGTTCTCGTCTGCGACAAGGAGCCCTCTGTCACCATAGTCGAGGAGTCGTACGTAGGCCCCGATGGGCGCCCTCGCAACCGGCGCGGGTTTCTCGCGTTGGTCAAGCTGCAGGACTTCTCAGAGAACGTGGTGTTCCCGCACGAGACCACCCTCTCGGGCCCGAAGCAGGACCGATACCGCCTCATGGACGCGACTCAGATGAACCTCAGCCCGGTCTTCATGCTCTACTCGCTTCCCGACGACTCCATCATGGGCACGTGGGACGCCGTGTCGGGCCACACGCCGCCTTTCGCGTCGATGGTCGACCCGGCCGGCACGACCACCCGCCTGTGGCCGACATCGGACCCCGCGGTGCTCGCCGCGGTCACGAGTCGCCTGACGGAGTCGCCCCTCCTGATCGCCGACGGACACCACCGGTACGAGACCGCACTCCGCTACCGAGACGCCAGGCACGAGCGCGGAGACGGCCCCGGCCCCTGGGACTACACGCTGGTGTACCTCTGCAACATGGAAGACCCCGGTCTCGCTATCTTCGCCACGCACCGGCTCCTCGACAGTCTGAACGAGGACATGATCCGCTCGCTCCCCGGGGCTCTCACCAGCTACTTCACGGTTGAGATCCTCACGCAGGACCCCGAGGCCGCTCCGGAGGCCATCGCCGCGTTCCTCGAGGCCCGCCTCGCTCAGGGAGGAGCGTTCGGCCTCTACGCTCCGATGCTCGGTGCGGCATACGGCCTCGCCCTGCGCGACCCGAACGCCCCAGAGACCGCCGCCGACGACATGCATAGTCAGGCGTATCACCGCCTGGACGTCGCCATCCTGCACAACGTGATCCTCGCCGAGATCCTCGGGATCACGAAGGAAGACGTGGCAGCGGGCCAGTACGTCACCTTCGTGAAAGGCTGGGACCGCGGATTCGAACGCCTTCGCACGGGCGAGTCGCAAGTGGGGCTGTTCATGAACCCCATCAAGTTGCGCCAGGTGAGCGAGGTCGCGTTCGGGGGCGAGCGGCTGCCGCAGAAGTCCACGTACTTCTACCCCAAGCTGCCCACGGGGCTGCTCTTCCACGACCTGAGCGGCGAGTAGCTCCTAGCCGGCCAAGCCGGCGCTCGAACCGCCCGGCGCTTGAACGGAGCCGGCTCTCGAACGGGGCAGCGCGCTCGAACACCCGGCGATCAGCGAGGGACGGCTTCCTCGAACGGTTCGATGGCATCGGCCATACCGTTCTCCCCGAAATGCAGGAGCACTCCCTCGAGCCATACGTCGCCCTCCGCGACGTCGAAGCGCGCGGGCATGCGGGTCAGGAAGCGCTCGAGCACCTGCTCCTTCTTCACGCCGATCACCGAGTCGCGCACGGCGCACATGCCCACGTCGCTGATGTAGGCGGTGCCGCCGGGGAGCACACGGGCGTCGCCCGTGCGCACGTGGGTGTGGGTGCCCAGAACAGCGCTCACGCGCCCATCCAGGTAGTGACCCATCGCGACCTTCTCACTGGTCGCCTCGGCGTGTAGGTCCACGAGGACGTTCCGAACACCTTGGAGTTGCTCGAGCGCCTCATCGGCGGCCTCGAACGGAGAACGACCGGGGCTCATGAACAGCTCTCCGCTCAGATTGACCACCCCGAGTCGGCCGGCCGGGGTATCGACGACGGTGACCCCCCGACCCGGGTTCGAGGGCGGGTAGTTGTACGGTCTGACTATGCGAGGTTGACCGTCGAGATACGAGTAGATCTCACGGCGGCGGTACACGTGGTTCCCCGTGGTGATCACATCGACGCCGGCGGCGAGCAGCGCGTTGGCGATATCCGGCGAGATGCCCACCCCCTGTGACGCGGCATTCTCGCCATTGGCCACCACGGCGTCGGCCGCGTACCGCTTGCGCAGGTCGGGCAACCGCTTGGCCAGGGCCTGTCGCCCAGGCTTTCCCACCACGTCACCGAAGAAGAGCACGATCATCTGCGATACCTCCGTCCCGCGGACCGGTCGTGGCCCGCGCCCCACAGTCTACCGGCCGCATCGACGACCGTCGAGCCAGGCTCCGACTATGGTCGTATGGCTCCCGCTTGGAAGCCCTCTCTAGCCTCAGACCGTACCCATCAGCATCAACAGAGGAGGCACGATGAGACTCTCCAAGACCCCGCGGGCGCCCATCCGAGGGCCTGCGGCGGCGACAGGGCGGAACGGCCTGAGGACCACGGCGGGCCTCGCCGGCGGCTGCGCGGGCCTCGCATTCGCTCTACTCGCGCTCGCTACACAAGGCACCGGTGGAGCCGGCCTGGACCCCGCCGGCGCCGCCCCCGGCGACCTCTCCTCCGCTGCTTCCGACCGCATCCCGTTGGTGCGCGAACTCGTGCGGCCCACTGCTCCCCGGCTCACCTCGAAAGGCACGGCGCTTCTCGCGCTGCCGTGGGGTGACGGCCCGGGGCAGGTGGGCGTCACGACCGGCTCCGACTCAGAGGGCCGTGGGCCCGAGTGCCTGGCGATCGCTCCGGACGGCCGCATCGCGATCCTCGACTCGGTGAACTCACGGCTCGTCCTGGTGGACGGGTCCGGGGCAGCGGCCGGAGTGATTCCCCTCACCCTGCGCTCCCCCCGGTTCCTCGCGGTCACGAGCGAGGCCATCCATGTGCTCGATGCCGACGAGGACCGGCTCCTTCTGGCCTTCTCCTGGGAGGGCGCGCAGGTTTCGAGCCGTCCCGTGGGGCCATTCCCCGAGCCGGTGACGGCACTGCTCCTCGACGGCGACGCCCCCGTGATCGAGGTCGGCCACCGCGGCACGCTGACACCCGACACGTTGAGCCCCGGTTCCCGGGCCGGCGCGGAAGTCGGCGGCTCGACTTCCGCCGAGGTCACCCCGGGCAGACCGATGGCCCGCCAATCGGGGCGTCGCGCTGAGGCGTCGCTGACACCCGGGTCGCGTCCTTACGTCGAAGATGTCGACCCGTCGAAGGGACGGCGTCGGGGGTGGGATCTCGACGTCGACGAACGCCTGAAACTGGATCATCTGGTGTCGCTGGACTCCGACGGATCCGAGGGCCTGATCCTCGGCATGCGCGTCATCGACCCACCGGACCGGACCGACACGCGGCGCCTCGAACGAGGCACGCTCCTGCTTACGAAGCTCGGGACCATCGCGCCGCCTCTGCTGCTGGAAGAACAAGGTTCTGTGTACCTTGGCCAGCCGTACGTGGTCGGCCCCGACGGCCGCGTCTATCAGCCGATCGCGAGCGACAACGGCTACACCGTCGTAGTCCACACCTTCGAGGAAGGCCCACGATGAACGGGTCGTACGCGACACCTGTAGAAGCGGTCAGACCCTGCTCGCGCACCGCGCCCGCTTCGTGCACCGCAGCCGGCGGACGAAGGAGCTTTCGCCGTCGGGCTCTTGCCCGGACCTGCCACGCCGCCGTCCTCCTTCTCCTGGCGCTCGCCGCTTGGCCGGTACAGGCCCAGGCGGCGGCTCCGCCGATAGGTCGCCACGAGATCATCGCGCGCGCCGAATCCGCGATCGGCAGCGACTACACCTGGGGCCGCGAGAGCTGGGTGCCCGACGCGAGAGGGACGGGCCCGGATTGCTCAGGCTTCGTGCTCAAGTGCTGGGAGGTGCCCCGCACCCTCCTCTATCAAGAGGAAGACGGCGTGAACGCCACCATCAGCCCCCGCTACACCACGTACTCGTTCCTGAACGGCCCGGGACCGTGGACCTCACTGGCAAGCCGTTCCTCGCTCCTCCCCGGTGACGCCATGGTGTACAACGACGGCTCATCTGGTCACATCGTGCTCTACGCCGAAGGCGACGCCTGGAACTACCCCATCGTCTACGAGGCTCCGTACACGGGAGCGACCGTACGACGGGCGTCGCGCTACCTTGGGAACTCGTATCAGCCACGGCGGCGCACCGGCCTCACCGACAACAGCATTCTTCTCGATAACCCCAGCGCGCACACAGTAGGAGGGTCGGACGTGTCGGGCACGTGGACGCGATCCACATCGGTCACCGGCTACTACGGGCACGACTACCAAGTGCGCGCGGCAACGACCGCCTCGGCATGGGCTCGGTGGACACCGCGTCTACCTGCTACCGGCTACTACAACGTATACATGCGCTGGACGAGCGGTACGGACCGAGCTTCGTCGGCAAGAGTCTCCGTCTCGACCGCGACCGGCATCGTGACGAGTTACGTCAATCAGCGTACGGGTAGCGGCTCCTGGCACAAGATCGGCCGATACTACTTCGGCGCGGGCTACTCACCCACCCACGGGAGCGTCACTCTGAGCGCCACGGGAGCCAACGGGTACGTGGTGGCAGACAGTGTGTTGTTCGCCCCCACGCAGTAGCGAACTCACGCGGTGAGTGAGCGGCGCTGTGGGCGAGCGGCGCGTCGAGTCGACGTGCGACATACCCTGCTTCGGTGCGAACATGGCGACGGGGTCCCGGGCCCCGTCGCCGCCTCGCGCGGAGTCCCCGCCTCACTCGAGGTCTCCGGTGACCCGCCGCAGATACCGGTCTTCGCTACCGGCTGGATCGAGCTTCTCGCTCCGCTCGAGCGCGAGCCGGGCCCCGACGAGGTCGCCGCGCGCCTCCTTCGCTCGAGCGATCCAGTACCAGCCGTCGGCCGTGTCCGCCGGCAAGGCTTCAAGAGCCACCACCATGGCGTCGCCTTCCACCGATCCCGGGGCGCGCAGGTACGAGCGATACGCCGCATAGCCGAGCAGGCCCTGCGCGATCGGATGGTGGGGCATGTCGCGAAGGCCCAGTTGCACCTCGCCCGCGGCCACGGCTTCGCGCCCTGTCTCAACGTAGAGCCGGGCAAGCTCGAGCCGCGCCTCCATCAAGAACGGATCGCGGCGGAGCGCCTCCCGCAGGAACAGCTCGCCCTGGGCGAGCTGGTGGGCGTCTGAGCGCTCCAGCCCAACGCGCCACGAAGCATGCCCGGCGACGAGCGCATAATAGGGTTCCGAGGAGCCCGACCGAGCCGCCTTGACCGCCGGCTCCAGGGCCCCGGTACGATCGTGGGCGAGGAGCGCGGCGTCCGCCCGCCAGAGGGTCACCCCGTGAATCGCGAGCCCGAACGCGGAGACGAAGGCCCCGGCGGCGACCACGGCCACGGCGACCCGCACCCCGAGCGCCGTCGACACGTGGCTCGACACGGGCGACCCGCTCGCGGCAGGCAGAGTCACTCCAAGAGCGAGAGCAACGGGCAACAGCGTGCCCAGGTCCAAGGGGCTGAACAGAAGGAACGTGGCCGCACTCCCCGCGTACGCGACCATCGCGAAGCGGTGGGCGCGGTCGTCGTCGATCGGCTGGGACGACGTGCGGCGCACGAGGGCGGAGAGAAGGAGGCCGGCGAGGGTCAGACCGAGCAGGAGGCCGGGAACGCCCATGCCGCTCGCCAGGAGGATCGGCAGGTCGTGCGGATCGCTCACCACCTTGTACGGCTCGGCCCGCAGCTGCTCGGGAGAGACGAGGAGCCGATACGCCGTGCTGTAGGCGCCCGGTCCGAAGCCGAAGAGGGGTCTGGCGCCTACCGCGTCCAAGCCCGCACGCCACGCCTCGAACCGGCCCCTGTCACTCCGGGTGTCGATGCCCTCGTTGGCGAGCCGCTCGATCAGAGATCCACCGGCCCCTTCCGTCACGGTCGAGAAGGCGACCGACCCCAACGCCAGCGCCAACACGCAGAGCACGACGAGGGCGACGCGGCTCCATCGTCGCTCCAGTGCAAGAGGGACTGTGATCACGGCCGCCCCCACGGCGAGCGCAAGATACGCTGCCCGGCTGACGGTCGACACGACCGCAAGCAGACCGGCGCACGCACCTGCGATCTGAAGCCACGAGCCGGCGGCCGGCCGTCGAGAGCCGAGGATGGCGGGCCCGCCAAGCCACACGGCCGAAAGCGCGAGCCCAGCGAGGAACACGGGGTTCCCCATGGTGCCGCTCATGCGACCCTGAGCGGCCAGGCCGACGCCCCACGGGGTATCGAGCCCCACGGTCTGGGTGCCGGCGACGACCACTTCGACGATGAGCAACACGGCGAGGCTCGACCTCAGAACCCCACGCCCGGCCCCAGCCGCGAGCACTCGCCGGGCAACGAGGAACACCGACGCACACGAGATCCAGAAGACAGCCCCGGTGCCGCGGCCGTACGCACCCCACCAGGCGAGACCGGTCACCGGCGCGGCCACGGTGGTGACGAGCGCCCAGAGGGCGAATGCGACGCAAGACAGGTCGATGCGGTCGATGCGAACGGGGGCGCGTCCGGTCGCCGCGGACCATGCTCCGAAACCTACCCAGAGCGCGGCGAGGGGATAGAAGACGGCGATACGGGGAACGGAGAAGCCCGCCGCCACACCGTCGGTGTAGGGGAGGGTCGCCGCCGCGACCAACGTCGCCGCGAAGACCCCCCACAGGATCTCCGTGGACCGTCGACTCATCGCGAGCGGCCCAGGCACTGCGCTTATCTCAGGGCTTCCACTATTCCTGCGATCACACTGTCGGGCATACCTATGAGTTCGACCAAAGTCAACGCGTCTCGATTGTTCACGAGCTGCGTCTTCACGTACGAGGGCACATAACTCGGATGGGTGATCAGCAACACCCCCCCATCCTTCGCCAAGTACGGCCCCGCCACCAGTCCATCCGGATAGTTCTCCCCCGTGGCCAGAGCCAGGTGCGCGAAGGAGAGACCCATGTTCTTGCCGTACTCGGCTATCAGGGCACTGGTGTGGTAGCGGTCGGCTCCTATCTTGGAGAGCACTTGGATCCCGGAGGGCTTCACGTAGGTGCCCACCACGAGAGCAGACGTGGCACCG
>JAHJSA010000072.1 GCA_018830645.1 Actinomycetota bacterium
CGAGGCCGTCCGTGAGGCCGAGCGCGTCGGCCGCCCCGGTGAGCAGGGCAGTGCCGGCGCGCGAGGTCAGGCCCGGCATGTCGCAGAAGACTTTCAGCGGCGGGAGAGACGTAGTAGCATTCACCTGCACGGTGATCCCCCTGAGCGGGGTTAGCGCGTCCTGACAAGCCGTATTATCCCTGCTCGGGAGGATCTTTGATAGCCCAATCGGCGTCGCTGTGAGGGTGCTCGTGAAGATTCCGGGGTAGGCGTTGTGCACCACGAGCCCGTCGCGCGGCACCTCGAGCGTGTCACACAGGGGGCCACACGTGCCGAGCAGCAGGAACGTCACCATTCCGCGAAGCGCCCCCTAGCGGAAGGCGGACTCCATGATCACGGCGACCAGATCCTCGAAGGAGAGGCCGGCAGCCTCGGCGGCGAGGGGCATGGTGGACGTCTCGGTGAGTCCCGGTATGGTGTTCAGCTCGAGCACCCAGGGCACGCCCGCCTCGTCGAGGATGATGTCCACCCGCGCGAAGCCGCGGCAGCCGAGCGCCTCGAAGGTGCCGAGCGCCACCTGTTCCACCTGTTCGGTCACTTCGGGAGCCAGCTCGGCCGGCACCGTGAAGTCGGTCTCGCCGGCGGTGTAGCGGGACTCCGTGTCGTAGAACGCGTGACCGGACCGAGGCTTCGCCTCCACGATCGGGAGTACCCGGGGGGCTCCGTCGTCGATGACGCTCACGGCCAACTCGCGGCCGGCCACGAACCTCTCGAGCAATACCTTCCTGTCGAAGGAGAGTGCCGACACCATCGCTCTGGGGAGATCGCGCGCCTCAGCAGCGAAGTTGATGCCGAGCGCGGAGCCCTGAGCCGCCGGTTTCACCACGACCGGCAGGCCGAGTTCGGCCGCGATGAGGTCGAGGGTGTCTTTGGCGCCCATCTCGCGGAAGGCCGCATCGTTGAAGGCATAGAACGCCGGGGTCGGGATGCCGGCGGCCTCGAGGATGTGCTTCGCGAGCACTTTGTCCATGGCTCGGATGCTGCTGAGCACGTCGGAACCCGTGTAGGGGATGCGGAGTATCTCGAGAAGCTCCTGAACCGTGCCGTCCTCCCCGCCCTTGCCGTGCATGGCGATGAACACGCCCGCAGGCTTGATGTCGAGCAGACGCTGCACCAGAGTCTCGTCGACGTCGATCGGGGTGACCGCGTAGCCCCTTGCCTCGAGGGCTCGGATCACGCGGTGTCCCGTGCTGAGTGACACATCGCGTTCGAGAGAACGTCCTCCATACAGGACACACACGTTCTTGCCGCTCACTGCCGCACCTCCCTGCCTGCCCATCCGGATCCGGCGCTCACAACCCCAGAGCCCGATACAGCTCCATCTGGTCGCTGATCACGGCGCCCAACCTGCGGACGCCCTCCTTGATGCGCTCCTCGTTCACGAAGCTGAACGACAGCCTCATGCTGTCGGTGCCGCTGCCGTCCTGATAGAAGGCGTCGCCCCGCACGAACGCCACGTTCTCGTCGATGGCCTTCGCCAGCAGATCGCCGGTGTGGATGCCGGGGATGGTGGCCCACACGAAGAATCCGCCCTCGGGGCGGGTCCAGGTGGCCTCGGAGGGGAACTCCGACTTCAGAGCCTTCAGCATCGCGTCACGGCGCGAGCGGTAGATGTCGCAGAGGCGCGTGATGTACTCCCGCCACACGCCGCTCGCGATCAACCCGTGCACGAACAGCTGGTTGAACGGGCTGGAGCACAGGTCTGTGGCCTGCTTGCCGAACACGATCTTCTGATAGATGGCCTGGGGCGCGACGATCCAGCCCGAGCGGATACCCGGCGAGATGATCTTCGAGAACGATCCCAGATACACCACGTTGCCCGCGGTGTCGAGGGACAGCAGCGTGGGGAGCGGTTCGCCTTCGTAGCGCAGGAGCCCGTAGGGGTTGTCCTCCACCACCAACAGCTCGCGCTCGGCGGCCACCTGCGTGAGACGGCGACGACGTTCGAGCGTCAGCGTCGTGCCGCCGGGGTTGCTGAAGTTCGGCACCGTGTAGAGGAACTTGGGGCGCCGCCCGTCCGTCTCGAGCCGGTCGAGCAGGGCCTCGAGCTCGTCCACGACGAGGCCGCCTGCATCCATGGGGATGTGGCGCACGTCGGCCTGATAGGTGGAGAACGTGGTGAGGGCGCCCGCGTAGGCCGGGCCCTCGGCCACGACGATGTCGCCCGGGTCGATGAAGGTCTTGGTGACCAGGTCGATGGCCTGCTGACCCCCGGTGGTGATCATCACGTGGGCGGGGTCGACCGTGGTGCCCTCGGCGTCCATGACGAGGGCGATATCCTCTTTGAGGAAGTCGAAGCCCTCGGTGGGGCCGTATTGGAGCGAGAGCGCGCGCTGGGTATCGGAGATCTCCTGGTTGATCCGCTCGAAGACATCCTGCGGGAAGCTGTCGGTGGCGGGGAGACCTCCGGCCAGAGAGATCACTTCGGGACGGGCGGTGAGGCTCATGAGGTCGCGCATGGCCGAGGACCGCATCACCTTGGTGCGCGACGCGTAACGGCCTTCGTACTTATCTGTCTTGCGAGTGCTCATGGGTCGGGCCAGTATAGGGGCAGCGGACCGCCCGGGCAACCAGGCGGGCGGGTCCGCGCACGCCGTGCGGCCTGCCGAAGCCGTGCTACCATGGGCCGCACATGGATGTGATGTTCGAAGGTCTGCTCGCAAGCATCGGTCTGGGCGCCGGGCTCTCCAGCCTCTCCGGGCTGCGGGCCTTCCTGCCCATCGGCCTCGTGGGCCTGATATCCCGCTTCGGCTGGTTCGGAGCGTTCAACCTGGCGGATACCCGCTTCGCGATCCTCGAGAACCCCTGGGTGATAGGCGCTCTGCTCTTCCTGGCCTTGGCCGAGATCGTGGGAGACAAGGTGCCGGTGCTCGACTCCGCTCTCGACCTGATCGCGACGCCCGTGCGCATCCTCGCCGGGGTGCTGGTGTTCGGAGCGGCGCTCGCCCAAGAAGACACGGCCATCACCGCCGCGGGCATGGTGGGCGGGGGTGCCATCGCCTTCGCGTCCTCGGCGGTCAAGAGTGTGGTCCGGCCGGGCGCCACGGCCACCACGGGCGGCGCCCTCAACCCCTTCATCAGCTTCTTCGAAGACGTGGCGGCCTTCGTGGGCACGGCCGCGGTCGTGCTCCTGCCCGTGCTCGGTTTCCTGTTGATCGCCTTCACGCTCTTCTTCATCTACCGGTTACGCACGATCAAGAACCGCAAGTTCAAGGGCCTTCGTATTCTCAAAGAGTAGTCGGTTCATCACCCCCGCCGGTCTACCCGCGAGGGTCCACCCCGCTCCGCGTCGATTGGAGCATTCCGCACCATGAGCCCCGAGGAGTTCGACGATAGCCGGTTCGAGCGGTCCCGCCGGCAGATGGTGGAGGGCCAGCTGCGCCACCGCGGGATCGCCGACGAGCGCGTGCTCGCCGCCATGGGGCGCGTGCCCCGGCATCTCTTCGTGGGTGGGCCGGTGCGCTGGGCCGCCTACGAGGACGAACCCCTGCCCATCGGCTCCGGACAGACCATCTCCCAACCATACATGGTAGCCCGCATGACCGAACTCCTGGAGCTCGAGCGCGACTCCCGGGTGCTCGAGGTGGGCACCGGCTCGGGATACCAGGCCGCGGTACTGGCGGAGATCGCGGGTGAGGTCTGGACTGTGGAACGCCACCCCGAACTCGCCGAACGAGCGCGCCGCCTGCTGGAAGATCTCGGGTACCACAACGTGCACGTGGAGCAGGGGGACGGCTCGATGGGACTGCCGCGCCAGGCTCCCTACGACGCCATCGTGGTCACCGCCGCCTCCCCCGGCGTGCCCCCATCTCTGACGGACCAGTTGGTCGTGGGCGGACGCATGGTGATCCCCGTAGGTGGCCAGGTGAACCAGCGTCTGCGTCTGATCAGGCGCCGGCCGGACGGCCTTCGAGAGACCGACGTGCTGGGGTGCCGTTTCGTGCCCCTGATCGGCGCCCAAGGCCACCCGTCGGCGGAATCGCGCCGGGTGCGCGTGCTTGTCGAGGGCCGGGTGCAGGGTGTGTGGTTCCGCGAGTCCACGCGCGAGGAAGCCGAGCGCCGTGGGGTGCGTGGGTGGGTGCGCAATCTCGCCGACGGGCGGGTGGAAGCCGTGTTCGAGGGCGAGCCCGCCGGTGTCGATGCACTGGTCGAGTGGGTCCGCCGGGGTCCCGAGCGCGCCGTGGTCACCGGGGTCACCGCGAGCAGCGAGCCACCGCAGGGCGAGCGGGGGTTCCGCGTGAAGGGTTGAAGCGCCGGCCGCGCCGGCCGCCGGCGCTACTCCGGCGCTACTCCGGCGCTACTCAGGCGCTACTCAGGCCGTTCGCCCAGGGTCACGTCGAAGCTGAGTTCCGCCCCTTCGCGATCCACGACGAGTGAGACGGTGTCACCGGGCTTCATGCGCCGGAGGATCGAGTAGAGGTCGGAGTCACTGTGGATGGTCTGGCCGTCGAACTCGATGATGATGTCTCCCTGCTGCAATCCAGCGCGTTCCGCCGGCGCCCCGGGCTCCGCTCCCGCCACGAGGACGCCCTTCGAACGAGTCAGGGCGAAGCGCTCACGCAGCGCCTCCGTCACCGACACGTTGCTGATACCCAAGTACGCGTGCGTCGCGCGACCCGTAGCCATGATCTGGCGGGCCACGTCGATCGCAAGGTCAGCCGGTATCGCGAAGCCCACGTTCTGAGCGCCGGTCTGGCTCGGAGGAAGGTAGGCCACGTTGATGCCGATCACCCGGCCGCGCGCATCGACCAGAGCCCCTCCTGAGTTCCCGGGACTGATGGCGGCGTCGGTCTGGATCAGATCGACCAGCGAGAACTGGGAGATGCCGGGCTGAACGTCGAGGCCGCGGTGCACCCCACTGATGATGCCGAGGGTCACGGAGTTCTCAAACCCCAAGGGGCTACCGATCGCCACGGCATACTGCCCGATGAGCACCTCGTCGAAGCTCTCGATGAAGGTCGCGGCCGGGAGACCGGAGGCCTGCACCTCGAGGACCGCCAGATCGGTGAGTGGATCGCGGCCGACGATGCGCGCCGCGAGTTCCTCACCGGTAGCCAGGGTAACGGTGACCTTATCGGCCACGTACTCCTGGCCTCCGGATTCCTGGGAGACCACGTGATTGTTGGTGATGATCATGCCGTCCGCCGTCAGGATCACGCCCGACCCCTCCGAAGAGTAGGTCTGCAGGCCGGCGAACCCGGGCACGGAGCCTTCCACGGCAACGTTCACCACACTCGGCCCCACCGCCGCGGCCACGGCGATCGCCGGGCTTGTGAGGGGATCGCCGGCGAGAGCCGATTCGGGGAGCGTGGTGGAGGCGCCCAGCCTGGTGAGAGTCGTAGTGTCGCCCGCCTGCTGACCGACGGTGGTGGTCGTGCGGCCGACCTCGCCGATCTCGGCGCACCCTGCGAACACTACCGAGGCGCCGAGGAGCACGAACAGCGCGACCTGGGCCCGGGCGAAGGTCCATCTCTTCCACGCAGCACCACGTGAAGGGTGACGCCGTGACGCGTGACGCTGCGAAGGGTAGCGCCGTGACGCGTGACGCTGCGCCACGTGAGGCTCGTGCCTGCGGATCATGCCGTTCGCCCTCCTCATGACGGGAGGCGCCGAGCGCCTCACGGTTCGTTCCAAACAGCACTGTACCCGTTCCAGGTCAACTGGATGCAAGGGTACTGTGAGGGAAGTGTGAGGAACGAAAAGTCTGCAAGCGGCCGCGGCGGGGCGGCGAAGGGGGGGTGGGTGGGGTGGGCGCGCCCGGGCTAGGAGGCGCGCGGGCCGAGTCGTACGATCGCGATCAGAGAAGACTGAGGATGATCACGAAGACTCCGAGCACGGCGGTGTAGATGGAGAAGACCCGCAGCCGATGGCTTCTGAGGAAGCGAAGCATGAAATGCACGGCGAACAGGCCGGAGAGGATCGCAGCCACCGCACCCGCGACGTAGGCCGCCGTCCCGTCGGTGAAGCCGGCGGAGATCTCCCCGATGTTAAGCAGGCCCGCCCCGCCGATGGCGGGCACGCTGAGCAGGAAAGAGAAGCGCGCCGCCGCCGCCCGGTCGAGCCCCAGGAACATGCCTCCGGAGATCGTCGCACCGGAGCGGCTCAGGCCGGGAGCGATGGCGAGGGCCTGGAAACACCCCACGATCAAGGCGTCGACCAGACCCATGTCGTCAACAGAGCGAGTGGCCACAGCCCTCCCCGCAACGTAGTCGGCGATAACCATGAGGATCGAGGTCACCAGCAGGAAGGCGCCCACCGCGAGCGTGCTCTCGAACAGCGACTCGAAGAAATCACCCAGGAACACCCCGGCGAGACCGGCGGGCACCGTGCCGATCACCAGCCACAGCCCGAGGCGCCGCCACTGCTTCACCGAGCCCGGCGCGAGCCGCTTCGGCCAGAGGAAGGCTCCCGCCATCGAGTAGATGTCCCGGGCGAAATACCCGCCGACGGCGACCACGGTCGCCAGGTGGAGCATCACATCGAACGCCAGAGACGGCTTCGGGATGCCCAGGATTTCCGGAGTCAACACGAGGTGCCCGGAACTCGATACGGGAAGGAACTCGGTGAGCCCCTGCACGAGGCCGAGCACGATCGCCTGGAACACGGTCACGAGGACTCTCGACCCCCTCTGATGGTTGCCTGAACAGCGATGGACCGCTAAGCTTCTTGGGCGGCCACGAGCCGCAGGATACCAGGAGAAGGGGGCAGGAGTGAAACTCACGTTCCACGGACACGCCGCCTGGGAAGTCGAGACCGGGGGCGCCCGGGTGTGGATCGACCCGTTCCTCAGCGGCAATCCGCTCGCCGATGTGTCGGCCGACGAGGTGAATGCGGACTACGTGATCCTCTCGCACGCGCACGCCGACCATCTGGGCGACACCGAGGCGATAGCGGCCCGCACCGGTGCTGTGGTCATCGCCATGAACGAGCTGGCCAACCATCTCGCGTCCAGGGGACTGCGGACCGAGGTACTGCAGATAGGCGGCGGCCAATCGTTCTCATTCGGACGAGTGAAGCTCGTGCCGGCGTATCACTCGTCGTCGGTGGACGGGCTCTACATGGGGAAGGAAGCGGGCATCCTGCTTCGCGACATCGAGGGCACCGTGATCTACCACGCCGGCGACACCGGGCTGTTCTCCGACATGGCGCTCATCGGGAGGGCCGGCCTCGACGCGGCCTTGCTCCCCATCGGAGACAAGTTCACCATGGGCCCGGAAGACGCACTCGCGGCCGTCGAGCTGCTCAAGCCCCGGTTGGCCATGCCGATGCACTACGACACGTTCGACCCCATCAAACAGGACGCCCGCGCCTGGAAGGTTGCCGTGGAGGCACGCACCGGCGTGCCGGTGCTCGTGTTGAAGCCCGGGGAATCGTGCATCGTGGCGGCGGGCGGCGGGACCGCCTGAAGCCTAGCGCAGGCCCTGTGCCTCGAGGGCGGCTCCCACGGCACGCACGAGGACCACGGCCACGATGGCCTTCAGCGCATCGCCCACCAGGAACGGCACCAGGCCGGCAGCGAGGGCCGCGACCGGGGTCATACCGGTGACGACCATCAGCCACGGCACACCCACCGCGTAGATGGCGGCACTCCCGACCAGGACGCCGACACCGAGGGCCACCGTCACCCGACGTCCTCGCCATCCCCGCGAGCGGGCCATGTCGGCGGCGGCACCCACTATGAACGCCGCGACGATGAAGCCCACCAGATAGCCGCCCGTGGGCCCAAGCAGCACACCGACCCCGCCGCTGCCGTTGGAGAACACCGGGACACCCGCGACGCCCACCAGCACGTACACGCCAACACTCACCGGGCCCCAGATCCGGCCGAGAAGGCCGCCCGCCACCAAGACGGTGAGGGTCTGCAGGGTCAACGGCACCGGGTGGAAGGGGATGCTCACCCACGCAGAGACGGCGAGGACCGCGGCGAACACACCGGCGAGCGCGAGCTTGGTCACCCGAGCGGAGTCGGAGGGGGCTCGGCCTACGGCCGCCCCTGCTGGAGCCGCCCCGACGGACGCTCCCACAAGAACCGACGCATCCACTCCCGTTGCATCAGAAGACTCGGGCACGTTCGATCTCCCTTTCGAAGACGGTAGAGGAGCGGAGCTTATCGCAGAGAGGGGAGTCTGTCTACCCAGATTGTCCGTGGGGTTTACAATGCTGCGGCAGGTTCACGGTGCTGGATCCCCCGATGGGTCCGCGGTAGCGGCGGAGCTACCGGGAGGTGGGCCGCAGGGTGACATCACCCGAGATCACCTCGTGCACGGCGCCGGAGTCGTCTTTCACCAGCAGGCTCCCGTCGGCAGCGAGTCCGTGGGCGACGCCGGACAGCACCGGATCGCCGCCGCCGGTGCCCGCACGCACATCCACCCGTTGCCCTCGCAGCGCATCGAGTGCTCGAAGCCGGCCGAGCACCCTGCCCCAGCCTTCGCCCTCTACGGAAGCGAAGACCGAGCCGAGAGCCTCGACCAGCTCCACCAGCAGCGGGGTTCGCGGAGTGAAAGAGCCTCGAGCCTCACGCAACGAGATGGGCGATGGCGCACCCGGCGGGAGATCGCGGGGAGCGACGCCCGACGCAGGAGTGCCGTTCACGTTCAGGCCGACGCCCACCACCACCCAATGGAGCCGATCCATGTCGAGCGCCGCTTCCGACAAGATGCCGCAGACCTTCCGCCCATCGACCAGCACATCGTTCGGCCACTTGACCGAGACACGACCGTCCAGATCGCCGAGGGTGAGTATCGTGTCGGCGACCGCGACGCTGGCGGCCAGGGTCAGACGCGAGACCGACTGCGGCCCGAGCTCAGGACGAAGCACCACCGAGAAGGTGAGATCGAGTCCGGGTTCGCTCGTCCAGCCCCGCCCCAGTCGGCCCCGGCCCGAAGACTGGAAATCGGTGACCGCCACGGCACCGTGCGGAGCGCCGCTGCGAGCGGCTTCCTGTGCGACGACGTTGGTGGAGCCCACTTCAGCCCGGTAGAGGAAGGGAGCGCCGAAGGGCGTCGCGCGGGACGCGAGGAGTGGGAGCACGATCTCCGGGGCGAGGATGTCAAGGGGAGACGACAGCTCGTAGCCGGCGCCCGGGATCGAGGAAAGCCGCACACCAAGCCCCCTGAGGACGTCGACGTGTTTGTGCACCGCCGCCCGGGATACCCTCAGCTCGTCTGCCAGCCGTTGACCCGAGACCCTTCCTCCAGCGAGCAGGCGCGCGACGATGCGGGCCCTCTGGACGACCCCGACTTCGAACGTGCCGTGATGCTCCGAGAGCCACGCGTCGGCCCGCTGAGGCAGCGTCGGGTCGAAGAATCCGAGGACGACTGATCCTGGGCCATTGTAGTCGCGGCCGCGATCTTGTGGCATCCTCTTCACGTACGGTTATCTCCTCTTTTCCTGGAAGGTGTGTAACGGCACTATGGCCGTAGAATTCTTCGACCGGATACTTCGTGGCGGGTGGAGAGCCCGCCTCATCGCGGCGTTCGCGGCTCTCGTGGCCGTGGTCGTGCTAGCGATTCTAGTGGATGCGGGCATCTCCTACAATCGCGTGCACCCCGGGGTGTCGGTGGCGGGCGTCGGTATGGGCCGCATGACCCCCGAAGCCGCGGAGGAAGCGCTCACCCGCAAGGTGGAGCGCGCGCGGAACAACAGTGTCACGCTGACCGCCGATACCGGCCGAGAGTGGTACCTGTTGCCTTCGGACGTCGATGTCCAGGTGGATGCAGCGGCCACGGCGAAGGAAGCCATGGCGGTCACGCGCACCGGGAGCTTCTTCGCAGACCTGCGGACCAAGTTCCGCCTCTACTTCTCCGGCACCGACGTGCCGCTCAGCGCGACGCTCGACACAGCACTCCTCGATGAGGTGCTCCTCGAGGTCACCAACACGCTCGACGTGGCGCCGGTGAACGCGGGCCTCGTGATCCGCGGCGACGACATCGAGATCGTCGACGGCAAAGACGGCCTCGTCGTCGATGAAGACGCGCTCCGCGACGGCGTGAAGGAGCTTCTGTTCACCCTCAGTGCGGGGCGGATCGATATCGCCATGGTGACCGAAGCCCCGGCTATCCAGGCGGCGGATACCAGCGAAGCGGTAGCCAAGGCCCGCACGATGCTCCACGGCAGCGTGGGACTCTCGTTCGAAGACGTGGTGTGGGCCCTCTCGCCTTCCGAGATCGCTTCCGCCATGGATTTCACCACCGAAGGCGAGGGCCCGCAATCGAAGCTGGTGCCGTACCTCTCGCACGACAAGTTGGCGGGCTTCCTTGAGACGGTGGCGGTAGCGGTCGCGCGTGAGCCCAAGAAGGCCACGTGGGAGACCAACGGCGAGACCGCGACCCTCATCGCCGGGTCCCCCGGGCTCGCACTCGACCCCGAGAAGACGGCGCAGGAGCTCACGCTCGCCGCGCTCTCCCCCGATTCCCGCGTCGCAAAGGTGCAGGCGGTCGAGACGCAGCCTTCGCGCACCACCGAGCAGGCCAAGGCCATGGGCATCGTCTCCAAACTCGCCGGATACACCACGGAGTTCGGTGGGTCTGATGGGCGCCGGAAGAACGTGCAGCGAGCGGCTGAACTGATCAACGGCACGCTTCTGGCTCCGGGCGAGGAGTTCGATTTCGACAGGGTTGTCGGGCAACGGACCACCGCGAACGGTTTCACCACGGCTCCGGCGATCATCGCCGGCAAGCTCGAGGATTCGCTCGGCGGGGGCATCTGCCAGGTCTCCACCACCCTCTTCAACGCGGTGTTCTTCGCGGGTCTCGACGTGACGGCACGCACCAACCACTCCCTCTACATAAGCCACTACCCCACGGGGCGCGACGCCACGGTGAGCTGGGGCGGCCCGGCCTTCCGCTTCAAGAACGACACCTCGAACTGGGTGCTGATCAAGTCGGCGGCGAGTTGGAGCAGTCTCACCTTCGTGGTCTACGGCACACCGGTGGGCCGCTCGGTCACCTACACCACGGGCGACTGGTACGGCATCACCTCGCCCACCGAGAAGCGGGTGAAGACCGCCGAGCTGTTCGAAGGCGCGACGAGGGTCGTCGACGACGGTCAAACCGGCCGCAAGATCAAGGTCACCCGTACCGTGGTCGAGAACGGCACGACCGTACACTCCGACTCGTTCGTGAGCAGCTACCCTATGAAGCCGAAGGTCATCGAGGAAGGCACCAAGCCCACCACCACGACCACCGTGGCGCCTCCTTCGACCATGACGACGAAGCCACCCGCTTCCTCCACGACGACCACCTCCACAACGACGTCCACGACGACCACCCCCTAGCCTCCGCGTGAGATCGGCCGGCTCCGCCCCGCCGGCCGATGGACCCCCCAGCCAGGCCCCCGCCTGACATCGACCCGCCCGATGCTCAAGAGGTCGACGCGCGCGGCCGATACTCCATAGCGACGTCGCCGTACAAACAAGGGTGGGCTCCGGCATGTTGCTACCGCTCCCAACGGCTGTTCAGGATACGCCGGCCCGGGACATCTCAGAGGATGAGATCAAGCAGATAGCGGTGCAGGCGTCCCGCAACGACCCCGACGCCTTCTCCCGTCTCTACCGCCTGTACTTCCCCCAGGTGTTCACCTTCATCAACTTCCGGGTGAGTTCGCGCGAAGACGCTGAGGATCTCGCGAACATCGTGTTCGAGAAGGCACTGTGCGCGATCGATCGCTACCGGCCCAAACCAGCGCAGTTCTCCACCTGGCTCTACACGATCGCGAAGAACTCCATCATCGACCACTACCGGCGCCGCAGACTGCCCGTGGACGACGAGGCCGAAGCCTCCGCCATCGCCTCGACGGACTGCAGCGCCGACCCGGTCGCCTGCCTACTCGACCAAGAGCGCAAGCGGACGCTTCGCGAGGCGCTCCACGCGCTCACCGACGAGCAGCGTGAGGTCGTGGAGTGCCGGTTCTTCTTCGAGCTGTCGATCCAGGAGACGGCGCAGGCGATGGACAAGACCGAGGGTGCGGTCAAGGCGATGCAGTTCCGCGCACTCGACAACCTGCATCGGCTCCTCACCGAGGACATCATCAGCTGACCTGCGGCGCACAGGAGGAAGGCGCCCGACCGAGCCCCGGCGCGGCGGATCTCAGGGACGGCACAGCATGGGCGGAACAGAACCGGGGACCGAGCGGCGGCCTAGATCATCGGGCCGCCGGGCGGCTTCGGACCAGGCAGCGGCTCGACCGTTGGTGGCGGGGCGGCCGCGGGTGGCGGCGGAGTCGCCGCAGCCGGCGGTTCTGCCGGTGGCGGAGGGGCTGCCGCAGGTGGTGACTGAGCAGGCGGTGGCGGTTCGGCCGCGATCGGAGGAGTCTGAGCGACGGCTGCCGGCCCGCCAGGCGCCGGCCCCGAAAGGTAGGTCTCGGCGCCGCAGAAGGGGCACTTCACGAGCCCTTTGCCCGCGAGTTCCACGGCTCCGCCACAGCTGGGGCAGCTACCCTCTGTGATGTTCGCCGCCTCGGCCGAGACCAGCTCACCCCCGTCCCAGTCGACGTACCCGGTGAAGAGTCCCTTGCCGATCAGATCGTAGATGTAGGCCCGCACCTCGTCGCGGCTGGCGTCGTTCTCGATGGCCAAGTCCGCAACCCCCACACGACCACGAGTGGTCACCGCGTCGAGTATGGAGCGCTGCTTGTCCACCTTGGTCTGCTGCTTGATCTCGCCACCCGAACGCATGAGGAAATAGGCCCCCACGGCGAAGAACGGCAGCGAGAAGAGCACGAAGCCGAGGGCTGCGCCGGTGACGGAGCTCCCCGTCGCCACACCGGCTCCCAGCCACACGGCTACGCCCGCCCCCACGATCATCAATACGATGCCCATCGTACGGCTCTGCATCGCGCCTCCTTGCGCTCGCCCCCGTCACGCCCCCGCGGTGTCACGCCCCGCAGCCTGGTTACGCTTCCCGGCCTACCCGGCCCGGAAGCCGCCTCCACCTCCGCCTCCAGAGAATCCTCCGCCGAATCCTCCCCCGGACCCCCCGCTGCTCGACCCCGAACCCGAAGGCGACGAGGTCAACACGCTCGACATGCTGTTCAGGCTACTGAACAAACCATCGGAGATGCTGTCGAGGCTGGGAACGCCGCCCCCACCGGGGATGCCCGACGGCAGCCCCGTGGACGCGCCGCCCGTGTCGGCCCACACCGGGCCGGGCTGATTCTGGGCGATGATCACCGGCCGATACCAGGTGGGAGCCGGCAGCTGCATGTCTTCGAACCGGCGCACCCAGGAACGCTCCACCCCGAAGGCGATGGCATACGGCAGGTACTTCTCGAACGTGTCGCGCGCCGTCTGCATGTCCTGATACCTGGTGAGATCCTTCAGGTAGTTGCGGAACGCCTCCCACTTGCGCTGCTCCGTGGCTCCGGCGGACGTCCTCTGGGGCATGAATCGAGAGAACCCGAGCACGGTGGCCCCCGAGATGAGGCCGCCCGCGAACAGCCAGCCCCACCCCGGCACGTCGCCCATCGCCAGCAGGAAGGAGAGCCCGATCCAGGCGACGAGCACCAGAGCGCCGATCACCCCCCAGCGAGTACGGGTGCTCTTCGGGTTCCGGTCGAAGTACCCGAGCGTGGTGACCTCCTCGTAGATCTTCTTGGTGATGGGCTCCAAGCTCTTGTAGAACTCGTCTTTGAGATCACTGGTGTCAACCACTACCTTGCCGCCGAAGATCGCCGTGGCGACCTCCTTCTCGTAGCCCCTCAACTCCTCGATCGACTTGAGTCGCTTGAAGGTGGTGCTGGTCTTCCTGAAGAGCCAGAAACCATCGCTCTCATCGGTCATCTCGAGATAGCCACGCCTCGCCAGGTCGACGATGGTGGCGAGCACTTCGCGCACTTCCACCCGCTCGTCGACGAGCGCTCCCGCCACGGCCGGGCGAAGGCCGGACGGAGGTTCGGTCACGAACGAGGCGTGCACGGCCGCGGGATCGTCACGACCGCGACGCGCCCAGATCACCAGCATGCCCAGGAACGTCAAGATGGGCAGCATGAAGCCGAGCCTGGGGAGCACGTACCCCGCGACCCTGCGGGCCGTCCAGGTGAACTTCACCACGTCCTTGGGGAATCCGGCCACCAGCCAGAACCGGGTGTAGGGCGCGAAATCGGAGCCCTGGTAGAAGAGCACGCCCGGCTCGGGACTCGTCACCGCCTCGGACGTGGCGAAACCGGTGTCTACCGCAGTGGTCATCTGCTCCATGGGGAGGGCGGCGGGGAGACGCACCGTGGCAGAGGCGTGTTCGATGGGCACCGGGGTGTCCGCGTCGAACACGTACCAGCGCAGCTCGTCTCCCTCGTCGAAGAAATGGATCGCACCCTGGGCTAGGTACTTGAAGGTCCAGGTGGCCGAAGTATCTTGCAGAGCGAAATTCACCTGGATCACCAGGTCGGAGCCCTCGTAGAACGTGCTGTACGTGCCGGCGGCGTCCCCGCGCGGCAGTTCCCGGCCGTCCTGGAACACCTGGATGTCGTCGATGTCGTCGAGGTTACCTGTGGGGATCACCCTCCCCACGAAGGTGTAGGAGCCCTCGAAGGCGAAGGTGACGGTCTCTTCCACGACTACGTCACCCTTCTCCTGCACGTCGAGCACCACGTCCATGCGCTCGATGCGCCACTCCTTGGCCTCAGCGGCAGCCGGGAACCCGAGGAACACGGCGAAGGCGAGTGTGGCGGCCGCCAGGAAGGCGGCCGCCAAGACGGCGGCCGGTGCCGCCGTTCGCGTCCGCACCAACACCGAAGAACTCATACGCACCCCCTACGACGCGGGAGTGGGTGTGTCCTCGCCGCCTTGCGTCGTCGCGGCGCCTTCTGCCGCGCCGCCCTCAGGGGCGGCGGGCGGCGCGGCGGCGGCGACCGGAGCCGGCGCCCCGAGCTGCTGACCGCAGTTGGGGCAGAACTTCGAGCCCACCGCGAGCTTGGCCTGGCATTGCGGACAATCGACCGTGGCCTCCAGGTTGGTGCCGCACTCGGGGCAGAACTTGCTGTCGAAGGCGATATCCTTGGTGCAGCTGGGGCAGCGCATCTTCGGCTGGGTTCCCGATTGCATGGCCTGCTGCATCATGCCCGGGATCATGAAGCCGAGGCCGGCGCCAACGCCCAGCCCCACGCCCGAGGCCGCCGCGTCTGCGATGCCACCGCCGCCACCACCGCCACCACCGACACCGCCGGCACCACCGGCGCCGCCACCTTGGGCGATATCACCGATCGCCTGCGCGGCCTTGAATTGGAAGTAACGATCCATGCCGCCGATCGCCTCCATACCGGAGCGCTCGTCGATGGCCTTGAGCACTGCTTCCGGCGGTGTGATCGCGTTCACCACGAAGTCGACGAGCGCGAGGCCGTACTGGTAGAAGTCGTCCTTCACGCGAGCCTTGAGACCCGCGCCGAGCTCGTCGTAGTAGCGGGGCAGGTCGAGCACCGAGTCGAGACTCTCACCGAGCAGGTCAGACAGGCGCCCCACGATGATGCCGCGCAGGAAGTCTTCGATCTGCCTCATCGTATAGATGGATCGAGTCCCCACGAGCTTCAGCACGAGCAGCTTCGGGTCGACCACCTGGATACTGTAGATACCGTTGGCCCGCAGGCGCACCATCTTGAACTCGGAGTCGCGGAACAGGACGGGCTCCGTCGTCCCCCACTTCTGGTCGGTGTAGACGCTGCGGTTGACGTAGTACACCTCGGCCCGGAACGGCGTGTCGCCGAAGAGCGGCGTGGTGATCAGCGCGGTGAGGAACGGGATGTTCTGCGTAGAAAGGGTGTGCCTGCCGACGCCGAACGTATCGAGCGCCTTGCCGTCTCGGAAGAACACCCCCCACTGGTTCTCGCGTACGATGAGCTGCGACCCCATCTTGAATTCGCCGGACCCCACCTCAGGAATGCGGTGGACGATCTCCTTCCCCGCCTGGTCGACAAACTCGATGATCTCCATCAAGGCCATATCGCGTTACCTCCCCACGCCTGTGATCAGATGCTCCCGCTCGTTGAAACTCAGGTCGAGCGCCGTGACCCGTTCATCGAGGATCTCGAGGTCGCTGCGCACCGACGGGCTGTCCGCCGACAGCGTGCCGACCAACTCCTCGAGGTGACGCGCGTACTCCTGGCTCTGCACGTCGAACCGATAGAGGAGGTCGAGCACCTCGTCTCCCACCTTCACCGTGTCGAAGATGCCGGCGTAGCCGTAGTCGGCATAGAGATAGCGATCTTTCACCGTACGAAGCTTCCGCCCTATGCGATCGATGCCCGAGAGCAGCTGCAGATCGCCTCGATCGGTCATCTCCAAGGCGACTGACTCAAGGCCGCGGCGGGCCGTCTCGAGACGTTCGACCACGTAGTCGCGCTGGAGCTTGTCGGCCTCGCGGCGGAGTTCCTTCTGCTTGTAGCCTTTGTATCCGGGAATATGCTCGGCCGCCCGCTCGAACCAGTTCTTGCTCTCCTCGATGCGCTGCTCCACCCCGTCGATAGGGGGAGCGCCGATGGGAGGAGCGTCCATCGGAGGAGCGTCGACCGGGAGCATCTCCCGCGGCGCGCCACCCTCCGGTGCGGGCTGCCCGCTTTGGCCCTCGAAACCGCCCTCGGTGGCGGCGCCGTTCGTGATCTCGTCCGTCACGTCAGTCTCCTTCCCGGGAGCGCCACGCCCAGTCGCGGCGAGCATCCCCTTCGATTCGTCCGTGCCTCAGAGTACCCTTCCCACGCAGTCGGCCCCTTACTCGTCTTCGCGGCCGCCCCCTCATGCCACCATCCCGTCAAACTCGCGAAGCAGTAGACGCCAGCCCGAGTCGCGCACGTAGCGCGGATCGAAGGCCGCGGGCAGAAAGAGTAACTCTCCGCCCGTGAGGCTCAGGTCGTAGTCGATGGAGCGGAGCCCCCGCGTCGTGCGTGATTCCAGCGCCAGGTAGACGAAGTGCGCCACCACTTCCGCGTCGGCGCGGCCCACCAGCACCGGGGAGAGCGTCCTGTCGTCGGGATCGTGCGCCCACCCTTCAGCGGTCACACTCGCCGCCTCGGACACCGCCAGTGGTCGCGTCGGACCTTCGTCCGGAAGGCCGTCGCGCAACTCCAGCTGCGGCTGGGCCTGGACCAATCCCAGCCCGAGCTGCTGCACGAGACCCCGAGCCAGAGTGAAGGCGGGGGCGAAGAGGAAGGGGGGGTCCGGCGCCGCGACACGTCGGATCTGCTCCCACGCGCTCTCGGGTGGCGAGCCGCCGGCCGACCGCTTCTCGACGACCTCGACAGCAGCAAGGAAGCGCCAGACAGCCAGGTAGCGAACATCGGGGGGGATCGCCAACTCGGATGTCACGGCAGCGGTGCGAGGCCTTCCCTCAACGAGCGCTTCACCCTGTACCTCGAACGTGCGACCGCACGACCGGCACGGGAACACCCTTGCACCCTCCAGCACCTCCAAGGCAAGACCGCACGACGAGCACACGAGGGCCAGCAGGTCAGGCGGAGAAGGGCTCGTGGTACTCGACCTCCCTAACGAGTCTGAAGCGCCAATACACACCGGAAGCGACCGCCAACACCAGCAGCGCCGCGTAGAGCGCAGGTTCCCTGAACCCCTCCAAAGACTCCCACGCCGAGACCGCCAGAGCAAGCAGCAAAGCGAGTGCGGCATACGACGCGAGCAACGCGGCGAGGCGACCGCGGTTGTCGGCGGGAGCGCGGGCCGAGTGGATCACGCCGTTGCGCCCGTCTACCGCCATCTCGTACACCCGGCCGCGATACCGGTAATGCAGCGACCAGATGGGATAGTAGATGAGCGCGTCGGACTGCCGAATGAGGAAGAGCTTGGTCTGCCGGGCGACCGTGCCGGTGGGTGGGCGAAGGAACGACTCGTGTGCCCGGACGCGCACCACCTCCAGGTCGCGATCGGCCTCGAGCACCACGGCTTCCCGCTCCAACTCGCCCACCAGGTACGGCAACGTGAGGTCCCGCCCGGTCATGAGGGGCCGGCTCATCCCCAACACCGAGATATCCGCAGCCTCTTGATACATGCGACGCTCACCCAGGAACCCGGCTTCCACCCCCTCTTCCACCAGCCGGGTCTGGACGACCTCCTGATCACCCACGCGGACCACCTCCGCCTTGTTGCGCAACTTCTTACCGAACTCCCAACCCACCACGTGGGCCCGCACTTCCCAGATGGGCACGTAGAGCAGGGTGGCGTCGGTGAAGGCCGATTCGGCGATATCGGAGGGCGTGCCGGGATGCTCGCGAAGCCAGCGCGACGCCCGCCCGACGGCGCTCAGCTTCTCTATGCGCGCGGGGTAGAAGCGACGTTCGAAGCCGCCTCGGGCCGGAGCGAGGAAGGGCGTGCCGCAATGAGAGCAGCGGATCATGTGGTCGCCGTCACGAACGGCGAGTGCGCCCGAGCACCGGGGGCATGGCACCGACCTCAGCGTGGCGGAGCGCCGAGGCGACCGGTCAGCCGCTACCTCAGCAAGGACGCCGGTGGGGGCTTGGGGAGCGCCGACCGCGGAGGGCGCGCCGGCCCGGGTGAGGGCGGCGGCGGTGAGAGGATCAGCCATGGCGCGCCACCGCCCAGCGCAACATCGGGTAGAGGCCCGCGGCAGTCACCACGATCACCACCACGCGGGCCGCCAGACCCGGCACCACGACGGCTTCGGCAAAGAGCAGGAGCAGCGCGCCCGCCGCTACGCCACGCTCTCCAAGCACCTCGCGCCGAGCGGGTCTCCGCTCAGCGAGCACTCGACCCGACCCCGCTTCCACCACGGCGGTATAGCGGTCGCCTCGATACGAGTAGCGCACGGGGTAGTAGGCGCGGCGCTCCACCAGTACGTCGTCGACCTCGGGATCGGCCGCCGCGCGGCGGAGCTCCTCCTTCAGAAGGTCCTCGTCGATGGCGATGACCCGGGCGCCGGCCTCTTCGCCTTCCGCGGGAGGCTCGCCATCAAGCTGGGCGGGCACACCTCCCAAGTCGAGCACCTCTGGAGTGGGCAGGGGAGCCAGCGGCACGACCACGTCGGCTCCGGTTCGCCGGAGCCGAAGGAAGTGGACGTAATGTAGCCCATCCACCTCGGAGATGGCTTCCTTTTCCAGGTCGTTCGGCCCCGCCGGGCTCGCGAACCACCCCCGCAGGAATCCGGCGGCTGCTTCCCGGGTAATGCGCGGCCGCTCGAACAGCCGATGCACGCGAAGACCTGTCCCCCTGCGCAACGACGAACGGCAGTGGGTGCAGGCGAACGTGTCCACCTGGTGCGGCACGGCCAGCAGGGCGCCGCACTGGGGGCAGGCCGTCTCCGATGTGACCAACTCGCGATCGCGCACGTTCATCCCGCTATGCTATCGGCCACAGGCGGGAAAGACCTGAACCGCTGCGGGTCCGCGCCGGCCACTCACGGAGCGGGAAGCCAGATCACGTAGGCCGCCGGGGCTTCGTACTCCTCGATTCCGAACGCGAACGGCCCTTTGATACTCTCGACTTCCAGCGAATTCAGCGTGAACCCGTGGGTCCAATCGGCACGTGCATAGAAGGCCGTGCCGAACAGCACCGCGCGCACCCCGGTGCGAGGTAGCTTCAACTGGGGCCGGTTCATCTGGAGGCCCCAATCGTCCCAGTAGTCGACGACCACCGCGTCGGGCCGGGTGTCCACGAGACCTCCCGGGGAGCTCAGCTCGAGGCGACCGATCTCCCGCCTGGATACGAACACCAACGCGGGCCCGGTGTTGTCGAGTAGGTCCGAAGTAGCCAGGACGGCGGCATCAGGCGCCGTCACGTCGAGCACTTCGTCGAGGCGGTCCAGTCCGGAGTCACCGTACTTGAGGGCGGCCATGGTCGCAAACGATAGGGTGAGGAGCACGGCGGCCATCGGCACGCCCACGACGAGCACACGCTTCCACGAATGCACGCCCAGATCCACCAGCGTGCGTCCAGTCAACACCGCCACCACTGGCGTGAGGGTCAGCAGGTAGTAGGTGTGGTAGTGGTAGACGAGGTAGAAGGCCACGTTCACGAACAGCAGGAGCCAGACCAGAAGGTCGCCCTTCCCCCGCCGCGACACCGAGGACGCGAGGAACACGAGAAAGAGCGCGAACAGCACCGGGGAGACCATCCACATGGACTCGATGAGGAAGTACGTGGTGAGGAACGTGAGATCCGGCGGGTCGATGGTGCCGGCGAGACCGCGCTGAGAGGCGAGGAACTCGTCCGCCGACGAGATCATGCGCAGCACGTACCAGGGCGCCGCAACCGCGACGAAGGCGACGAGAGCCGCGACGCCGCGGCGCACGGCAGGCCCGATGCGGCCACGCTCGCTGTATGCGACCCACACGGCGAGTGCCGGAAGGGCAAGAACAGCGGTGATCTTCGTAAGAACGCCGACCCCCAAGAGCGCGCCGGCGGCGGCGGCCGTAGCGGTACTCGACATGCGGACGGCACGCACGAAGAGGAAGACAGCCCCGGTGGAGAATGTCACCATCGTCGCATCCACCTGGACGTTGTGGCCGAGAAGAACCGAGCCTGGCATCAAGGTGAAGGCGAGGGCCGCCATGACTCCGGCCTTCTTCTCGTACAGTTCAGTGGTCAGCCCGTACACGAACACGGTCCCCAGTGCCGAGAAGGCCGCCGAGACCGCCCGGGCCGCGACGACACTCGGCTCGAACACCTGGAACGCGATCGCCACCATCACCGAGAACAGCGGAGGGTTGTTCTGGTCGCCGGGCGCGAGAAGGGCGGACGCCAGGCCACGCTCCACGTATCCTTGGGCCTGGGCCAGATAGAAGCCCTCGTTGAAGGCGTGGAACCCCCCGAGGGAATCGCCGGCCCTGTAGACACGGAGGGCGAACGCCACCAGGGTCAATGCCCCAACCGCGAACAACGGCCAGTGACTTCGGACTCGGGGTGGGAACACGAACCGCTCCTTGTGAACGAACGCCATGAGACCCGGCAGCGGAACCCTAACCCGCGGTGCCGGTGAGCACAACCGTGACGACCCCGACGATCACAAGGGCGAGCCCCAGAAGCTGCAACCGCGAGAACGGCTCCCCGAGCAGCACTACGCCCACGAAGGGGACGAAACCGTAGGCCAACCCCATGAACGGGTACGCGAACGACAGATCCGAGCGCGAGAGCACCACCATCCACCCCGCGGCCGACAGCACGTACAGCGAGACGCCGACGGAGAGTTCGACCGTGCGCACCATCGTCGACACCAGCGGTAGTGGGCTCAGCATGCGAGAACGATCGATGGGGCCGACCTTCAGCATGCCGAGTTTGAGGAACGTCTGCCCCGCCGCGACACCGGCGACGACGGCGAGGATGAGCAGGAGGTCACGCCCCATCGCGCGACTCCTCCCGCGGACCGGCGGGACCAGAGAGGCCGGCGGAGCCGGCGGCGGCCGAGTCATCGTCGCGCGCAAGGTCTCCGCCCCCCACCAACACTACCCCCAGGGCGACGAGCAGAACGCCGGCCCACCGCCATGCGGACACCTGCTCCCCCATGAACACTCCGGCGCCCACAACGAACAGGTACGACAGCGCGCCGAAGGGATACACCGCCGACAACCTCAACCGCGACAGAACGACCAGCCATACGGCCGAGGAGAGACCGAACAGGACGATGCCACCCAGCGCTTCCGGACTGCGGGCGGCCGTCGCGAGCACGGCACCCGCTCCCCGACCCGTCGCCGCACCCACGCCCGCCTTGAGCAGCATCTGAGCCGAGGCGCCCAGAGCTACGCTCAGCAAGGCCAGCACGTAGGGGCCCGACCCTCGCCCCCGCGCCCTCGTCACTGGAGAAGACGCGTCGACCCTCTCCTCGGCTGCGCGGGTCAAGGCCGCCGGCTCCGCCCATACCCAGGGCTCCGCCCATACCGCCGGTTCCGCCCAAACCTCGGGCTCCGCCCATACCGCCGGTGTCGCCAAGCGATCTCCGCGTACGACTTGACCGTGGGTATGATCCGGATGGCGCTGCCTTTCCGTTTGACGTCGTATCGGAGCACGAAGGGTATCTCGGAAAAGCAGGCCCATTCCTTGAGACCCAGAAGAACCTCGAACGTGTAGCCGAAGCCGCGTTCGGTGATCAAGCCGGGGCGGACGCCGTCCATCGCCGCCGCCAAGACCCTCACGTCGTACAGCCGGTAGCCGCAACTGTAGTCGCGCACCCCATCCACAGGTGCCAAGAGAAACGCCGCCGCCCTGACCCCGAGGCTCAGCACGCGCCGGTGGGCGGGCACCCCCACCACCTCCGATCCCCTGCGAAAGCGCGAGGCTATGACCACGTCCGACCCGGCCGAGTAGGCGTCGAGAAGCCGCGGGATGTAGACGGGGTCGTGAGTGAGGTCGGCGTCCAGGGTCACGATCACATCGCCCGCCCGCCCGAGGTCCACGGCTCGGCGCAGGCCCCGCGACATAGCTCCCCCGAGCCCGAGGTTGCGCTCGTTGACCAGTATCTCCGGCCACGTACGGTCGCTCGCCGACCTCACGACATCCGCGGTACCGTCGGTGCTGCCGTCATCGACCACGATGATGTGATGCACGACACCGACCTCGTCGAGCACTTCGGCGATCGATCCGATCAGCTCCCCTATGCTCGACGCCTCGTTGAACGCCGGCAGGACGACGAATACGCGCCCAACCGGTCGGCGGCGGCCGCCGGAGCAGGTCACGGTCCCCTCCGGGTTCGGCGATGCGCGGGGTGCGCCGCCTCTCCGGCGGGCGATCGGGGCGGCCGGCATCCTGGATGGCAGGCGCTCATAGGCGAGTAGTATAGCCCCCGCGGGCGCGGGCCTCACGCGACGACGCGGGCCTCACGCGTAGCGCAGAAGCCCACCTATCCCGCCCATCGCCTCGAGCTCCAACACCTCTTCCGCCACCTCGATGAAGGCGCCTTGCAGCACGGCCGTGCGCACGGCCTCGCCCACGGCGTCCACCACGGGAACCATGGCTCCCCCACACACCGGGCACTTCTCCGCCGGCGCCAATACCACGTGGCCGCAGCCTGCGCAGCGCCACCCTGGGGGACGATAGGCCCGGTCCACCAGCAGGGTCTGCACCTGACCGCGCCGCAGGGCGGCGAGAGTGTCGTCGAAACCGGCTGCACCCATTCCATTGGAGCCAAGACCTTCGCTGATGCGGTGGGCGATCTCCTCCATGGCCGACCGGCGGGCGTCCTCCAAAGCGGCACGCGCTCCTACGAGGAGTTGCGCGATGGAGGCCGCGGCATCGACGGAGGTCTCGGCAGCCACCATGGCCGCCGCGCGGGCGCTCAGGGCCTTCTTGAAATGCGCCACGATATCGTGCTGACCAGAGAGCACGATGCGGCCGGCAGCCGTCTCGTCGAGGGTCTTGTCGACTGCGGCCGATACGTCTTTGAAGTGCAGGTCGACGAGTGCCTCCTGGCGGGCGGCTGCATAGTACTCCTTCACGGGAACGTCGCCGGTCTCCCGATCGGTGGACTTGAGGTAGGGCCCGCTATGCCCCTCGACCCCAACGAGGCGCCACTCGTCGATGCTGTACACGGTTGACTCGTCGCGGCTCACACGCACGAAGACGAACGGCTCAAGAAGCGACAGGGCGTGTATCAGTGGTCGCACGTACGGGGTGGGTTCCACGACGAGCCTGTTCTCGAGGCGGAACGGCAACTCGAAGCGTTCGAAGCTCCCGCTCTCGGCGTCGGCGAAGACGGCCAGGCCTTCGGTGCGGGGGCCGACCTCGTACCGCAGGACCTCACCAATATGGTCGATGTCTTCCTGCAGCCTGCGGCGCGGCTCCTTCTCCAGCGACCGCTCCTTGAGCACCCGCCCCGATTCGCTGTTGAGGAAGGTGGGCGCCGTCTGACGCCAGTCGTCGAGCCGGCTCGTCGAGATGAAGGCCGAGACCAGGACACCATCGGCGCTATAGCCCGAAGCGAGATTCTTGAGGCTGTTCCTATCGATCATATCGACTCCCTTGGAGGTAGGGATCCCGCGCCCCCCGATGCAGCGAAGGCGGCGCCCATGCACTCGCGCCGGGGCTCGACGCCCCGCTCGAGGGCCCTCCTAGGGAGTCTCCTCTACTTCGTCACCCTCCTCGGCAGAGGCCTCGGCCTCACCCGGGCGTGCTGACGACTGAGTCGCCTTGTCGCTCATCGATTGCGCCAACCGGAATCGCTCATCTCGCTCGCGGAACCGGTCGAGCAGCGCGCCCTTGCCCCGATCGTGCGCAGCCTCCGCCACATTCAGCGTGCCGCCGTCGGAGAGCGCGCCGGTCATCTTCTGGGTAGGAGTCGAGGGGCGATCCTGATCCGACGACCGTACGTTTCGCTCGACCTTCTTGTCCGCCATAGTGCCCTCCTTGGCCGACGTGCCCGACGCGAAGATCAGCCGGGCCGTCGTTCGGATGATGTCGGATTCGGAGTATCCTGGTACCCGTTGAACGAACGCCACAAACGGCCGGAGACGCCATGGGAACATCGCCCACCAGTTAGCCGCCCACGAATATGGCTCTCGCCGGCATGGATGTCTCGGGCAGCTCAACCGGTGAAACAAGGTAGCTACAACCACCGTAGAGGATAGTGAACTGCAGCGTGGAGGAAGGATAGCGATGGACGAGACACAAGACGCCAACGTGAGTTCGGTGTCGATCGAGCTGTACTGAGGTTCGGCGGCAAGAGCTGCACCCGCACCCGAACCTCGAGTACATCATCCCGTTTCAATCCCCACCCTCCCGTCGACGCTGCTACATCGCCACGGCTCCGCGCGACGGACGGACTACTGCTTGGTGTATTCCATCAGTATCCTGCTATCCTGAAGACGAGGTCCGTACGGGTAGAGAGAGGATCATGGCGCTGACGATCAAGAACCCGGAGGTCGAGCGACTGGCCGAAGAGGTCGCCCGGCTGAGCGGCCAGAACAAGACCCAAGCGATCCGCCAGGCGTTGGAGGAGAGACGAGATCGACTCACGCTCCGCCCGTCTCGGGCTGCGCGCGCGGCCCAGCGGCGGCGCTTCTTGGAGCGGGAGATATGGGCCGACATCCCCGATGAACTGCTCGACACACCGCACGACGACGCGCTCGACGACGAGATCCTGGGCTACGGCCCCGACGGCGTATGATCGTCGATACCTCGGCCATAGTCGCCGTTGTCCTGCGGGAGCCGGGCTTCCAGGCCCTGGTCGACTGCCTCGAGGGCGACGAGTCCCTGGCCGTGGGGGCTCCCACGTTGACGGAGGCGACGCTGGTTCTGTCGGCCCGCCTCGATCGTGACGCCCGCCCCAAGCTCGCCCGCCTCCTTCAAGAGTACGAGATCGCAATCGTGCCCTTCGCCGCCGCACATTGGGACGAGGCGACCGAGGCGTTTCTGCGCTTTGGGAAGGGCAGGCATCCAGCTGCGCTGAACTACGGGGACTGCATGAGCTACGCCGTGGCCAAGCTGGCCGACCAGCCCCTGCTCTGCCTGGGACGGGACTTCGCTCAGACCGACCTCGCCCTCGTGCCGCTCTCGTAGCTTCGGCAGCCACCTTCACTCTCGACCGGTGGTGGCGCCGCCCGGCCTCCTCGTTTGGAGCGGTCGACAGTCCGCCGCCGCCTCAGCGCTCGAACGTGCCCCCGGCGTTCTTCATCTCCTGGTATCGCTCGCAGAGATCGCGGTAGGCCTGCTTCACGGCCTTCTGGGCGCCGCCTCCGTAGTTCACCCGCAGCTCCTCGAGGATGCGCTCCTGGTCGGCCGTGAGGCTCGAACCCACGAGAAGCGACTCCACGAAGGAGCGGGCCACCGGCGTGATCAGGGTGACCGAGGCCTCGAGGATGGTGTCCGTGGTCTTGTCCACCAGGGTCACGATGGTGAGCATCTGATACACCTGGGCCGCCGCCGTCTGCTGGGGGAGCTTCGCATACCCGCACGCGACGCAGCGATCGCCGGTCATGAAGACGTCCCCGCGTCGCCGACGGACCGACTGTCGCCGCCGGTGAGGGCCGCCGCGCCGGTGAGCGCTTCGCGCACCCACGCGGGCACGTCCACGGGCTTGAAGCCGTCATCCACGCACACGTGGGTCGTCTCGCCGGTGACCAGGAGGCGGCCGGACTCCTCGTGCTCGATGCGGTACTCGAAAGTGGCGAACTTGCCCCGCACCTCACGGACTCGGGTGCGCACCACCAGTGGGTCGTCGTAGCGGGCCGAGGCCTTGTACTTGAGCTCCGCCCGGGCCACCAGCAGGTTCACGCCCCGGGCCTCAAGTTCGCTGTAGGGGAGGCCGCCCTTCCGGGCGAGCGTGCCGCGGCCAACCTCCATGAACACGAGATAGTTCGCGTGGTACACCACCCCTTGGGCGTCGGTCTCGGCGTATCGTACGCGCAGATGGGTGTCCACCCAGTCGGCTGCGGCGGCCGCGTCAGGGGGGCGTTGTGTGAGCGGAGGCGTCACCCGGCGGTCAGCGATGCTTGAACTCGGCGGGCCGCTTCTCGAGGAAGGCGGTCATGCCTTCCTTCTGATCTTCCGTGGCGAAGCACAGGCCGAAGAACCCCGCCTCCAGACGCAAACCCCCGGCCAGATCTTGGTCGAAAGCCCGGTTCATGCAGGCCTTGGCATACTGGATCATCACGCCGCTCTTCCCCGCGATGCTGGAGGCCAATTCCCCGGCCTTGCCCATCAACTCGTCCTGCGGATACACGGCGTTCACCAGACCCCAGCGCAGAGCCTCCTCGGCGTCGACCATGCGCCCCGTGTAGATCAGCTCGCGGGCGAAGCCCGAGCCACAGAGCCGCACGAGCCGCTGGCTGCCGCCCCACCCCGGGATGATGCCCAGGTTGATCTCGAGTTGGCCGAACCGGGCGTTCTCAGAGCAGATGCGAATATCGCATGCCAGAGCCATCTCGCACCCACCACCGAGCGCGTAGCCGTTCACGGCCGCGATCACCGGTTGGGGGATACGCTCGATCGTGGTCGTGACCATCTGGCCGAGTTCCGCGAAGGAGCGGCCCTCGTCGGGAGACTTGTCGCGCATCTCGGCGATGTCGGCGCCGGCCGCGAAGGCCTTCCTGCCCGAGCCGGTCAGGATCACGGCGCCCACGTCCGTGCGATGACCTATCGTCATGAACTCCTGCAGCAGCTCGCGTAGAACCTCAGTGTTGAAGGCGTTGAGCGCATCCGGCCGGTCGATGGTGATGGTGGCGACGCGATCCTCGACGGTAGTCACGATGAAGGCCATATGCGGCTCCCTCCACGTTGGTCCGGCGTGCGGCCGGAGATGATGTCTCTGCTGCATCGTGTCCGTGCGACGCGGAGGCACGGCACGGCCGCGGGCGTACTTAGGCGGCCGCTCCGGCGACGCTCGACTTGATGAATGCCACTATGTCGGTGGTGGTGGCGCCGGGCGTGAAGACGGCCAAGACGCCTTCCCTCTTCAGCTCCTCGTGATCCTCCTCGGGGATGGTCCCCCCGGCGAGCACCAGCACGTCTTCCACACCCTGCTCCCGCAGGAGTCGGGCCACTTTCGGCACCAAGGTCATGTGGGCGCCCGAGAGGACGGAAAGCCCCACGACGTCGGCGTCTTCCTGGATGGCCGTCTCGACGATCTGTTCCGCGGTCTGGTGGAGCCCCGTGTAGATGACCTCCATGCCCGCGTCGCGGAGGGCCCGCGCGATGACCTTCGCGCCTCGATCGTGGCCGTCCAAACCGGGCTTGGCTACGACCACGCGGATCTTCCCTGTCACGTCTTCCCTCCTCCGATGCGTGCGGTGGCACGACAGGCCGTTGATTCTAGAACACGGGGGTCTCGCGGTACACCCCGAACACCGTCTTCATCGTGGCCACCATCTCACCCAGGGTGCAGAAGGCCCGGGCGCAGTCCAGCAAGACCGGCATCACGTTCTCGCCACCGGTGCACGCCGCCAAGAGGTCTGAGAGCGCCTTGTCGGCGGCCGCCTGATCGCGGCCGACTCGCAACTCACGGAGCCGCTCGACCTGCCGTGCCTCCAGGGCCGGATCGATGCGCAGCGTCTCCACCCGGGGCGGTCCACCCGTTGCGAACTTGTTCACCCCCACCACGACCTTGTCGCCCCGCTCCACCTGCATCTGATAGCGGAAGCTGGCCTCGGCGATCTCCTTCTGGAAGAAGCTCTTGTCGATGGCGGCGACCACGCCGCCGAGTGCGTCTATCTTCCGGAAATACTCCTCCGCCTCCTCCTCCATGCGGTCGGTGAGGGCCTCCACGTAATACGAGCCGCCGAGGGGATCGACGACGTTCGCAACGCCGGTCTCATAGGCCAGCACCTGCTGCGTACGCAGGGCGATCTCCACCGCCCGCTCCGTGGGCAGCGCGAGCACCTCGTCGAGGGAGTTGGTGTGCAGCGACTGCGTGCCCCCCAGTATGCTCGCCAGGGCCTCGATAGCCGTGCGCACGATGTTGTTGTCGGGCTGCTGCGCGGTGAGCGAGCAACCGGCGGTCTGCGTGTGGAAGCGCATGAGCCAACTCCGCTGGTCCTTGGCGCCGTAGCGCTCGCGCATGTGGCGCGCCCAGATGCGGCGCGCAGCCCGGTACTTGGCTACCTCCTCGAAGAGGTCGATGTGCGCGTTGAAGAAGAACGAGAGCCGAGGTGCGAACACGTCCACATCGAGGCCGACTTCTAGGCCGGCGTCCACGTAGGCGAAACCGTTGGCGAGGGTGAAGGCGAGTTCCTGCACCGCCGTGGCCCCCGCTTCGCGTATGTGGTACCCGCTGATCGAGATGGTGTTCCAGCGCGGAACGTGATCGGCGCAGAAGGCGAAGATATCGGTGATCAGCCGCAGCGAAGGCTCCGGTGGGAAGATGTAGGTGTTCTGGGCGATGTACTCCTTGAGGATGTCGTTCTGGATCGTGCCGCCCACCTGGTCGAACCCCACGCCTTGACGCTCCGCCGCCACCAGGTAGAAGGCGAGCAGGATGGCGGCGGGGGCGTTCGTGGTCATCGAGGTGGTCACGCGGTCGAGGGGGATTCCCTCGAACACGCGCTCCATGTCGAGCACCGAGTCCATGGCCACACCGCAACGACCCACCTCTCCCTCGCTCCGTAGGTCGTCGGAGTCGTAACCCATGAGGGTGGGCAGGTCGAGCGCCAGGGACAAACCTGTCTGGCCCTGCTCGAGCAGGAAACGGAAGCGCTGGTTGGTGTCTTCGGCCTCGCCGAAGCCGGCGAACTGGCGCATGGTCCACAGCCGGCCCCGATACATCATGGGGTGGATGCCCCGCGTGTACGGATAGTCCCCTGGATCGCCGAGGTCGCGATCGTAGTCGTGTCCGGCCAGGTCGCTCGGCCGGTAGAGAGCCTCCACCTCGGCCGACGACACCGTGGTGAAGTCGGCGTCGCGCACCGTGCCGGCCGCCGTCGCAGCCGGAAGCCACTGGTCCTTGTCTCGCGGCTTCTGCCGATCCTCGTCCATGGGGTCTCCTCCGGCCGGGACGCTACGTACCCGGCAACTCTCGCTAGACGTCCGGCGACTCCCGTTACGCGCCCAGCAACTCCCGGCTGATGACGATGCGCTGCACCTCCGAGGTGCCCTCGTAGATCTCGGTGATCTTCGCGTCGCGGTAGAAGCGCTCGGCGGGGAACTCCTTGGTGTAGCCGTAGCCGCCCAGCACCTGCACCGCTTCGGCCGTGTGCCGGCGCGCCATCTCGCTGGCGAAGAGTTTCGCCTTGGCTCCCGCCGCCGTCACCGGCCGCCCCATCATCTTCAGCCAGGCGGCGCGATAGGTGAGCAGGCGCGCCGCGTCGATGTCCCTGTCCATGTCGGCCAGCTTCCAGCGGATCCCCTGGAACTCGGCGATCGACTGTCCGAACTGCCGGCGCTCCTTGGCGTACGCCACGGCGGTCTCCATAGCCGCCTGCGCGATGCCGACCGCCTGCGCTGCGATGCCGATGCGACCGCCGTCCAGGGTGGCCATGGCTATGCCGAACCCCTCGCCTTCGGAGCCGAGAACCGCAGAGCCAGGCACCCGCGCGTCCTCGAAGGTGAGGCCTCGCGTCGACGAACTGTTGATGCCGAGCTTCTCCTCTTCCCGCCCGAGCGTGAGCCCCTCCGTCTTCGCGTCGACGATGAAGGCCGTGATGCCCTTCGAGCCGCCCCCCGGCTCGCCGGTGCGCGCCATCACGATGAAGACGCCGGCGATGCCCGCGTTGGTGACGAACTGCTTCGCTCCGTTCAGGCGGTACCCGTCGCCGTCGCGGCGGGCGGTGGTCGCGATGGAGGCGGCGTCGGAGCCCGCCCCGGGTTCGGTGAGAGCGTAGGCGCCGATCACCTCCCCGGTCGCCAGCCTCGGCACCCACTCCAGCTTCTGTTCCTCGGTGCCGTAGTCGAGGATCGGCAGCGTCGCCAGCGAGGTGTTCACCGCGACGGTCACGCCCAGGCCCGCGTCACCACGACTCAGCTCTTCGAGCACGATGATGAAGCTCAGGTAGTCGGCCCCCGCTCCCCCGTACTCCTCAGGCACGCACACGCCCCACAGTCCGAGCGCGCCGAGCTCCGCGAAGACCTCGGCAGGGATGCCGTGCTCCCGGTCCCACTCGCGGGCCCGAGGGGCGATCCTCTCGTTGGTGAACTCCCGCGTCATGCGCATGATGTCGCGCTGCTCGTCACTCAGGCCAAAATCCACGTCGCCTCCGCACAGTCGCCGTCAAGTCGGCGCACGATTCGCCGGACAAGTCGCCGCACAAGCGGCGGCGCAAGTCGGCGCCCAAGTCGTCTCATACCTCCACCACCATCGCGTCACCTTGGGCGGTGCCGCTGCAGATGGCAGCCACGCCCACGCCCCCGCCACGGCGACGCAGCTCCATGATCAGCGTGAGGAGTATGCGGGCCCCGCTGGCCCCGATGGGGTGACCCAACGCCACCGCGCCTCCGTTCACGTTCACGAGGTCGGGGTCGATGTCGAGCATGCGCACGGTGTTCACGGCGACCGCCGCAAAGGCCTCGTTGATCTCCCACAGTGCCACGTCTGCCTGGGTCAGCCCCGTCTTCGCGAGCGCGGCGAGCGCGGCGCGCGCGGGCACCCGGGCCAGATAGGGGGGCTCGTCCGCGACCGTGGCCCAACTGCGGATCGCCGCCATGGGCCGGTAACCTCGGGTCGCGGCGCGCTCCCGTGAGGTCACCACCAGCGCGGCCGCCCCGTCGTTCACCCCGGGGGCGTTCCCTGCCGTGGTGGTGCCACCCTCGCGGAAGATCGGGCGGAGCGCGGCGAGCGACTCCGCACTGGTGTCGCGGCGCGGCGCCTCATCCGCGTCCACCCGCTCGACCGCGCCCTTCCGTCCGAGCACCTCCACCGCCACGATCTCCTCGGCCAGGAGGCCCGCGTCGATGGCGGCGATCGCTCGACGGTGGCTGCGCAGGGCCCAGGCGTCCTGCTCTTCGCGCGAGATGCCGAACTCCTTCGAGACATCCGAGTTGTGAACGCCCATGTGGACGCCTCGGATCGGGTCGAGGAGCCCGTCGTGCACCATGGCGTCGAGCACCTCGCCGTCGCCCATGCGGTACCCGAAGCGGGCGCGGTCGAGCAGGAACGGGGCGCCCGACATGCTCTCCATGCCGCCGGCCACGATCACGTGCGCGTCGCCGCACCGGATCGCCTGGTCCGCGAGCGAGACGGCGCGCAGGCCCGAGGCGCACACCTTGTTCACGGTCTCGGAGGTCAACCCGATAGGCAGTCCCGCCAGGACGGTGGCCTGACGCGAGGGCACCTGGCCCACACCGGCCCCCACCACCAGGCCCATGATCGCGTGGTCCACGTCGGAGCCGGCCACGCCGGAACGCTCGAGTGCCCCCCCGATGGCGGCGGCGCCGAGCGTTGGAGCGCTCACCGTTGAGAGTCCGCCGCCCAGACGCCCGAAGGGAGTGCGGGCACCACCAATGATCACCGAAGCAGACTCCACCGCGTCCCCCTGACTCAGCGGTACTGGGATAGCCGAGACCATACCCACGCACCGCCGGTACGTCAAACCTCTGCGGCTCGCTCCGTGGATCGGTCTGCGGGTCGCTCCGTGGATCGGTCGTTGCCGGGGGCGGAGCGGGCGGGGGGCTGGTTGTCGCCGAGGACGCCGCGGCCGCCGTGCTCCGCGGGACCGCCGTCGTGCTCCGC
>JAHJSA010000073.1 GCA_018830645.1 Actinomycetota bacterium
CCAGCAGCTCGACTTCGCCGCGCAGGCTCTCGGCCTCGCCGCGCCAGCGCTCAGCCTCCGCCCACCCGTTGTCGACCTCGTCTGCATGCCTGGTCGTCATTACCACCAGTACACACGAAAGCGGGCCCTGTGTCCAGCACTTTCGCGGATCCGGGCCTGCCGGTCGGGACGAGAAGGGCTACGGGATCACCGAATGTTTACCTTTCTGGGAGGGCGTTGGCGGCGGGGAATCGGACTCCATCAGCTGGGCGAACCCGAGGATGGCATTGAGCGGGCTGCGCAGCTCATGGCTCATGCTGGAAAGGAACTCAGATTTCGCGTGGTTGGCTTCTTCCGCCGCGGTCTTGGCGATCTCCAACTCAATAGTATTCTCTTTCAGCGTCTCTTCGAAACGTTTGAGCTCCGTGACATCCCGTGCGGCGGCGAACACGCCCTGCAACTTCCTGTCCCGATCGTAGAAGGTGGTAGCGTTGAAGGACACCACAGTTACCTTACCGTCTCTGGCGCGCGCGGTAAGCTCGTAGTTGGTGACCTTCTTCTCGCTCAACACCAGCTTGATGCTCGCCTCGGCCCGCTCTGGATCGGTGAAATAGTTCTTGAACGGTGCGCCGATCAGCTCGTCGCGCGTACAGCCGGTGAGTGCCTCCATCTGCCTATTGACGTCGGTAATAATGCCGGCCGGATCGGTGGTCATGAGCGCGTCGATATTGGATTCGATGAGGGAGCGCGTGTAGAACTGTTGGTCGCGCAGTCGCTGATCGAGCTTCTTCTGCTCTTCTTCTACCTGCTTGCGCGCGCTGTTGTCCGTGCCGATCAGCAGATAGCCGATGATGGCATCCTGCGCGTCGCGCAGGGCTGTGACCGACACCACCGCCGGGAAGCGGCTGCCGTCCTTGCGAATGTAGGTAAGCTCGTAAATGTCCTCGATCTCGCGTGAGGCCTTGAACACCAAGGCTTCGAAGCCCGGCGTAATCAGGGTTCCGAGCTCCACGCTCAACGACTTGGCGCGCGCTATTAGTTCCTGCGGATCAGAGATGTCGGCCGGCGTGATCTTGTTCATCACTTCGGCAGCCGTGTAGCCCAGCATGCGCTCCGCGCCGACGTTGAAGATCTGGATGACGCCTTCCGCGTCGGTGGCGATGCTGGAAAAGTTGGCGCTGTTGAAGATCGCGCTCTGCAGGGCCCCGGTTCTAAGCAAGGTCTCCTGGCGTCGGACCTCGGTGATGCCCTCCGCCGTGCCGGCGGCGGGGCTGAGAATGGCGGGATCGCGGATTTCTTTGGGCATTGTCGACCTCTGTTAAGGATTGAAGCTGCAGGCTTCCGTGCGGTGTCGACGTTCCATCTGGTGAACGATGTCCTCGGCTATCATCTGGCGCCCTCGTACATCCCCTGGCGACACTTTCTCCCCGCAACCCAGGACGCCAAACACCGCAACTTGGCAGACGGGCAACTGTCAAACCGTCCGCCAATACGTCGATCAACGTCCCTCGCTACCTGCGCCAAGACGGGCCTTCTCGTTCCACGTCGAGTTCGACAGGGAATCTGCAATACTTCAACGGCGCCCGGGACCGCCTCCTCCATACGCAGCATGTTTCCCTTGTCGCCCACGAGCAAACCGCTCACATACTATCTCGTGTACCCGAGCCCGTCGCCACGACATACGGAGAAGACCGACCTGCCGCCCAGGCGTGCAGCCCTTCTGCCTGCACCGCCCAGTGCCTCGGGAACGAGCGCTGATATTCAGCCCGGTGAGGAGGCCGAGCATCCGAGCGACCTTCTCCTAGCCTCCGGTGAGAAGCCGGCCTCGGCCGCGGCACGCACCAGCCGGCTATGCGATTCCATCAGCCTTGCTCCTCCCACCCACGCTCCAGCACGTACTCGGGCAACACGAGATTCCAGGGATGCACGAGTCTCCCGGACGTGCGCGTCGCATCCAGGTACCGCGGCTGCCGGGGAGCGTGACGGCCATCTCCAAGGAGCGTCAGACCTCTTCCCACCCACCCGCTCGTTCGGGCTCGTGCGGACCCCGCGGTACTCCAGGACCCGCAAGGGCGCAGGATGTTGGAGCAGCGAGCTCAATGCGCTACGCATCCTCGCACCACCCCTACACGGCGGCCCGATACACGGAAACGTCGCGCTCCAGCACACCGGAGAGGCGGCCCTTCTCCACCTCGAGGTCGTACCTGACCTGGAGGTTCAACCAGAACCTCTCCGTAGTGCCGAAGAACCTCGCCAGGCGAAGCGCGGTGTCGGCAGTGATCGACCGCTTGCCGTGCACGATCTCATTGATGCGCCGCGGGGGCACGCTGATGCTCTTGGCAAGCCGATACTGACTGATACCGAAGGGTTCAAGGAACTCTTCCAGAAGGATCACTCCGGGATGGATGAGGTCCAGCGTCGTCTCTTCCATCGTATCCCTCCCTCAGTGGTAGTCGAAGATCTCAACATCGAGGGCGTCGCCGTCCTTCCAGCGGAAGCAGATCCTCCACTGATCGTTGACACGGATATTGTGCTGTTCCTTACGATCTCCAGAGAATCTCTCGAGTCCGTTACCCGGAGGCACCCGCAGATCAGGCAAGGACTCGGCCGCGTCGAGAACCAGGAGCTTCTTCAATGCGGTGCGGCATATGTCTGGAGGAAACCTCTTCGAGCCTCGACGATCGAAGACCCTCTCGGTGTCCAGATCTCGGAAGCTCCGGATTTCGAGAACTCGTTCCGGCGCTCATGGGCATCATGAGCTTGGCCTTCTCGGTCTATTTCCTGGTTCAGTTCTTGTACCATCTGCTTCGGGGGGATTGATGCGGCGTCCTCTCGTGGGTTTGCGACTTCCGCCCCGTCTTTCCTGGCGACCGGGCGGTCGCTCTCCTGTGTACAGGATGGGTTCGTCTTCCGCCGGAAGTTGACGAGCCTACAAGGGCGGTTCGGCCTCCAAGGTGGTGATGGCCACCAACCCCGTCCACCATGCCGTCAACGGCTCCCACAACGAGAATGACCTCTCCCGCAACGACGGGGAGGAGAGCGCCTATCAGTACTGTGGGGGGAACCCGGTGGCGGGGGTGGATCCGACGGGGTATCGGACGGTGATCGACGGGTCCAACAGGTATACGCATCTTCCTTGGGTTGAGCGCAGCGTGAGCTACTGGATGGCCGGCAACCGGAACTCACGCCCGGCGGAATTGCTGCGGGCCATGGGAAGTGCCCTATCAGCCGTCAAGGAGGGAGTCCGTCCCCTAACCGCCTGGAAAGACGGCGCGGGCCGGTAGGGAGTCACGTCATCGATTCGGCGGTGGACTATGCGCTGTTCGCGGTATACGCGAAGGGCCTCGTTCGCTCGCCGTCTCCCGGGCCCGCTGCGGGTGGTACGGAGAGTGGGGCATTCCAGGGCCGGCACGAGCCCGTCCGGTGTCACAAACACCATGAAAGGAGCATTCCGGGCCCCGCGCACCTTCCTGAACAGGCACAGTCGACTGACCAATGGTCGGTACAGGCTGGACTCGGCGGGGCTCGCTGCACACCAGACTGGCAATCTGAGTTCGGGCAAGAGCCAGTTCCTTTCGTGGGTTGACTCGGAGTCTGCAGTCCTTGACGCCGCCGCCTACGCCGATGAGGCCGGCCTGTGGGTCGGGAAGAAGGCGAAGGTGTTCATTGAAGACGGGCCGGTTGGCGCCCTTGGGGTGAATGGCCAACCGACGCACTGGATCAATGTGTACCGAACGAACACGGGGTTCGTTCATAGATCACCAGGGACGGCGCCATGATTGACTTGAATCCTGTGTTGGAGAGTGTCGCCCGCGGCAAGGGGGGATGGAGGGTGGAAGATGCGGAGCTGATCGCGGTGACTGTGCTGGTGAGGGAAAAGGAGCTCATGGTTGATTGGGATCGCGGTGCTGGGGAGCGGTGGATTAGGCTCGTTTCTAGAACTGATGTGCTTGTTCTGGTTACGACAGCACCGATAGTGTTTGTCCTGACGCCATCAGCGATCCGGGTCGCTGAGTTCCCGGATTATGTTGATGTGGTCGAGGCCGCTTCTCTTGACGCCTCCCTGTACAGATGCAGGGAGGATCTGGTTGAATGTGTCTTCCCAGGCGTGACGTCATCGCTCGGGTTCGATGCATCGTCGTTCTCAGTGATGGACCTGTGGTACTCGACGATCTGATCCGCTACATGATCATGTCAGGTTCTTCGGTCGTGATCATCAAGACCTGGGAGTTGCGGGAACGACCCACTGGCAGAGTGGCCGTACTTCGCTGAGAAGAGCGACCGATGGGTGGCCGTGGTCTTGGTCTTGACCCGATCCCGTTGACACCCTACAACTGGACCCTGGAGTCCAGAAGGGAGTCGATGTGGCACATAGTCCAGAGTTCAGGCGTGAAGCAGTGCGCCTCTGCCGGTGGGTCAACGTGGTACATCGTGCGTCGCCCTGGTCGGGGAGTGGAGCTTGTACACGCTCGGCTCATCGCACGTCTCGGGGCGAAGCCTGGCGCGGCGCCACGACGTGACCCCTCGCCGTCGGGTCATGAGACGGCCCTCCTCGATCCGTGGTCCGACAACAGAGCCAACTGGAAGCTACAAGAGCGAAGCGTCTCGAGCCCCAGCGACGCCCCGGGGTTAGCTCCTTCCTCGCGACGGGTAACCAAAGCACGCAGCCAACTCAGCGCTATCAAGGGGGTACCCGTGGAGCTCCGACAGGTCGGGCACGAGGACGTAGCTGCGCTCCGGCAGGAGAAGCTGCTGCACTACCACCTGCCGCTCCTTCCTGACTTCCACGTGCACCTCGCGGGTCACGCTGAAGCATGGGAACTCCACGAGGGCGCGAGCATGGTGGGCTACGCTCTCGCCCTTCGCGACAAACATGAGGGTCACGAGCACGTGACGCTCGTTGAGATGTACCTCACGGCCCCCTACCGCGACCGCTACGAGGACGCCATCGACCTGGTGCGAGAGACACTCGAACCGCGCGTATACCTGGCTCGCAGTGACGACTGCACGTACGAGACCGCGCTTCTGGCCAACGGTTATCAGATGGAGGCCAGTATGGCCCTGATGGCCGCCCGCGTCGTGGCGCCCCCCGGGGAGGCGCACGGCCTGAACCTGGTGCCCCTCGACTACCCGCATCTGCGCGCCGCCCACGACCTCTACCTGCACGTGAGAGGCGTCGAGCAGGCGCCCACCTACTCGGATCTGGAACAACAGCTGGACGGTGACCGCCTGTGGGTGCTCACCGACCACGATCAACCTGTGGCGCTCGTCGCGCGCGAGCCCAGCGAGGGCACGTCGCGCTACTGTCTGCTCGACATCCTTGCCCCCCACGTGGACGACGGCCCCCAGGTGTGGGCACTGCTCACCGCGGGCGGCATGGTCGAGATCGAGGGCCGCACCCCGGCCGCCGTCCTCGACATGCGTGACATCCGCAAGATAGACGTGTTCCGTGCCGCGGGCTACTACACAGCCGCCACCTACCTGATCTTCTACGATGCTGAGGCGGGTAGGCCGAGTGTGCCGACGATCTCCCGCGATGCGCTACGACTACTCGTGGAGGGCGACGAGCCCTTCCACCTCATCGACGTCCTGGGCGAAGACCATTGGGAGCGCGGTCACCTGCCCAAAGCACAGTGGGTGGACTTCCGGAGTCTCACCAAGGAGGCGCGGAAGAGGTTCAAGAAGGATGAGAAGATCGTGGTCTATTGCAACGATTACACATGAGAAGCCTCAGGGATCGCAGCTGATAAGCTGCGACAGCTCGGCTACGCCGACGTCTCCGACTACGCCGGCGGCCTGGACGACTGGGTCGAGGCCGGCCTTCCGCTCGGGGACGACTGAGCGTGGGGCTCTTCGAACGCGTGATGGGAGGGCTCAGGCCGAGGCCCCCCGTGGAGTTGTTCCATTCGCCCACCTGACCGGATTGCCTCGAGGCCAGAAGGTTCTTCTCGGCGCATGACATCCAGATGGTGGAATACGACGTGAGCAACGACAAGCACGCGGCCGAACGCATGGTGCGACGTTTCGGCCGGGTCGCCACACCGGCGATCGTCATCGGCAAGCGTGTCTTCTGGGGCTTCGCCGAGAACCGCTCCGACATCGCCGAACTTCTGGGCATCGACGAACCGAGGGCGCCCGCGCATGCTGGCGCCGAACCGGAAGGGACCGCGCACGGCGGCGTCTCCGATGGGGCGGATCAGGCATGAGTTCGCTCGTCGATCAGCGCGAGGTGGAGAAGCTACTGGTGCTGGCGGCTGCGATCAGCTCGGGCATCGTGGATGCGGTAGCCGGTGACGACCCGCGCACCCCGTCTGAGGTAGCGGGTGTCGTCGGTGGGTCGGAGCGCGCGTGCCGGGTGCTGCTCGATGCCCTCGTGGCGGTTGGCGTGGCGGATCACGTGGCGGATCACATAGCGGGCGCGTATCGACTCAATGAGACCGGCCGCGCCCGTCTCATCGACCCGCCTCCGGGGGAACCGGTGCCGCCCGAGTTGGAGAGGTCGTCGCTCCTACACCAGGTCAGCAAGTTCGAAGGCTGGTTGCGGCTCCCCGAGATCGTGAAGGGAGCCGCGGGCGGGATGGGACCCCGTGGCCCCGCTAGACTCCGTTCGTTCGTGCGCACCATGGGCGAGGGCGACCCGGCCGTGCCCGCCGAGGTGGTCAGCGCCTGCCTGGACTATGCGACGGCCACAGGCGGGGCGCCCGGCCCGGCTGAGGAACCGCCGGGTCCGCCCGGCGAAGCACCCGGCCCGGCCGAACAAGCACCCGGTCCGGCTGACATGATCGACGTGGGTGGCGCGGTGGGTCACATGGCCCGCCTCTTCGCCGACCGCGGTCTTCGGGCCACCTTGTTCGACCGGCCCGACGTTCTGCCCGAAGCTCGGGAGTTCCTGGGGAAGGGCGCCGACGACATCGAGATGGCGGCGGGCGACTTCACCGAGTCTCTTCCGGCGGGCCCCTTCGATCTCGCGTACCTCGGCAACGTCTTCCACATCTATGGCCCGGCGACCCTTCAGACACTCACTCGAAGAGTGTTCGAGGTGCTGCGCCCGGGCGGGGTCATCGGCGTGCGCGACTTCGTGTGGGAACGGAGCCCTCGCGCTGCCATGTTCGCGATCAACATGCTGCAGGCCACCGCGGAGGGTGGAGTCTGGCGCGAAGAGGAGTACCGAGGCTGGCTGACCGGTGCGGGTTTCGTAGATGTGCGCGTGGTCGACCTCACCCTTTCGACCAGCCAACTGATACTGGGCCGCCGACCTCGCGCTTGACGCGCCCTCGCGACTGACCTGACCGGCGCAACCGAACGCGACCAAGCGCCGACGCGCCCGAAGCGGCCGAAGCGCCCGACGCGCCCGACGCCACAGGGTGCGACTGGTGCGACTGGTGCGACTGCCATGACGCCGGCGCCGGGCGCCCGCCCCATGGGCTTCTTCCGAGGTTTGGCGCTCGCTCCCTGCGGAGATCCTACACCTGGCCCGCTGGAGCCACGCCACATGCCGTGGACTGCTCCGTGAACTTGTGTCCGGGCTCGTGTCCGCGGGCCGCGGGAAGATCGAAAGCGAAGAGAAGGAGATCATTCACATGTCCGACACGATGAAGAACCTCGCCGATGCGTTCGCGGGCGAATCGCAGGCCAACCGCAGCTATCTGGCTTTCGCGAAAGCCGCCGAGGACGAGGGGCTCGCCGAGGTGGCGAAGCGCTTCCGGGTGGCCGCCGCCTCGGAGACGGTGCACGCGCTCAATCATCTCAAGGTGATGGGCGGCATCAAGGACACCGCCGCCAACCTGGTGGCCGCGATGGGTGGTGAGAACCACGAGCACACCTCCATGTACCCGGGGTTCATCGAGCAAGCCAAGGCGGAGGGCAACGAAGACGCCAAGTTCTCCTTCTGGGCCGCCAACGAGGCCGAGAAGGTACACGAGAAGATGTTCGCCCTGGCGGCCGATAAGATGGCCGACCTCCCCGAGAGCACGTTCTACGTGTGCGAGGTCTGCGGGATGACCTACGAGAACGACGCCCCTGACGCATGTGTCGTCTGCAGCGCTCCCAAGTCGCAGATTCCAGAGTTCGTAGCATAGGATGATGGTTCCCGATACCTTCGAGGACGCCGCCCGCTGCGTGTGCGGGCGGTGTCCCAGCAAGCCGGAGGAGATGAAGGGCTTCTACTGCGCCCGCGGCGAGAGCACCAAGGACATCATGAAGCGCGGGTGCATATGCGGCGAGTGCGATGTACAGATAGACTATGACCTGATGACCGAATACTACTGCGAGGTCGGAGCGGCCGTCTGAGCATCGACGGGGTCCGGCGTCCACACGACGCGAGGTGGTACATGGAGCGGTACCTGCTGAAGGATGACATCTGGTGGGTGGGAGTGATCGACTGGGACGTGCGTGACTTCCACGGCTACGAGACGCCGCGGGGGACGACATACAACGCGTACCTGATCGTAGACGAGAAGACCACGCTCGTCGACGGCGTCCGCGCCGGTTACGGGCCCGAAGTGCTTCGTCGCATATCGGGCTGCTGTGAACCCGCTTCCGTCGACTACCTCGTGGTGAACCACGTGGAGCCCGACCATTCGGGCGCGCTGCCGTGGCTCGTCGAGAGGCTCGCCCCGGAGAAGGTGTTCTGCACGAGTCGGGCCAAGGACGCCCTTGTGCTGCTGTACGGCGAAGAGGCTATCGCGCCGTGGAACATCGAGGTGGTCGGCACGGGCGACGAGATCTCGCTGGGTGCCCACACGCTCACCTTCCTCGAAGTGCCCATGCTCCACTGGCCGGATAGCATGCTCACTTACGTCAAGGAAGCGAAGGTGCTTCTCGCGAACGACGGCTTCGGCCAGCACCTGGCCACGTCGAAGCGCTTCGCCGACGAGGTCGATATCGACGTGGTCATGGACGAGGCCGCGAAGTACTACGGCAACATCCTCATGCCCTTCGGCAACCAGGTGCAGAAGCTCGTGAAGACGGTGGGCGAGCTCGGGCTCGAGTTCGACGTGATCGCTCCCAGCCATGGTGTGATCTGGCGCACGCCCGAAGACATCGCCCGCATCATCCAATCGTACGTCGACTGGAGCTCCTTCAAGGCGGAGCCCTCGGTGGCACTGATCTTCGACACCATGTGGTATTCCACGGAGAAGATGACGCGCGCCATCGAAGACGGCGTGGCTCAGGAAGGCGTGCCGTGCTCTGTGTTCCGCTTGAGCCGCACTCCGTTGGCCGAGGCCGCCCGGGCGGTCCAGACGCATCGGGCGGTGCTGGTGGGCACTCCCACGCTCAACAACGGCATGCTGCCGTCTGTGGGAGCCTTCATGACCTATATCAAGGGACTGCGGCCCAAGGAGCGCCTCGTGGGTGCCTACGGCTCATACGGATGGGGCGGAGGCGGCGTCAAGCAGGTGGACGCAGCGCTCCGCGACCTGAAGCTCGAGGTCATCGATCCGCTCGAGTACAAGTACGTGCCCACCGACGCAGACCTGGCCGCGTGCGAAGAGTACGGCCGCGCGGTGGCGCGGCGGGTCAAGGAGTGGGGGAGCTAGCAGCTTCGCCGGGGGGCGCCCGCGGTCGCCGCGCCCACGGCGCCGGAGCCGGTTGGAGCACTGTTGGAGGACCGGCCGGAAGGGTGTTGGAGGAGTACGACGAAGGGGCCCCGAGCGGGGCCCCTTCGCACATGGACTAGTCAAGCGGCCCCGGTTCTGAAACCGGGCCGGGCGATGCGGTCCGCCGAACTACTCGGGGCGCACCAAGCCGGGGCGCTTTATCGCGTTGTAGTTCTTCGGCGGCTGGATCTCGCGGAACTTGTCCAGCTCGTCGAGGGATTCGAGCCTCTTGTAGATCTGAGTCCAGACGCAGGGTTTGTCTGAGTCCACTTCGCAGGCGCCGTGATTGGTGCCGCCGCAGGGACCGTTCAGCAGGCCCTTCGGGCAGCGGGTCACCGGGCAGATGCCGCCGGTGTACTCGAGGACACATTCCCCACACGTGGAGCACTTCTCTTCGAAGTGCATGTGCCGTTGAGAGTTGCCCAGGAAGAGGCTGTCGTTGGTGGGGTACACCGGCAGATCGGTGGCCTCGACCGCGGATTGCACGCCGGCGCCGCAGCTCAACACCAGTACCGCGTCGGCTCGGGCCAGCTGCTCCTTGTGCTTGCGAAAATGGCGCTTCACGTCCAGTTCATGACACGGAGCGTATACGACGGTGGAGCCGACGGTCTTGTGGCCGCTTTCCTCGAGGATCCGGCCGAGTTCCTCGACCTCCCACTCGCCACCCGTCTGGCACTGACTCGAGCATTGCCCGCAACCCACGAGGAACAGGTTCTTGTGTTTCTCGACCATGCGGGCGATGTCTTCCACCGGCTTCTGCTTGGTGATGATCATGCGTCGTCCTCCGTTTCCGGGGCGCTCTCCGCCCGATTGTCCGGTTCCACCACGCTTCGCTCAGCCGCTTTGAACACCAGAGTGCACACGTCGTGCGCCGTGGTCCGTCGGTTCGAATCGACCAGTTCGTAGGGCCGCCCGCCGCCCGACAGCAACCCGGTCACGATCGCCTGGTCCAAGAGGCACACCAGCCGCGGGCGGCGGGTCGCGACTTCTCGGAACAGGCAGTTGCCCGTGTGCAACTCGACCGTGTCGCCGTTCACCTCATACTGCAGCTGGGCGCCGGCTTCGACCAAGGGAGCGAGCCTCTCGCCCAGATCGGCATCGTCACTCACGGATGCGGCGAGCTGCCTTCCGAAGCCCGCCCCGATGTCGTGCACGATGATCTCGGCGGCGTCGCCGAAGCGTTCCAGCGTGTGAAGCAGCAGTTCCGACAGCACCTGATACTGGCGCACCGGCTCTTGCAGGTCCAGCCTCTTCTCGCTCCTGCTGTACACCTTGGGCGGTCTGCCGCCTTCGGGTTTGTGCAGGAAGTCCGTGATCAGAAGCCCGGTGTCGGTCAGTTTCTCCAAGTGCGCGCGCGCGACCGTCCTGTGCACGCCGAAGGTTGCGCCCACGTCCGCCGCGGTCACGGGGTGGTCGGTCTCGGCAACGTACTTGAAGATGGCGCGTCGCGTGGGGTCGCCGAGCGCATCGGCCAAGAGGTCCAGCTGAGAGTCCGCGGGCATGTGCAAGGAAGATATGGGCGTCTGTTTGCTCATCGCCTCGGATTCTAGCCGAACCAAGGGGGCTACACAAGGGGTTTGGTGCATGAATACACACATAACTGCAACGGTGTGCGGCCGCGCACGTACCTCCGTTGATGCGCGACCGCCTCGAATGGGCGAAGGGTCGCGGCGTGTCCCCGTGCTGGTACAATGAGCGCGCTGGCGCCTCTGGATGCGAAGTGCACGGAAGGAGTACCCGGGATGGCGAAATACGTGATCGTTGGTAACGGTGTTGCGGGAATGCGCGCCGCTGAGGTGGTTCGGCGCGAAGACGACACAGCTGACGTCATCATCCTCAGCGAGGAGTCCCATCCGTTCTACAGGCGTCCTCAACTCGCCGACTTCGCCTCCGGCGCGGTGGGTGAGTCGAGGTTGTGGGCGAAGCGGTCCGAGTACTACGTGAAGCAGCGTTTCGACCTTCGCCTCTCCTCCAAGGTCGTGGCTCTGGACGCGGCGGGGCGCTCTGTCACCATGGCCGACGGGGGCACGGTGCACTACGACAAGATCCTCCTCGCCACCGGCCGGCGAGTCACGGGCGGGGGCGTTGCGGGCAGCGATTCGCCGGGGGTGAACCACTTCAAGACCCTCGATGAGGCCCGAGTGATCCGCGACATGGATGGGGCGGGGAAGGCCGGTCTCGTGTACGGCGACGGACTCGTAGCCCTCGAACTCGTGCGGGCGCTCACTTCGGCCGGGTTCTCCACCACCTACTTGGTGCCTGGGGCCGCCCTGTGGCCGGAGGTGCTCGACGTTGACGCGGCGGGCATCATGGCGAGCCGCATCGGGGCCGCCGGTGCCGAGATCGTGTTCGGCGCCCAGGTGCGTGCGGTCGACGCCGACGAGAATCGCGCTCGGGGCTTGGTGTTCGCCGGCGGTGATGTCTTGAGCGCCGACGTGGTGGGATTGTGCGCCGGATACGAGCCGGCCCTCGAGTTCCTTCCCGACGCGGGAGGGGAACTCATGCTGGGGGCGGGCTATTCCACCCAGTGGGACGGCGTGTTCGCCGCGGGAGACGTGACCGAGTCGCGCGATAACCGATATTTCAACTGGCTCCGCTCCTGGCGCCAGGGCGAAGCTGCGGGCGCGGCCATGATGGGTCTGCCCTTCGACGAACCCTCCCGCTTGAGTACCTTGAACATGGCCCCCCTCGGGCTCAGTCTCGTGGCGATAGGACAAACGACGGTTGCGTACCGCTCCGGCTTCACCGAGATGCGGGGCGACTACCCATACGGTGAGGTGTACAAGAAACTGGTGTTCGCCGCCGACGAGACGCTCGTGGGCACGCTTCTTCTGGGCAACATCGCCGAAGCGGGGGCGCTCGAGGAGGCCATCCGGGGCGGGGTCAAGAAGGCCGACCTGCCCGCAGGTCTGCTTCATCAGATGTTCGACGTGACCTACCGGGTCATGGCGCGAGGCGTACAGTGCCCCATCTGCAAGCACGAGATCCAATTGGGGAGCGACGCGGCGGCGGGCGACTTGGTCACCTGTCCGATATGCGGCAGCGACCTTCGCCTCGTCGATGGCGCCGCCGGGTTCAGCGCTCGAGTGAGCGGATAGGGGGAGCTTTGAGCGTCACGGTGCTCGGGTTGGCGGGGAGTCCGCGGAGGAAGGGGAACACCGAGACCCTTCTCGATTGGACCCTCGACGCGGCGGCGGATGTCGGCGCCGACGTGGTGAAGTACCGCCTCCGGGAACTCGACATCGGCTGCTGCATCGCCTGCGATGGCTGCGCCGAAGGCGGTGAGTGCATCGTCGCCGACGGCATGGACAAGCTCTACCCGCTTCTTCGGGAGGCCGACAGTATCGTGTTGGCCGCTCCCATATTCTCCATGGGCATGTCCGCTCAGGCGAAGGCGATGGTCGATCGCTGCCAGCCGTTCTGGGCCATGAAGTACCTGCTCAAGCAGCCGTTGAGACCGGATGGGGCTCCTGAGCGGCGGGGCGCCTTCCTTTCGTGCGCCGGCACCCGGTTCAGCACCGTCTTCGACGGCGCGCGCCAAGTGGCCAACTACTTTTGGCACGTGCTCGAGATCCAGCCTATCGGTGATCTGCTCTGCCCGGGCGTCGACGCCAAGGGCGAGATCGAAGACTATCCCTCTGCCCGCACGGTCGCCGAGGATATCGGCCGGCGACTTGGCGAGCTGCGGTAGCGTGGGTCCCCGGGCGGCGTGACCCGCTTCATGGACCGCCCCGTTCACATCCTGGTCGTCGACGACGACGATAGCGTCCGCCGGCTGGTGGCCGCCTATCTCGAAGGCGAAGGCTACCTCGTGACGCAGGCCGCGGACGGGAACGCCGCGCTTCGCGCTGTCGCCGCCGACCCACCCGACCTTCTGGTTCTCGACCTCATGCTTCCTGGTGTCGGGGGCCTGCAGGTGGCCAGACGCCTCAAGGAGTCGGCCGGGGTGCCCGTGGTCATGCTCACGGCGCGCGGCGAGGAAGACGACGTATTGCGCGGGTTCGACGCCGGAGCGGACGACTATCTGGTGAAGCCGTTCAGTCCCAAGGTCCTCGTGGCCCGGGTGCGGGCGGTGCTCCGGCGGGCCGGCCTCGACGAGGGCGAACCCGCGGCACCCATCGAGTTCCCGGGGTTGACCATCGACGAGAGGAGTCGCGAGGTCTTCGTGGACGGCGGTGTGGTCGAGCTGACGGCCATCGAGTTCGATCTTCTCCGTGCCCTGGTGGAGCATCCCGGATGGGTGTATTCGCGGGAACAGCTGTTGGAGCGGGTGTGGGGCTACGACTACCTGGGTGACTCCCGTGTGGTCGACGTGCACGTCGCGAATCTGCGTAAGAAGATCGGCGACGATCCCACGAGCCCGCGATTCGTCAGAACCGTGAGAGGGGTGGGGTACAAGTTCCAGGTGGCAGCCGGATGAAGCTCCGCTGGAAGCTCTTTCTCGCATTCCTTGCGGTGATCGCGGTTGTCATCGCGGTGGTCGCCGTGCTGGTGCGCCGCGTCTCGGTGGGCGCTGTCTCGTCGCACATGGACGGCATGATGACCGGCGGCGGCATGATGGGCGGCATGATGACCGACCTGGAACAGGCCGTGTCCGTGGGGGTGACCGAGGCCCTCCTCGTGGGCGCCCTGGCCGGCTTGGTCGTGGCAGCGGTGGTCAGCTACGTCGTGTCGGGGTACTTCATCCGCACGATCGGCGTAATGGCCGGGGCGGCGCGGCGTATCGCCGACGGTGAGTACGGGCAGAGGGTCTCCCACTCCGCCGACGACGAGATCGGCGAGTTCGCCGACGCGTTCAACGAGATGGCTGCGCAACTCGATGACACTGAGAGGGTGCGACGCGAGTTGTTGGCCACGATCTCCCATGAGTTGCGGACCCCGCTCACCAGCATCCAGGGATACATGGAAGGTCTGATGGACGGCGTGGTGCCCGAGGAGCCCGAGACGTATCAACTGGTGCACCGGGAGGCGGCGCGGCTCTCTCGACTGGTGGCCGATCTCGAGCGGGTGTCACGCGTGGAGGCCGGCGCGGAGCGCATCGTGCTTGAGGTGGTGAACGTAGCCAAGATCCTCACCGAAGTGGCCGATCGCTTGAGGCCGCAGTTCGAACAGAAGCCGCTCGCGCTCGCGATCGAAGTGGCGGGTGGCACGCCCCCCGTGCTCGCCGACGACGACAAGCTGGTGCAGTCGCTGATGAACGTCGCGGTGAACGCCTTCAAGTTCACGCCGCCGGGAGGTCGGGTGGTCTTTCGCGGATCGACCGTCCAACCAGGCTCGCTCACGTGCCCTCCGATACCCGAGCGGGCGGTCCGAGCGCTCGCCGCCTCCGGAACACCGATGGTGCTGTTACAGGTGCAGGACGACGGCATCGGCATCCCCGAGGAAGACCTCCCGCATGTGTTCGAGCGCTTCTATCGCGTGGACAAGTCGCGCTCCTCAGCGGGCGGGGGGCTCGGCATCGGGTTGGCCGTGACTCGTGGGCTGATCGAACAGATGGGGGGCGTCGTCTGGGTGATGAGTGGCTCGGCGCTCGAGGCCGACCCGGGGATGGCGCCGGGGACCACGGTGTCGATCCTCCTGCCGTCCGCACAGCCGGCCTGAGCGTCGGACCGCAGGGGTCAGACTCAGGCCGGAAGGGTGGCCGCTCGCCGGCTGCGGCGTCCGTGTGGGCACACCGCCACGCACACGCCGCAAATGGTGACCCCGCTCACGGCCTTAGCGGCCTCACGGTAGTCGGCACAGGCCTGCACGTCCATGCGCGCCGACCTGGGCTCGGCGGGATCGAACGCCTTGCCGCTGAACGCCCCCGCCGGACACGCCTCCACGCACTCGGTGCACGAGCCGCAGTCGCGATCGAGTGGCGCGTCGGTGGCGAGCGGCGCGTCGGTGAGTACCGTCACCAGTCGCAGCCGTGGACCCACCTTGGGGGCTACGAGCAGACAGCTGCGGCCGATCCAGCCCAGTCCGGCCAGGTTTGCGGCCAACTTGTGCGAGAGCGCACCCGAGAACCCGTCCGCATCGACCGGGAGGGATGCAGGCACGGGGACCGCGGCGTGACCTTCTTCTTGGATCGCGCGGGCAACGTGGAGGGCCATCTCGTCGAGATAGTCGTTCACGGAGCTGTAGATGTGGAACGAGTAGGTGCGCGCCACTGCGGGTGACCTGTGGTGGCGCGGTAGCTGGTCGACGATCGCGTCCTGCAGGCGGAACGCGAGGGATACGGCCCGCGGGAAGGCGGCCAGCCAGCTTCCTCCGTGTTCCCGCACGGCGGCCTGGACCGCGGGAGCGGTCATATCGGCCACCCCGACCCGGTACGTGCCAAGGTGCTCACCGATACGGCGCAGACGCTCGTCGAGCGCCGCGGGAGTGCCGGCGCTCATCGTACGCCACCGTCCTGTGCCTGCTCGCCCGGCGTCTGGCCGCGCGGCACCTGCTCGAAATGCTGCCACATGCGCGACTCTGTGGGTCCGGCCTGCCCTTGGTAGCGGTTCGACGTTCCGTCGCTTCCGTACGGCTTGCCCGCCGGCGAGGAGAGTTCGGCGAAGGAGAGCTGGCCTATGGGCATGCCCGGATACACACGGATCGGCAGGTTGGCCACGTTGGACAGCTCGAGCGTGATGTGTCCCGAGAACCCCGGATCTATCCAGCCGGCCGTGGCGTGACACATGAGGCCGAGTCGCCCGAGCGAGCTCTTCCCTTCCAGACGGGCCACGTGGGCGGATCCCAGGGTGACGCGTTCGACGGTCGACCCGAGTACGAACTCACCGGGGTGGAGCACGAACGCCGACCCGGCGGCCACCTCGACCAATTCCGTGAGTCCCTCCTGGTTTTCGCGGGGATCGATGCACGAGTAGAGGTGGTTAGAGAAGATGCGGAAGCGGGCATCAAGCCGTATGTCGACACTGGCAGGCTGTAGCATCGCGTCATCGAACGGCTCGAGCCCGATGTGTCCGGCTTCGAGAGCCGCGAGTATGTCGATATCGGAGAGAATCAGGAGCTGACGTCCTCCCGGTCTTAGACTGTTCGCTCTTGAGTTGTTCGTTCTTGGATTCTACCCCGGCGCGGGGAGTGGCGGTAGGTGGTCGCAGGTGGCGGCTGCTATGCTGCGAACCACGCTTTCGGGCGTTGCGGCAGCGAGAGAAGGGAGAGGGCGGTGACCGACACCCTCAAGACCTGCGTGAATTGCGAGCGGCCCCTTGCCGACAGGGTGGAGGAGGAGGAGCGCACGGGCATGGGAGCCAGTCGCTCCACAGGGCAGTGTGCCACGTACCGAGTATGGTTCTGCGTGAACCCGGAGTGCGTCATGCTCAATACCGATCTGTATCGCGAACAGATCGCCGATCAGACCTGACGGACGGGCGGGGGCCCGGAACTCCGCGGCGCGAGAGGGTCCGTTCCTCATCCTACCGAAGGTGGAAGGGGCTGGATCATGGTGGACAGCAACGAGAATCGGAGGTCAGGATCATGAGCCGCAACAAGCTCTTCCGCTCTCGCGACGAGAAGATGCTGGGTGGCGTGTGCGGAGGTCTCGCCGTCTACCTCGATCTGGACGTGACGCTCATCCGGGTGCTGTGGGTGCTGGCCACGCTCCTGGGCGGTAGCGGCTTGATCGCCTACCTCGTCCTGTGGATCATCATCCCTCGGCAACCAACGGCTGGTGTACCTCCACGTGCATGAGTCCACTGCCGAGGGTGCCAGGTTCCGCGAGATAGAGTTCGCGGGGTGCGCCCGCGGGTAAGTGGTCGGAGGCGGCCAACCACTCGCGAAGGTGCTCGTAGGCGGCCGGAGAATCGGCCGAAGGCCCCCGATACTCGACCGCGGCCACCAGTGAAGCCGGGAACGTGCGCACCGAGACGACGTCCCGCTCGAGCGGTGCCGTGGTTCGGTCGGCCTCGGCCGCCGGTGCGGCATGGGGCGGGCCCGCGCCCCCGTGCGCCCGCGCAACACTCTGCGCGTGCTCACCGGAGACGGGGTAGCACAAAGTGAATCTGCAATCCTCAGCGGGGGTCTCGCCGGGATCGTCGTAGAATATCCCTATCAGTCTGCCCACGGGGTTCACGCCCAGCTCGACCAGGTGGTCCTTGAGTCGGGCCAGGGGGCCGGACAGCTTCCAGTAGGGGCCCCGGGTGTCGAGAGCGACCGCGTCGAACGGCCCCGTCGTCAGCAGCCGCACCGGACCCATGATGGGACTCTCCACGTGCGCGCTCAACCTGCGGTCGGCCGCGTCGGAGCGGGCAGGTGCGGGCGGAAGGGGAGCTCGAGGCCGTGCAGTTCGAGCAGCGCTCCGTCGGTAAGGATGTCGGAGGCGGGGCCGTCCGCCACCACTCTGCCCGCGTCCAGGATCACGGCTCGCCCGCACGTCTCGTACGCGTAGACGAGGTCGTGGGTCACGATCACCTTGGTCACGGGCAGATCGCGCAGGATCTCCACCAGCTTGCGGCGCGACCTCGGGTCGAGGTTCGAGCTGGGTTCGTCGAGCACCAGCACGTCGGGGCGCATGCTGAGGACGGTGGCTGTGGCTACGCGTTTCTTCTGTCCGAACGAGAGGTGGTGCGCCGCGCGGTCGCCGAAAGCGCTCATGTCCACCGCTTCGAGCGCTTCATGCACGCGGGTGGCAGTCTCGGTCTCGCCGAGCCCCATGTTGGCCGGTCCGAACGCGACGTCCTGGAACACGGTGGTGAGGAAGAGCTGGTCGTCGGGGTCCTGGAAGACCACGCCCACGCGGCGCCGGGTCTCTCTGAGCGTGCGCTCTTCGATCGGCACTCCGAAGATGAGCACCCGACCGCCTCCGCCGCGGAGTATGCCGTTCAGGTGCAGGAGGAGCGTGGACTTGCCGGCGCCGTTCGGGCCGATCACGGCGACCGACTCTCCCTCTTCGATGACGAGGTCCACCTGACTCAACGCCTCCGTGCCGTCCGGATAGGTGTAGGTGAGACCCTCCACCGCTACTGCGGGTACTTTGACTGACGTCACGTGTACCGCCGGACGCCTGTCCTTCGCCGCGTCAGATCCGCCTGTACCTCGCTCCCTCAAAGAGCCACCCCGATCCGTATAGCGGTCAGACTCCCAATGATCAGCGCGAGGAACACGGCTTCCGGGGCGTGGATGCCGGGAGGTGAGGCGGCGGGCATGGTGCCGTCGTAGCCTCGGCTGAGCATGGCCACGTACACGCGTTCTCCTCTCTGGTAGCTGCGCATGAAGAGCGAGCTGATGACGTGCCCCACGATGCGAACGTCCCAGAGCCAGCGGCCTCGGTGGTTGCGCGCCTCCATCGCCCGCCGCATGCGCCGTTGTTCGTCGAGCAGCACGAAACTGTACCGATACATGAACGACCCGATGAGCGTGAACACCCGGGGCATCCGAAGGCCGTCCAGGCCGGCGACGAGTTCCGGGAAGCTCGTGGTGAGCGCGAGCAGCATCATCGAGAGGATGCCGAGCGTGGCCTTCACGAGCACATTCCACAGCAGCACCAGTCCCGCCTCGGTGACCGTCACTCCAAGAACGAGATCGAACTCACGGCCGCCGCCCCGATGGAAGAACGGCAAGAAGACGGCCACGACCGCCACGAAGGGAAGAACGGCCGCGGCGCGCGTCAGCAGGAAGCGCAGAGGGAGGCGGGACAACCCCACCAGGAACATCAGGATCGCGAAATAGAGGGCGAACGCCCAGAGTTCGGTGGGAGGCGTGGTCGCGCCGACCAACGTCAAGCCGAAGAATCCCAGGATCTTCGCGCGTGGGTCCAGACGGTGGAGCGGGCCGGCGCCGAAACGCGTGTCGGTGAGGAAATGGTGAGCGCCGCTCAGGAGTCGTCCTCCTGGCGGTCGACGGCACCGTCCCGCCTCCCGTGCCCATGGGCGTGATCGTGATGGTGGTCTGGGTCGGCCTCTTCGGGCACGTGTGGGGAGTGGCTGTGGCCGCGGTGCGTGTGTCCCGAATGGCGGTGATCTATGTGCTCGTGGCCGCCGAGCGGATGGAGGCTCGGCGCGGCTATCCCCTCGGTGACCGCCTCGCCCTTCCGACGGCCGCTGAAGGCCTGCCCCAGTCCCAGCAAGACCGCGAACATCACGAGGGTGCCCACGAGACCGGCTGCCGCGGTGGCGAGGGTGGGATCCTCGAGTCCCGGGAACTGATAGTCCGGTATCGGGGAGAAGCTCCAGCCGCCCTCCTCGGCGTCGCCGGCGAACCCTTGGTCCTCGGCCACACGCTCGAGCCCATCGGGCGCCTGCGAGGCGAAGGGAGAGACGAAGACCGAGAGGGCCAGTGCCACAGCGAGGGCCGCGGCCAGGAAGCCCCACGTCTTGGGTGGCGCTTCCGCGGCCCTTCGGCGCGTAGTGCCGCCGACGGCACGGGGTGGGCTGTACACGAGGTCGGGGCGAGAAGCCAGGACGGTCGCCAGGACTGTGGTGGTGATCAGAGCCTCGCCTATGCCTATTACCATGTGCACGCTCGTCATGGCCGGGAGTGCGAAGCGCAAGGGAACCGTGCCGCTCACTGCCAACTCCACGGCCACCGCCCCGGAAGCGGCAACCACCGAGAGCCACGACGCCACGGCGACCCCCGCGAGATACCACGGGATCGTGGGAGGTAGGATCGCGCGAAGTGCGCGGTGAGCGCCGTAGCCCACGAAGACGGCCACCACTGCCATGTTGAGCGTGTTCGCCCCAAGTGCCGATATGCCGCCGTCGGCCATGCCGACCGCCTGCACGGCGACGACGACCGCCAATACCACCACGGCGGCCCACGGGCCCATGACCACCGCGGCGAACGCAGCTCCCAGGAAGTGCCCACTCGTTCCTGCCGCGATGGGGAAGTTGAGCATCTGGGCGGCGAACACGAATGCGGCGGTGACGCCGAGCAGCGGCACAGTCCGCTCGCCGAGTTCCCGGCTCGTGCGGCGCACCGCGTAGGTCAGGGCGGCCAGGGCTCCCGCGCCTGTAACGATGACAGTGGTGGTGTCCAGGAAGCCGTCGGGGAGATGCATGGCTCTTCTTGTACCTCCTAAGGAGAGTTCAGTCGGTGCCGGACTCGCGGCAGGCTCGGCACGACCCGAAAACGTTGACCTCATGGGTCACGAAACCGGTGCTTCGCTCAAGGGATGCAGGCAGATCGCCAAGATCTGGGTCGTGAATGTGCTCGACCGAACCGCACTCCCGGCACACGAGGTGGTGGTGCGAATCCTCTTCCTCGATCTCGAAGGTGCGGTGCTCCGGCCCGAGGAGCGTCTCCCGCACCAAGTTCAACGCGACCAGCAGGTCGAGAGTGCGGTAGACGGTCGAGATGTTCACGTTCGGGAAGTGCCGGTTCACGCGTTCGCAGACCTCTTCGGCGCTCATGTGCGATCCGTGCGCGCGCAGCACGTCCCAGACCAGAGTACGCTGGGGGGTGAGGCGGTATCCTAACTCGCGAAGTGTGCGTGTAGCGTGATGGCTCATTGCAGGTGCGAACCTATCGCAGGTACGAGTGTCTGTCAACACTGGCAGGGTCGGATGTTCTTTGGTAGCGTTGCGTCCGCCGTGCGCCCTGGTAGCTCGGCAGGGTCGCGGGATCGTTCACAGGAGGAGGAACAATGGCAGACGTACCGCCGAGGCTCACCACGCTCTCTCACGGCTCCGGCTGAGCGTGCAAGCTGAGCCCCAAGGACTTGGGGCACGTCATCTCCCAGCTTCCGCGGTCGACGGACCCGGATCTGCTGGTGGGCACCAACACGGCCGATGACGCTGCCGTGTATCGCCTCACGGACGACCTGGCCCTCGTGCAGAGCGTGGACTTCTTCACCCCTGTCGTCGACGATCCGTACGACTTCGGGCGCATCGCCGCGGCCAACTCCCTTTCCGATATCTACGCCATGGGGGCGACGCCGCTCATCGCTCTCAACATCGTGGGCTTCCCCGTGGACGTCCTGCCGATCGAACAGCTCGTCGAGATTCTCCGCGGAGGCGCGGATGTCGCGCGTCAGGCCGGCATGACCATAGTGGGGGGCCATACGATCGACGACCGCGAGCCGAAGTACGGGCTGGCGGTCACGGGTACGGTCCGTCCGGGGAGCCAGGTGACCAACGCCACGGCGCGGCCCGGCGACTCCCTCGTCCTGACGAAGCCGCTCGGCACCGGGATCATCGCCACGGCCATCAAGCGAGGGACTGCCGGAACCGCCGCCGTCGAAGAGGCCACCGAGGTCATGGCTACGTTGAACCGCGACGCCTCCCTGGCGGCCTTGGCCAACGGCGTGACCTCCATGACCGACATCACCGGCTTCGGGTTGCTGGGGCACCTCCTGGAGATGTGCAAGGGCAGCGGAGTCTCGGCGGAGATCTGGGTCGACGCCCTGCCGTGGTTGCGAGACGCTCGCTCGCTGGCGGAGGAGGGAGTGGTGCCCGGCGGCACCCGCCGCAATCTGGCCTTCGTCGAGCCGGACGTGGAGTGGGTCGACGACCTGCCCGAATACGAGCGCCTGCTCCTTGCTGACGCGCAGACCTCGGGGGGCCTGCTGATCGCCGTGCCGAGCGATCGTGCCGAAGCGTTGATCGCCGACCTGCGCGGCAGGGGCACTCCCGCGGCCGCGCTGGTGGGTCGGGTCGGCCTCGTTGGTGAGAGGGCCATCTCCGTTCGCCGAGGTCCTGCTCCCGGCTCTTCGTGAGCGCCGGCGACCCGCTCCCGCACGCCGGCGGAACGTCTGGACAAGCCGGCGGAACGCCTGCGCGTACCGAGCCAGATCGGGTGAAGTGGACCGTTCTTGCGACGGTCATGGTGGGCACGTTCATGGGGCCCCTGGACGGCAGTGTGGTCAACCTCGCGCTCCCGACCCTCGCCCGTCACTTCGCCGTGGGCATCACCACCATCGAGTGGGTGTCGGTTGCATACCTCCTCACGGTGAGCACCCTCCTCCTCACGTTCGGCCGCCTTGGGGACATCGTCGGCTTGAAGCCCCTCTACCTGGGCGGCTTCGCGATCTTTGTGGTCGGTTCCGCCTTGTGCGCGCTTGCCTGGCATGTGTGGGCGCTCGTGGCATTCCGCGCGGTGCAGGCAGTGGGAGCGGCCATGTTGTTCGCCGCGGGCCCGGCCATAATCACCCAGGTGTTCCCCGCGCGGGAGCGAGGGAAGGCGCTTGGCCTGGTGGGGATAGCGGTGTCGGCGGGGCTGGCGGTCGGGCCCACACTCGGCGGACTCCTGATCGCCGCGGGCGGGTGGCGCTTGGTGTTCCTGATCAACCTTCCCATCGGCGTCGCCGCGTTCGCCTTGGCGGGGAGGACTCTGAAGCTGGATTCACCGAAGGGGCAGCGCTTCGACCCCTACGGCGCCATCCTGTCTTTCGCGGCCCTCTTCCCCCTCTTGCTCGTCCTCTCTCGCGGGCAGGAATGGGGTTGGGGCACTCCGCGGGTGGCCGCCTTGATCACCTTGGCCGCGGTCGGGATGGCGGCCTTCGTGCTCGTAGAGTCTCGCGTGTCGGAGCCGGTGCTCGATCTGAGCTTGTTCCGCATACGCATCTTCAGCGCCGCGGCGGTGAGCGCCCTGGCCAGCTACGTGGTGACCGCGGCCGTGCTCTTTCTCATGCCCTTCTATCTTCTCGACGTTCGAGAGTTCTCCATAGCGTACGCGGGGTTGCTCTTGACGCCGATACCGGCAGCGATGGTCCTGCTCGGGCCGTTGTCGGGCGCCATGAGTGACAGGATCGGGTCGAGGGTGCTCAGCACCGTGGGCCTCCTAGTGAGCACAGCCGGCGTGGCCTCGTTCGTGACCCTGAGCACGGATACCGGGGCGTTGGGCATCGTCCTGCGGCTCCTGGTGGTGGGGGTTGGTCTCGGGATCTTCCAGGCCCCCAACTCGAGCGCGATGATGGGAAGCGTGCCGCGCCACCGTCTGGGCATCGCGTCAGGCATGGTCGCCAGCGCCAGGAACATCGGGATGGTGTTGGGGATCTCCTTGGCAGCACTGGCGCTCGCCGTCAGGGAGCCGTACCACCTGCGGGAACTCGCGACGTCTCTTGCCCCCGAGGCGGTGCGCGGTGAGGCGTTCCTCCTGGCCGCCCGGGACGCCTTCTGGCTGGCCGCGGTCATCTGTCTCGGCGGGGCTCTGACCTCACTCGTGCGTGGCGATGGCTCGCACCCGGACGCGCGTCCGATCCCGGCCGAGCAACCGCGGGAGTCTCAGAGATAGAGCGAGAGGTGGACGGTCGTTCCGCCGCCACGCACTTTGGCGATGCGGACCTCGTCCATGAGCGCGACCATCAGGGGCAACCCGAGACCGCGATCATCCCTGCGGGAGCAACGTCGCGCACCCGGCACGCGGAAGTCGCCGCCGTCGCTGATCTCGAGCACCAATCGATCGTCGTGTAGCCGAGCGCACACTTCGAGGGGGTGGTGGTGCCCACCCGAATGCTCGACGGCGTTCGCGCAGGCCTCCGACACGGCGACCTTGAGGTCGAAGACGCGCTCGTCGTCCAGGCCGATCTCACGGCCTACATCCTCCACGAAACGGCGTATGTCGGTAAGCCGAGCGGGTTCGGGGGAGACAGTCAGGCGACGGCACCGTGATTGCCCGGTGAGACTCAAGGATCGGTCGTCTCCGCGCCGGAGTTCGTCGCGGGCTCCGCGACTGCGGCCTTGTCCGCCGGCGTGTCCACAGAGTCCAGGTCCTCGAAGATGCGGAACCCGTTGTCGGCCTTAAGCCCGACGATCTCGATGAGTCGCCGCACGTCGGCGTTCGGACGTATCGCCCCGAGCCAGCCGTGCTCTCTCAGCTTTCGGACCGTGGAGAGGAGCACCGAGACCCCGCCGGAGTCGATGTACGTGACGTCGGTGAGGTCGAGCAGAAGCGTGGTCTCGCCCCCCTGCATGTACTTGTCGATCTCCGCCTGCAGATCGGAGGAGTTCCCATGGTCGATCTCCCCCCGCACCACGACGAGGGGCCGACCCCGTTCCGTCTTGCTCGACACCTGCATGGCGCTCCTTCTCGCGTACGTCGTTACGCGGACTTCTTCGCTGATACCCGGGCCTGGGTGAGAGAAAACCAGCGTCCGTTAGCCGGTCGACATGCCCTGGAGTGTGGTCAAGGAGTAGCCGTTCATCAAGAGCCAATCGATGATCCCCGGGAGTGCCGCTACCGTCTGCGAACGATCGCCTCCGCCGTCGTGCATGAGGATCACGGCTCCCGGCTTCACGGCGGCCTTCACCCGCGAGGCGATCGACGCGGCGTCGCGGATCTTCCAGTCGAGCGTATCCACGTCCCACATCGCGATTCTCTGCCCCTGCCGCGCCGCCTCAGCGGCGACCGCTGCGTTGTAGGCTCCGTACGGAGGTCGCAGGAAGCGCGCCCCGCCTACGGCGGCGGCGCCTCGTGAGATCTCCGCGCTCAGACCATCGGCTCCCAGCTTGGTGAGGTCGGCATGACCCCACGTGTGGTTCTCGATCTCGTGGCCGGCCGCCCGGGCGTTCGCCGTCACCGACTTGTACGACGCAGCGACCTTGCCTATCCAGAAGAACGTCGCGGGCACCCCTTTCTTCTCCAGGATGGCGAGTATCTCCACAGTGTGCTCACTCGGTCCGTCGTCGAACGTGAGGGCGACCGCCTTGTGGCCCGTCGGCACGGCGCTCGTGCGTTCGAGGAGGCCCACCTCGGCCTCGCGAAGCACGAACGCGGCGACAGGAGCGGTGCTGTGCTCGCCCCGGAACCGCTCTTCGAGCCCGGGCTTCCCTTCGCGCACTTGGGTGACCACGGGGCCGCTTCCCCGAGTCTCCCAGACGGGAGCGATCCCTTTCTCCTCCCGCCGCAGCCTCTCCGTGCGGTCCGCGCCTCTTCGGCCGACGATCGTCGCGCCGTCGTGGAGTACGCCGATGGCCGGGAACGGCCTTCCGTTCACCGAGACGAACCCGGATGCGCCGCCGCCCGGCAGTATCACGTCGCCGGTCACGTCAAGCGTGGACCCCGGTTGAAGCGAGAGATCTTGGAGTCCGGTGAGTTGTGCAAGGGTGGTGTCCCGCCCGATCTGCGCCACTACGCCGTCGACGGACACGAACTCCGAGGCGCCCAATCCTGAGGCCGGTCCGGCGAGCACCATGAGGAGCGCGAAGATGACGACGGCCAGGCGCTGTCGGCGGACGGTCCGTCGGGCGTCTCTGCGACGGGCGCCGTAGTCCGGCCCGGGACGGTCTTCGGTGACCTCCATGGCGGCGCCCGCAACGGCGTCTGGGACGGCGCCGGTGGCGGCCTGTGCGGCGGCACTCTCCGCGGCGGTCTTCGTGATGGCGTCTTCGCCGGCCCCTGTCATGGGAGGCCATCCTTGTTGGGGAGTTCGTCGGGGGCGGAGAATTCCCGCAGCATCTTCTCTCGGTCGTAGAAGAGCTCGCGTCGCGACCGCGTAGCGTAGTCGAAAGAGGCGGACAGGCTCAGAGTCTGGGTGGGGCACACGTCCTGGCAGAACCCGCAGAAGCAGCACCACTCCATGACGAAGTCGTAGCGTTCCACGCGCCGCTCGTATCCCGTGTCGTACCCTTGCACGTCGATGCAGTTGTCCGGGCATACGCGGGCGCACATGGTGCACGCCACGCACACCTGGGTCTGGCACCGCATGCAGCGGATCGCTTCTTTGTGGTCGTCGCCTTTGGGCCAGCCGAGCTCCACTTGACCGCCGGTGCGGATGCGCTTCTGTGGTTCCGATTCCGGCATGTGCACCCGGCGACCACCGGGGCCGAACCACTCGAAATCGGGCGGGGTGGAGGTATACAGCTTCTCGAGGTAGTACTCGGGTGGGTGCACCGGCGGCGGCCGGTCGTGGTCGAGATCAAGGTCTTGGATGTAACGGTGCGCGGAGATGGCGGCCTCGTGGGCTTGGCCGATGGCGATGATGATGGTCTTCGGTCCCATGGCCAGGTCTCCCGCCAGGAACACCCCGGGCACCGCGGTCTCTCCCGTCGCCTGGGCGCAGATCGGACGGCCGACGGCATCGAACTCCACGCCGGACCCCTCGAGGAAGTCGAGCTGCAGGCTCTGGCCTACGGCGAACACGACCGTCTGGCACGGGATCACCGTGGATTCGCCGGAATATTGGAGGTTCCACTTGCCCGTCGCGTCAAAGCGGGAGAGCACCTTCTTCAGGCGGACGCCCACCACTTTGCCCCCTTCCACCAGGATCTCGTCGGGGCCCCACGAGGAGAAGAGGATCACCCCCTCCTCGATGGCTCCCGAGACCTCGATCGCCTGTCCGGGCATCTCCTCGCGCGTCTCGACATGGGCCTGCACGGAGCTGGTCGCTCCGCAACGCAGGGCGCTTCGTGAGCAGTCGCAGCCCACGTCGCCACCGCCGATCACCACCACTTCGGGCCCCACCTTCGGGTTCTTGCCCATGCAGTACTCGTAAAGGAAGTCGATCGCCGACCAGACGCCTTCGGCGTCGTGGCCGGGAATAGGCAGTACGCGCCCGCCGGAGTAGCCTACGGCCACGATCACGGCGTCGTGGTCCACTTTGAGTTGGTCGAGCGTCACATCCGTGCCCACCGTCACGCCGAACTTGAACTCCACGCCGAGTTCGGCCAGGTCGGCGATCTCCTTGGTCACCACTTCCCGGTCGAGGCGGTAGAGGGGGACGCTGGTCACCAGCAGGCCGCCGGCGATCTGCTCCCGTTCGTAGATGGTGGCGCGGTACCCCATCTGCACCAGGTCGTATGCGGCGGCCAGCCCGGCCGGGCCGGCGCCCACGATGGCCACGTGTTCGGAACGGTGCACCAGGCTGGCAAGGTGGCCGGGGTACCGCACCTCGCGGTCGTACACCTCGTAGCAGGCCCGATGGAGCTGCCGGATAGCGATGGGGTCGTCGAGGTACGAGCGACGGCAGACATCTTCGCAGGGGTTGTTGCACACGTAGCCGAGCACCGCGGGCAGCACGTTGCGTCGTCGCACGATGTTGTAGGCCTCGATGTAACGTCCGGCGGCCACGAGCGCGTTCTGCCCCCGGGCGTCCACATTGGCGGGACAGCCGCCCTGGCAGGGGGCGATGCGTTGCTCCTCGTGCAGTTCGGTCATCAGGTCGTTGAACTCGAGCGGCGGCGCGTCGGTGATCGGCGGGGGCTCGTGATCCATGACGCCGCGCAGGCGAAGCGGGCCCCGCCAACGGGGAGACAGCTGGGCCGGTTCGTGGGGATACATGCGCGTCACCGGCGGCGAGACCATCCGCTTCATGGTCTCGATGTGGCCCTTGGCGATGCCCACCCACGGCCTGACGAGGTCGTCGAGGCTCATCGGTCCACGTCTCCCATCACCGGGTCGATCGTACCCACGATATTGATCAGATCGGAGAGCGTGTAGCCCACCGAGAGCGCGGGCAGCATCGCCACGTTGTGGAACGAAGCGCCCCGCCACTTCATGCGGTAGGGCTTCATGCCGCCGTCGCTCACGAGATAGCAGCCGATCTCCCCGCGCGGGGACTCGAGGCGGGCGTACGCTTCCCCAGGGTCGGGCGTGGGCAGGCGCGGCACCCGCTTCGCCAGGATCGGCCCGGTCGGCATGTCCTCGATGGCCTGGTGGATGATCTTCGCGCTTTCCACGATCTCCTGGAAGCGCACCTCGGTGCGGTCGTACACGTCGCCGGTCGTCCCCACCGGTATATCGAAGTCGAACCGGTCGTAGATGGAGTACGGCATGTCGCGTCGGAGGTCCCAACGTATCCCCGTGCTCCGCAGCACCGGACCCTGGGCGCCGATGCGCATCGCCTCGTCGGGCGAGAGCGTGCTGATGCCCTTGGAGCGTTCGTGCCAGATGTAGTTGTCGTGGAAGAGGGTGCGGTAGCTCGGCAGCTCGTCGATCACGCTTCGCACACCCTCGCGCACGCGATCAGTCCAGCCCGGCGGTGCGTCGTAGATCACTCCTCCCAAGCGGAGGTAGACGTAGGTGAGCCTCGCCCCGCTGATCTCTTCGAGCAGCTGCACGAGGCGCTCCCGCGCGTTGAAGCACCACAGGAAGTAGGAGGTGGCGCCGCTGTCGAGTCCCAGGGCCCCCACCGACATCAGGTGGCTGGTGATACGGTTGATCTCGCCCACGATCATGCGCAGGTGCTCGGCGCGCTCGGGCACCTCGATGCCCATGAGCTTCTCGGCGGCCAGGCAGTACACCCAGTCGTTATGCATGGCGGCCAGGTAGTCGGTGGTGCGGTCGGTGAACGCGATCACCTGATGGTAGCTCCGGTTCTCTACGATCTTCTCGAGCGAGCGGTGCATGTAGCCGATGCGCACGTCGAGGCCGGCGACCTTCTCGCCGTCGAGCCGCGTGACCATACGCATCACCCCGTGCGTGCCGGGGTGGTGTGGCCCGATGTTGATCAGGAAGTCCTGGACGTCGTCGGGCGCCGCGTACTCGCCCTCGGGGATCAGACGCTCGGGAGCGGTGCCGGTGCCGGCGGCGCCTGTGGCGTCGGCGGCTTCGCCGGTATCGACTGTGCCGGGTGGGAGGTCGTCTCGGGTCATGGTGTCAGAAATACTCCGGCCGCTTGATATCCATGTGATCCACGTAGTCCTTGCGAAGGGGGTGCCCCTCCCAGGTCTCGGGGTTGAGGATGCGCTTGAGGTCGGGATGACCGGCGAAGACCACGCCGAAGAGATCGAACACCTCTCGCTCCTCCCAATCAGCGAGGAACCACAAGTCGGTGACCGTGGGCACCTCGAAGCCGTCTCGAGGGATCCGAATCGAAAGGCGGGTGACCAGTCGGGTGTCGAACGAGTAGGCCTGGAGGGTGAGAGTGAAGTGGGCGGGCCAGTCGAGGCAGGTGAGAAAGTCGAAGCGGTCGATGCCCTGAGAGCGCACGAACTCGGCCGCGCTCCGGTAGCCCGAGGCCGTCGTCACGAGGCAGACCGCGCCGTCCCGCGAGTCGTGATAGCCCACGAGCGCGGCGCCGAGTCGCTCACGCGCCGCCGCCACGAACCCATCGCGGGCCTCCCCGTGCGCACCGGCCGAAGGTTGCCACCCCTTGCCCGGAACGGGGGCAGCGCTCACGAGTCGCCGCCCTCCGTCTCGCCGCGGATCACGCGCTCCAACTCCAGGATGCCGTCGATGAGCGCCTCGGGCCGCGGCGGGCAGCCCGACACGTACACGTCGACCGGGATCACCTGGTCGACGCCCTTCACCACGCTGTAGCCGTCGTGGTAGTAGAGGCTCCCGGCGGTGGCGCAGTTGCCCATGGCGATGACCCAGCGCGGCTCCGGCATCTGGTAGTAGACCCGCTCCACCATGGGTGCCACCTTGTAGGTGACCGTGCCCGAGACGATGAGAAGGTCCGACTGACGGGGTGACCCACGAGGCATGACGCCGAACCGGTCGAGGTCGTAGTGCGAGGCGTTGGCCGCCATCATCTCGATGGCGCAGCAGGCGAGCCCGAACATCATCTGCCACAGGGAGTGGGAGCGCGCCCACGAGATCATCTGTTGCGCCGAGTGGAGCACGGCGCCGGGCGCGACGAGCAGCGGCCCGAATTCCCTGTGCTCCGGCCGGTTCAGCGGGACGATCGCCCCGTGCTCGATCCAGCGTCGGGGCGGTGTCGGGGCGGTGCCGTCTGTGTCGGAGCCTGCGATCTGTCTCACCTCTGCCTTGTCGTGCGGCCGCCACATTGCCAGGTCGTTCGGCTGGGCGCGCGGAGCCCGCCTCCGGTCTGCCGTGCCCGTTCACGGCGTCCCCGAAACAATGCGCCGCCCGGGGGACCGCCGCCCGCCGTCCTCGATCTTGATTATGCCCACGGGCTTCGGGGTACGCAACCCAGGGTCATCGACTGAGGGAGGGTGGGGTTGAGCGGGGCGTACCTGTCGGATGTGCTGTTCCTGCTCGGTTTCGCCGTGGCGGTCGTGACCATCCCTCTGGTCACCCTCGCCGCCTTCGGTTGGTTGCGTCCCCACTACCCGGAAGCGTTGAAGGCTGAAGCCTACGAGTCGGGCATGCCGCAAGCCAGTATCCCGCGGCGGCCGTTTCACATGGCCTATTACAACTTCGCTCTGGTATTCATCGTGTTCGAGGTCGAGACGCTCCTGCTGTTCGCGGTGGCTCCGATCCTGCGCGACGCTGGGTGGCTCGGACTAGCTGAGGTGGGCGCCTTCGTGGCGCTCGTCGCCCTCAGCCTGTTCTATGCGTGGCGCAAGGGGGCGCTGGTGTGGAGGTGAGCCTGCCCCTCACCTTCGCTGCCGGTCTACTGTGGGGCGCCGTGGCCTTCACCATCGTCGGCGCGCTCACGGCCGGGCTGGTCCTGGCCGAGCGCAAGGTGTCGGCCCGCATACAGGGTCGCGTCGGCCCGATGCACACCGGCCCTCATGGAGCGCTGCAGACCATCGCCGACATGATCAAGCTGGTGATGAAGGAAGACGTGCGCCCCGCCCGCGCGGACGCGACCGCCTTTCGGCTGGGCCCGCTGCTCGTGGCGGTGCCCGCGGTCCTGTCTCTCGCGGTGATACCGTTCGGCGCTCCCCTCGTGATGCGCGACTTGAACGTGGGGGTGCTCTACTTCTTGGCCATCCCCGGGGTGACCGTGATAGGCCTCCTTCTCGCGGGGTGGGCCAGCTACGACAACTATTCGTTCCTCGGTGGGCTGCGTTCCTCGGCCCAGTTCATAAGCTACGAGATCCCGCGGAGCCTCACGGTGGTCACGGTGGTCATGCTCGCGGGCTCGCTGAGCACGGTGGACGTGCTCGAGGCGCAGCGCAGTGTGCCGTACGTGGTGCTCCTTCCATTCAGCTTCTTCCTGTACTGCGTGACCTCGCTGGCCGAGATCAACCGTCTGCCCTTCGACATGCCCGAGGCGGAGTCGGAGCTGGTGGCCGGCTATCACACCGAATACTCGGGGTTCCGCTGGGCGTTGTTCTTCCTCGCCGAGTATGCCGGGTTCTTCGCGGCCGCAGCCTTTGGCGCGGTTCTGTTCCTCGGCGGCGGGAGTGGTCCGCTTCTTCCGCCCGTAGTCTGGTTAGCCGTGAAGACCGCCGTCTTGTTGTTCATAGGTATGTGGATCCGCTTCACGCTGCCGCGCTTCCGCGCCGACCAACTCATGCGCCTCGCTTGGAAGGTGTTCCTGCCGGCCTCCCTCGTGAACCTCGTGCTCGCGGCCCTCATCATGCGGGCGGTCGGTTCGTGAGCGAGCCGCAGAACGTCGAACAGCTGCTGTTCATCGCGTTCGGGATCGTCGCTGCAGGCGGCGCCCTCTACGCGGTCGTGACCCGCTCGCTCCTGCGATCGATCATCGCGCTGGGCGCCTTCCTGACCGCCGTGGCGGGCGAGTTCTACCTGTTGGCGGCCGATTTCCTCGCCGTGGTGCAGATATTCGTGTACGTGGGCGGTATCGTCGTGCTCATGTTGTTCGCGCTCATGCTCTCGGCGTCGGGTGTGCGGCATCCCTTGGCGGCGATCGATCGGCCCGCCCTCGGCGCCGCGCTTGCGTACTCTCTCGGGGCGGGAGTGCTCTGGGGTTCCCTGACCACCGAGCTCCCCGCGGTGGGAGAGCTTCCCGCGGACGCCGTCGACGCCCTCGGGCGGGCGCTCCTGGGCTCGCAGCTCTGGTCGTTCGAACTCATCGGCGTGATCCTCTTGGCTTCGGTGATCACCGCGCTCGTCATCGTGAGAAAGGAACGTCGATGAGGGCCGGGTCGGGCTACACGGCCGGGGGTGTGGGCGCATGACCACAGCTGCGGTCACCCTGTCTTCGGTGCTCTTCGCCATCGGCGTGTTCGGTGTGCTCACCCGGCGCAACGCCATCTCTCTGCTCGTCTCAGTGGAGATCATGATGAACGCTGCGATCATCAACCTCGCGGCGTTCTCGCGTCTGTACGAGCCGGAGGCCATGACGGGGCAGGTGTTCGCCCTGGTCGGCATCGGCATCGCTGCCTGTGAGGCCGCCGTTGGGCTCGCCCTGGTGCTGGCGGTCTACCGACGCTTCGGTAGCACCGACGTGGACTCGATCGACCTCCTCAAGGGTTGACGGGCGTGACCGCCGTTCTCGTCGGGATGTTCGCCGCTCCGCTTCTGGTCTGCATCGCGCTTCTCGTGGGGGGTGCCCTCACGTCGCGTCTCGACGAGACCGCTTCGCTCCGCCTGAGGGCTCTCGCGGGCTGGATCTCAGTCGCCGGTACCTTCACCGCGTTCGTGCTGGCGCTCGTCGGCCTGTTCGCCGTCCAGGCGGGGGAGGAGCCGGCGCTCCGTGCCGTGTGGTTCGAAGTGGGGGGCCTCGAGGTGCCGTTCAGTCTGAGGTTGGATGGCCTCCAGGCGGTGATGGCGCTGGTCGTGTCGGCGGTGGCCCTCCTGGTGCACCTCTACTCGATCGGCTACATGCACGGCGATCGCGACGCCACCGTCTACTTCGCCGAACTCTCTCTCTTCACGTCGGCCATGCTCCTTCTCGTGCTCGCATCCAACTTCTTTCTGCTCTACGTGGCCTGGGAACTCGTGGGGGCGAGCTCCTATCTCCTCATCTCCTACTACTTCCAGCGGCCGGAAGCGGCCGCGGCGGGGAAGAAGGCCTTCTTGACGACCCGCGTAGGCGACCTCGGTCTGCTCGTGGCTGTGTTCGCGATCGTGTCTCAAGCCGGGTCGTTCGACTACGACGCCGTCTTCGCCTGGGCGGCCGAACCTGGGTTTGCGGGTGCCTGGGCGGTCGCCGTACCCCTTCTGGTGTTCGCGGGAGCGGTGGGCAAGTCGGCCCAGTTTCCCCTGCACGTGTGGCTTCCCGACGCCATGGAAGGCCCCACGCCGGTCTCGGCGCTCATCCATGCCGCCACCATGGTGGCGGCCGGCGTGTACCTGGTCGCGCGCGCCTACCCGCTCTTCGAGGCGGCCCCGATCTCACTCGATGTCGTGGCGTACGTTGGCGCCTTCACGGCCCTGATGGCCGCGTCCATCGCCGTGGCGCAGTCGGATATCAAGAAGGTGCTCGCGTACTCCACGATCAGCCAACTGGGTTTCATGATGGCCGCGCTCGGGGCGGGCGCCCCTTCCGCAGGCATCTTCCATCTGTTCTCGCACGCCTGGTTCAAGGCCCTTCTGTTCCTGGGGGCCGGCAGCGTGATCCACGCCACCGGCCGTCAGACGGTGGCGCGACTCGGTGGCTTGGCTAAGCGTATGCCTGTGACCGCGTGGACCTTCGCCGCAGGGGGCTTGGCCCTCGCGGGTATCCCCCCGTTCGCGGGTTTCTGGAGCAAGGAGGAGGTGCTGGCGGGGCTGGCTGTCCATCATCCGGTTCTGCTGGGCCTGCTCCTTCTCGCGGGGTTCCTCACGGCGTTCTACATCGCGCGGCTGTTCTTTCTCGTGTTCTTCGGGCCTGAGCCTGTGGATGCCGGCGAGTACACCGCCGAGGGCACCGCCGATGAGCACGCCGCCGCGCCCGGCGGCGCTGTGGCGGAGGCCGGGCACGGGCATGACGCCGCGGGCTCCGGTAGCCGGGGCGCCTGGTCTGGAGTGAAGGAGTCCGGGTGGGTGATGAGCCTGCCGCTCGTGGTGCTCGGGGTGGCGTCGCTGATCGCCGGGTTTGTGGGCACGGAGTACTTCGGCCGACCCCTGCAGGATCTGCTGAACCTCGAGCCCGCCGGCGCCGCGGCGGCCCACGAGGCGCCCGTCTGGCTTCCGTGGGTGGCGACGCTCGCCGGGTTGGCGGGTGTGGGTGGAGGGTGGCTCGCGTACGGGCGCCGTGCCGGCCGCTCCGGCGGCCGGGGATTCGATGCTCGGCTCGAGGGTGCCCTCGGTGGTGCCTATGGCGTGGTTGCACGTGGCTATCTGGTCGACGAGTTCTATTCTCGGGTCGTGATACGGCCTTTCGCGGCGGCGGGCCGCTTCGCCTGGCGGGGCGTGGACGGACGCGTCATCGACGGCTTCGTCGATGGACTCGCCCGCGTCGTGATCGCCGCTGGGGGGTTGGTGCGACGCCTGCAGTCGGGTGAGGTGCGCGACTACCTGGCGGCGATGGCCGTCGGCGTGATCCTGGTCGTGGCTCTGGCGTTGGGGGTGCTGTGATGGAGGCGGCGCTGCTCCTCTTCCCCAAGGCTGCTATCGGTATCGCCGTCATGCTGGCCCTCGTGCTGGATTCCCTTGCACCCGGACGCGCCCGGCGGAACCTGATCGTCGCGACCGTCGTTCTGCTGACGGTCGGCGCGGTGGTGGCCGCAGTGGGCATCGGACGCTCTGCGTCGTTCATGGACGGCGCCCTCGTGGTCGACCGGTACTCGATCTTCAGCGACATCGTCTTGTTGGCTCTGGGCGCCCTCGTAACGCTCGCCGCTCTCGACTCGGTCGGGTCAAGCAGCGATGCCGGCGACTTCCACGTGCTGCTCTACCTTTCGCTGGGCGGCGCCTCCGTGCTGGCCTCCGCGGGCAACCTGATCGTGGTGTTCCTGGCCATCGAACTCGCCATCATCCCCACGTTCGCCCTCGTCGCGTTCCGCGCGGACGACCGGCGCAGCTTCGAGGCGGCGCTCAAGTACTTCCTTCTGAGCGTGTTCGCGTCGGCGGTGCTTCTGTTCGGACTCTCGCTGATCTACGGGAGCACTGGTTCGGTGCGGCTGCCTCCCGGGACGGAGGTGGTCGGGTCGAACATGCTGCTCATAGGCGTCGCCCTCGTGCTCGTGGGGTTCGGATTCAAGCTCGCCGCCTTCCCCTTCCACCAATGGCTTCCGGACGCTTTCGAGGTGTCGCACCCCGAAGTGGCGGCCTTCTTGGCAGTGGGGCCCAAGTTGGCGGCGGTCGTGGCGCTCGTGCGGATACTCGAGGGTCTCACCGCCCTCAGCGGAGCCTGGACGGCGGCGGTGGCGGGGGTGGCGTTGCTCACCATGCTGTGGGGGAACCTGGGCGCCTTCCGGCAGACCCGTCTGCCACGTCTTCTCGCGTACTCCGCGATCGCCCATGCCGGGTACGCCCTGGTAGGTCTTGCCGGGGGAGGCGCGCCCGGTATGGACGGCGCGGTCGTGTACTTCGCGGCCTACAGCGCGGCCGCGTTGGGAGCCTTCTTGGTCGTGGCGATGCTGACGCGGGACGGATTCGGCGACCGGCTCTCCGATCTGCGCGGGCTGGGCCGCCGCCGCCCTCTCCTGGCCGCTGCGATGAGCATCTTCATGGTCTCCATGATCGGGGTTCCGCTGTTCGCCGGGTTCTGGGGGAAGTTCTCGGTGTTCCTGGGCGCGATCGAGGGCGGGCTGGTGTGGCTGGCCGTGGCGGGAGTTCTGAACAGCGCCATGTCGTTCGGGTACTACGGCAACGTGATCAGGCTGATGTACTTCGGAGACGCGGAAGGCGAGTTCGCCGCATCAGGCGAGCCTGATGCTCTCGGTGAGCCCGCCGCTCAAGGCGAGCGCGGTGCTCTCGGCGAGCGCGGTGTCGCCGCGCCGGCCCGTCAAAGGGCTTGGGGGCAGCGGCTTGCGCTCGGGGCGGCAGTGGTACTGACCCTCCTGCTTGGGATCGTCCCCTCCCTCTTGTTCGGGGCGCTGGGGGTCTCGTCGGGGTTCTGACCGCGGGACGGCCTATTCGGTGGCGGCCACCGCTTCCGGATGCGCGGCTGGAGCCTCGTCCACGGGGTGGAACGGCCCGCGGGAGACCAGGCGCGTGTTGCGGGCGATGGAGAGCGTGTAGCCCCTCCACTCGATGCTCCTGGTGAAGTATCCCGCCGCCCAGGCCCAGATCAGCAGCATGTCGCGCACCGGGGTCAGGGGCAGTTCGCGGATCCTCGGAGCCGCGCCGAGGAGAGTATGCATGCCCGCGTCGAGAGCCACCTTCGCGGCCAGCGCAGAACCCGAGAGCACCAGCACGCGGTCGGTGACATCGCCGGTGGCGATCGCCACGCCGAGGAGACAGAGGGAGAGGAGCGTGGGGTTGGTGAGCGGCTCGAGAGCGTAGCCGGGGCCCGAGACGGTGCGTCGCATCGCATTCCAGCGGATACACCTGCGCAGGAAGCCGCGAGTCTCCTGGTCTCGGCACACTCGATCTACCGGCGCCGGCGAGATCACCACACGCCGTCCGTTCTTCTTGAACAGCGCGGCCAGCATGAAGTCCTCCGCCAGGTAGCCCTGGACCGCTTCGAAGCCGCCGATCTGGTCGAGTTCTGCGCGTCTCATGAGCATCGACTTGCCGATCACGCAACTCGTGCCCAGCCGATCCAGAAGAGACACTGAACCGAAGATGAAGCCGTTGAGATACCCGTTGTCCAGCGCGGCGCCGATGGTGCCTGCCCCGGTGCCGCGAACCAGATGACTCACGAGTGCCACCCGCGGGTCGTCGAGGTGGGAGACCGCCTCCCGGAGGTATCCCGGGGCGACGCGTACGTTGGCGTCGCTCACGAGCACGAGTTCATGCCGCGCAGCCCTGTATCCGGGGATCAGGTTGGCCACCTTGGGGTTGAGGGCTCCGCGGTAGTCACCTACCACGATGGATATCTCTGCGTCGGGGTGGCGGGCGCGCAACTCACGCACCAAAGGCAGCGCCTTGTCCTGGGGGTCCTGCAGGCAGAAGACCAACTCGTACGAAGGGTAATCGAGCCGGCAGAACGACTCGAGGTTCTCGGCGAGCTGGTCGTCGAGCCCGGAGAGAGGCTTCAGTATGGACACGGGAGGCAGTGATGTCGCCGCGGCCTGGTATGCGGGACGCCGTGCCGCGTAATCGGGGCGGCGGTGGAGCCAGGCAGCCACGACCTGCGCACAGCAGAAGACGAGCGACACAGTGAGAAGTATTTCGAAGAGGAGGGTCATGGACTCATCTCGCCGGGTGCACGAGGCAACCGCGGTCTATCGTAGAGGAAGTCACGTACTCACGGGTTGATCAGAGGTGGACGAGGTCTCTCCCATGTCGCCGAGAATAGTACCAGAGCGCCCCGCCGCGTGCGCGGCGAACTCGTCGGCCGCAGCCGTGCGCGTGCGCTCGAGGGTCGTGAAGTCCACGCGATAGAGGCCGAAGCGCGGCCCCAGACCGATGAGCCACTCGTAGTTGTCGAGCAGCGACCACCAGAAGTATCCGCGTACGTCGACGCCCTCGGCTCGGCAGCGCTGCATCACCTCGAGGTGGTCGCGCATGAAGGCGATCTTGCGTGCGTCGTCGGTCTCGGCAGTGCCGTTCTCTGTGATCACGAGTGGCACTCCCAGCGACGAGGCGGCCCGCAGCACCTCGGCGAATCCCTCGGGGCAGACCTCCCAGCCTGTCTCGGTGAGGCCGCGACCCGTACGGTCCTCCCAGAAGTAGCCCAGCCTGCTCGGGTGGAACTCCGTGAAGTTCACGTGCGCCCTGGTGTAGTAGTTGACGCCCAGGAAGTCGAGGCGGCCCACGAGTGGCAGCGCGGCGATGCGTCCGAACGGCAGGAGGCGTAAGGTGACGCGTCCGGTACGGAACGCCTCGAGTACGCTCTGATTGTAGAGACGGTCAAGTATGGCAGCGGCGCGGCGGTCGAGGAACGAGTCGGGACGATCGGGGCGGAAGGGGAGCATGTTGTGCGTGATGCCCACCGCGGCGCCGGGGCACAAGCCGTGGATCACCGTGTACAACCGGGCGTGCGCTCGGAGCATGTTCACCAAGGCCCGGTGCGCCGCGCGAAGCCCGGTCTTTCCTGGAGGGGTCATGCCACCGAGGTATCCGCCGCTCACGTGGACGTTGGGCTCGTTCAGTGTCAGCCAGATTTTGACTGTGCCGCGAAGCGCGCCGACTATGCGCGTGGCGAACGAGATGAACTCCTCGACGAAGGCATCTTCGGTCCAGTCGAGCCCACGCTCGGCGAGCCAGGCCGGAGCCGCGAAGTGGTGAAGGGTCACCACTGGCTCGATGCCTTTCTGCCGCAAGGTGACCGCGATGTTCACGCACCTGTCGACCTCGTCCTGCACCCATTCACCGGGGCGGGGGACAACGCGACTCCAGGAGACGGAGAAACGATACGCGTTGAGGCCGAGCTCCGAGACCAGTTCCAAGTCGTCCGCCGTACGCTCGTGGTGGCCCACCCCGCGGAGCCGGGCCGCCTGGTCCGCCGCGTCGGCGATCTTCCAGTGCGCCCAGTCGGATGTGGGGGCTCCCTCGGTCTGGAAGGCCGAGGTCGCGACGCCCCAGAGGAACTTGTCACGAGGCAGCGGGTTCTCGGGGAGGCGGTCCTCGGGGAGGGGGGCCTCGGGGAGCGGACTCTCGGGGAGGGGGGTCTCGGGCGTGGCGGTCATTCGGCGCGGGATCTCCCTTGGATGGTTACGGTGCCGTCTGCGGCCTGACCGCATGAAAGCACGGCGGGGGTCCCCCGGCAAGCCTGCGCGGTTTGAGGGGTCTCGCCGCGAGGTAGAAGTCGCTCACTCGATGAACTCGGCGAAAGGAGAAGGCATGCCAGGCAGCGTCTACAAGCTGATCGACCTTATCGGAACCAGTGCGACGTCCTGGGAGGAGGCGGCGAAGAACGCTGTGGAGCTCGCCGGCGAGACTCTCGACGACCTGCGGGTGGCCGAGGTCACCGAACTCGACATGAAGATCGAGAACGACAAGGTCGTGGCCTATCGCGCGAAGGTGCGCCTGTCGTTCAAGTACCACAGCGACATGTGATCCGGCGCCCTGATGCAAGGCGCAGTGTCCCAAGACCGCGCCCCCGCCGGTCGGCCTCGCGCCGGCCGGGGGCGCGGTCTTCATTTGTTCCGGCGATGGCGCGGGCTTGTGCCTTCGATGGCCTCTACACAACCTCTCGCCTGAACAGCCAAGGCGTTCGCCAGTAGAGCGCCTGAGCAATCGGCTCGGCTTTCTGCCCAAGTCGGAGCAACAGAAGCACGACGCGGATCGGCAACGCCCGGTATACCCGGTAGCGCCAGAGCCAGCGTCGGTATCCGAGTACGGTGTCGAAGTCCTCAACGTAGTCTTCCAGGTCGATGAGGGCGGCCGGGTCGGCTCCGGCTCCGTGCACGTCCCACAACTTGCCGCGGTTCTCGTGGTTTGCGACGGCCGTGGCCAGGCGCCGCTCGAACTCAGCTACTCCCGTGCCCGCGAACCGCACTGCGAAGATCTCCGCCCACTGACACCCCGTGAGGATGATGCTCCCATGGTCGCGCCCGAAGAAGGCGAGGGGGGTGCGGGAGCGGAGCATGCGTTCGATGGACCCTCGCGTGTAGAACACATCTCCGAGTAAGAGGAGCGTGTCGTCCGAGAAGTGCGCGCGTACGTCGTCCATGGTGTCGACGATGCGCTCGCTCGGCGGGGAGAACACCGTCGTGGTGCGGGGAAGCGAATGAGCGGGGTCCCAGGAGACGATGCTCACATCATCGACCCCGCGTTCCCGCAGCAACCGCACGGTCCGATGGAGGAGGGTCTCCCCATCGACGCGGGCGAGTTGCTTCGACTCGGGCCCGTCCCAGCGGCTGCCCGTGCCCGCGCTCAAGATGAGCGCCTTGGGGAAGGACGAGGGTATCCGTGCGGTCGTGCTCTCCGAAGTGGGAGGCTTGTTCTTCAAGTTCGCTCCGCAGTGTGAACGGCTTGGAGGCGGACGGCTTGAGGTCGCCAGCGCAACACCGGCTCACGGGCGGCCAGGGTCTCGTCGGGGCGGCGCACCGGCGTGACGTGCGGTGCCTCGAGCACGATCGTAGGCTCGTGCCGGGTCTCGTGATCGATCTGCAGCATCGCGTCGACGAAGGAATCGAGCGTGTCGCGACTCTCCGTCTCGGTGGGCTCGATCATGATCGCCTCCGGCACGTTCAGCGGGAAGTACACGGTGGGGGAGTGGATACCGAAATCGAGTAGACGCTTGGCGATGTCGCGCGCTGTGACCCCCGCTGTGTGCTTCTGCCGCGAAGCGGACGCCACGAACTCGTGCATGCACATGCGGTCGTACGGCACGTCGTAGGCGTCACGGAGCCTCACCCGAAGGTAGTTGGCGTTCAAGACTGCGTCCTCAGAGGCGCGCAGGAGTCCGTTGCCCCCCAGCCGCACCATGTACGCGTAGGCGCGCACGAGCACTCCCACGTTGCCGTAGAAGCCGCGCACTCGGCCGATGCTCGACGGGTGGTCGTACACTAGATGGAACCGGGCGCCCCCGGGCTCGTCGGCGCCGGGGTCCGGCGTGACGCGCTGCGCGACCAGGGGCGTCGGCAGATATGGTTCCAGTCGGGCGCAGACGGCTACCGGCCCCGCTCCCGGGCCGCCTCCTCCGTGAGGGGTCGAGAAGGTCTTGTGGAGGTTCATGTGCACCACGTCCATGCCCATGTCGCCCGGTCGTGCTTTGCCCATGATCGCGTTGAGGTTGGCTCCGTCGTAGTAGACGAGCGCACCGGCCTCGTGCGCCAAGCGGGTGATCTCGAGTATGTCGTCTTCGAAGAGGCCGAGCGTGTTCGGGTTGGTGAGCATCACCGCGGCGGTGCGTTCCGACAGGGCTTCGGCGAGAGTGGTCAGATCTACGAGGCCGCGGTCGGAGCTCGGTAGTTCAACCACGCGGTAGCCGGCCATGTTGGCCGTGGCCAGATTGGTTCCGTGCGCGGAGTCGGGCACGATGACGGTGTCGCGATCGGCGCCGCCGTGATCGCGGTGATAGGCGCGGACCATGAGGATGCCCACGAGCTCCCCATGTGCTCCCGCGGCAGGCTGGAGCGAGGCCCGGCACATGCCCGTCACGGCCAGGAGCGCCTGCTCAAGCTCCCACATCAACTCGAGGGTGCCCTGCACGTCTTCTTCGGCCTGGTACGGGTGGAGCCGGGTGAATCCGGGGAGGGACGCGAGCTCGTCGTTGACCTTGGGGTTGTACTTCATCGTGCACGAGCCCAGCGGGTAGAAGCCCAGATCCACGGCGTGGTTCATGTGCGAGAGGCGGGTGTAGTGGCGCACCACTTCGGGTTCGGCAAGCTCTGGTAGGGTCGGTGGGCGCTGCCGCAGGGCGGTGCCGGACAGCAGCTCGGTTGCGCTCGCCGTCTGCACTCCGGGCGCCTCGATCGCGGCCGCGCGGTGCCCGGGGCGGCTCTTGTCGAATATGAGCGGCTCGACGATGGTAGTGCGGTCGTCGGGTCCACCGGGAGCGTGCGCGCTCATCTTCGACTCCTCTCTCCCGTGGCCTTCCCGTCGCCCATGACCTCGCGCGCCGCCTCGACGTAGGCCGTGAGATCGTCCGGACCGTTCATTTCAGTGACCGCCACCAGGAGCAGATCGCTCCACTCGGGCCGGAAGCGGCCGAGCGGCACACCCGGATCGACGCCCAAGCGTCGCATCCCTGCCGCGAAGGACTCGGCTCCACCCGCGACTCGTAGAGTGAACTCGTGGAAGAAGGTTCCGCTGAACAGGGGTTCAAAGCCGTCAATTCGTGTGAGGCGGTCGCACAGGCTGTGCGCCCGAGTCACGCAGACTTCACCGAGCTGTCTCAAGCCTACCGGCCCGAGTAGGGCGAGGTGGATGGTCGCGGCAAGCGCCGCCAGCGCCTGGTTCGAGCAGATGTTCGACGTGGCCTTCTCCCGGCGGATGTGCTGCTCGCGGGCCTGCAGGGTGAGGGAGAAGCACACCCGACGGTCGGCGTCGACCGTCTTCCCTACGAGGCGCCCTGGAAGTTGACGTATGAACTGATCGCGGCAGGCCAGGAAGCCGGCGGATGGTCCGCCGAACTGCGGGGGGTTCCCGATAGGTTGCACATCGCCCACCGCCACGTCGGCGCCCTCCGCGCCCGGAGGGGAGAGCACCCCGGCGGCCAGCAGGCCCTGGGAGACTACCAGGAGCGCGCCGGCGGCATGCGCCGCGTCGGCAAGGAGAGCTAGGTCTTCGATGACGCCGAAGAAGTTGGGTTGCTGCACGACCAAGGCCGCGGCGCCCTCCAGCTCTTCGGGCGTGGGAGGGTTGGTGCGACCGGTGGCCGGGTCGACCGTGGAGTCGGTGACCGGCAAGCCTGGACCGGAGGAGTAGGTGCGCAGCACTTCCGCGGCCTCCGGATGCACGGCCGCCGATACCACGATGCGGTCGCGCCGCGTGTGGCGCGCCGCCAGAAAGGCTCCCTCGGCCAGCGCCGAAGGGCCGTCATACATGGAGGCGTTCGCCACTTCGAGGGCCGTGAGTTCGCAGATGGCCGTCTGGAACTCGAATATGTGCTGGAGCGTCCCCTGGCTCACTTCCGCCTGGTAGGGCGTGTATGAGGTCGTAAACTCGCTACGGGCGGTGAGCGCGCGCACTGCAGCGGGCACGTAGATCTGGTAGCAGCCTGCGCCGAGGAAGCTCCGCGATCCGTACGTGCGATTGGCGTCGGCCAGAGCGGTCACCTTGGGCGCCAACTCGCTCTCGGGGATACCCGGAGCCATGTCGAGCACGCAGGTGCGAAGGTCGGCGGGGATGGCGGCGAAGAGGTCGTCGATGGAGTCGACGCCGATGACCTGAAGCATCGCGGCGCGGTCGGCGTCTGTGTGGGGTAGGTAGCTCACAGGGCGTCCTCCGTTGCTGGACGTTGCGTCGAGGCGCCTCGCCGTGGCCGTTCGGGTATGGGGGTGATCCCTCGCTTGTAGAAGGGACGGTCGACTACGCGGGCAGGGATCGTCTTCGAGGTCGAGACGACGGTGACGGCTCGTCCCACGTCCGCCATCTCCGGTGTCACGTACCCGAGGGCGATCGGGTGCCCGAGAACCGGCGAGAGCGACCCGGAGGTGACTACCCCCACTACCTCGCCCTCCACGACGATGGTGTCTCCGGCACGCGGTATGGCGCGGGCGTCGGTGGCCAATCCCACCAGCAGGCGGCTCGGTCCCCGGGCCTGGGCTTCGAGCAAGGCCTCGCGACCAACGAAGTCCGAGCCGTCGGCCCGCTCGAGATGGGTGAGCCGGCCGAGACGGGCTTCGTAGGGCACGGTGCTCTGATCGAGGTCGCGCCCGTAGAGTAGGAGTGAGGCCTCCAGGCGGAGTGTGTCCCTCGCGCCAAGGCCACAGGGCGCGATGTCTCCCTGGCGGTCGGCGATGAGCGTCTCACGCCAGAGTCTGAGAGCATCGGTGTGCTGCACCATCAGCTCCACTCCGTCCTCGCCGGTGTAGCCGGTGCGCATGATGGTTGCCTCGACCCCGGCCACCGACGCGTTCACGAAGGTGAACGGTGCGATCCCGCCGGGATCGCACGACGTGATGGAGGCGATCGCGGTGAGGGCGTGCGGACCCTGGAGCGCGAAGAGGCAGGTGATGTCCGTGATGTCGTCGAGCGTCGCGTCGCCGACGAGATGGTCCTCGATCCAGGCGCGGTCTCCTTCGGCGGAGCCCGCGTTCACGATCAACAGGACTCCGTCGTCTCGCCGATAGACGATGAGGTCGTCCCTGATGCCCCCCCAGGGAGTGAGGAGCACGGTGTAGCGCGCTTCCCCCGTCTGGAGAACGGAGACGTCACTGGCGACGAGCCTCTGCACCGTGCGCAGGGCGTCGCGGCCGCGGAGCAGGAAGCGCCCCATGTGGGAGACGTCGAAGAGTCCGGCATGGGTACGCACTCGGAAGTGCTCCTCGATGATGGAGGAGTACGTCACCGGCATCCGCCAGCCGCCGAACGGGCTGAACTTCGCGCCCAACTGCTTGTGCTCTTCGTGCAGCGGAAGACGGCGCGGGGTGTCGTCGTCAGACTCCGCCTGTCGGCACTCCGTTTCGTCGCCCGCGGGTGCCATTGCGCCTCCTTCGTCGTCCTACCCGTGACTACCCGTCTCCGGAGCCATTCTACGCACTTGTTCGGATCTTAGGCGTTTCCTAACACTCTCATCACGATCGTCGGGGACACTGATCATGGTAAGCAGCACATGACGAGAGGCCTTTCGAGGCCGAGGAGGTGAAGGCAGGTGAAGAAGATACTCGGACACAAGTGGGCCGTTGGCATCTCGGCCGCGATGCTCGTGCTGGCGCTTGGTGCGGTGTCGTGGGCGGCCGACGATGATCAGACGGCGCCCCCCACCGACGACGGAGCGGCTGTGACGACTCCGGCTCCCGGCGGGTTCATGTTCGGAGAAAAGGGCAAGGGCAGGTTCGGGAAGTCCGGCGGTTTCGGACATCGCGGCCCCGGCGGCGAGATGACCGAAGAGATGCAGCAGGCCATGGAGGAGCGTGGAGCTGAGATGGACGAGCGCAGAGATGCCTTCCTGCAGGAAGCCCGCTCCAAGATGACGGCCGAAGAGCAGCAGTCCTTCGACGCGCTCAACGCGACCGCCGAGACCCAGCGCGAGGCTCTCGACACAGCTCGCGATGAGCTTCGGGAGACGATGTCGAAGGTGCACGATCTCATCAAGAAGTACTACCCCGATGGCTTCCGGGGCGGCCCGGCTGACGACGCCGGTCCCACCGGCACGACGGGTGCCACCCCGGAGGAGACCAGCTCGACCAGTATCTAGCCCGGACTCGGCGTGATCGATCGTGGACACGAGACCATGACGGGCCCTAAGATTGACCGCAGGCGGGCGGCTTCCGGAAGCGATACCCGCGAGCCGCCCGCGATTGGTGCCTGGCGTACCATCATCCATGAGGAGTGATCGTGGAATCGAAGCTGGAGGCCAAGAGACCCACCGTCGTGGTGGTCGAGGACGACGCCTCCATCTCCGAGTTGCTCGAACTGTACCTGGGCAGGGAGGGGTTCTCGGTCGTCACCACGGCAGCTGCGGGCGACGCTGAGGCGCTGGTGAAGGCGCACGATCCCGTTCTCGTGGTGCTCGACCTCATGTTGCCCGATGGGTCCGGCCTCCAGGTGTTGCGCCGGGTGCGCACGTTCTCCGAGGTGCCGGTGATAGTCCTCACTGCCCGGGACACCGACCAGGACAAGATCCTCGGCCTCGAACTCGGCGCCGACGACTACATGACCAAGCCGTTCAACCCCGGAGAGTTGCTCGCCCGGATGCGGGCAGTCCTACGTCGCTCCTCGCCGCCGGAAGAGACATCCACTCTGACCCTGGGGGGCGTGGAAGTGCTGCCCGAGGAGCGCATCGTGCGCATCGACGGAGCACGCACCGATCTCACTCCCCGCGAGTTCGACCTGCTGCAGTACCTCCTGTTGAACCGCGGCATCGCCCTCTCTCGAGACCGACTGCTCGAGGAGGTGTGGGGCTATTCCTTCTATGGAGACGCGCGTACGGTGGACGTGCACGTGCGGCAGATACGCAAGAAGCTCGGGCGATGGTCGCCTATCGTCCAGACGGTCTGGGGGCTCGGCTACCGCATCGACCCGGAGGCCGAAGCCCTCGCGGAAGAAGAGCTCGAGTGAGCACGGTTCCCGACAGCCCGGAGTCGTCGGAGCCGGAGACAACGGGACTTGAGCGGGCGGGGCGGCCCGAGTCATCGGGGCCCGAGCCGGCGGGCGGGTCCATCCGTCTTAGGATCTCCCTCGCTCTCGTGGGTGTGTCGGTATTGACCCTCGTCGCGGTGGGCCTCCTGTTCTATGGGTTCCTGGGTACCTACGTCCTCGACCAGCAGCAGGAGGTCATGCGCGGCCATGCCGAGGAGGTGGCGGCACAGGTCGAGGCTTTGCGGGACCAGGCCCGAGTGCAGTCGTTCGACACATCCCGAGCGCTCAACGCACTTCTCCGCATCGATCTGCAGGTGTTACCTCGGGGCGCCGGCATCTTTGTCGTGAGCGGGTCTCGGCTCGTGGCGAGCGCCGGCCCGGGGCGCTCGATGACGATGCCGCCGGAGGCCCTTCTGACGGAAGCCCGCCGGCTTGCGGACGATGGTCCATCGGCCGGCACCTTTCGTCTGGCCCGTGACGCCCGGCTGATCGTCGCGGCGGCTCCCGTCGACTTGGGAACGGGTGAAGACGCGTTCGTGATGATAACTCTGGCCACCTCCGACGCGGTGGGTGACAGGGGAGCACTCTTCCGTATCCTCGTCATCTCGGGGGTAGTGGGTATGGTGTTCTCCATTGTGATGGGCGGGTTGCTCGCCGGTTGGTTGAATCGCCCGTTGAAGCGCCTCTCTCTCGCCGCCGGTGCGATGGCGGCGGGCTCCTATTCCGAGCCCATCTCGGGTACCTATCCCGACGAGGTGTACGAGTTGGCGGCGGGTCTCGAGACGATGAGGCGCGAGGTTCGGCGCAGCGAAGATTCGTTGCGGGGTTTCGTGGCGTCCGCGGCCCATGAACTTCGCACGCCGCTCACCTCGATACAGGGCTTCTCCCAAGCTCTTCTCGACGGCACGGCTGAATCGGCCGAGCAGCGCCGCCGCTCCGCGGCCGCCGTATTCCGCGAGTCGAGCCGGCTGCGCCGGCTCGTCGACGCGCTCCTCATGCTGTCCCGCTTCGACTCGAGGGAGTTCCGGCCCACGGTGGTGCGCGTGGACGTGGTGGCCCTGGTGAGGGAAGAGGTGGAGCGTCTCGTCGATGCCGAGCTGGTCGAGGAAGGCCGCGTGAAGGTGGCCACGCCGCCGCCCGGCACCGTGGTGGTGGGCTCCGATCCCGACATGCTGAGGCAGATCATCGCGAACCTCCTGCGGAACGCGGCACAGTATGGAGGCGATGACCCGATCGAGGTGCGTGCGCACGTCGCCCCGGCGGGATTGACGCTTGAGGTCGAGAACGGTGGGCCTCCTCTGACGCTCGGCGAGCGGGAGAACGTGTTCGAACGGTTCTATCGCGCGAACTCGAGCCTTCGCATGGAGGGTTTCGGCTTAGGACTGCCGTTGGTGCGCGAGATCAGCGGGGTGCTGGGCGGCTCGGTGGAGCTGGTGGCAGGTACCCCCACGACGGTCTTTAGAGTCTTCCTTCCCGACCTGGAATGCCTGTCACCCGACCCGCCGCCACCGAACCAGCCCCAACCCGACCAGCCGCGACTCGACCAGCCCCCACCGAACCAGCCGCCAACTTCAGCCGACGGCGATCGCGACAAGGAGCACCCGCGGGGCTGACGGCGACGACTGGGGTTGCCCTTCGAGCGTCGCGCGGTCTAAAGTGTCGAAGACCTGCCCACCGGTGTTCCGCTGTGGGTTTCACCGGGGAGCGTGACCCCGACGATCGCCGCGAACGGGGGCGACGCATGAGGATCAGCCTGATCGAACCGGCACCGCCCGGATTCCACATATACAGCTTCGTCAAGCAGGTGCGTCTCGGATTGCCTCTGATCGCCACGATGCTCCGCGATGCCGGGCACGAGGTAGACGTGCAGGTTGAGGTGCTCGGAGAATTCGATTGGGACACCATCCTCGCGTCCGATTTCGTGGGGGTCTCCACGATCACCTCGACGGCGATGAAGGCCTATGCGTACGCCGAAAAGGCTCGTGCCGCCGGGATCCCGGTTGCCATGGGCGGGCCACACGTGACATTCGAGACCGACGAGGCGCTCGAGTTTGCGGATTACGTGGTGCGGGGCGAGGGCGAGGAGGCGGTGTTCGAGCTCATCGAGGTGCTCCTCGGAACCCGCGAAGCCCAGACCGTCGTCGGCATGTCGTGGGTCGACGAGTCGGGCGTCCACCGCCACAACCCGTCTCGACCGCTCTTGTCGTCGCTTGCCGATCTCCCGCACGTCGACCTGTCCCTGGTGAGCCACCACGAGAAGATCGATCCGCGGCCCATCCTCTCTTCACGTGGCTGCCCGCACGATTGCGAGTTCTGCTCGGTGATCATGATGTTCGGCCGCAGGCCGCGGAGCGAACCAGAAGACCACACGATCGAGTCCATCCGTCAGGCCGCCGGCAGTCCCATCTTCTTCTACGACGACAACTTCATCCTCTCGAAGGGGGCGACGAAGGCGCTGCTGGCCCGCATGATCCGTGAGCGGCTGCGCACTCCGTTCTCGGCCCAGATCAGGGTGGATTCGGTGTACAAAGGCGGGAAGACGGATCACGAACTCCTCCACCTGCTGGTGGAAGCGGGGTGTGATGGAGTCTACCTGGGCCTCGAGTCGGTGAACCCCGAGACGCTCGCGGCGTTCAACAAGCGCCAGAGCGTGGACGATATCGTCGGTGGTCTGGCGGCGCTCCATTCGTACGGCATCACGACACATGGGATGTTCGTGCTCGGCTCGGACGCCGACACAGTCGAATCCATCCGCGAGACGGTGGATTTCGCCATATCGAGCGGCATCAGTTCCGCGCAGTTCCTTACGTTGACGCCGCTGCCCGGCACGAGGCAGACGGCCCGCCTCCGCGCGGAAGGGCGCGTGTTCACCAACAACTGGAGCCTTTACGACGGGCTTCACGTGGTCTACTGGCCGCGGAACATGTCGCCGTGGGAGCTACAGCGGGAGATGCTGGAGGCCCATCGGCGCTTCTATTCGCCGCGGCGTCTCCGCACGAACTCGCGGCAGCGGTTGAAGGGTCTGCTGATCACCCACGGGTGGGAACGGGTGCCGGAGAACATGGCGTACATGCGGGAACTTCGCGCCTTCTGCCGCACCAACGACCCGCCGCCGCTGTCGCAAGAAGCCGGCGCGTGGCAGCCGGCCTTCGATGTGGAGCCGGCCTTCGCGTCCGCCCGTTCGGACGGCGCCGGCGATGTCTCCGGTCGAGTTGAAGCGAAGGCGCAAGGATTCCCGTCGTTTGGCCCGAAAGCCACAGGAGACGTATAATCGCGTTTGTCCCACTTCCCTGTCCACTCGGGAGAGAAGGTAGGTATCACTTGGCACGGGTCCTAGCCCTTGCGAACCAGAAAGGCGGGGTCGCCAAGACTACCTCCACCCTCAACCTGGGGGTCGCGCTCAAAGAGCTCGGCAAGCGGGTTCTGATGATCGACATGGACCCGCAGGGCAACCTCACCATGAGTCAGGGTATCAACCCTGACGAAGTCAACCCCAGCATGTACAACGTACTCGTGCAGGGGGTCGGCATCGACGACGTGATCCACGCGGCCGAAGTCGATTTGGCGGTCGCCAGCATCGACTTGGCGGGCGCTGAGCTGGCTCTGGCTTCGGTGATCGGGCGCGAACGCGCGTTGACTCGCGCCCTACTCTCGGTGCGCGACACCTACGACTACATCCTGATCGACACGCCGCCCTCGTTGGGGCTGCTCACGATCAACGCACTCACGGCCTCGGATGCGGTGATAGTGCCCGTGCAGTGCGAGTATCTCTCACTCCGAGGTCTGGCCCAACTCGAGAAGACGCTCGAGCTCGTCCGCGACAACCTGAACCCCAACGTCCATATCGGGGGCATCCTTCCGACCCTTCTCGACGCGCGGACCTTGCATGGCAACGAAGCGGTGGAGCTTCTTCGCTCAAGTTTCGGCGATCTTGTCTTCAAGACGGTCGTGCGGAAGACGATCAAGTTCGCCGAGGCTCCGGTACAGGGCGTGTCGGTGATCAAGTATGCTCCCAACAGCGACGCCGCCGAGTCCTATCGGTCGTTGGCCAGAGAGGTGCTCAATGGACAAAAGAAAATCTAGCCTCAAGAGCAGCGGCTTGGGGTCGCTATTCCGTTCCACCGCGGCTGCGGAGGCCCGAGGCACCGAGCACCCCCCGCGCCCGGCGGCGGATCGGCCCCCGTCCCTCGTGGAGCCGGCCACCCAGAGCAGGCGACAGCTGATCCAACCCTCACGCACGTTCCCGGCGGTCATCCGCATCGTCGGTGTGGGCGGAGCGGGCACGAACGCGATCAACCGTATGCTCGAAGCCGGGCTTGAGGGCGTGGAGTTCATCGCGGTGAACACCGACGTGCAGGCGCTGCAGACGTGCGAGGCGGACCACAAGGTGCGTATCGGTCGCGAACTGACCAAAGGGCTGGGCGGCGGCTCCGACCCGGACGTGGGACGCCAGGCCGCCCAGAGCGCCTACGACGAGCTCAAGGCCCTGCTCAAGGGCAGCGACATGGTGTTCATCACCGCCGGAGAGGGTGGCGGCACCGGCACCGGCGCGTCGCCGGTGATCGCCGAGATCGCCAAGAGCGTTGGCGCGCTCACGATCGGCGTGGTCTCACGGCCGTTCGCCTTCGAGGGCAAGCGACGCAAGACTCAGGCCGCCGAAGGGGTCGATCTGCTGCGCCAGTACGCCGACACGGTGATCGTGGTGCCGAACGACAAGCTGCTCGAGGTGGTGGATCGCTCGACCTCCATGGTCGATGCTCTCCGTCTCGCCGACGACGTGTTGCGCCAAGGTGTGCAGGGCATCTGCGACCTGGTGACCGTGCCCGGGCTGATCAACCTCGATCTCGCCGACGTGCGCACCATCATGACCGCGGCCGGCACCGCCCACATGGGCATCGGTGTCGCCCGGGGCGACGATCGCGCCCGCGAGGCCGCTCTCGAAGCCATCAATTCGGCTCTGCTCGAGACCTCCATCGATGGGGCGCGGGGGATCCTGCTCAACGTGAGCGGCGGCTCCGATCTGTCGCTCTTCGAGGTGCATGAGGTGGCGGAAGTCGTCAACGCCGCGGCCGATCCAGATGTGAACATCATCTTCGGCGCCATGGTCGATGAATCTCTGGGCGCCGATATTCGAGTGACGGTGGTGGCCACAGGCTTCGAAGGGATATCGGCTTCGAAGGTCGTCGATGCTTCTGAAGCGGCCGCGCAGAGCGACGAGGCTGCCTCCGAGCCTGAGGCGGAAGCCCACCCCGCGTCGCCGCCTCAGCCGGAGGCGCCCGGCGAGACCGACCTCGACGTGCCCGCCTTCCTTCGCGGCACGGACCTCGGGGACTGACACCCGTGCCCGGCCTCCGGATCCGGGACCTCAACGAGAGCGACCTCGATCAGGTCGTGCGACTCTGGGAGGAGTCGACGGCGAGCGGGGCGGCTCCGGTGTTCCACATTGGTGAGGCTGTGGCCGCCGTGCTGGCAGGCGAGCTCTCTTTGGCCGCTGTCGTGGGCGATCGGATCGTGGGGACGGTCGTCACCAGGATCACCGGTGATCGGGCCTGGATCCTGCGCGTGGCGGTGATCCCGGAGCTTCGCAAGCAGGGCATCGGCGGTGCGCTTCTCGACGCGATCGATCACCGGCTCGTCGCGCTCGGGGTCCGTCGCAGCGCCGCCCTCCTCCCGGCCGACGAGACAGGCGAGCAGGCGTTCGTCAATAGGGGTTTCGAGCGCCATTCGGGGGTGGACTACTTCGAGAAGGTGCTCGTCTCCCGACCGGCCGAGAGGCAGCTTCTCGACTCGCTCGGAGGTCAGGTCATCGAATCCGGCCTCTGGGCACGTCTCAAGGGCATGGAGACAGAGAAGTCGCTCATCGAGCGGCGCGTGATCCTCCCGCTGGCCGAGGCCGAAACCGCGGAGCGTCACGGGGTGACGCCCCCCAAGGCGATCATCCTGTTCGGGCCTCCCGGCACCGGGAAGACGACCTTCGCGCGAGGCATCGCTTCTCGCCTGGATTGGCCGTTCGTGGAGCTCTTCCCCAGCCGTCTGGCCGCCGGCGGACGCGATGCGCAGGCGAACGAACTGAAGGACTTCTTCGCGGCACTTGTGGAGATCGAGCGGCTGGTGCTCTTCATAGACGAGGTGGAAGAGATCGCATCGAGCCGGGAGAACACGCCGGTGACTCACGGGGTCACCAACGAGCTGCTCAAGGCGATCCCGCTCTTCCGCGGCCAACCGCACCGTCTGCTGGTGTGCGCCACGAACTCCGTGCGGAGCCTCGACGGCGCGTTCGTCCGGCCGGGCAGGTTCGACTACCTTCTCCCCGTTGGGCCGCCGGATGAGTCCGCTCGGGCCGCGATCTGGGGCAGGTACGTGTCGGGGATCACCGATTCGAACGTCGATATCAAAGCCCTGGTCGCGGCGAGTTCGATGTTCACTCCCGCCGACATCGAGTTCGCCGCTCGAAAAGGCGCCCAGGCCGCATTCGAACGTGCCGTTCTCGAGAAGTCAGACGGGCGCGCGGAGACCGGTGACTTCCTATGGGCCATCAGCCAAGTGCGACCCTCGCTCACGCGGTCGATGATCCGCGAGTTCGAAGAAGACATCGAGGACTTCGCGCGCCACTAAGGAACCGTCAAGAAAAAAGTAGGATATAGGCTGGGGGTGGCGAAGTAGTGTCCTGTGATCGACGAACATGCCATAGGAGAGCGTTACCGGGCTCTGGCGGGAGAGCTCGATGAGAGGCGTCGGCGCCTGTGGGCGGCGGCGGAGGCGCGGGTGTGCGGGCGTGGCGGGGTCGCCGCCGTGGCGCGGGCCACAGGG
>JAHJSA010000074.1 GCA_018830645.1 Actinomycetota bacterium
ACTGCTGATCGGTGTTGTAGGGGAGAAAGTCCCGTGCCATTCCTTCCGGCCTCCTCTTTCGCTCTTCGCTCTCCGGAAAGACTACAGGGGAGGGGGCGGCGAGTCTATTTCTTGAAGGGGTTTTGCCCGACAAGCTCCTAGTGGTGCTCGCCGCCGCCTCCTCCCCCGCGGTAGTCGCGCTGGCGCAGGGGGGACGGATAGGCCCGGCCTCGATCATCGTACTCCTCGGAGACGCACGCCTGGGCCGAGAAGCACTGCGCTGTGCCAAACGGACGGCCGGGTTGGACTTCGAACAGGTGCTCGACCTCCGCGCCGTCCCCACAGAAGCGGGCACGACCTTCTACTTCCCCGCCGACAACCGGGACGCCCGCAAGCACGTCTGGAATGGGCTCATCCCCCCGATGTCGTTCAAGGGGCGGCTCGCCCGCACGCCGTTGGGCCGAACCGGCCGGACACTGGTATCACGCATACGGGAAACGGGGGTGACGATCGCCGGCCCAGCCGGCACCGTGGTCGATCAAGCCTACAGGACGATCATCGCCTCAGCGCCCTGGGAGGCGAGTAAGCCGCTCGTGGCAATCGAAGTGGCGGACGCCCCAAGAGACGGCTCGCACGGACTCCGAGTCGTCAAGATCCCGCGCCGACCTTCCTTCAGCTCGATGCTGGTGCGAGAGCAGACCCAGCTGAGGAGAGTCCAGCGGATCATGCCTGGGGCACCGGTGAGGCCGCTCGGTTCAGTCTCGTGGGGACCGTACCAGGGGTGGGGCCAGTCGGCGGTGCATGGAGTGCCGTTCGACCATCGCCCGTGGGCACGCAGACTCGACGAACTCGAGCGCCTGGCCGTGTGGCTGTTCGACCTCGAACGCCTGACCTCGCGCCGGGTCGGGATGGGAGAGATGACGCCGCCGGCGGTGGGTGCGTGGGTGCGGTCCATCGCGCACTCCGCACAGGCCAACCTCGAACTCCGACACCACGAACATGACTACCTCGAGAGGCTCCCGGTCCGACTCGAGAACATGGGTATCTCGCTGACGTTCGCGCACCGTGACGCGGGGCCCTGGAACGTGGTGTCGTCGGGTGGTCGGGCCATTCTGATCGATTGGGAGTCGGCGGGATGGGGACTGCCCGGCGGGGATCTCCTCTTCCTGCTCGCCTTCGTACTCACTGGTCGGAACGGAGCGTGGGCGTTCGAAGAGAAGGTCGACGTCTTCCGCTCTCGGTTCGTCGACCCGTCCACCCGGCCTCCGTGGCTTGGTGGCATACTGCTCAGACTCCAGCGCCACTTGGGCGTCGACGACGAAGGCTTCCGGGATGTCCTTGCCACCACAATGCTCGGCCACGCCCTGAACCTCTCTCACCTTGCCCTCACTCCCCGGGGGAAGATGCCCAAGAGCGAGCCGTACTTGGAATGGTGGCGGGACATCGTGGCGGCGAAGGGGTGAACCGCGTCGGGCGCGGGCTCAGCGCCGGCCCACTCCCTGTATAGCCGCCACGGCAAGCGCGTCGGCCCGCTCGTTCTCGGGATGTCCGTCGTGCCCGCGCACCCAGAGGAAGCGCACCCGGTGCGTGGCACAAAGCTCGAGCAGCTCTTGCCATAGGTCGGCGTTCTTGGCCGGGGTCTTCTTGTCGCGCATCCAACCGTTCCGTCGCCACCGCTCTGCCCAGCCATCCTCGATACCCTGCACCACGTAGCGTGAGTCCGAAGTGATCTCTACATCGCAGGGGTACTTCAGGGCTCGCAAGGCCTCGATGCAGGCCCGCAGCTCCATGCGGTTGTTGGTGGTGTCCGGCTCCCCACCCGAGAGTTCCTTGCGGTGCCCCCGACTGAGGAGGATGGCCCCGTAGCCGCCCGGTCCGGGATTGCCCGAGCAGGCGCCGTCGGAGAAGATCTTGACCACATCGACGCGAGGAGCTCCCTTCCGAGCGGTGCCGTTTCGGGGCGTGTCGTTCCGAAGCTCGTCGGCGGCGTGTCGCGTGCGATCGTCCTGTCCGTGCGCTCGGGTCATGCGGACAGGGTAGCAGACACTTCCCGAGGACGGCGGGGATCGGCGGGGGGCGCTCCCGGTGCCTCGACGCCTCACCGCCTACGCCGCGTCTATCCTTTCGGCCTGTCCCAACCAGGCGAGGCGAGATCCTTCGACCACCGAGCGACGCAACGTGTATATGAGAGTGCCCGGGTCGATGTCCCATTCCGACCGGCGCACGAACCGAGCGAAGCCCGGAGCGCGCTTTTCCACAGACCTCCCGTCCGGACTCTCGACATCGCTCAAAGAGACGCCCATGGCTTCGGCCAACGCCGAGAGGATCTCGCCGTGCTGGCGCGCCTCTCCCGCCGGTTCGCACGCCCGCCGCACGTGCTTGACCCGACCGAGGGCGTCGATGAGAGATCCGTCGGACTCGAGTCCGGCAGCCGCCGGCAGTACGACGTCGGCCAGACCGGCCAACTCGGTCATGAACGCGGACTGCACCACCAGGAAACCGGTATCCGGCCGGCTGTCGAGCGGCAGGTCGCCTATGGCGTACAGCACCGGACTCGGGCCCTGCACGAGTTCCTGGAAGCCTTTGCCTTTGCCCTCGAGGCCGGCGCGCGCGACCCCTCGGGCGTTCGCTTCGAACGGGATCGCGGCCGCGGCGCCTTTGAGTAACGCCAGGTTGGCGGCCGCCTCGTAGAGGGCTGCGGGAGCGAGAATCAGTGGAGCATCCGCCGCGGCGAACAACTCGGCCGCATTCCTCGCGTCTGCGGAAGGAGTCACATGGGCAAGCGCTTCGACCATCTCGGGCGGTGCCGCGAGACCCTTGTCGATGACCGCCCGGCACAGTTGCTCCAGCGAGCCGACCTCGTCGCCCGCGAGGACGATCGAGGCCGCCGTCTTGATGCGAGGGTCACCACCGTGGACGACGAGCAGCTTGGCCTTACGCGAGCTCACCCGATCCCTGATGGCGGCATCGAGAGCCGGGAACACCCGGGTCCACTGATCGGGCGAGAGGCCCACGAGGACTATGAGGTCCGCAGCGTCCAGGTCGCCGCCCGGAGTCAGCATCACCCCGGAATCGGCGTAGAGGCTCACCGAAGTATCGTAGTCCTTCGTGCGCACGACCCCGTCGGCGAACTTCTTCAATAGTAGGGCGTCCTCGTTCAGGAGACTCCCCCCGGCAATGATGCCGGCCTCCCCGGCTGCGGCGAGCATTCTCTCCGCCACAAGCGAGAGCGCGTCGTCCCAGCTCGTCTCCAACAACTCGTCTCCCACCCGCTTCAGCGGGTGGGAGACACGCATATGGCCCCGCTGGCCTTCGAATCCGAAACGGCCGATCGCGCAGATGAAGCGTGCTTCGTCTCCCGCCGTGGCCGCCGAGCCCACCTTCACAACCTGCCCGTCGTTAGTGCTGACCACGAGGTCACAGGCGCTACCGCACGCGAGACAGGCCGTGCGGGTCTTGGTGTGCTGCCACTCGCGGCCCCTCTTCGCGACTTCCACCTGGAGGAGGGCGCCCACAGGGCAGGCGTCGACGCAGTTGCCGCAGAACGTGCAGTCCGACTCCTCGAGAGGGGAACCGGTCCCGCTGACCACTCTGGAGCCCAGGCCCCTCCCGTGGAAGCGCAGCACTTCGGTGCCCTGCGACCCGCAGACCCGCACGCAGCGGCCGCATAGTATGCAGTAATCCGGATCGCGACGGACGAAGGGGTTGGCCTCTTCGACCGCGTGTCCGGGAGTCTTGCGCGTGAAACTGGAATCTCCCAGGTCGAGATCGTACGCGTATCTCTGAAGGTTGCAGACACCCGCCTTCGCGCAGGTCATGCAGTCAGGGGGGTGCATGGAGAGGATGAGATCGAGTACGAACCGGCGGATCTCGCGGACCCGCTCAGTGTCGGTGGCTACGATCATGCCCTCCTTCACCTTGGTTGTGCAGGCGGTCGCCGGTACGTCGGAGCCATCTATCTCGACTACACAGAGCCGACAGGCGCCCACGCCCTTCATGCCGCGGAGGTGACACAGGTTCGGTATGTGGACACCGGCCGCCTCGGCGGCCTCGATGAGCGTCACGCCCTGTTCGACGGACACTTCACGCCCATCGATGCATAGACTCACTGGATTGTTCATCTCGATCTCCCCCTCATCTCGATCTCCCCCTCATCTCGATCTCCCCCCAGTCAACGCAACGTCGGTCGCGCGAAGTGCTCCATGGGGACACGCAGCGGCGCACTCGCCACACCTCTCGCACCGCCTTTGGCGTATCTCGAATGCGGGGTAGCCCGCGCGGAAGGCCTGCTGTGGCTCCCCGAAAATGGCATCGTTGACACACGCCGCCTTGCACGCGCCACACCTGACGCAGATGTCGGAGGCGACCGCATATGTGGTGAGCGACCGGCATTCCCGATCCCGGCACACCCCCGCGGCGTGCTCCCCGAAGCCCGGCGTCGCTATGGCTTCAGCCAGGAAGCGGGCGGCGTCTTTTCCCTTCCTGCACTTGGACCCCTCCAGGACCGCGGCCGCGATCCGCTCGAGCACCCGCACATCGTCGTCTGTGCCTTCCCCCCGCGTCATGCTCTCCAGCCTGGCGCGGGCCTCGTAGGTGCCCAACGCGCACGGAAAGCACTGTCCACACATGGGATCGGCGAGGAACGCGTCCAAATGCCGGAGTGCCCTCTGCGCGGGGCACGTGTAGCCCTCCACCGCCTCGATCAGGTCGTTCATGCCCTCCCCCTTTCTTTGGCGCCGGCCTCGACCCCCTGCATGGGCGGCACGTCCTCGCGCGTCCTCATCGCATCGATCCTTATGGCGTCCACCGGGCAGGCGAGATAGCACGCCTTGCATCGTTCACAGTAGTCCTGGTCAATCAGGTAGCTGCTCTTGGTCGCGGTGACGGCGTCGAATGCACACGCCTCTTTGCACAGGCCGCAGGCGATACACGAGTCTTGATCGATGGAGTAGAGGCCGAGACCACCGCAGACCTTCGCTCGGCACAGGCCGTCGTACACGTGCTCCTCATACTCGTCGCGGAAGTAGCGCAGTGTCGTCAACACGGGGTTGGGAGCGCTGTTGCCCAAACCGCAGAGGGCGCTGCGCTGCACCAGCCCGGCCATGCGCTCGAGGTCTTCCAGATCCGCAGGCTCGGCTCGTCCCGACGTGATCCTCGCCATGATCTCGAGCATCTGGTACGTGCCGATGCGACACGGCGGGCACTTGCCGCACGTCTCCGACTGACAGAACGAGAGGAAGTACTCAGCAACGGCCACCATGCAGGTCTCCTCGTCGAGCACGACCATCCCGCCCGACCCCATCATGGAGCCCACTTCCGCCAGGGAGTCGAAGTCGACAGCCAGGTCCAGGTGCTCCTCGGTAAGGCAACCCCCGGAGGGCCCACCGGTCTGGACCGCCTTGAACTTCTTCCCGCCGATGATGCCGCCGCCGATATCCCAGATGATCTCGCGCAGCGTGATGCCCATGGGCACTTCCACGAGGCCGGTGTTGACCACCTTGCCGGTGAGGGCGAACACCTTCGTGCCCGGCGACCCCTCCGTGCCGATGCCGAGGAACCAGTCGGCCCCCTTATCGATGATGACCGGGACGCAGGCGAAGGTCTCGATGTTGTTGAGATTGCTCGGGTACCCCCAAGCGCCGCCCCCGCTCTCCGACAACCGGGGCGGGCGCGGCATGGGGAAGCCGCGATCACCTTCGATAGAGGCGACGAGGGCCGTCGATTCTCCACACACGAAAGCACCGGCGCCTTCTCTGATATCCACCGAGAAACCCCAGCCTGTTCCCAGGATGTCGGCGCCGAGGAGTCCGAGTTCCTCGGCCTGCCGTACGGCTATGCGCAGGTGCTTCACCGCCATTGGATACTCGTGCCGCACGTAGACGATGCCGTACCGGGCGCCGATCGCATAGGCGCTGAGGAGCATGCCCTCCAACAGATTGTGAGGATCGCCCTCCATGATCGAGCGATCCATGAATGCCCCGGGATCGCCTTCGTCCCCGTTTGCGATCACGAGTTTGACCGGAGCGGGGTCGCTCTTGGCGTGCCGCCACTTCTTGCCGGCCGGGAAACCGGCGCCGCCGCGCCCACGCAGATTCGCCATATCCACCTCGGCCAGCACGTCGTCGGGCGTCATGGATCCGAGGGCCTTCTCCAGGGCCGCGTACCCGCCCACGGCGATGTAGTGCTCGATGTTGGTCGGGTCGATCACGCCGTTGTTCCGCAGAGCCAGCTTGAGCTGCTTGGTGTAGAAAGGCACCTCGTCCATCTCGGAGATGGGTTCGCTGAGAAAACCGTCGCGATACAGGCTCTGGCGGAACGGCAGGTTCCCCGCCACCGTGTAGGCCACGATTGAGCGGGCGCGGTCGGGCGTCACCTTCTGATAGAAGATGCCCTGCGGCTCCGCCCTCATGATCGGGCCTTTCTGGCACATGCCTTGGCACCCGGTCTTGACCACGTCGAGCTCGATCTCGCGATCGGCCGCCTCCCCCGCCAGCGCCTCGACCACCTTGCCCGCGCCCATCGCGCTGCAGGCCGTGCCGCAGCACACCCTGGCCCGCGGCACATCGGGCGGGAACACATCTTCCTCGAGCCTCCGTCTGAGTTCTGTCAGTTCGGTGATCGTCTTGAGCGCAGCCATGATCTACGTCGCCTCGACCAGATCGACGATCTTCTGCACGGTCTGCGGGGTCACGTCGCCGACCACCCGGCCATCGACGGTGACCACGGGAGCCAAGCCGCAACAACCCACACATCCGACCGTCTCAAGGGTCAACGAAAGGTCGGGTGTGGTCCCCCCGCGGGAAACCTCGAAAGCCTCCTCCATGCGCTCCAGCACCTCACCGCTGCCGCGCACGTGGCACGGCGTGCCCACGCAGACGCACACGACGTGCCTGCCGCGCGGCTGGAAGTAGAACTGCTTGTAGAACGACGCGATCGAGTAGACCTCCCCCGTGGGGATGTCGAGCGCCGCGGCCAGCGACTCGAGCACGTCCTCCGGCAGGTAGTTGTGCTCTTCCTGGGCCTCTTGGAGCGCGTGGATGAGTATCCCCTTCTTCCGCTGCGCGGCGGTCAGCAGGGGGCCCACGTGGCCGATGAGCTCATCGACCTTCAGACCTTCTTTGTTCATCATCCTCCCTTACGACTGTCCGGTTACGCCCCGAGATCTCGGCGGGCCGCCATGTCCACGAGCACCCGATCCGGCTCGAATCGGCCCGGTTCGTACTTCTTGAGCTTGAGCCCTTCCCGAGCCCTGTCGATGTAGTCGAGGCTGATCTCGAGCATCCTCTCCGGGTCCGGCTCGAAGTGCACGGCCCCTCCGAAGCGCTCGAGCCACGTCTCGGTCATGATCTTGGTGACCTCCCGGCTGGCCCCGACCGGGGACCCGCCGCCAAAGATCACCGGGACTCCCGAAGCCGCGAAGTAGCAGCCGATGGCTATGGCCTTTTCGCTCATCCACTCCGGCGCTATACCTACTCCCGGCATGCCCGCGATCTCGTCGGATAGACCGCCCTCGGCCGCCATTGCGGTGAGGATGGTCAGGATGCGCGAGTTGTCTACGCAGGCGCCGAGGTGCAGGATCGGCGGGATGCCGATCACCTCGCACACCTCGGAGAGCCCTGGGCCGGCGGACTCGAGGGCCATCTCCGGGGTGAGGTACCCCGCGGTGCCACACGCCGCCGCCCCGCACCCGGTCGATACGACCAGCACGTCGTTCTTGATGAGCTCCATGGCCAGGTAGCGATGCAGTCCCATCGCGGGCACGCGGGGGTTGTCGCAGCCGACGAGTCCCACCACGCCCCGGATGCGACCGCTGATGATGGCGTCGTTCAGCGGGCGGAACGAACCCCTGAAACGCCCCCCCTGCATGTATTCAATGTACTCGTGGGAGAAGCCCCCGATAAGAGGAGAAGTCGCGGGCGAAGGGCTTCCGGCCGCGCCCCGGTTGGGGAAATTGTCGCAGGCCATCCTGACGATCTGCCTCGCGACATCCTTGGCCTTGCGCTCGTCGTACTGCACGTGCTCGGCCCCGGTTATCTTGGCCTTCTCCGACGTCGTGATCACGCGGGTGTGGAACCGCTTTGAGATCTCGGTGAGGGCGGGCATGATGCACTGCACGTCGACGGTCATCGCTTCGACCAGCCCCGTCATGATGGCGAGTTCCTGATTGGTGAACCCGCCGGCCGTGGGTATCCCGTGGCGCATGAGCACCTCATTCGCGGTGCAGCAGGCTCCGGTCAAGTTGATGCCGGCGGCGCCTTTGGAGCGTGCGTAGTCGACCAAGCCGGGCTCCGAGGCCGCCTCCACGATCATCTCCGCGAGGGTGGGCTCGTGACCGTGCACCACGATGTTGACCTCATCCTGCCGGAAGATGCCGAAACTCGCCTCTGCCCGCACCGGGGTGGGCGTACCGAAGAGGATGTCGGATATGTCGGTGGAGATCATGCAACCACCCCACCCGTCGGCGAGAGCGGTGCGCAGTCCGTGCGTGAGCAGGTGATCGGCGTCGTGATCCACGCCCACCGAGGTCCGGTGCAGCGCCTCGGCGATCTCGCGATCGATGTTGCGCGGCGCAACCCCCCATCTCTCCCACCGCTCGCGGGTCTTTTGCGGAGCCCGCGCGAGGTAGTGGAGGGCGCCCTTCTGACGGCCGTAGTCGTCGAGGAAGGCCAGCGCGACCTCCCGGGCGACATCGTTCACCGGCCTATCCGCCACCTCAATATCGAGGATGCCGGCGACCTTGTGGAGTTTCGCCACGTCCTTGATAGCGAAGTCCTTAGCCTCGCCTTCGGCGACGGCAAGAAGTGTGAGAACCATGTCTCTCGCATGATCACTGTGCGCGGCAGTGCCGGCTGCGATCATCCGCACCAGACCACGCGCGGCCACACTCGGCAGAGTGGCCCCGCACACGCCCACCGCCTCCTCCTCGGCCCGCGCGCCCACCAACCTGCAGGGCCCCATGTTGCAGACCCTGCAGCACGCGCCAGAGGCACCGATCGGACAGGGCTTGATGCGGTCGGCCCGATCGAAGCACGTTTCGATACTCTGAGACTCCCCCCATTGGATGATCGCCTCCGCGGCTGCATCCGCGCTGTTCAGACCGGTACCGTTCTTCGACATGCTCCCCCTCCCGTAACATTACTGTCTAGTTGACTAGACGTTACACAACCGAAGTAGCCTCCGCCGCCCGTGCACCCCCCCGGTTCGGCCTAAGCCCCCTTCTTCGCGGCGCCGTCGCATATGGCCGCCACAGCCGGGTGTTTCGCTCTCCGTTCGGTGGAGATCGCGAAGAAGCGTTCCCTCACCCCTGAAACCTCCCCGACCCGCTCCACCCCGTATTGCGCCGCTACCTCATTCTCCGCGTTCGCCGGCACGGGGAATACACCCACGCCCGTCGAACCGAAGGCGCCGATCAACGTGTCGTCTTCGAACTCGCCCACGATCACCGGTTGCACGTCCTGACTTGCGAACCACTGTTCGAGCTCCCACCGCAGAACCGATGACCCGGTGGGCAGCAGCACCTCGCACCCGTTGAGGGACGCGGGGAACGCACGACGGACGCGCGCCGCGAGTGCCGGGCTCGCCATGAGCACGACCCCGCACTCTCCCAAGGGGTGGTTGAACGCCTTGATACGAACCGAGGACGGGATGGGACTCCCAGAGAGCACCACGTCGATCTCGCCCGCCGCCAGACTGCCGAGAAGGCTCTCGGGCGGCGCCTCACGGCAGAGCAGTCGGATTGGAAGTCCCAGTTCGAAGACCGGCTGGATCAGCTTCCGGGCCATGTGCTTCGATATGGTCTCCGAGACGCCCACGACCAGGTGGACCGGATCGATGTCGATGCCGGAGGTCAAGACCTCGCCGAGCTCCCGGCCAAGGGAGAAGATCTCCTCGGCATAGCGGAACGTGGTACGGCCGTTCTCGGTGAGCACCAGGCGCCGCCCGTCGCGCAGGAACAGCGCGCACCCCAGACTCGACTCCAGCTCGCGTATCTGCATGCTGACAGTCTGCGGCGTGACACCCAAAGCCGCGCTCGCCCGCGTGAGATTCCCCTCGCGGGCCACGGCCCAGAAATAGTACAGATGATGATAGTTGAGCGTCTCGGCCATCTCTCCGCCCATCGTTCGAGAAAAGTTTCATGTATTCTAACATAGGTTCGAGAAACATCCAGGTGGAATCCTGACGGTTCGGGGTGCGAAAGACCATCGAAGAGGCCGCGCCCGGCGGCGGCGACTTCATCCTCATGTCGTCGAATTCGATCCATCCGGGCGTCAGGCCGGCGAACTACCTCGGCCATGGTGCGCGCCGGGCTCAGGTACGGGGGATACCAGGTCTGAGGCGAAGGTCTGGGGGAAGGTCTGGCGACGTCCTGCCATACGGCCCTCCCCCTCAGGTGCTAAAGTCCCTCCAGCGGAATCCCCGCATCGGGCAAGGGGGCACGATGGGGTCCACGGACACGCTTCGCGATCTGCTGACCGGCAACAAAGCCTGGTTGCTCGACCGGGTGCTCAGCTACGCGAAAGAGCACGGTTACACCCGCTACGCCGCCACGCAGCTGAAGGCCTGGGAGATCTCGATCATCGGCATCACCGATTCGATCGTGGGCGCCATCAACAGCGCCGGCACCATCCCCGAGCTCGGCGTAGACGACTTCGCCCACGAGACTCCCATCGCGGCCTTCGGCCGCCAAGAGGTGCGCAGGCACCGAGCCCGCGGCGTCACCCTCCCCATGTTCCTGGGCCTGGTGAAGTACTACCGCCAGAGCTACCTGGACCTGATACGCGACACCGGCCTCGAGCCCCGCACCGAACGCGATTGCCTGGTGCTGGTGGAGCGTTTCTTCGACCTGTTCGAGATCGGCTGCGGGGTGGAATGGAACTCTCTGAACCACGACGAGCGCGTCGAGGAGCTCCAGACCCTGAACCGGCTCATGGTGAACGAGAAGAACAAGTACTACACCATCTTCGAGAGCCTGTACGACCCGGTGATCCTCGTCGACGGCGACCTGTGCATCGAGGGGATGAACGAGGCCGCCGCGGAGCACTTCTACGGCGCGGGACAGCGGGACACCTTCTCGTTCTGCCGCCCGCCCGTGACGGACATATTCCCCTGGCTGGCCAAGGAAGTCACCCACTTCGCCTCCACCGATGACCAGGAGGTGGTCTTCGAGAAGGTCGTCGATACCCCGCTCGGTGAGCGCGTCTTCGAGGTGAAGATGAAGCACATGCTCGACGCCACCGAGAAATACCAGGGAACGGTGGTGATCCTGAACGACCTCACGGAGCGCAGGCAGAAGGAAGAGGCGTTGGTGCTCAACGAGGCTATCGAGCAGTGGGTGAGCACCCTGGTAGGTCTCGGACACCGGGTCTCTACGATGGATGACGTGGAGAGCGTGCTACCCCTCGTGGTGGAATCGGCGCGCGACCTGCTGGACGCTGAGTTCGCCGCCCTCGGCATGTGGGACCACGACCTAGGACATTTCGAGGTGCGGTGCGTGGCACACCGGCGAACCACCGGCGTCGACGGGCGGACGGATAGGGACGGACCACTTCGCTACAGCCACGGGCCCACGTGCGAAGCCCGCGGCTGCTCGTGCCTGAAGACGATCGCCGCCCGCCTCTCCGCCGACCTGCGATCAGGCCCGCCCGCAGCCGGCGAGACCGCCTGCCTCACAGTCCCACTCGCCATGGACGGTGAGATCGTGGGCGCGCTCATTGTGGGCCGCGACGCACCCTTCCCCGGGTCCGCAGTGGTGGTGCTCGAGAGCTTGGCCAACCAGGCGATCATCGCCGTGGAGCATGCGGTCATGGCGCAGAAGATACGGTCCGTCGCCGTGCTCGACGAGCGCACCCGCATAGCCCGCGAGATGCACGACGGCCTCGCCCAGATCCTCGGCTTCCTCAATCTGGAGATGCAGTCGCTTGAAGTCCTCATACGACAGAACCGAGTGGAGGAGACCATCTCCGAGCTGCGCAACGCCCGCGCCCGCATATTGGAGGCCCACGCGGAGGTGCGGGAGAACATCCTCAGCCTGCGAACGGCGCTCTCTACGGAGGGAGGGCCTATCACAGCACTCAAGACCTACCTGGCGGAGTTCAGCGCCCAGACCGCTGTGAACGTGAGCGTAGAGTCCGAGGTAGACGACAGTCTGCACCTCTCCTCCATGGCTCAGGTGCAGCTGGTGCGGATCGTGCAAGGCGCGCTGGTGAACGTGCGCCGCCACGCCCACGCCAGGAATCTATGGGTGAGCTTCGCCCGAGACAACGGGTCCCTCGCAGTGGTGGTGGAGGACGACGGGGTGGGTTTCGACGTGTCGGCCGTCCGTGCCAACATAGGTCTTCAGTCGATGCGGGAGCGCACTGAGAGCGTCGGTGGCTATATAGAGATCGACTCGGCGCCCGGCCGCGGGACGCGCGTGCGGCTGCGGGTGCCCCTGGACGTCGACCGCGGCGAGCTCGCGGCGGCGGGGTGGCCGAGCGGACGATTCTCTGCCCAGCCGTGAAGCCGCTTCCTCTCCGCACCGTCATCGCCGACGACCATCGGCTCTTCCGCCAAGGCCTCGTGAGCCTGATGAGGACTCGGGCCGATCTCGTGACCATCGTGGGAGAAGCAGGCACGCCTGAGGAAGCCGTGGTGCTCTGCGAGCAGCTCCAGCCCGACCTGATCCTGCTCGACATCTACCTTGCGGGCGGCAGCGGTCTGGATGCGGCCGCCGAGATACGCTCCCGATTCCCAGACGTGGCTGTGGTCATGCTGACGGCGTCAGAACTCGGCGACCACCTCGACCGCGCTATACGCCTGGGTGCCTCGGGGTATCTACTGAAGGACCTCGACGCGGCTGAACTCTTCGACTTGGTGGAGGGGGTCTCGCGTGACGAGGTGGCGGTCACCCGGGCCATCGCCTCCCGAATGCTCAAGCGCCTGGCGGTAACCAATGCGTCCGAAGGGGGTCGGGAGAGCGACGGACCGAGCCTCACCACCCGCGAGGTCGAAGTGCTCCGCCTGGTGGCCCGCGGGGCCAGCAACGCCCAGATCGCCGCGGAACTCCACGTCACGGTCAACACGGCGAAGGCCCACCTCAAGAGAATCCTCGAGAAGCTCAACGTCCAGAACCGCACTCAAGCGGCGACCTACGCTATGCGCCGCGGGCTCGTGCCGGAAGACCCAGGCGCGTAGCAGCCAAGCTCCCGCCCCGCAAGAGGGGTCGGGTCGAGCAACAAGGGTCGGCGGTGGTGCCCAGACGGGAGGACGGCGGCGAACGTGCCCGGCTGACGACGGGTGCCGCAGGCCCACTGTCGCCCGCGACACCATCCCCATGATGCCGGAGTGATCAGTAGGGCAGACCGATGTTGCCCGCCGACGTGGCGACCAGTCCGAAGAAGACGACCCGTCCGGCCAGCTCACCCAGAACAAGCAGCACCGGCAGCCAGGCCGGAATACGCTGCGTTCGCCACACCACTCCGAGAGGAAGGCCCAGACCGAGCACGACGTGCGCCCAGTAGAGCGGCGACGACAAGAATGCCTGACCGGTGGCCCGCATGACGGCGTCCCCGCCCAGCCATACGAAGGGCACCACCAGGTACACGAGTAGGGCGGCGACCAAGGCGTGCGAGACGATGCTCGCCAGCCGCCGCTGCATCTCTTCCGGAGCGAAGTAGGTGCCCACCGCCGCCCCCAGGATCACCGCCGTGAGCCCGAAGGACACCAGCGGGATACCGTTGTGTAGGGCGGGCATACCTGGAGCCGCGTAGGTCATGCCCGTAGCCACCAGGGCGAGTAGGCCCAACGCGGCGGCCACCTGTACGAGCCAGCGCCTAGGCGAACCTCGGTATGCGGCGGCGGCGGCCGCCGCCGCCACAACCCCGAACGCGGCGAAGAGGAGGATCTCCCTGCTAAGCCAGGCGGCTCCCAAGTTGGAGACCATGCGGAAGACCCCCAGGGGCTGACCCAGGTGGAAGAACGCGGCCACGACACCCACGGCCAGCAAACCCAGAACCACCGACCACTCGACCCGCACCCGCGGGTCGGGACCCTCGGCCACGACCCAGGATCGGACGGCGGCCAAGAGCACCAGGCCCACCGCCGTCTGGGTGAACAGAGTGAAGAACACCAGTGGCAATTCACGCATATCCATCAGGCCGTCCTCCTTACCAGCACGGGTTGCCGAGGGGGCTTGAATCGGGTCGACGGCCCGATATCCTCCCGCCCGGGGAACCCGGGCGGCGCAGCCACTGTCGTGGACGCGTCGAAGGTGTTCAGGTCAACCAGCCGCAACGCTCCCGTCGGGCAGCCCAAGACACAGGCCGGCGGAAGACTCTCGTCGATGCGCTCGTGGCAGAGGCTGCACTTGCCCACCTTCCGGGCGGCGGGGTTGTAGACCGGCGCACCGAAGGGGCAGGCACGCACGCAGTTGCGGCAACCGATACACGACTCGGGCTTGTGGACCACAATGCCGTCAGCACGCTGCTCGAAGGCCCGTGCCGGACAGCCAGTGAGGCACACGGGATTATCGCAGTGGTTACACGCCAAGGAGTAGAAGGCGCGGTCGCGATGGGGGTAGATCTCCTCAGAGAGGGGATAGATCTGCCGCCATACCACCCCCTCTTCTTGGTGGTATTGGTTCTTGCAGGCCATGCCGCATGTTGCGCAGCCGATGCACAACGCGGAGTCGACCAGAAAGGCGAGTCGCACACTCATCTAACCAACCTCCTAGGCCGTAGCCTTCTCGATGTCGGCAAACTGGTCGTGAATGGCCACGCCTGGAGCGCCGGTCTTGTACTTGCCCATGTCGGAGGACTCGTCGTCGACCAGGCGATTGACGTTGTAGGCGTTCTTGGCACCGAACCAGGCTTCGTACATGAGGAGAGTGTCAGCCGGCACGTTGCCGGTGACGCGGGCGCGCACCTTCTCTTCTCCTACCTTGTTGAAGACCCTGACCCAATCGCCGTCGACGATGCCCTTGGCCTTGGCTGCTACCGGATTGACGTACACGAAAGGCTCGGAGCTGTAATCGAGCATCCAGTCGAGGTTCTGGAACTGCGAGTGTAGCCCGTACTTGTGATGCGGGGTGAGGAGCCGCATGGGAGCGTACGATTCGCGCCCCGGCAGGTGCGTCGGCAACGCCGGATGCCCGTTCTCGGCCGCCGCCTGCGAAACGAACTCGTACTTACCCGACGGCGTCTTGAACCCCAGGTCGTTCCAGGCCGCGGGCGACGCCAGCGTGGCCTTGCGCGACCCTTGTCGCAGGTCTTCCCACGAGTCGATCCCGAAGAGCGAGTGAATGCCGTCGTTGAACTCCTTGGCCATCCACTCCTTGGGGTCGACATCGGTGGGGAAGGTGCAGGACCCAGGCTCGAGGGCATTCATTCGGGTGGACAGCATTGCGGCGATCTCGATATCGGACTTCGCCTCGAACATCGGTGCGATGGCCTGCTCGTTCAGATGGAGCCAGTAGTGCCAGTAGGAGACGTTCACAGTCCAATCCTCGAAAGGCGTGACCGTGGGAAGCACGATGTCCGACTGCTCCACCGTCTGGTTGAAGAACAGGTCGACCGTGACGATCAGGTCGACCTTGGCGAAGGCCTTGAGGATCTTGGCCCGATCAAAGTCCTGGCTGACCACGTTCTTATTGGCTATCCACAGGGCCCGGACGGGCGGCTCGGAGGCATCGAGGATCTCCTGGGCGATGCGGTTGATGTTGAAGGCGCGGTCGGTGTAGGTCTGCGCCTCGCTGCCGGCGTCCGGGTCAAACTCACCTTTGGGTCCAGTCTCCCCGACGAAGCCAACGGACCCCTCGGGCGGAGACTGCGAGTAAGCGTGGTAGTTGAACCCCCACGTGTACAGGTGACCATAGCGGGCGCCTCCTCCAGGCCTACCCACGTTCCCGGTGAGGGCCACCAGGGCGTCCACGGCCCGTACGTTCTGGCCCCCGTTGACGTGGCGCTGCATGCCGTAGCCGATCCAGATGGTCGCCGGTTTTGCCGTGGCGAACTCCTCGGCCACCCGCTTCACCGCCTCCACGGGCAGGCCGGCCTGCTCGGCGGCCCATTCAGGGGTGACCTCGCGCTTCAGATAGGCCTCGAAATCGCCGTAACCGATGCTGTTCTGCTGGACCCAGTCGGTATCGACCAGGCCGCTGTCGATCAGGTGTCGGGCCATGCCCAAGGCCAGGGCTCCGTCGGCGCCGGGCTTCACTTCCCAGAACTCGTCGGCCTTGGCGGCCGTCTGGGTGAAGACCGGGTCGATCACGACCACCTTGGCCCCGCGCCGTTGCGCCTCATATATGTACTTCATGCTGTGCACCGAGCAGTACGCCGGATTGGCGCCCCAGATGATGATGTACCTGCTGGATGCCATGTCCTCCGGGTCGTTGCACCACATGTCGCCCATGTCGTAGTTCTGGGCGTCGATCCCCGCGGGCCAGCAGGGCGTACCCACGAAGCGGGTGGTGTAGCCTAGGGAGGCTAACATCCCCTCGACTCCATAGTGAGTGATGCCGAAGTTGCCGGAGTACTTGGTGAGACCCAGCCCCAACATGCTGCCGTCAGTCTCTTTGATATCCAAGAACTTACGGGAGATGGTATCCAAGGCGTCGTCCCACGAGATCCGCTGCCAGTTGCCCGAGCCCCTCTCCACCTGCCTCATCGGGTACTTGATGCGGTCGGGGCTGTACACAGTCCGCGGATACGAATAGCCCTTCACGCACAACCCACCCTGCGTGAAGCCCGACTCGGGAGCGCCCTCGACGTAATGAAGCACCCCCTCCTTCACATGGCTCACGATCCCGCAGGTGTCGTAGCAGTTGCGCGGGCATGCGTTACGGAATGTCTGGTAGGCGTCCTTGCCCAGGAAGACCGTCGGACCGAAGGGCTCGGGGCCGGCCGCCTGGGCCGCCTGCAGAACGCCCCCCGGCAGGGCGGCCAAAACTCCGGCGGCGGCCAACCCCTTCAGGAACCCCCGTCGACTGACCCCTTTGGCGAGCATCTGCTCGAAGAAGTCCGTTCGCTCATCCATTGTCATGCCTTTCCCCTCTTTTCCACGCCTGCGCCCCGGCCGGCTCGAGTCGCCTCGCGCCACGGGGGTCGGATCGCGTCGTCTGCTCGGTGTCTTCTGCCGGGATCACCTCCTCCAAACGGTCGATCATATACAGCACCGCCGCGGGCACCCTGGAGTCGCTCCGCACGCGCGATCCGAACCGGGGCAGCCAAGCCCGCATGTGCGCGGTCAGGTGCTGTAAAGCCGGCCGCAGGGCGGTTGAATCGTCGTCGGCAAGGGCGACACGCAGTTGCAGGAACGCGTCGAGTTCGAGACCAAGGTGGTCGTCGGGCATCGAACCGGCCCAGGGCGAGACCAAACCCACCACCTCGTACAGATGGCGCATCTCCAGCGAACTAGGACCCATCAAACTCGGTTGGGCGTCCAAGTAGACTGAGGCGAAGGGAGGAGCCGAAACCACGCGCGGACCCACGAAGATGCGGTTGAAAGCAAACTCCACGTCGGCCCAGTCCTCGACAACCGGAGCCCGCTCGTCGCTCTCAGCGACCACGTAGTAGGCCCGCCGCATGGCGTCCGCGTCACAAGCCAAGAAGAAATCGCGCAGACCCCGCACGGTCCGCTCGGTGGTTTCGGCAACCACGGTTACCCCCAGGAGTGGACTGGATACACCAACACCATCGTAGCGCCGCCGCCCTCGCCGAGCATCCCGCCGCAGGGTACTATTCTCATCCCCAGAGGAGTAGAATATTGGGGGGCGCGATGATCCTATCGGGTAGCATTCGGGGCCCAGGGAGACCCAATCATCGGCATGGGGAGAGGCGGCCCAAGCCATCCTGGGTTTGAAGCACCACGGGGGCCGCCCGCCGGAGGGCATCCGGAGAGATTCGTCCACCTCTTTAATCACCCGGAAGGGTACATTATCCTCCGACGCGTCACCCTATGGAGTGTCCCCAGGATTATCCCGATGTACTGTTACGTTCAAGCCGTACTCCCCGTACAATAGGAGAGTACTTCTGCCCGCGCAGACGGGAAGGAGACTGCGAGGACCGTGGTCGCAGATACGGCCTTCCGGCCGGGCGGGTCGAGGAGGGGCTGCCCGCGAGCCGAGCAGTGAGGGCCGCCGCGCTTCAGCGAGCGTGGACTGACGAGGGCAAGTCGAATACACAAAGGGGGAGCTACATGACTATGCAGACTGCTCAGATGACCGGATTGGAGCGCATCGTCTCAGCGCTCACGTTCAAAGAAGGCGACCGTGTGCCGGCCGGACCGCTCGTGTGCGGCGCCGCCCGCCGCGTCCTTGGCATCACGTACGAAGAGTGGGCCCAAGACGCCGAGTTGGCCGTGGAGAGCATGGTACAGATGCACAAGCTCATCGGCCCCGACGGCGTGCTCCTTCTGGTGGACCTCTCGGTAGAGGGCGCCGACTTCGGCGGCCCCATGGTGTTCCCCATCGAGGACACGCCGCATCCCGTCTACAAAGCCAACCTGATCCAATCGCTCGAGGACTACAAGAAGATCGAGCGGATCGACCCGCGCAAGGGCAAGCGGATGAGCCACATGCTCCGCTACACCGAAGGGGTGGCGAACGCACTGGCCAGTCACACCGGCGTCATGACCTTCGTCTACGGCCCTCTGGGCATCCTCTCCATGCTCCGCGGCGCGGAACGACTGTTCGTCGACTGCATGAAGAACCCTGAAGTGGTGCACGAGGCGTCGGAGATCATCACCGACGTGCTCCTCGACTACATCGACGCCCTCTGCGAGACGGCCGCCCACGCGGTGGTCTTGGACACCCTCTTCGCCTCGGGATCCATCATGAGCAAGGACCTGTGGATGAAGATGGAGGGCCCCTACGCCAAGAAGCTCGCCGACCGGGTGCACAGCCACGGCAAGGCCGTCATCGTGCACAACTGCGGCAACAACGTCTACTTCGATATCCAGATGGAGACCATGAAGCCCGAAGCCATCAGCTTCGCCTTCCTCCCCGACGACTGCAAGTCGTCTGAGGAACTGAAAGAGAAGTGGGGCGACAAGACCTGCCTCATCGGCTACGTGCCCCCGAGCCCGGACATGATGCTCCATACTCCCGAGCAGATCAAAGAGAAGTGCAAGGAGCAGATCCAGGTGCTGGCTCCCGGTGGTGGCTACATCCTCTCCACCGGCTGCGAGTTCCCGCCGAACGGGTCCCTGCTCTCCGCCATCGCCATGATGGAAGCGGCGGAGGAATACGGGCGCTACCCGATCCTGTAGGGGAAGCATCTGATCCAAGGGTCATTGGAGTCGGTCGACGAGGGGCCATGAAGGGCCGGCCCGAAGGAGGAACAAGATGTCAGACGAACGCAAGGCAGAGCTTTTCAAAGAGCTGCACGAAGCCGTCGTCGAGTACGAGGAAGACCGGGTAGCCACAGCCGCCCAAGCCGTCCTCGACGAAGGCTTCGACGCCTATGAAGCCATCA
>JAHJSA010000012.1 GCA_018830645.1 Actinomycetota bacterium
CCTCTCACCTGCAGGTTGCCGCAGCACCGGCCTCATGAAGACCACATCGGACTCATGAGACATCACCCGTCCATCACTTCTTCCGTCGTGAGGACCTTGGATAGAGGGATCCCAGATGGTGATTGCCCGACAAGCTCCTAGACCAAGGGCCCTCCTCAGACGAAGGACGGCCCCACGGACCTGGGCCTCCGCGCTCGCTTCTACGCCAAGTCGGAGAACACGGGGTTGCTCAGGTAGCGTTCGCCCGTGTCGGGGAGAACCACCACCACGAGCTTCCCCTCCCACTCCGGACGAGCCGCCACGACCAGTGCCGCATGCACCGCGGCACCCGAGGAGATGCCGCCGAGGATGCCTTCCTCACGGGCGAGTCGACGGGTCATCGCGATCGCCTCGTCGTTGCTCACGGTGAGCACCTCGTCAAACGCGTCCACGTTCAACACCTCAGGGATGAAGCCGGCTCCGATACCCTGGATCTTGTGCGGACCCGGCGAGCCGCCCGACAACACCGGCGAGTCGGCGGGCTCAACGGCGACCACGTGAAGCGACGGACGACGTTCCTTGAGCACCTCTCCCACTCCCGTGATCGTGCCGCCGGTTCCTACACCGCTCACGAACACATCGATCTCACCGTCTGTGTCGAGCCAGATCTCCTCGGCAGTGGTGATGCGATGGACCTCGGGGTTCGCCGGGTTCTTGAACTGCTGGGGCACGAACGAGCCGGGGGTCTTCGCTGCCAGCTCCTCCGCCGCGGCCACCGCGCCCTTCATCCCCTCGGCGCCGGGCGTGAGCACCAGCTCGGCTCCATACGCTTTGAGCAGAGCGCGACGTTCGATGCTCATGGTTTCGGGCATCGTGAGAGTGAGTCGATAGCCTCGGGCGGCGGCGATGAACGCCAGACCGATCCCGGTGTTACCCGAGGTCGGTTCCACCAGTGTGGTCTCTCCGGGGGTTATCAGCCCCTCATCTTCAGCGACGCGGATCATGTTCCACGCGATCCTGTCCTTCACCGAACCCCCGGGGTTGTAGCTCTCGAGCTTGGCGGCGACGGTCGCGCCCACTCCCTCGGTGACTCTGTTCAGTCGCACCAGCGGGGTGCAGCCGATCAACCCGGAGATATCGTTCGCGACACGCATGGCACTCCTCCTCGTCAAGTGGATGAGACGCCCGGTCCTGGCAACAACTTCGGCCCTCTGACCGGCGGCGCATCCTATTACCTGAATCTCTATCGGTTTACTCAAGATTATGTCCGCAGTTTACCAGCGTAGCGCGAGTTGTCAAGCCACACGGACACGGAGATCACGTTACTACTTTGTCGTTCGTCTACCCATCTCAGCGGCGAAGAACCGACTGATTAGACCCGTTCCAGCCATGATAGACTGGCGCCGTCCACGCAGTGGCAGCAGACAAGGGCGCCCGGACACAACCCGGTACGGCAAGAGGTGCGGCTTGGCAACGATCCACTGGATGCAGGGCGGAGGGTGCGGAGGCGACACGATGTCGCTACTCAGCGCCGAGACGCCGAATCTGGTTCAGCTGCTAGATTCCGCAGGACTCGAACTCCTTTGGCACCCCTCTCTCTCGAACCTCGCCCCCGTCCATCGGTTGCGCCTGTTCGAAAGACTGGCTGCCGGAGAGGAGCCGTTGGACATCCTGGTGATCGAGGGCTCGATCCTTCATGGAGCGGACGACTCCGGGAGCTTCGATGCCTACATGGGCCGGCCGAAGAGGGACTGGGTTCGCGAACTGGCGGAACGAGCCGGTTACGTCGTGGCCGCCGGCACATGTGCCGCGTACGGAGGGTTCGGACACCAGGCGCCCACGCGCGCCGGGGGGCTCCAATGGGACCGCACGGAGCCGGGAGGCCTCCTGGGAGCCGCGTTCCGTTCCGCAGCCGGCCTTCCTGTGATCAACCTGGCAGGGTGCCCCTGTCACCACGACGTTATCACCGGCACTCTGCTGGCCCTCACCTCCGGCCTGCCGCTGCCTCTCGACGAATTCAACCGGCCGGCACACTGGTACGGCGTGATGGTCCATCAGGGCTGCACGCGCAACGAGTACCACGAGTACCGCGTGGAAGAGAGTGACTTCGGGCAGAAGGGATGCCTGTTCTTCCACATGGGCTGCCACGGCCCGCTGGTGGGCGGCCCCTGCAACAAGCTGCTCTGGAACCAGCGCTCGTCGAAGACACGGGTGGGCGTTCCCTGTTTCGGGTGCACCCATCCCGGATTCCCCGCATCGCACCCGTTCTTCGCGACCAGAAACATCGAAGGTATCCCCCTCGAACTCCCGATGGGTGTCGACAGAGCCCACTACCTGGCCTACAAGGGCATGGCCGCGGCCGCGGCGCCCGCTCGACTCAAGGATCGCATCACGGAGATCTGAACCGATGGCCACCGCGCATCGAGCGCGAGGCCGCGACATCGTTCCATGGATGAACGGGAGGCAGAGTGTCGAAGACCAGGCGCTACGAGATACCCCTCAATCGCGTGGAAGGCGATCTCGAAGTGCGGGTGGATGTGGACGAGGGCGTCGTTACCGATGCTTGGAGTTCCGGTACCATGTTCCGCGGCTTCGAGAACCTCCTCCTCGGGCGTCAGGCCCTCGACAGTCTGGTCGTGACCCCGCGCATCTGCGGCGTCTGCAGCACGACTCACCTGCTCGCCGCCGCAAAGGCGCTCGATATGGTGTCGGGCGTGCAACCCCCTCCGAATGCCGTCCGCCTGCGCAACATCGCTCTCATGGCGGAGACGCTCCAGAGCGATCTGCGGCACTCGGTGCTGTTCTTCCTCCCGGATCTCGCCGCATCGGCGTACCGGCGGCACCCGCTCTTCGACGAGGCGGTACGTCGGTTCGAGCCGGCAAAGGGCGAGACCTGGGTGGAGGCGATCATCGAGACCAAGAAGATACTCGAGATCGTGGCCATCATCGCCGGGCAGTGGCCCCATTCCTCGTTCATCGTGCCTGGTGGAGTCGCATACTCACCGCATCCCACCGAACTACTCCAGTGCCGGTACATCCTGCGACGCGTCCGGGAATGGTACGAGAAGCGGATCCTCGGCTGCTCGATCGACCGCTGGCGCGAAGTGCGGAGTGCGGCCCATCTGGATGCCTGGCTCGAGGAACGAGCCGACCACCGGGAAAGCGCTCTCGGGTTCTTCCTGGATTTCGGGCGCCGCATCGGACTCGACGAGACAGGGCGAGGTCACGACTCCTTCCTCTCGTTCGGGTCGCTCGAGCTGCCTGAGGGCACGGATGTGGCGGGACCGGGCGAATCAACCCGACTCATCCCGGCCGGCTACTTCGACGGTGCGACCACGCACGCGTTCGACCAAAGTCTGATCTCGGAAGATGTCTCCTTCTCGCTGGCAGCCGACTACGAGACGGGTCTCCACCCGGTCGAGGGCGTCACCGCACCGGTGACCGGCGATTCCGGCACCCGCTATTCGTGGGTGAAGGCGCCACGGTACGATGGGCGGCCCGCGGAGACCGGACCGCTGGCCGAGGCCCTTGTGGGCGGGGACCCTCTCCTACGAGACCTCGTCGCCCGCAACGGCGCCAGTACTTTGGTGCGACAGCTGGCCCGGCTGACCCGTCCGGCAACGATGATGCCGGCCATAGAGGCCTGGATCGCCGAGATCCCGGCCTCGAGCAACGGCGACACGTACGTGCCGTACGGCACGTTGGAGGAAGGCTCGGGCCACGGAGTGATCCAGGCAGCCAGAGGAGCGCTAGGCCATTGGGTGACCGTTCGGGACGGAGTGATAACTCACTACCAGGTGATAACGCCCAGCGCATGGAACGGCTCTCCGCGCGACGGCGCAGGCGTGCGCGGACCGTGGGAAGAAGCCCTGGTGGGCACAGTGATCGCGGATCCGGACGATCCGGTCGAAGCGGGACACGTGATCCGCTCGTTCGACCCGTGCCTGGTCTGCGCCGTCCACGCCATCGATCGTCGGCGCGAGAACACGTAGCGGGATAGGACCGCCGAGCGTGAGAACAGAGACGCCCACATCGGAAACGCCGACAGCGAACGGCGTGGAGATCTCGGCATTGCAGACCCGAGTTCAGGAACTCGTGGCCGAGAACGCCGAGCTGCGGGGAGAGATCCGCGTGGCCCGCCGCGCGGCCGACCTGACGGCCGAACTCGTGGTGCAGCAGTTCGAGGAGACCGAGGCGGTTCTCAGCCGCCTTCAAGTGGTCAATGCGCAGAACACCGCCGTTCTGGAGGCCGCTTCGGAGATCTCGATCATCGCCACCGACCTCGACGGCACGATCACCCTGCTCAATCGAGGAGCGGAAGAGCTCCTGGGTATCCACCTGCGGAAGGACGCCGGTGATCTTTCGATCATCGACATCCACCTCCCCGACGAGTTGCACGCGCGCTCCTCGTGGTCGCACGAGACACCCGGCATGCACCACCGGGGCATCGACGTGTACGAGGAGTACGTGGCCGGCGGTCGTTCGCGCGGAGAGCTGTGGACGTTCGTGCGGACCGACGGGACGCGAGTTCCGGTAAGCCTCTCCATCACCGCCCTCCGCGGAGCCGAGGGCCAAGTGACCGGCTACCTGAGTGCCGCCGTGGACCTCACTCCCCATCAGCAGGCCGAGCAGGCGGTACGTCGGGCGGTCACCCTCATGCAGGAGGCCATCGCCTACTCCCCGGTGTTCGTGTGGGAGACGGACGCCGAAGGCCGCCTCACCTTCGTTCTCGGCGGCCAGAAGGTGTTGGGCTACGCCACCGACGAGATCCTCGGGCGGCGCTTCGGTGAACTGCGCCGAGAGGACACCACCTGCCGGGCCCACCAGGAGAGCGTAGAGGCCGCCGTGGCCAACCGCGAGGCTTTCGAGCACCTCCTCAGCTGCGTCAGGTCGAAAGACGGCGACCACCTCTGGATCTCGATGAGCGCCCACCCGATCGTCGAGCCCGGAGGCACGTTCAGGGGCTACAGGGGGGTCAACGTCGATGTGACCGAGCTGACCCTCGCTCGGCAGGCCCTGGAAGAGATGGCGCTGCACGATCAGCTCACCGGGCTTTCCAACCGCCGCAAGCTCTACGATCGTTTCCGCGTCGAGGTCGCGCGACTCAAGCGCCTCTCGAGCCCCCTGTCGCTCCTGTTGGTGGACGTCGATCGGTTCAAGTCGATCAATGACCAGCACGGCCACCTGGTAGGAGACGATTGCCTGAGGCTGTTGGCCGACCTCTTCGTGGGCGTGTTGCGCGAGTCTGATCTCGTCGCCCGCTTCGGCGGAGAGGAGTTCATCGTGCTACTGCCCGAGACCGGGTTGGCGGAAGCTCACTTGGTAGCCGAGAAGCTGCGGGAGACGGTGCAGGACGCCTTCCTGAGCGTGCGTGGGATCTCAACCCCGCTGCGGGCCACGGTGTGCGTGGGCGTCGCGGAGATGCAGCCGGACAGGGTCATGTCGCTGGACGATCTGATCGAGCGCGCGGACCGAGCGGCCTACCAGGCGAAAGCGGCCGGTCGGAACCGCGTGGTCGTGTACGAGGACAGCCGCGACTGAAGGATAGCCACGACCGAAGTCAGGCGAACGGGGCATCGGCTCGGATCTCCGACGCTCTCGCCGCCGACCGCCCGCCACTGTGACTCAGGCCACGTCGAACCGCCGGAGTCGCAGCGAGTTGGACACCACACTCACGGAGCTCAACGCCATCGCGCCCGCGGCGAGCATCGGGTTCAACAACACCCCGAACAGCGGATAGAGCACGCCCGCGGCCACCGGGATCAACGCGATGTTGTAGCCGAACGCCCACACCAGATTCTGCCGGATCGTACGCATGGTGGCTCGACTGAGATCGATGGCCGTAACGATGGGCATGAGGTCGCCTCGGATCAAGGTGATGTCGGATGCCTCCATGGCCACGTCGGTGCCGGTGCCGATGGCGATGCCGATATCCGCCTGTGCCAGAGCCGGCGCGTCGTTGATGCCGTCGCCCACCATGGCGACGATCTTCCCCTCAGCTTGGAGTAGGCGTACCTGCTCCGCCTTATGCTCGGGAAGCACCTCGGCGAAGACGCGATCGATGCCCACCTGGCGGGCGATGGCGTCGGCCGTGCGTTGGTTGTCGCCGGTGATCATGACCACCTGCAGACCCCGAGCGCGCAGCCTGGCTACGGCCTCTACGGAATTGGGCTTGAGCGTGTCGGCGACCGCGATCACGCCGGCGATGGCGCCATCCACAGCCACGAACATCGGAGTCTTGCCCTCCGAGGCCAAGCGCTCAGCCACGGCCTCGGTGTCGACGAGAGGGACATCTCTGTCGCGCATCAGCTTGAGATTGCCCAATAGGACGCGTCGACCATCTACGGTCACCTCGACTCCGTGGCCCGGCAACGCGTTGAAGTCGGTTGGGTCGCTCAAGACCAGACCCGAGTCCTTCGCACGGTCGACGATGGCCTCTCCGAGTGGATGCTCCGAGCCTCGCTCCGCCGACGCCGCCAATGCGAGAAGCGAATCCACGGCACTCGAACCGGCCCCGCCGTCGGCCTCGGGCCCGCCCGCGTCGGCCGCGGCTATCACGATATCTGTGACAACGGGGCGACCCGCGGTGAGTGTGCCGGTCTTGTCCAGCACGATCACGTCGAGCTTGTATGCACGCTCCAGCGCTTCCGCCGAGCGGATGAGTATCCCGTTCTCGGCACCCTTGCCGGTGCCCACCATGATGGCGGTGGGAGTCGCCAGCCCCAGGGCGCACGGACACGCGATGATCAAGACGGCGACCGCGGCCAACATGGCCAAGGTGAAGGCGGGCGCCGGTCCGAGCACCAGCCACACTACGAACGTGAGTGTGGCTACCACGAACACTGCCGGCACGAAGATACCGGCCACCCGGTCGGCCAGACGCTGGATCGGAGCCTTGGAGCCCTGCGCCTCCTCCACCAGACGAACGATCTGAGCCAGAGCCGTGTCCTTGCCGATCCTGGTAGCCTGCAGCCGGAACGACCCCGTCTTGTTCAAGGTGGCTCCGATGACCTCGTCGCCCGGCCCCTTCTCCACCGGCATCGACTCGCCTGTGAGCATCGACTCATCGATCGAGGAACGGCCTTCGATCACGACCCCGTCTGTGGGCACCTTCTCGCCGGGGCGGACGATGATCACGTCGTCGACCACCACGTCGTCCACCGCGATGTCGATCTCGACGCCGTCGCGCACCACTCGAGCCGTCTTGGCCCGCAGGCCCATCAGTCTCCTCATGGCGTCCGATGTCTGCCCCTTTGCGCGGGCCTCCAGGAACCGACCCAGCAGGATGAGACCGATGATGATCACCGCCGTCTCGTAGTACACCTCGGCGTGGAACCCCGCCCCCGCGGCCCGCTCGAAGAAGTGGGGGAAGAAGGTCACCGCTACGGAGTACCCGTAGGCCACCGACGTGCCCACAGCCACGAGAGTGTTCATATCGGTGGTGCGGTGTGTGGCCGCCGCCCAAGCGGTCCGGTAGAACTGAGCGCCGGCCCAGAACTGTATCGGAGTGGCGAGAACGAACATCGCCACCCAGAGCTGCTCCATACTGAGGAACGACGGCCGTACGAACCCGGCGGCCATGAGGATCGCGCCGACCGCGAGGCTCACGCCCACTTTCAATCGTAACTGGTCGAGTTCGCGCCGGCGGGCGCCGCCCGCTTTGGATCCAGCCTCGACCTCCACCTCAGGTTCACGAATAGTGTACCCGGCGCCCTCGACCACCCGACGCAGGTCGGCGAACTCGACCGAGCCGTCGATGAACTCTACGGAGGCCGTCTCGGAGGCGAAGTTCACGTTGGCCGAGAGCACACCCGGTGTCGCGGCGAGCGCCCTCTCGACGCGGGCCACGCAGCTGGCGCACGTCATGCCGCCCACATCGAGGGTGAGCTTCTCCGTACGAACCCCGTATCCGATGTCACCGATGGTGGACACGAGCCCTTCCACCCCGACGACGGCCGGGTCGTAGACCACGGTCGCCTTCTCGGTAGCGAAATTCACCGACGCCTCGGCGACTCCGTCCACTTTGGCAAGACCCTTCTGGACGCGGGCTACGCACGATGCGCAGGTCATGCCTTCCACGGGCAACTGAACGGTCGCGGTGCTCGTGTCGGAAGATGTCATGTTGTATCGCCCCAAACTCTCACGGTCTCGGCTCAGCCGCCCGCCGGGCGAGCGATCGTGGCCGCCTGCTCCATCATAGTATACCCCCCCACCCTATATCAAGGGTGAAGGCGCTCTGGGTGCGGTGAAGGCGGCCTGGGTGCGGGCGTGGCACCACGACATGAAGGGATCAGGGCGCGGCGACCGGAGGTGCGGTCACTCCAGCTGGGTCTTCAGCCTTCGGGCCCTCTCGGTCGACTGGAGTTTCGAGAGCGCCTTCGCCTCGATCTGACGGATGCGCTCGCGGGTCACACCGAAACGGCGCGCCACTTCTTCCAGGGTGCGCGGATGCTCCCCCTTGAGACCGAAACGCAGTTCGATGACCTTGCGCTCGCGATACGGAAGAGCTGCCAGCGCTTCGGCCACGGTGTCCTTGTCGAGCTGCGAGGCCACGGCGTCGAAGGAGCGCACGGCTTCCTCGTCTTCAATGAAGTCGCCGAGCTCCGAGTCCTCTTCTTCGCCGATGGGGGTCTCGAGCGACACGGTCGTCTGGCTGATCTTGAGGATCTCGCGGATCTCGACGACCGTCATGCCCATCTCCGACGCCATCTCCTCTGGGGCGGGCTCGCGCCCGCGGTCCTGAAGCAACTGACGCTGTACACGGATGAGCTTGTTGATCTTCTCGACCATGTGGACCGGGACGCGGATGGTGCGGGCCTTGTCGGCAATTGCCCGGGTGATGGCCTGTCTGATCCACCAGGTGGCATAGGTTGAGAACTTGTGTCCCTTGCGGTGGTCGAACTTCTCGACCGCCCGAATGAGCCCCAGGTTGCCCTCTTGGATCAGGTCGAGGAAGCTCATGCCATCGGTGTGGTAGCGTTTGGCGATGGAGACCACGAGCCGGAGGTTGGCCTCGGTGAGTTCGTGCTTCGCCTGGATGTCGCCCCGTTCGACGCGCTTCGCAAGGAACACTTCCTGCTCTGCCGTGAGCAAAGGCACCCGCCCGATCTCCTTCAGGTACATCCGAACCGGATCGGTGGTGGAGAGGTCTGCGTCGTGCGAAAGATCCGGCTTGGCGCCGGCCACAGCGGATCGGCCGTCCGAATCGGACGCCTTGTCGGCGTCGAGGTCTGCGTCGAGCTCGCCCTCGTCGGTGACATCGATGCCCAGCTCGAGAAAACGCGTGTGGACCGCCTCGATCTGCTCAGTGGTGAGGTCGACCTCCACCAGCACTTCAGCGATGTCCTCGGTCGTCACGTAGCCCCGAGTACGCCCAAGTTCGACGAGGTTATCCACTTCCTCGATATTGATCGCCCATCCCTCCAGAGCGATTGCCCCCGTCTTGTCTAGAGCGCTGTCAGCCGCGGTACGGGTGCGGGACTAGCCGTCACGCTTCGTGCGACCGGCGCCGTTGTCAGAGGCACTTTCGTCATCCATGAGCCACTTGCTGCCGTAATCTCTCATGTGGTCGACGAGGGGGATGAGGTCGAGGCCGCGCGCGGTGAGCGTGTACTCCACCCGAGGAGGCACTTCGGCGTAGCTCTTCCGGGTGATGATGCCCGCTCTCTCCAGAGCTTTGAGGCGCTCGGACAGTGTCTTGGGGCTGATGCCCTCCAAAGACCGCTCGAGAGCGCTGAAACGATTGATGCCCTCGGCCAGGTCGCGCAGTACGAGCAAGGTCCACTTGCCCGAGATGATATCCGCGGTCTTGAGGACGGGGCAGGCATCTTTGAGGGTGAGGGTGTGACGCACGATCGCTTTACCTTTCTTACGCTCCGGGATGCACCTGGATGTGAGCGGGCGGCACACGGGCGGCCCAGGCTCGAAAGACAGTGCAACTTACCAGACAGTAAGGCCGTTTACAACCGGCCATTGGGCCCACGCTGCACCCGTGTCGAGGCGAGTCACGCCCTCCTCTATCACCTAGAACGACATATCGACGCACAGGTGACGCGACTTGACCGTCCCTTGGGGTAGAGCGCACGAGCCCTGCCGCTCAGCCTTCCGCGAACCGCGCTCCACGTGAGCCGGACCGGCGCCGCTTTCAGCCGGCGAGGTGCTTGCGCAGCAGCTCGTTCACGAGCTGAGGGTTGGCTTGGCCCTTGGTCTGTTTCATGACCTGCCCGACGAAGAAGGAGAGGACCTTCTCCCGACCTTGGCGGAACTCCTCGGTGGGCCCAGGGTTGGCCTCGACGATCGCCGCGATGATCTCTTCCAGCTCCCCCGCGTCGGAGATCTGCCCCACACCTCGCTCCCTCACGATGGCTTCGGCCTCCCGGCCCGTCTCGAGCATGACCTGGAACACTTCTTTGGCCAGCCTACTCGAAAGGGTGCCGTCGCCGAGCAGCGCCAAGAGACCCGCGAGCGCCTCAGGCGCCACCGCCGACTCCTCCACCCCCACTCCGGCCGAGTTGAGGTGAGCGGAAAGATCGCCGGTGACCCAGTTGGCCGACAGGCGGGCGTCGCCCGACAGCTCGGCCACGCGTTCGAAGTAGTCGCCCAAAGGTCGATTGGCGGCGAGGATGCCCGCGTCACCGGCCTGCAAGCCGTAATCGGCCACGAACCGCCGCCTGCGCGCGGCAGGAAGCTCGGGCAGGGAGGCGCGAACCCGCTCGACGTAGGCTTCGTCGATCTCGATGGGCACGAGGTCGGGCTCCGGGAAGTAACGGTAGTCGTGGGCCTCTTCTTTGCTGCGAAGGGTCGTGATGCTCCCGGTGACCGGATCGAAGTGCACGGTCGCCTGCACGATGCGCTCCCCGTCTTCCAGCGCGGCGATCTGCCGCTCGATCTCGGCCTCGAGACCGCGCTGCACGTAGCGGAACGAGTTCATGTTCTTCAATTCCGTCTTCACCCCGAGCGGCGCGCCCGGACGCCGCACGGACACGTTGGCGTCACAGCGCAGGGAGCCCTCCTCCATGTTGACGTCGGAGACGCCCAGATGCTCCAGCAGGCCTTTCAGCTGCGTCAGGTACGCGCGGGCCTGCTCGGGAGTGCGCATGTCGGGCTCGCTGACCACCTCCACAAGCGGCGTGCCTCCGCGATTGAAGTCGACGAGCGAGTAGTCCGCACCGTGGATGCGGCCCGTGGCGCCGCCGGCATGCACCAGCTTCCCCGCATCCTCCTCCATGTGGACCCTCGTGACGCCCACAGGGAACACCGACCCGTCGTCGAGTTCCACGTCGAGATGACCACCCACACCGAGAGGAAGATCGTACTGGGAGATCTGGTATGCCTTCGGCAGATCGGGATAGAAGTAGTTCTTCCGATGGAAGATGGTGTGGTCGGCGATGCGGCACCCCAGTGCCAGCGCGATGCGCGTGGCATATTCCACCGCGCGCTCGTTGGCCACAGGCAACGTACCCGGATGACCCAGGCACACGGGGCAGGTATGGGTGTTCGGCTCTTCACCGAACGTCACCGGGCATGAGCAGAACATCTTGGTGTTGGTGCTCAACTGCACGTGGATCTCGAGGCCGATGACGACCTCCCACTCACCGGAAGTCCCATCTCCGCCGCCCGGCGCCGGCGAATGGGGACGCGTCTCGCCGCTCATCGTCCCGCCTCGGCGATCGACGGTAGGGCGCTCAAGCCCAGACGCTGTTCGACGGCGTACGCCGCCTCCAGCAGCCCCTGCTCGCTGAAGTGCGGGCCGATGATCTGAAGGCCGACTGGGAGGCCGTGAGAGAGCCCGGCCGGGATACTGATGGCCGGGAGCCCGGCCAGGTTCGCGGGGATCGTGCAGAGGTCTGAGAGGTACATGGCCAAGGGATCCTGCGTACGCTCCCCGATACCGAACGCTACCGTCGGCGAGGTGGGCGAGATCAGGTAGTCAACCCGGCCGAACGCCCGGCGGAAGTCGTCGGCGATCAAGGTACGGGTCTTCTGCGCCTGGGTGTAGTACGCGTCGTAGTACCCCGAGGAGAGCACGTACGTACCGATCATGATCCTCCGCTTCACCTCTTCGCCGAATCCCTCGCTGCGGGTGCGGTTGTACATGTCGATGAGGTCCACCGCGCCTTCCGACCTGTGGCCGAAGCGTACTCCATCGAACCTGGCCAGATTCGAACTCGCCTCCGCCGGCGCGATGATGTAGTAGGCCGCTAGACCCTTCTCCACGCTCGGCAGTTGCAGCTCCTCGCACATACCGCCGGCCGCATGGATCGCCGCGACCGCACCGTCGAAGACCTCTCGAACCCCCGGCTCGCATGCCTCGCCGAGGAACTCACGGATCACGCCGAACCGCAGTCCGGTGAGATCGGTGCGTGTAGGCATGACGAGGGGCGCGGGGAGGCCCACGCTCGTCGAATCCATCAGGTCGTTCCCGGCGATGAGGTCGAGAAGGGCGGCGGCGTCTCGCACATCGCGGGTGAGAGGCCCTATCTGGTCGAGCGAACTCGCGAAGGCGATCAGCCCGTACCGGCTCACTACTCCATAGGTGGGCTTCATGCCCACGACCCCGCACAGCGAGGCCGGCTGACGGATGGATCCTCCCGTGTCGCTGCCGAGCGACCACGGAGCCTGTGCGGCGGCCACGCAGGCAGCCGACCCACCGCTGGACCCGCCGGGCACCCGCTCGAGATCCCACGGGTTACGCGTGAGCTGCACGCTCGAATTCTCGGTGGAGCTCCCCATGGCGAACTCGTCCATATTGAGCTTGCCCAGGAAGATGAGACCGGCCGCGCGCAACTTCGCCACAACGGTGGCGTCGTAGGGGGGACGGTAGCCCTTCAGGATGCGTGATGCGCAGGTGGTCTCCATGCCCTCGACGCAGAGGAGGTCTTTCAACGCGATGGGCACCCCCTCCCAGGGGAGCCGCTCGTCGCGAGGTGTGGCGTCGACGGCCGCGGCCTGGGCGAGAGCCCCGTCGCGGTCGACCAGCAGGAAAGACCCCACGCGGTCGTCCACGCGCTCCACTTGGTCGAGGTAGAGCTCCACGAGCTCGGTAGACGAGACTTCACCGGAACCGAGCAGGTCGCGGCACGCGCGGGCGGTGAGCGAGAACACATCCACTCCCCGACCCCCTACCCGATGCGGGGCACGACGAACTGCCCCGCTTCGACTGCCGGCCCGTTCGCCACCGCCGCCGCCTGCGAAAGGCACACACCGGGCTCATCGGCGCGGAGCACGTTCTTCAGGTCCACGGCGTGCGCGGTGGGCTTGAGGCCCTCGAGGTCGAGTTCGCCCAGGGTATTCACGTAGTCGAGGATCGCGGAGAGGTCGTGCCGGAACCGCTCCAGCTCCTCTTCCTCGAAACGCAGGCGAGAGAGCCGCGCGATGTGTTCCACCTCTTCACGGGATATCACGAACTGCCGCTCCTATCTGCGCCGGTCGATCTGGGGAGGATTCGAGAAGCGCCCACGCCGAGCGTCGCTTCGGCCGGTCGGCGCATGCACCTGGATTATATCCCGGACCCCGAAAAGAGGAGAGGGCGCCTTGGGAGGGCGCCCTAGAGGAGAAAGGGAGAGTTCGGATGGGAGGACTCTCTCTGACCGTCGTATCGGCAGCACACGCCGGGACCTTTAGCACTATACGACCATCCTACTCGCTCAGGAAGCGGTCAACTGAGCGTACGTAGTCGGCTCGGTGTAGCGCACGCAACGGTTCAAGATACGGCGGAAGAGATCCGTGCGCTCTCGGCGCCGGTTAAGCCGGTAACAGAACTCATCGAGGTAGGACTGTAGGTGCTTGGGGCTGACGCCGTGGAAGACATCCAAGATCCAGCGCTTGAAGTTGGAGATGACCACGTGTACCCAGGGAAGCAGTTCGGCCGCGTTTTCCGGGTTCCCTTGAACCACCGGCGCATGGTGGTAGCCGAGTTGACTCAGCCGGCGGTAGGCGCCCCAACCGTCGGTCAGGATGGTGCTTCCGGGCGCGACCGCGGCGGCGGCGGCCTCGCCCAGGCAGAGGCCGTTTACCCGCTCCACAACCTGCATGTGGGCCAGGGAAAGCCCGCCCGCCGGGCTGCGCTCGGCCATAACGGCCACCGGGGTCTTGCCCTCCGCGCCCCGCCCCCGTTTGCCCGGCTTCCTGCCGCCCACGTAGGCCTCATCCATCTCTACCAGACCAAGGAGCAGAAGTTCATCCTCCCGCCGGGACATGGCGTGCATGATCTTGCGCCTCATGGTCCAGGCGGTCTGGGGGGCGATACCCAGCTGCCGGGCCAGCTCGGCGCTGGAAAGGGTCTTCTTGGTGGCGGCCAGAAGGTAGATAGCCAAAAACCACTTCCTCAGTTCCACCCTGGCCCCCTGCAGAATAGTGCCGGCGGTAAGGGAGGCCTGATAGCCACAGCGGGCACATTCGAACAGGGGACGGGTCTTGAGGCGGTAGGCCCGATCGCAGGAGCAGCGGGGGCACGAGAAGCCGTCCGGCCACCGGTGCTCAAAAAGAGACTGCCTGCAATCCTCCTCAGTTTGGTACATATCCATGAACTCCATCAGAGTCTCGGGGGCTTTCACGACCGCACCTCCTGTTTTTCAGATGCTTATCAACCAGAAGGTATCAGCCGGTTCGGACGGAACCTGAGCGAGTAGGATGGTCGTATAGCACTATTAGCACTAGGGGGGTATCCATTTAGCTCCACCGACCACAACATGTAGGAATCAGGGTGTGCCTCCAACGATGAAACGATAGGGAGCAGGACTGGTGACGACGGCCTGCTCAAGTAGGCGGTAGAAGAGGAGGCCGCGAGAACGGGAG
>JAHJSA010000075.1 GCA_018830645.1 Actinomycetota bacterium
CTCCCGGTGAAGGACGTCTACCTCCACCCCCTCCACCGCGGCTACCGGCGCATCCTCGGCGCTCCCGTCTGACCGCCGCGTGGCTGGTCCGGGCGCACCGTCGCCATGCTGCCTATGCAGGGGTTGGCCGAATACTTACGGTCTGAAGAAAGCCCCTGAGGCGACCGGAGATTGTACGCTCAGTGACCGTGACGGTGTTCGGCGTCAGGCACGTGCCAGTGGGTGTGCGCCACCCCGTCGTGCGCGTGCTCGTGCACGTGCTGCTCGGAGATCATTAGAGCAGTGCCGACCAGCATCAGTACGGCCGCCGCGAGGAGCGAGAGAGTCGGATAGCTGCGATCGACTACCAGGGAGATCCCGGCGGCGAAGAACGGCCCCGCCCCGAAGTAGGCGCTCGTGCGGGTGGAGCCGAGGTAACGAAGCGCCTGCACGAAGAGCACGAGGCTCACGCCGTAGCTCAAACCGCCGACGATGAGAGCGAATACCACAACGGGCCAGCGGGGCAGAGATCCTCCTACTGCCAGCAGTAGCAGAAGGTTGACCGTGCCGGCCGCGAGACCTTTGAGCTGCGCTACCCTGCTCGGCTCGAACGTGACGATGTTGCGGGTCAGGTTGTTGTCGAGGCCCCAGAGGGCGCAGCCACCCACAACGGCCAAGGCACCTAGCGAGACCCCCCAGCTCCCACCTCCCTCCAGCCCGAGGAGCACACCTCCGGCCGTGACGGCGAGGACCGCCCACCACACCTGGGCGACCACGTGCTCCTTGAAGAGGCCGGCCGCCCACAGCGCCGTAAAGACAGCCTCGAACGAGATCAAGAGGGAGGCCGTCGCCCCCGGCGTCGCCCTCAGGCCCCAGAGCAGAAGCAGTGGGGCGGCAACTGCACCGGAGAGCGTGGCGGCCGCGAGCCAGGCCCAGTCACTCGTGCCCCGCACCGTGACGCCTGTGTCCGCCGCTCGCGGCCGGCTGTTCACCCGGCGTCGAGACGCCCGGGAGACGATACGGAAACCGGTGAGCGCCAGCCCAGCCCCGAGGTAGAGGAGGCCCGCCACCGCGAGTTGCGAGGTGTCGCGCAGGAGGAGCTTACTCGCCGGCACGCTGAGCGCGAAGGCCAGGGCGGCCGCGATGGCAAGGAGGGGGCCGACCCACCGTCGCCGCTCGCTCCCCGACCGCCCTCGCTCGCTCATCCGTCTCCTTCCCACCGTAGTACTCCGTACACTCTAGCTGAAAGGAGCAAGGTTTCATGGCAGGATCGTCGACCAGAACCTATTTGGCCTAGGAGGCCGTCGGGCAATCACCCTCCGAAGAGCACTTCATCGACCTCTGCCACCTGATCGGCGTCCCGACGCCCAATGAGGCCGATCCCTCCGGCGAGGAGTACGCGTTCGAGAAGGGCGCCGAGAAGACCATGGGCGGGGATGGCTTCGCCGACGTCTGGAGGCGTGGCTACTTCGCGTGGGAGTACAAGGGCAAGAGGAAGGACCTGGCCGCGGCCTACAAGCAGCTCCTGGACTATCGCGAGGCGCTGGACAATCCGCCCTTGCTCGTCGTCTGTGACCTCGACCGCTTCGAAGTCCACACCAACTTCACGAATACTCCTGCCACCGTTCACCGCTTCCGACTCGAAGATCTCCTGGACAATCCTATGGAGCCCTTACGGATACTCCGGGCGGTCATGGAGCATCCCGAGGAGCTCCGGCCGGGAAAGACCAGGGACGAACTTACCGCGCAGGCAGCCGAGCAATTCGCGTCTCTCGCCGAACGCCTGCGAGGCCGAGGCCACGAATCGCACGCCGTCGCTCATTTTCTCAACAAGGTTCTCTTCTGCATGTTCGCCGAGGACGCCGGGCTTCTCCCCGCAGGCCTCTTGCGCCGTCTGGCCGCAGCCTCGCAACAAGAGACGGCGATCTTTACGGATGGCCTCAGTGACCTTTTCGCCAAGATGTCCGATCACGGTGGGCTGTTCGGTGCTGAACGCATCCTTTGGTTCAACGGTGGACTGTTCGACGGGGGCGACGTCCTTCCCCTCGCCGCTGACGAGATCGAGCTCATCGACAAGGTGTCTCGGCTCGACTGGTCCCAGGTGGAACCGGCCATTTTCGGCACTCTCTTCGAGCGCGGTCTTGACCCGAGCAAGCGCTCCCAGCTGGGCGCGCACTACACGGACAGGGAGTCGATCCTGCGCCTGATCGAGCCGGTGGTGATCGAACCTCTTCGCCGCGACCTCGAGGCAACGCAGGCGCGGGTGCTGGCTCTGGTCGCGGAGGGGAAGAAGATCACGGCCCGCACTCCGGCTGCCACAAACCCGCAGGCTGTGTTCAACGGGTTCCTCGACCGTCTCCGCGCTGTCCGCGTCCTTGACCCCGCGTGCGGTTCGGGCAACTTCCTGTACTTGGCGCTGCAGGCGCTGAAGAACCTGGAGCGAGAGGCGATCTTGTGGGTGTCGCTCACGTTGCAGGTGCCTATCGAGTTCCCTCAGATCGGCCCCCAGGCTGTGCTCGGCATCGAATTGAACCCCTATGCGGCGGAGCTCGCCCGAGTTGTGATCTGGATCGGAGAGATCCAGTGGATGCTCGCTACCGGATTCGCCTACGTGCGCAACCCCATACTTCGTCCGCTGGGCAATATCGAGTGTCGCGACGCCGTTCTCAACCTGGACCTTCCCGGCGATCCACAGGAGCCGGCCTGGCCTGAGGCCACATGCATCGTAGGAAACCCTCCGTTCCTCGGAGGAAAGCTCCTGCGCACGAACCTCGGCGACGACTACGTGGACGATCTGTTCAAAGTGTATGACGGTCGGGTTCCTCGCGAGGCTGATCTCGTCACCTACTGGCACGAGAAAGCCCGGGCCATGGTTGAGGCGGGCGGAGTCCAACGTGTAGGCCTTCTGGCCACACAGGGCATTCGGGGTGGGGCGAACCGGAAGGTGCTCGAGCGCATCAAGGGGACCGGCGACATCTTTCTCGCTTGGTCCGACGAGCCGTGGGTAGTCGAGGGCGCGGCTGTTCACGTCTCGTTTGTCGGCTACGACGACGGCTCGGAGGAGACCCGCTACCTCAACGGGCACCCCGTCGCCGCGATCAATCCGAACCTGACGGCGGGAATTGATCTCACGCGTGTTCGCCGACTGGAAGAGAACCTCGGGATCTCCTTCATGGGGGATACGAAAGGCGGTCCGTTTGACATAGGAGCGGACATGGCCCACGCCATGCTCGCGTCGCCCAATCCCGACGGACGGAGGAATGCGGAGGTAGTGCGCCCGTGGGTCAACGGTCTGGATCTCACCAGGCGGCCCCGCGGGATGTGGATTGTCGATTTCGGCACCGACATGCCGGAGAATGAAGCGGCTCTCTACGAGGCGCCCTTCGAGTACGTCGCCGAACACGTTAGACCGAAGCGCCTGGCCTCACGAACCACCATCGCGGAATGGTGGCTCCATGAGCGGCGGCGCGAGGAGATGCGCAAGGCCCTCGGCGCCCTGGAGCGCTTCATCGGGACACCAACCCTCACGAAACATCGGCTCTTTGTCTGGCTGTCGCAAGAGACGCTGGCTGACCACCAGGTCATCGTCTTCGCCCGAGACGATGATTACTTCTTCGGCGTTCTCCACTCGTCCGTCCACGAGTTGTGGGCTCTTCGCCTTGGAACGCAGCTCGAGACACGGCCGAGATATACGCCAACCACGACGTTCGAGACTTTCCCGTTCCCCGAACCCTCCGAGGAAGCGAATGACGAGATAGCGGAAGCGGCTAAGACGCTCGACTCTCTCCGGACCGGCTGGATGAATCCTCCCGAGGTGACCGGCGCCGACCTACACAAGCGCACGCTGACCAACCTGTACAACATGCGGCCGTCGTGGCTCGGACAGGCCCACGAGCGACTTGACCGGGCGGTGTTCACAGCCTACGGGTGGCCTTACCCCCTGGACGACGACGCGGTTCTCACACGACTCGTAGAGCTGAACCTGAGCCGCGCGGACCAGGGGTGACCGGGTCGCGGCGGGGTGCACAACGGCGAAGTCTAAGCCGTCCACGCCCTCGAATCACGAAGCGGCGATTGCTCGAAGCGCCTCCACCACAGCCCGCCTCACATGACGAAAGGCCGCCCGCCAAGGCGGCCTTTTGCGTTCCGTGGTCCGGGTCGTCCCGAGAGACACCGAAGCTTCCTCTTCGTCCAGGCCCCGAGGCCCACAGGAAGGCCGGGCGTCCCTACTCGTCCCTACTTCATGATCCCCTTCACCACAGGCTGGATGGTGGGCCCGAGTCCCACGAAGTCGAGGGTGCGGATCTCCCCCGCGTTCGCGATCAAGACATCTCTGATGGGGTTCGGAAGCGCCGTCAGGGTGGAGAGGAGCAGGATACCTCCATCTCTCGCCAGGTACGGGGCCACCACTAGGGCATCGGGGTAGTTGTGACCTTTGGCGAGAGCCACGTGCTTGAAGGAGAGCCCCATGCTCTTGGCGTAGGCGGCCACCTGGGCGCTGGTGTCGTAGCGGTCCGTGCCTACCAGGGAGCGGACCGTGGTCACCTGGGCGGGGAGTTTCACCCTGGTGCCCACGATCAGACCTTGCGTCACCCCGAGTGCCCCGATCTCATCCGCCGTCACCTTGGGCAGAGTTCCGACTTGGGGGGTGAGGAGGATAGCCCAGCCCTTCTTGGCCGCGAGACGAGCCACGGAGAGGGCGTCGGGGAAGTTGTCGCCCGCGGCGAGCACCACCCGCTCCACCTTACCGAGCTTCTTCTTCAGCTCTTCGGCGAGGAGGACGGCACTGATACGCTCCGAGGGCGGGCAGAAGAGACGTTCCGCGGCGCACACAGCCCGACCGCGCCGCGCCGTCTTCGAACGAGGGGGAGGGAACGTGGATGCTGTGACGGCCGACAAGCTGGCCATACGCGAGATCGTCGAGAACTGGGTGATCTACAGCGATTCGGGCGACTGGGAGCGTTTCGCCGCCTTGTGGCACGACGACGGGTGGATGTCGGCCACCTGGTTCCAGGCTCCCGCCGTCGAGTTCGTGCGGGCCCGGCGCGAGGGGTTCGAGCGGGGCGTCAGCATCATCCATTTCTTGGGGGCCTTCACCTGCGACGTAGCTGGGGATCGAGCTGTCGCCCAGACGAAGATGACCATCAGCCAACGCGCGCCCGTGGATGGGGCACCGGCCGATGTCATGTGCACCGGCCGTTTCTACGACTTCTTCGAGAGACGCGCCGGTCACTGGGGCATGGTGAGGCGCCAACCCATCTACGAGAAGGACCGCATCGATTTTGTGGGCCAGGGCCCGGCCCCCGAGCTGGACCAGGAGCTACTCGCCCGCTTCCCCGAAGGGTATCGCCACCTGGGCTACCTGCAGACTCGGGTGGGATATCCGGTGAAGGAGTCCGGCATGCCCGGTCTCAAGGGTCCCGAGGTGGAACGACTGTACGCTGAGGGCAGGGCGTGGCTCGAGGGTTCGGAGAGACCGGGGGAGCCCGCCTGAGAGGTCGCCCTCGGTGTGGGTCAGACCCGGACTCCCCCGTTCTCCTCTCCGCGCCGAAGGAGCGAGGCGCCCACCGGTCACTCCCGTGTCAGACGAACTCGCCGTCGCCGTCGAACAGGGCGTCGGGGCCGTCGTTGCGCCGCGGCATCTCGCCGTGCTCCTGCAGGTGGCGCGCGAGCATCTCGCTCTCGCGCTGGGTGTACATGGGCTCCTCTTCGTAGGTGAAGAAGGCTGCGCCGCGCGTCGTCGAGTCCGATAGCGCCTCGGTCAGTCCCGCCCGGAGGTCCCTCACACCCGAGATCTGAAGAGTGTCCCCGGCCGAACCGTATAGGACGAAAACCCCCTCTCGAGCGGCTACGTCGGCCACCACATCAGCCGTGAAGGTCAGCCGGGCCTCCGGAGGCAGGACGGACAGACTGAGCGTGGTGCGCTCTCTGCGCTTGGCGAGCCAAGCGGCGCCCTTCGCGCCAGACGCGCTGAGCGCCCCGCTGGGGCAGACCATCACGCAGACCCCACAGAACGTGCAGCCCGAGGCACGCAGATCCTCCGCCTTGGGCACGGCCACGGCGCGGCCCAAGTACGATCGGGGTTTCCAGTCGGCGGACACGCTCTCCATTCCCTCGCCCGCGGTGCGCGCCGCTTCGGCCGCCAGGTACTCGGCTCCGCCCGGGTCGCGGCCTACCAACGTGGCCGTCTCGACCATCTTGAGCGCCTCACCCGCCTCCTCCAGCGTGTCGCACGCGACCACGCACCGGCCGCAGCCGATGCATAGGTCGAGATCACTTCGTATCTGGTGATCGACGGTCTGGCCCAGTGCGCGGAACTGGTAGCCGGACGCCTGCTCGAGTACCCCCACGAACGCAGCCACCTTGGCGATCTCGCAACGGTTGAACTCGCCGCAACAGCGCGCCTGCACCACATTCCCGTACGTGCACTCGTCCCGGCTGCAACCGTCTCGTGCCGGGCACGTCAGGCAGACGTGCGGGTGGTCGCCGAGGATGGCGGCCGTGGAGTTCCGCCGATAGGTCAGCGCCTCGGCATCGGTGGTCGAGACGCTCATGCCGTTCTGGACTGCGACCGAGCAGGCACGGCGCACGTCGCCGCCGTCAGCGGGGCCGCCACCAGCCGAGCCAGCGTCAGACAAACCGCCATCGACCGAGCCGCCATCGGCCGAGCGGGCGGCCGAGGCCCTGACGAAACACAGACCGCAGTCACCGACGGGCTTGAGGCCCGGGTAGGCGCATAGGCGCGGCACGTAGATGCCGGCCGCGTCGCAGGCATCCATTATGCTGACTCCCGCCGGAACGGAGACCACCCTGCCGTCGATGGTGATGCCGACCGTGTCCCCCACGGGTTCCCCTTTTCGGACTACTCGTTGCGCCTCACCATTGAGATTCTACCTTGGTCACTCGAAGGCGTGATCAGCACCCGGGCGCGAACAGGCGCTTGTCTCATGCGGCCCACTCGGGGCTCCAGGGTCAGCGAGACCATGTTTGCCCACCCGGCACCCCGGGTGTAGTCTCGAAGGAGCATATTCGGCTTTCGGACTGGGGGAGGAAGTCATGAGGGCGAGGCTGCGGAACCGTTCGATGATAGTCCGTGGAGTCTTGTTGGGACTCTTCACGGCCGTCTGGCTGGTAGGTCTGCTTGCGGGACCGGCCCTTGGCGAGACACGCGTGAGCACCTTCGCGGGGACGGCGGGACTGCCTGGATGGACCAACGCGAATCGCGGAGCTGCTCGATTCGACTACCCGTTCGATGCGGAGTTCGGTCCCAGTGGCGTGCTCTACGTGGCCGACCGCGACAACCACACCATCCGAGCCATCAACGCCCTCGGCACGGTCACCACCCTTGCCGGGAAGCCGGGAATAGTAGGGTCGACGAACGGCACGGGTTCGACGGCGCGCTTCGACACGCCGTGGGACATCGCCGTCTCCGACTCGGGCACCATCTTCGTGGCGGACACGAACAACCACACCATCCGCAAGATCACGCCCGCAGGCGTGGTCACTCTGGTGGCCGGGCAGCCGGGGGTGTCCGGGTTCGCTGACGGCACGGGCGCGGCGGCGCGCTTCTACCACCCCTGCGCCATCGCCGTCGACTCGCATGACAACCTCTACGTCGCCGACTACTACAACCACACGATCCGCAAGATCACGCCGGCAGGCGTGGTCACCACCATCGCGGGCAAGCCCGCCGCCTCCGGCAACGCCGACGGCATCGGAACCGCGGCCCGCTTCCTCTACCCGAAGGGCATCACGGTGAATGATGCCGGGGTCGTGTACGTGACAGACAGCAACAACAGTACGATCCGCCAGCTGGTCAATGTCGGGGCGACATGGGTGGTGACCACCATCGCGGGCACGCCGGGTAGCAGCGGACACGATGACGGGGTGGGCGCAGCGGCGCGCTTCTTCGTTCCTTGGAGCATATCGGCGGACGCCTCCGGCGCCCTCTACGTCGCCGAGTTCCCCAACCACACCATACGCAAGATGGTGAAGCGTACCCCGGCTGAGGGCGGCGGGTGGCTCGTCTCCACAGTCGCGGGCAAACCCACGGTGCCGGGCAGCGCGGACGGCGCCACCAACCTGGCTCGCTTCCGTGCGCCCCGCGGCATCGCCGTGCACCCTTCCGGCGCGCTGAGCGTGGCCGACACCGAGAACAGCACGATCCGCCGCATCGTCACGAGACCTACCTACGCGACACTCGTTGGCTCGGACCGCTACGAGACCGCGATCTTAGTCTCGCAGGACGCGTACCCATCCGGCGCCTCGATCGTCTTCGTGGTCAAGGGGGACGACTTCCCCGACGCCTTGGCCGCCGCGCCCTTGGCGGCGGCATATGATGGTCCGGTCATCTTAACTCCCTCGTGGGGCCTCCCCTCATCGGTTCGCGACGAACTCATCCGGTTGAACCCGGGGAAGATCTTCTTCATCGGGTTGTCCGACACGCTGAAGCCCGCCATCCAGGCCGCGGCCCCCGGCGCCTCGATCCAGACCGTGCGTGGCGTGAACCGTTATCACACCGCCACTCTCATCGCCGAGGAGCTACGGGCGAAACGGGGAACCATCCCCTGGGTAGTGCTCACCCCGGGTGACAAGTTCCCCGACGCTCTCTCCGTAGCCCCGCTGGCGGCTAACAAAGGATGGGCCATCCTCCTGACCCCGGCAGCCGGCCCCCTTCCCGCGATGACCAGCGCGAAGATCACATCCTTGGGCGTGACCAAGGCGCTGGTCGTGGGGACGTACGTTGATCCCCCGGCCTCCGTCACCACCGTGGTGCGAAAGGTGGGCACCGACCGCTACCACACCAGCGCCCTCATCGCCGCCTACTCCACGGGCAGAGGGCTCTCGTTCGCGCACACCGCCGTCGCCACAGGGGAGAACTTCCCCGACGCCTTGGTCGCCGGCGCGTATCTGGCTGATGACAAAGGTATCCTTGTGCTCACCCACCCGACGACACTGCCGAACCCCATCCGCAACCAGCTCTTCGCGAACCGCGACTACATCGAGAGGATGGACTTTCCCGGGCTCCCCGCCGGGATCATCGCCGTGATCAAGGGCGTGGTGGAGGACTGACAGCTCGGGCGGACCGAAGAGTGGGGCGCCGAAGCCGGGCGCGGCGCCCCTCGCGCGAAGCACCGCTTCCGAGGCTCGCGCCCGGCTTCGCTTCCGTCGCACCCGACCTTCTCATCCGCCGCGCGTTCACGCTCGGGAACCGCTAGAATGGGCGCCATGATTGAGTTGACCGTGACGACCACCGCGCGCGAGGTCCTGGTGGACATCACAACACTCGTGCGCCATGCCCTTCGCGACGCGGGGGTGCGAGGCGACGGCGTGTTACACGTCTTCAGCCCACACACCACCGCCGGTATCACCGTGAACGAGGGGGCGGACCCGTCGGTGGCCCGCGACCTTGTTGTCGCCCTGAGCGGGCTTGTGCCGCGCTCCGGCGACTACCGTCACGCTGAAGGCAACTCCGACGCCCACGTGAAGACGAGCCTGGTGGGCACGAGTGCCGCCGTGCCGCTGGTGGGCGGAGCGCCCCGGCTCGGCACGTGGCAGAGTCTCTACCTCGCCGAATTCGATGGGCCGCGGCGGCGGGCGGTGTGGCTGCAGGCCACGACAGACGGAGTCGCGACATGAGCGCTCGTACTCCCATGATGAGGGCTGCGGGTTCCATCCTGATCGTGATCGGCTTGGTGCTGGGTGGGGTCGCGTGGGCGCTCGGTCCTTCGTCGGCCGCGACCGGCGGCGTGGACGACACCAGCACCACCATCACAGCTGAAGGCCCGACCGTCAGCACCTCCGGCGATCCCACGGAAACCACGACACAGACCGGGTCGACAGACGGAACCGACGGAGGGGGCGACGACTCCAATGACGGCACGACCTCGGACACCACGACTCCCGGCCCCGCCCCGACCACAGATGGAGCGGGCGCTACTTCGACAACCCTCGCCGGTGCCCCCCCCACTACCATCGCGTCGGCTCCCGCGAACACCGATCTGTCGACCAAGCTCGCGACCGCCGCCCGTGGCGCCGGCTTCACGGTGCTTGGTTCGAGTAGCTCCGACTGGCGGCTCGCGAGTGTGGACTCCGGCACCACCAGTCAGGGACCGTACGTAGCCACGTCGTACATCCGCGGCACCGAGTACTTCAGCACGAGTCAGGAGAAGGGCACCTCGTATCCGCCGATGGCCAACACCGAGGCGGTCACCGTGCGGGGGCAGAAGGGCGACCTGCTCGACTTGGGCCACGTCGTGGTGATCCGTTGGATCGACGGCGCGACGAGCATCATCTTCTCGTCGAACCTGAAGCGCGACGATGCCCTGAAGATGGCGGACTCCTTGGCTCCTGTGCAGTAGTCCTCGGGTGCCGCGGTCAGCCTCAGGCAGCGCGGCCCGGCAGGCGGGGCCCCGAGCCTCAGGCCGCGCGGCCCCCGTCAGGCGGCGCGGCCCCCCTCAGGCGCCGCGGCGCTTCGTCGAGCGAGAGCGCACCAGCGCGAACACCACCACGAGGAACCCCAGAGCGGTGAACGACTGCCCCACTATGTTGCTGGCGGTGCGGCTGTAGGTGAGCGTGACCTCGCGCTCGCGTGGGATCACCATCATGAACGAAGGAGACACCACGTAGGGCCCGTCTGCCCCGTGGGCCTTCCAGTTCGGGAAGTACGACACCTTCACGATGTGCGGCACGCCGATGGCCGTCGTCTGGAAGGTGATGCGGTCGTTCTCGATCTGCTCCGAAAGCACCTCGCCCATGTGCTCGGTGGGCACGGCCGGCGGCGCGGTCACCTCCGACGCGTCGATGAGGTCGAACTGGGCGAGGCCCGACTCACCGCGGTCCCACACCACCGGCACCGGGAGCGCGCTCAGCTCCTTGTACCATGGCACGATCGTCTCGCGCCAATCGTCCGTAACCACGCGCACAGGCTGGTTGCGGGCGATCTCCACGTAGCCGGAGGTGCCGGCCACCTGGAAGATGCTCACCGTGTCGATGGTGGCGAGCAACTCGGCGCGGCGATCGGCCTTCACCTCCTCCGTCACCTCGGGTGAGACGGTCAGGAGGTAGGGGATGTTCATGAACTGCAGGTGGGTAAGGCCGGCCGCGGTGTTCCGCGGCGGGTACGGCACGCCGATGATGGCGTGACTCGGCCGGGCGGAGAGCTCGGCCTGGTTGATGAAGTGGTACGGGGCTGTGAAGGCCGACTCCATGAGCGTGCCTTCCATCGTCGGCTGCTTCGTCCAGAAGGGGATGAGCTCGAACACACGGGGAGTCCCGAACTTGTCCAGATCGGGCGAGTGCTCCCACATCACCCGGCCGGGGGGTTGCTCGTCGATCACCCTCAGGATCTCTTCGAGCGCAGGCCATGGCTCCTTGCTCTCGTAGCCCTCGTAGTTCCACTTGATCCACCCCGCCGCGGTCGTGCTGAGCACGAGGATGACCCCGCCCAAGGTGACGGCGATCACAGGCGGATAGACGAAACGCGAGACCCACTCCCCTGCCGCCAAGAGGTCGTCCAGCATCACCGCGAAGGGGCGCAGCAACCACGAGAACCCATACGCGGCCCAGAGGCACGTGGCGAAGTAGAGGAAGGGCAGCAGACGGCCGTTCCAGAGCCGGCCATCCGGCAACACGAAGAACAGCACCCCCATCACCAGCACCGTCCACAGCAGCGGTATGGTCCTGGCCTCGCGCTTGGAGAGCGCGAAGGCCATACCGAGCAGACCGATGGCGGCGACCGGCCGCAACTCCGGCGGCATGAGGTCTTTCATCTGGGTCAGCTGAACCCACGACATATGCGCGGTCCAGGAGAGTTTGTCGACAAAGGGCAGACCCCAGAAGGAGCTCAGGAGGAAGCCAAGCGCGAAAACCCCGGCCAGGTAGAGGAAGGCCCGCCTTGTGCGATACACCACCAGGAAGCTCGGCACGATCAGAACCAGGGCGATCGTGGCCACGATGTGCGAGATCACCACGGCCATGAGAAGCAGCCCGTTCACGGCGAACAGCCAATCGAACCTGCCGCGTTCCATACCCCGGGCAAGGGTCCCCAGGAAGAAGAAGATCAGGGCGAAGGCGAACGAGTAGCCGAACTCGCCGGCCAGGGTGCTGAGGATGTTGCCGCCGTAGATGCTGAAGCTCTGGGCGAAGAGGAAGGCCAGCGACATGACCGCCGCCAGCACGGGGAACGGATCGCGAAAGCGCAGCATGCGCCCGAAAGTGTAGGCCGCCAGCGGAAGCAGGAACACGCCGAGCGCCGTAGCCAGCTTGAAAGCCACTCCATACGGCAGGATCACGTTGAAGATCGCGATCAGCAGGAACGGCAAGGGCAGATAGAAGGTGAAAAGCGGCATGCCCGCGTACCACTCTTGGGTCCAGCCGGTGAACTGGAAGCGAGGGAGCAGCTCCTCGATGAGGTATTGGGCGGCGTAGTGGTGCGCGCCCATGTCGCCACCAGACGTGGTGGTGTTCGAGAGCATCAGGTCGGGTCGGTAGAACGTCAGCAGAAGAGCGTAGATCACCACGAACACCAGGATGGTGGAGAAGACGATCCAGGACGGTTTCGGACCGTCCTCGGCGTCGGCGGATCCCGCGAGTGGGTCGACTCCGAGGGCGCGAGGCTCGGCGGCGGCAGCCGAGACTACGGGCGGCGCGTCACCTCGGTCGCGAGGTTCTTCGTCGCTCCCCGACCCTCCCGCTCCGCGATCAGTGTTCTCGAGATCTGCCACACGCACGCTCCATTGTCGGCGGTCTCGTTGTCGACGGTCTCGTTGTCGACGGTCTACGTATCGAGACGCCGGCGTATCTGCCGGATCTCGCGGATCAAGCGCACTCCGTGCCCAACAGTGAACGTGCTCGGGCGCAGGGCGTCGTTCACCACACGCAGCGGGACGCTCTCCACGACGAGGGCATCGCGCTGAGCCAGAGCCAGCACCTCCATGTCCGCCGCGAAGCCATTGACGACGCACTCGGAGAAGATAGCGTGAGCGGCCTTCCGACGGAACCCCTTCAGCCCAGCTTGAGTGTCTTCGTGCACGATCCGGAGCGATCGTCGCACTCCCGCGCGAACCACCGCGCGTGCCGCGCGGTACGACAGGCCCCGATACGCCCCGATCTTTCGGGCGATTGCAGCGTCGACCTCGGGGTGCTCGTCGAGAAGACGCATGAGGCGCTCGATGCCGGCGACCCCGAAGGGAAGATCGGCATCGGTGAACAGCACGATATGGCCCTCGGCGGCGAGCATGCCCACACGCACGGCGTATCCCTTGCCCACGTTCGACTCCCGGCTCAACACCGCGACCGCCGGTGCGAACGAGCGCGCTACCTCGGCGGTGTCGTCGGAACTGCCGTCATCGACGACGATGACCTCGGCATCGGGGAAGGCCGCCACGATCTGTTCGAGAGTGCCGCGCAGGATCGCGCCTTCGTTGAACGCGGGCACGACGATCGAGATGCGTGGGGGCGGAACGGAGCCTCCGGCCTCGGGCGCTGAGCCACCGGCCTCCGAGGTGATGCCTCCGGCCTCCGCCGACCCGGACGAGTCTGGGAGACCGGCGTCAGACAGATCCGCCGACATCAGACCGCTTGTCCCGGAAGGCCAGGAGTCGATAGCCGAGGAAGTTCCAGGTCATAGAAGCGACAGACGCCCCGAGCTTCTGGGCGTTCACGGCCAGCACCGACGTCTCTCCTGTGATCGTGTGGAGGATGTAGATGCCCGCGTCGTTGATCAGCAACCCCCCGAAACTCACCGCGAGGAAGAGCATCGCTTCGCGCCGCCAGCACCGCCACCCGCCGGAGCTGAAGGTCCAGTGCTTGTTCCAGAGGAAGCTGTTCGTGATGCCCGCGGTCACCGAGACGGTGTTCGCGGCGAGGAGAGGCCAGCCGACGACGTGATAGAGCACGTTCAACAGGCCGAAATCGATGATGGTGTTCAGCACCCCCACGATGCCGAAACGCACCATCTGGCCCGCAAGACGCTCTCGCCTCAGGCGGGCGGGCACGAAACGACGGCGCCAGGGCTCCACACTTTTCTGAGGGTCTGATTGGGCGAGCCTGGGGGGCTGCGCCTCGTGGCTGTTGTGCATCGGCAGTGGCGTCCCGCGTCGATCGCATGGTCCCGGGGCGGAACCGCCCCCGGGTGGCTGGATATGGTACCACGCGGCCTCTCGCCATCGCCCTGATCGGCCATCACTCTGATCCGCCATCGCTCTGATCGCGTCGCCGGTGCGCGGCAACAGTGGTCAGTGGGCAGGCCACTCCACGTCGTCGCCGTGAGAAGCCCCTCCCCCGCCCTCGGCCTTGGCACGGTAGAGGCCACGGTCGGCTGCGTGGATCAGGGTGAGCGCGGTGTCCTGGAAGAACGACGCCGATACGGCGGCCGATCCTTCCGCCGCGGGTGCGCCCATCAGGGTAGCCGACCCGATGCTCAAGCTCGGCCGCTCGGAAAGCCCGGCCGAGCCGTGCTCCGGATCCCACTCGGCCAGGGTCTCAAGGATCCTCCGAGCCGCGACGATCGCACCCTCGGCGCAAGCCCCGGGGAGAATCACCGCGAACTCGTCGCCACCGTAGCGCGCCACCACGTCACTGTTCCGGGCGGAGCGCCTCAGCACCCGACCGATCTCTGTGAGCAGCCGGTCGCCGGCCAAGTGGCCGAGCCCATCGTTGACCCTCTTCAGTCCGTCGACGTCGATCATCAGCACCGACAACGGGAGGCCGGACCGGAACGATGCGCGGAGCTCACGCTGAAGCCACTGTTCGAAGAACCTGCGCACGTAGACTCCCGTGAGCGGGTCGAGCGTGGCCATCTCGTGGAGTTGGGCGTTCTCGATGGCCACGGCGGCTTGGTTGGCGAACACCTGGAGCAGGCCGGCGTCTTCTTCCGACAGGGGCGCTCTGTCGAGGAACACGACCCCGCTGGTCTGTTCCCGCACGCGGAGCGGGACGACGGTGGCCGAGTCGCCCACGAGACTCCGGCCCGAGACCATGGCCTCGGTGACGAGTCGGGCCCTTGGGGCGTCGAGCGCGGTCCGCAGAGGGCCATTGATGGAATAGCGACCGGTGCCGGCCTGGATCACGAGTTCGGTGCCGTCTTCAGACGTGGCGAGAAAGCCATCGACTTCGGGGAGCCCCGAGCTGGCCGCGGTACCTGCCGTCACCGCCACGAACGAATTCACGGCGCCGACGAGGCCGGCCACCTGGAGCAGGATACCCTGCAGCAGGTCCGACATGGGCTGGATCGCGTGAAGGCGGGGCGTGGCTTCGAGGATGTAGCGCAGGCCCTGCCGACTCTTGGACAGGAGCTGGAGCGAGTAGGCGGCCCTCAGTCCTACGTCTACCCAGAGCAGGAGACGCTCAGGGCCGTCGTTCTTGTCGTGGTAGCCCTGGATGTCGAGGCGCCGCATCATCTCCCGGGGAGGGTAGTCGCCGGCATGGCCGGTCTGCATGATCACCTGCACAATGGAGTTGAACGAGCGCAGCCTGCCCACCAACTCCTCGCCCGACATTCCCGGCATGCGCGAGTCGACAAGGATGAGGTCTACGGAACGGCTGCCCAGGATCTCCAGCGCGTCCGCACCAGAGGCCACCGACAGCACCTCGTGACCCTCGCGCTCGAGCAGGCGACAGACCACGTCGAGATACGAGGGATCGTCGTCGACCACGAGGACGACGCGTCCCTCCGTGACCCTGCCTTCCGAGCCCATCTCGATGCCTCCAGTGATCGACGCCCTCCCGGCGCGGGGCGCCCACGATGGGTGCGGGACGAGCCCCGAATCAGGCCCCATGGTATCATTCAGAAACCGCGTAGCATGTCGTCATCTCCCCGATGGGAATCCCATGCAGAATCCGCACAGTTCCTCCCACGGTATCCGGAAGAGTAGGCTGGTGCGCCTCTTGGCCACCACGGGCGCGGCAGTGACGATCGCGGGGGTGGCGCTGGCGGTCTTCGCATCGACCTCCTTCCTGCAGCGGGCCATGAACGCCGACGGTACAGAGACCGGGAGCCCTGTCGCCGCGGCGGACCCGGGGCCGGCCGCGCAGGACCCGGGCCAATCCGGAGGCGCGCGCTCCGTCGCGTCGGGGTCGCCGCCCTCCTCGCGAACCACAGCAACGACCGTCGCGGCAGCTCCCACCACTACGACAACCGTCGCGCCCTCCCCGCCGACCACCCTTACCGCACTCCAGAAGGCCGTCGGCGGCGCTCTGTTCATCGTGGTGAAGCCCGTGGTCGAGCCTCTCAAGATATACAAGAGCGCTTCCACCACAGCCGAAGTGACGCACTCGTTCCCCTTCAAGGACAAGAAGTATGGATTCCCCGCCGTCTTCTCAGCGGTCGGTCAGACGATCACGTCCGACGGTACCCTATGGTACGAGGTGTACGTGCCGAAACGTCCGAACATGACGAAGGGATGGGTGCGGGCCTCCGACGTCACGGCCGCTGTGACCACCCACTATCTTCAGATCCATCTCGACGCGCACCGGCTCGAGCTCTACGAGGAGGGTCAACTGGTGCGCACCTACCCGATCGCGGTGGGCAAGAGCAGCGCCCCCACGCCCACCGGTGACTTCTTCATCTCCAACGAGATGCAGACGGGCAACCCGGGGGGAGCGTACGGGCCGATCGCCATGGGCATCAGCGCGTTCTCAGACGTGCTCACCGACTGGCCCGAGGACGGCCAGGTGGGCATCCACGGCACGAACAGCCGCTCTTCGATCGGGAACAGCGTGAGCCACGGGTGCATACGCCTCTTCAACGAACACATCATCGAGCTCTCCGCTACGATCGATCCGGGCACCCCAGTCTTCATTCGCAAGTAGGTGCCGGTGCCGATCACCGTCGCCTTCCGCACGCTGGGGTGCAGGCTCAACCAATGTGAGACCGCGCAGATGGAGGAGTCGCTCACCGTTCGCGGGCTCTCGACGATCCCCTGGGAGCAACGAGCCGACGTGCGGGTGCTGAACACCTGCACGGTCACCGGCAAGACCGACCGCGCGTGCCGCAACGAGATCCGGCGGGTGAAGCGGGCCGACCCGGCGTGCCGTCTGATAGTCACCGGATGCTACGCGCAGGTGGCCCCCGAACGGATCGCCGAGATCGCCGGAGTGGACCTCGTGTTGGGCAACCTCGACAAGGCGGAGCTACCCGACCACGTCGACCGACTGCTCTCCTCGGCACCCAGCGGCCCCGAGGCCACGCCGGGAAGCGCCGCCCCCCTCGACGCAGCACCGGGAAGCGCAGCACTCCTCAAGGCCACACCGAGGCGTGCCGCGCTCCAGGTGACCGACTACGACAACGAGACGGCCTTCCGAAGCGACTTCGTCACCCACTTCTCCGGCTACACCCGGGCCTTCCTCAAGGTGCAGAACGGGTGCGACGCCCGCTGCAGCTACTGCGTGATACCTATCGCGCGCGGTCGTTCGCGCAGCATGCCCCTCGCCGACGTCCTGCACCAAGTGCGCATGTTGGAGAAGAAGGGGTTCCGCGAGGTGGTGCTCACCGGCATCCACCTCGGCTGCTGGGGCAAGGACACGGGCGACGGAACCCTGGCCGACCTGCTCCGTTCGCTGGCCACGGATACTCAGATGCCGCACTTCCGCCTCAGCTCCACCGAGCCGCTCGAAGTGGACGATCGCGTGCTCGCGGTGATGAGCACATATGGCGACCGCTTCGCAGAGCACTTCCATCTGCCGCTCCAGAGCGGCAGTGACAGCGTGCTCCGTCGTATGAGCCGGCCGTACGACACGCTCCAGTACGCCGAGCGCGCGCGCGCCGTGCGCTCGGCCTTCCCCGATGCGGCCATCGGAGCCGACGTGATCGTAGGCTTCCCGGGCGAGTCGGAGGCGGAGTTCCAGGAGTCGATGCACCTCGTCGAGAGCCTGCCGCTCACCTACCTGCACGTGTTCCCCTACAGCGACCGGCCGGGCACGCGCGCATCGACCGCGCCGGACAAGGTCCCCCCGAGCACGATATCAGAACGGAGCGCGCGTCTGCGCCAGCTGGCCGAGGCCAAGGACGCCGCCTTCCAGGCCCGCTTCGCCGGGCGCGAACTACGCACGCTCCTCTTGAAGCAGAAGTCGGCTGACGACATGATAGTGGGCCTCACGGGCAACTACTTGGAGGTGCAGGTGCCGGGCGACGCGTCTCTCATGAACCGGTTCGCGCGGGTCGTGCCCCTGGAGCGTAGGCCTGACGGTCGCTGGCTGGGGTCGCTCGTCGACGTGGACTCGCCGTGAGAATCGTGGCCCAACGGGTGACCGAAGCCGCCGTGCATGTGGGCGACGAGGAGGTCGGTCGTATCGGAGCGGGGCTCCTGCTCTTCGTGGGCGTCGGGCACGATGACGCGCATGTGCACGCCGCGCCCCTCGCCGAGAAGATCGTGAACCTGCGCGTCTTCGAGGACGACGCCGGCAAGACCAACCTCTCGCTGCTCGACGTGGGCGGGGCTGCTCTCGTGGTGAGCCAGTTCACGCTCTTCGCCGACACCCGCAAGGGCAGGCGCCCCTCGTTCACCGCCGCCGCCGACCCCGCGGTGGCCGAGCGACTCGTGGAGCTCTTCCGCCGGGAACTCGAAGAGAGAGGCGTGCCCACCGCTTCCGGGCGCTTCGGAGCCGAGATGCGGGTGAGCCTGGTGAACGACGGTCCCTTTACCCTGCATCTCGACACCGACGCGATGCCCGGCGGACACCGATGACCCGCGGCGCGCCGCGCATCGACACAGGTGGGGTGTGGGCTCCCGGCGTCGGTCTGCCCGACTACCACACGCACAACTCCCGGTGTGGGCACGCCAGTGGCACCCTGCGCGAATACGTGGAAGCGGCACTGCGGCGCGGGCTCTCGGGCATGGGTGCGTCCGCCCACCTGCCCCTCGTGCACACTCGCGATCCCATACTCTCCATGGCGCTCTCCGAACTCCACGACTACGTGGGTGAGGTCCGAGCCCTCCAAGCTGAGTATCCCGGCTTCATCCTCCTGGGCATCGAGGCCGACTACCGCCCCGACACGTTCGACGATGTGCGCGGGTTGCTCGAGTCGTATCCGTTCGACTACGTCATAGGTTCGGTGCACTACCTCGACGGATGGCCCTTCGACGATCCGCGCCAGCGTCACACGTGGGACGGGCGCGAGATCGAAGACGTCTACCGTAGATACTTCGACCTCGTCGGCGAGGCGGCCGAGACGGGGGCCTTCACCCTCATCGGGCATCTCGATCTGGTCAAGAAATGGGGCCATCGGCCTCCCCGACCCCTCGAGGACGCGGCACGCGCTCTCGCCGAGAGGATCGCGCGCGCCGAGGTGGTGGTCGAGGTGAACACCGCGGGCCTACGGAAGCCGGTGGCGGAACTCTACCCCGATGTGACTCTGCTCCGCCTCCTCCGCGAGCAAGGAGTGGCGGTGACCTTCGGTTCGGATGCTCACAGCCCCCAAGACGTCGGTCGCGACTTCGACGCCGCGTTGGCCGCGGTGCGCGAAGCCGGATTCGACTCCTACGCCGCGCTCGAGTACCCCCCAACGGGCATCGAGTCCCCGGACCACCACCCCGCCGGGAACGTGGGCCGCACTCCCCGTGCCATACCCACCCTGCGCCCACTGCCAGACCCCCCCTCCGAGATGACGGAGGCGGAAGCGAGCCCGTGATGGACGCCGCGCCCGCCACGACGGTCGGCCTGATATACAACCCGGCGGCCGGGGGCGGCAAAGCCGCGGACGTAGGCAAGGAAGTGCGACGGCGTCTGGAGTGGCACGGAGCACGGGTGCTAGTTCGCACCACGAGCGCCCCGACGGAGGCCTTCTTCATAGCGGCGGAGTTGGTCGGGCAGGTGGACTCGGTGGTGGCGGTGGGTGGCGACGGTACCGTGAACGAAGTGGTGAACGGCTTGGCCAACCGCGACGTGCCGCTCGGCATCGTGCCGGCGGGCACGGTGAACGTCCTGGCCTTGGAACTCGGGCTGCCCTTCGACGTGGGGAAGGCGTGCGAGGTGATCCTCCGCGGGCACACCACCACTCTCGACCTCGGGCGGGTGGACGGGCGGCGCTTCACCCTGATGGTGGGAGCCGGCATCGACGCGCTCACCGTGCGCGAACTCGACCCTCGGGCCAAGCGCCGCTTTCGCGAGCTGGCGTTCGTCTGGACGGGACTGCGCAGCTACTTACGCACCCCACCTGTGGATTTCGGCGTGGTGGTGGACGGACGACGCCACCGGGCCAGCTACGTCGTGGTGGGAAACTGCCGCTACTACGGCGGCCGCTTCGGCCTGACCAGCCGCGCCGATCCCACCGACGGCGTGCTCGACGTGCTCATGTACGAAGACACCGGCTTCGGTCACGCCATGGCGTTCGTCTTGGGCATCCCGTTCGGCCTGCACGTACGACACCCCGGAGTCACTTATGTACGAGGCCGTCACGTGGTCCTGGAGGCCCCTGACGACGGCGTCGTGTGGTTCCAGACCGACGGAGAGCTGGCGGGCCGCCTTCCGGCGGTAGTCGAGATCGAGAGACACGCGCTGCGCGTGTTCGCTCCCGATCGAGCACGGCATGCGTGGGAGATACCCACTCCGGTATGGGCAAGACCCCGAATGGACGAAGAGGTCGGATGAAGGCGCGAGGAACTCGCACCGGCCCGGCATCCCGCCGTACGGCATTGCATGCCACGGCTCCCGCCCGCGTGATCGCCATACTCCTCGTTCTCGCCGTAGCGGCCGCGACCACGGGGTGCGCGGAACGCACGGACCCCGGCGCCACGACCACACTCGCGGGTGCCCCGTCGGAGACGACGTCCCCGGGCAGAGTGACGCCCACCACGTCCGGCGCCACTGACGGCACCACCGGCGGCACCTCCGCCGCCGGAACCACGTCCGCCCCCGGCACTCCCACCACCTCGGGCGCCGGCGGCGTCTCCGGCGACCTCGAGGCACTCGGGCGACTCGCGATCTCCCAGTATCAGGAGCAAGACCTCACGGGAGCCGCCCGCACCTACCAAGCGATGTTGGCGCTCGACGACACCGACCCACTCATACACAACAACTACGCCAACGTGCTTCGCGACCTCGGCCGTTCCGCGGAGGCGGAGAAGGAGTACGAGCGGGCGCTCGCTCTCGACGCCACGCTCGCCACCACCTATCTCAACCTGGCCGCGCTCCATCTGCGCGGCCAGGACACGGCCAAGGCCATCTCCGTACTGGATCGTGGTATCGCCGCGACCGCGGGCGCCGACAGGCTGCGCCTCCAAGATCTGAAGAACCAGATAGCGGGGTAGGCGAGGTGCGCCCGCTTCTGGCCTCTTTCCTGGTCGTCGTGGTGGTGCTCGTGGCGACGAATCTGTTGTGGCCCCGTCCGGACCCCGGCCCAAGCGGCGTATGGGAACTGGGCCGGATAGACGAGATCACGGGCGTAGCGAGCGGCGGCGGCGGCGCAGCGGGCGACGACCTGGGCGGGGACGTCGCGGGCGGGGACGTCGCGGGCGGCGGCCCCGGGTCGACGATGGATCCTGTTCGGCGTGAGCACCCCGAGCCCGAGATGTGGGAGGAGCTCCTCCCCCGCGTCGAGGAAGACGCGAAGGCACACCCCGAGGACGCCGCACGACGACTTCGTCTGGCCCTCGTGCTGTACAACCTCGACCGCTACGAGGAGGCGGAGGCCATCTATCGGGAGATGCTCACCACGGGGGAAGACGCCGTCATCCGGAAACGACTGGGCAACGTGTTGCGCGACAAGGGGGACTACGAGGGAGCCCGGGCAGCGTACCTCGAGGCGCTGGCCACCGACCCCGCGGCCCCCTCCCTCTACATCAACCTGGCCGACCTCCTCTGGAGGTGGCGACGCACCGACGAGGCCCTCCGGGTACTCGCCGACGGCATGGAGAAGGTGCCGCCCGACCGTCGCCCCGCCTTGGAGAGCGCCGCCGCCGCGATCGGCGCGGCGAGCGGATCCGACAGGCCGGGCACTACACCCCCGGTCAGCGCGCCGTAGCCAGGAGCGTACCGAGCGGATAGGTGAACGAGATGCGTCCGTCCGCGAGCGCGAGGTCGAGCCGCTGCTGGAATCGCGGGCCCAGCGACAAGAACATCCGCCGGCAGGCCTGCACCCGAGCGTCGTTCGCCTCGGCGGCCCTCGACCCGCCCGCCGCCCCGCCCGATCCCGCCCAGTAGGCGAAGTCCTGCGTGAGATCAGACGTCTCCTCCGCATCGACTCCCAGTCCGGCCCCATCGGCCAGGGCATGCAGCTCTTCCAGCGAGTAGAACAGAAGGTGCCGGGGCGAGAGCAGCCGCTCGGCTTCCCACAGGCGCAGGTCGAGAGCGGGCTCGCTAAACGCCAGGATCTCCTGCAGCACGACCCGGCCGGTGGGTCTAAGCACCCGCCGCACCTCGGCCAGAGCGGCCAAAGGGCGAGGCTCTCGGGCAAGACCGAGGCAGAGCAGCACCACGTCGAACTGCCCCGCGTCGAACGGCAGGTCGTCGAGAGACGCCGTGCTGAAGAAGACGTTGTCGTGACCCATCGCGGCTGCGAGACGTCTTCCCTCCTCGGCCAGCTCCGGCTCGGACTGCACCGTCTCCACCGACCCGGCCGCCGCCGCGACGTGTAGCGCCATGTTGCCCGCGCGGCCGCTCAGATCAAGCACGGTCTCACCCGGTCGCACAGCCGCCAGAGACACGGCGAGCGCTATGGGGCCTCGCCCGGATGGATCGATCCCGTTCACCGTGAGACTCCTCTCGTCAGGCTTCCACGCGACGCACCGTGACCACCACCGGCAGCCCGTTGACCTTGAGCTCCTCACGATGGCCACCGGCCTCCGCCCCGCCCGGGGTCGCGGACGCCTCGAGGCTCACGGCGAGGGTCTCCTTCTTGATCAGCTCCCCGACCTCCTCGAGCACGGCGGCGATCTCCGCCGGGCCCTCCACGATGAGGTGGATGCGGTCCTCGATGCGCAGGCCCGCGGCCTTGCGGGTGTTCTGGATGTGGTGAACGAGTTCGCGGGCGAGGCCCTCCTGGCGCAGTGCGGGCGTCAGTTCGGTCGAGAGCGCCACCACCAGATCGGCCTCCCGTTCGATGGCGAACCCTTCCCGCTCCTCGGTCTCCACGAGAAGATCGTCGGCGGTCAGTTCGTGAAGCGCGCCCAAGGCCTGCACGGGTACGGGCTCGCCGGCCTTGAGCATCCGGTCGACTTCCGCGCCGTCGAGTGCCCCCACGGCCGCCGCCACCTCGGGCATCGCTTTGCCGAACCGCGGGCCAAGCGTGCGGTAGTTCGGCTTCACCAGGTAGCTCACCAGCTCCCCGGCGGTCGCCACGATCTCAAGTGCCTTGACGTTGAGCTCCTCGCACACCACGTCGGTGAGGGTGAGGAGGGCCGTCGCCTGCTTCTCGTCGAGCGCCACTATGGCTGTGGCCAGCGGTTGGCGGGTCTTCAGCTGAGACGCGTTGCGCGCCGCACGACCCATGTTGACCACGCGACGGGCGATGCCCATGCGGAAGGAGAGATCCTCGTCGATGAGAGCGGTATCGGTCTCGGGCCAGTCGCACAGATGCACAGATTCAGGCACGTCCGCGTACCGTTCCGCCGTCAGGTTGCGGTAGAGCTCCTCGGCCAGGAAGGGCATGAAGGGAGCACAGAGCTTGGAGAGCATCTCCAGGCACTCGTAGAGCGTGAGGTAGGCGGCGACCTTGTCGGCGTCTTCCTCACTCTTCCAGAAGCGGCGGCGCGAGCGCCGCACATACCAGTTGGAGAGCTCGTCGACGAACTCGCTGATGGCTCGGCCGGTGGTGAAGGCGTCGTAGTTCTCAAGGCCGTGGGTGACCTTGGCCACGAGTTGGTGCAACTCGGAGAGGATCCATCGGTCGAGCAAGGTGCGCTCGGAAGCGGGCACGTCATGGGCGCGCGGATCGAAGCCGTCGATATTGGCGTAGAGGGTGAAGAACGAGTACGTGTTCCACAGGGTAAGGGTGAACTTGCGCAGCACCTCGTCGATGTGATCCGGGCTGAAGCGGCGCGCGTACCACGGCGAGCTCACGGTGAAGAGATACCAGCGGAGCGCGTCGGCACCCTGCTCGTTGAGCACCGCCCAGGGGTCGACCACGTTGCCCAGGCGCTTCGACATCTTGCGCCCCTCACCGTCGAGGATATGCCCTAGGCACACGACGTTCTTGTAGCTCGAGTGCCCGTAGAGCAGGGCGCTGATGGCGATGAGGCTGTAGAACCAGCCTCTGGTCTGATCGATGGCTTCGCAGATGAAATCGGCCGGGAAGCGGTCGTTCCAGTGTTCTTGGTTCTCGAAGGGATAGTGCCATTGGGCGATGGGCATCGCCCCGGAGTCGAACCACGCGTCGATCACCTCGGGCACCCGGCGCGCCTCGGCGCCGCACTCGCGGCAGGGGAAGGCGATGTCGTCCACGTAGGGGCGGTGCAGCTCGAGAGCCGAGAGGTCGCGGCCGGCCAACTCTCCCAGTTCGGCCCGGGAAGCCACGGCAAGGTCGTGCCCGTTCGAACACCGCCAGAGGGGCAAAGGAGTGCCCCAGTAGCGTTCGCGCGAGAGCGACCAGTCGATGTTGTTCTCGAGCCAGTCGCCGAAGCGGCCGTGCTTGATGTGCTCCGGATACCAGTTCACGCCCTCGTTGGCGGCCAGCAACGCGTCCTTGCGCTTGGTGGTGCGCACGTACCATGACGCCTTCGCGTAGTAGATCAGGGCTGTGTCGCAGCGCCAGCAGTGCGGGTAGTTGTGGCTGTACGGGCGACTGGAGAAGAGCAACCCTACGTCGTCGAGATCGCGGATGATGGCCTTGTCGGCGTCCTTCACGAACATGCCGGCGTATGGCGGCACCTCTTCGGTGAACCGCACCTCTTCGTCAACCGGCATGACCACGGGCAGGTCGTTGGCACGCCCCACCGCCATGTCGTCGGCGCCGAAAGCGGGGGCGATGTGCACGATGCCCGAGCCTTCGTCGGTACTCACGAAGTCACCGGTGACCACACGCCACGCGGGTTTGTCCGGCGTGACGAACTCGAACGGCGGACGATAGCGCCGCCCGACCAGGGCCGACCCCGGGAAGGTCTCCTCGACCACAGCTTCCGGACCGAGCACGGTCTCCACCAGGTCGGCGCCCAGGATCAGGTGCTCGTCGCCCAGCCGGGCCCGAGCGTAGACCACCTTCTCACCCACGGCCGCCGCGACGTTCGAGATCAAGGTCCACGGCGTCGTGGTCCAGACGAGGAGGCTCGTACCGTCCTCCTGGCGGCCTTCGGCGTCGAGGAGGGGGAAGCGCACGAAGATCGAGGGATCGGTGACCTCTTTGTAGCCCATGGCCAACTCGTGTGACGAGAGCGCCGTGCCGCAGCGCGGGCAGTAGGGCACGACCTTGTGGTCTTGCTCGAGCAATCCCTGCTTCCACATCTCGGCGAGGATCCACCACACCGACTCGATGTAGTCGTCGTTCATGGTCCAGTAGGCCTCGTCGAGATCCATCCAGAAGCCGATGCGCTCAGTCATCTTCTTCCAGTCGTCGACGTTCTCGGCGACCGACGCCCTGCACAGCCGGTTGAACTCGGCGATGCCGAACGTCTCGATCTCGTCCTTCTTGGTGATGCCGAGGCGCTTCTCGATCTCGAGTTCCACCGGGAGGCCGTGGCAGTCCCAGCCGGCCTTGCGGGGCACGAAGTGCCCGCGCATCGTGCGGAACCGGGGGTAGATGTCCTTGAAGATGCGGGCCAGCACGTGGTGGGCGCCGGGCTTCCCGTTGGCAGTGGGCGGGCCCTCGTAGAACACCCACTCGGGGCCGCCGCGCCGCAGCTCAACGCTCTTCTCGAATATGCGGTTCGCCCGCCACCACTCGAGGATGCCCTCTTCGAGGGCGGGGAAGCGCTGACCGGTGTCTACGGGACGGAACACGTGCGCCTCGTCGTGGCGGCACAGGCCGCCCCCGCAGGCGTCACCATGCGCGTGGGCTCTCACGCCGGCCGAGACATCGCCGCCGCCTGCGCCGCTCCTGCTACCTGCCGCACTCCCGCCGGTCACCGCACTCCCGCCGGTCACCGCACTCCCGCCGACCGCGGACTTCTCTTCGCTCATGCCATACCTCCGCGGGGAAGCCTCTCCCCCGCAACCGACGGCCGCAACCCGCAGCCGCCGTTCGTACGTCGCCCAAGAAGCACGAAACCCCGCCCCAGCGGGATTCCGCTGTAGGGACGGGGTCTTCTCCCGCGGTACCACCCTACTTGGCCGCCCGAAGGCGACCCGCTCACCGGATGCCGCGTCACCCGCCGCCTGCCCTCTTTCAGCATTCGGCCGCACTCGACACCCTCCTCCTGTAACGGGAAGGACCCGGCCAGGTCTACTGAGCCCCTCTGGCGTCCACCCCAGCGCTACAGTAAGCTACGAGGCGGACGGCCGGCCGGGCGCATGCGCCCGGTTCGGCGGCTGTTCGGCTGGCGGCTCGGGGATGATGTTCACCGTCCGTTCCGGCCGGGCTCACACCGTCCCCGGCTCGCTGGGCGGATGAGAGACGACTACTCGTTCCCGTCACAGCCTTTGAACGAAGTAGTCTAGTCCGCGGGCGGCGCGACTTCAAGTAACGCGCACGTGCCGCGCGGCGGTGGACAGGTGACCGCAAACGGGCGACCACGAACAGGAGACGCGACGTGAGGCGCACATGGGTGGTGGCGATCGGGGTCGTGGCCGTCTTGGTGTTGGCGATCGGCGGTTGGTGGCTGACGCGGGACGGCGCGGACCGAACGAGCACCACCTCCACCGTCTCGACCGGACCCGACGTGACCTCCCCCTACGACCTCATCGAGGCCGACGCCGCGGTGGACCTCGGCACGCTCACCGAGGCCAAGTTCGCCAGCCTGCTCCTCGACACCAGCGAGGGGTTGACCTCGTACATGATCGCCGCCGGGCAACCCTCGTTCGTCGCCTTGGCCGACGCGGTCGCCGCGTCGGAGAGAGTGGACGGGCCGGCACCCGCGACCGGTTCGACCTTGACCTTCGTCATGGAAGACCGAGTCACGGTGACCTTCGACCTCGACATCGCAGCCGGGGTCGTGGGCCGGGAAGGTGCGGTATGGCGACCGGCAGGCGACCTGGCCGCGTTGGTGGGCGACGTCACGGCCAAGGCCGAAGAGTTCCCCGAGTAGAGCCCTCAGGATTCGAGTTACCTTGATCTATCTGGATAACGCAGCCACGTCGTGTCCCAAGCCGCCCGAGGTCATCGAGGCGGTGGAGCGCACGCTCCGCGAGGTGTGCGCGAACCCGGGTCGGGGTGCCTACGATGAGGCGCTGGAGGCGGGCAGAATACTTCTGCGCGCCCGGCGCGGAGTCTGTCGGCTCTGCAACATCAGCGACGACTCGCGTGTGGTGTTCACGCTCAATGCCACCCATGCCCTGAACCTGGCACTCAAGGGGCTGCTCCGCGAGGGCGATCACGTGGTCACCTCTTCGATCGAGCACAACGCGGTGGTGCGGCCGCTCGCGACGTTGAGCAGGCGGGGGGTCACCGTGACGCGGGCCCCCTGCGGCGCAGATGGGGTCACCGACCCCGACGACATCCTGGCCTCGCTCACGCCCGCTACCCGTCTCGTGGCCCTCTCCACCGCCTCCAACGTGCTGGGCACCCTGCTTCCTGTGGCGGAACTGGGGCCGGCACTACGCGAGCGAGGCGTTCTCTTGCTGGTCGACGCGGCGCAGACGGCCGGATCGCGACCTCTCGACGTGGATGCGATGTGCATCGACCTTCTCGCGCTCCCCGGCCACAAGGGCCTCCTCGGCCCTCAGGGCGTCGGAGCACTCTACATCGGTCCCGATATCCGTCTCGAGACCCTTGTGGAAGGGGGCGCGGGCCACGATTCGGCTTCGGAGGATCCACCGGAGGCCCTGCCCGAGCGCTACGAGGCAGGCACGCCCAACACCCCGGGCATCGCCGGTCTCGGCGCGGGGGTGGACGTGGTACTCGCGCGCGGAGTCGAGGCCATAGGTGCCGAGGAGACGCGCCTCGCCGACCGACTCAGAGCCGCTTTGCGCGACACCGAGGGCTTAGTAGTGTACGGCCCGGGTCCTGGCGTGGCGGCGGCTCCGGTGGTGTCCATCGCCTTCGCCGGACTCCCCTCGGCTGAAGCAGCCTTCGTGCTCGACCGGGCGTTCGGCATAGCCGTGCGGGCGGGCCTGCACTGCGCACCCGAGGCCCACCGCGCCGCCGGTACGGAAGGCGAAGGACTGGTTCGGTTCAGCGTGGGGCACAAGACAGTGGATGCCGACATCGACACGGCCATCGAGGCCTGCCGCGAGGTGGCGGCCAAAGCGACCGCCCGCTCCTGACGGTCACCTCGCGGTAGCCGAGCGACCGCCCGCTCCTGACTCCAGGACCGCGCGGCGGCCTACCAGGAGGATGAAGTGGAACGAATGACCACGGGTACCGCTCCCCTGGACGAGGCCTCTCCTCGATCCAGTGGTCTGTCTGCGCGCGAGGTCGAGGAAGCCGGGCGGCTCGGCGCCGCCCTCGTTGCCAACGTGGGCACGGTGATCCGCGGGAAACACGATGTGGCCCGCGCCTGCGTCATGGCACTCCTCGCGGGCGGGCACGTGATACTCGAGGACTTCCCGGGCGTGGGCAAGACCATGCTGGCCAAGGCCCTGGCCCAGTCGGTTGACTGCCGCTTCTCCCGCATACAGTTCACCCCCGACCTGCTTCCCAGCGACGTCACCGGCGTCAACATCTTCAACCAGAAGACGGGGGAGTTCGAGTTCCGTCCCGGGCCCATCTTCGCCAACGTGGTGCTGGCCGACGAGATCAACCGCGCGTCTCCGAAGACGCAGTCGGCGCTCCTCGAGTGCATGCAGGAGCGCCAGGCCACCATAGACTCGGTCACGCATCCGATCGCGCCCCCGTTCATGGTTATCGCCACGCAGAACCCCATCGAATACGAGGGCACCTTCCCCCTCCCGGAAGCGCAACTCGACCGCTTCATGATCCGCCTCTCGGTGGGGTACCCGTCGCCCAGCGAGGAGGCCGCGATGCTCCTCGACCAGACCTCAGGCGACCCCCTCGCCGAACTGCGCCCCGTCATCGACGCCGCCCGCCTCCTCGACCTCGTCGAGGTCACCCGCCGCGTTCACTCCGCCCCGGCAATCAGAGCCTACGTGGTGGCGCTCGCCGAGGCCAGCCGCACCGACTCCGACCTCTACCTGGGAGCGAGCCCGCGTGCCGGGATAGCCCTGCTGCGGGCGGCACAGGCTTCGGCGCTCCTCGACGGCAGAGACTACGTGACGCCTCAGGACGTCAAGAGCTTGGCGACGCGGGTACTCTCGCACCGGATCATCCTCTCGCCCGACGGTCGTGCCCACGGCCGCTCCACGGCGGACGTGGTCAGGCGGCTCTTGGAGAGCGTCCCGGTACCCACCGGGTAGGGGGAGGCGCGTGACCGCCCGCGGCTTCGGGCTGGCCCTCTTCGCCCTTGCGACCTACCTGGCCGGTCGATTGCTTGGGACGGAGGAGCTGTACCTGGTGGCGCTCGCCCTCGTGGCGATGACCGTGCTCACCCAGGTGCTGGCGACGCCGGCGCGGGGTACGCTCACGGTGGAGCGGTCGCTCGATCCCACCGCCCCTGTCGCGGGCGAGCCGGTGGAGATACACCTGCGGGTGACCAACAGAGGCATGGTGCCCGTCATGCCATCCGAGCTCACGATGAGCCTGGCTGGAGCGGCCGATATCGAGCTGCGCTCGAGTTTCGGTCCGATCGGACCTAGGCGCACCTCGCAGTTCAGTATCCTCGTCCCAGGTCTACGGCGTGGGCTGTACACGCTGCCGGCCCCAAGTATCCGCACAGAAGACCCTCTGGGGATCGCGCGCCGCACGCGAAGCCGCGGCCGCGAGACCACCGTGACCGTGCTGCCGGCCCACGTGACGCTGGAATCGTGCGTGTTCTTCGGTGGGAGGAACCGCGGCCAGGACCCGCGTACCCGCGCCACCTCCGCTCACAGTACGTACGACCTCCGGGGGGTGCGGCCTCACCAGCCCGGCGAACCGCTCAGCCGTATCGACTGGAAGAGCACCGCCAAGACCGGGGTTCTCATGCTGCGCGAGACCGAGGAGCACACCCGCTCCGCGGTGATCCTTCTGCTCGACGGAACGGAAGCCGCCGTCGCGGGCCGTCGCGGTGACGACACCTTCGAACTCGCGGTGTCGGCACTGGCAAGTGTCGGCGTCCACGCGCTGCGCACGGGCCTTTCGCTGAAGCTCATCGTGCACGCCGACCACCCCGGCGAGGTGTTCGCCGACCCCGGGGAGCGCGGCGAACGCGTGCTGCTCACCAGTCTGGCGAAAGCGGAGCCCGACGCCCGGCGCCCGTTGGCCATGACGATCCAGACCTTTGGATCCTCTGTGGCTGCCGGGATCTCCGTCGTGGTCGCGACCTCCAACATCGACCGCGCACTGCTGGCGGATCTATCTTCGCTGCGCGAGCGGGGCACGCCAAGCTACGTGGTGCACGTCGATTCCGGTGCGTATCGGACGGAGCACGACCTGATCGCGCAGGAGAAGCGATCGCTGCTGCACGAGCTCTCCCTCAGAGGCATACCTTCCGTGACCCTGCGCTCCGCCGACGACCTCGAACCCACGCTCTCCCTGTCACCGGAGATGGAGCGTCGTTGGGGAGGCGTGCGACAGTGAGGGTCGCGGGAAAAGCCGCTCACCTCCTGGCGTTCACCGCCCTGGCCGCGGTCATCGTGCTCACGGTGGACCGCGTTGTCCAGCCGCCCATGACGCGCACCCTGCTGATCGCGCTGGCGCTCGCGCTACTGGCCACCCTCCCCGGCTACCTGCACGATTACCTACTCCCGCTGTCGCTCCTGCTGATCCCCGGCGCTCTGTACGTTCTCATGCGCGTCGTCCTCCCGCTCCCTCCGGCCGTCGAGGGGTTCGACGAGCAGACGGCCTTCTATTTCGCCGAACTCCAAAGCGGACTGCGGGCCTACAGTGTGGATGTGTTCCCGCTTTCGCTCGATGCGGTCCAAGGGCTGTCCCTCCTCGTCACCCTGTGGGTGTACCTCCTGGCGGTCGCAGCGGGGGTGATAGTCCTCGGCGGTCGGCGGCCTCTCCTCGGCGCGGCAGTACTCTTCATCCTCATGGGATTCACCGCGACTGTTACCGCCGACCCGCTCACCCAGGGCGTGGGGCTGGCGGTGATCCTTCTGGCCCTTCTGCTCGGCACGACCCCTTGGTCGCGACCGGCACGGACGCTCGGTCGTAGCCTGGGCGCGGTCGGCATCGGCGCGGTGTCGGTGCTGGTGGCCTTGGCGTTCCTCACGCTCTTTCCCGGCTTCGCGCGCCCGGGATGGACCGATTGGCGCGGCTTCGACCCGTTCGACGCGGGCGGCCAGGCCGAACTGGTGTTCAGCTGGAAGCAGGACTACCCCCGGCTGCTCGATCCCGGCACCCGCAAGCCCCTCATGCGCGTCACCTCACCCCTGCCCTCCTATTGGCGGGCCACCACGCTGGAATTCTTCAGCGGTGACACCTGGCTCAGCGACGGTGCGTTCCGCAACACCCTGCCCCCGGGGCCTGGGCCCCGGGCCGTCGCCTCCACCGAGCCGGAGACCATCGGCACCCCGGTCGAGCAGGAGTTCACTGTCACCGGAGCCGTCACGAACTACCTCTTCACCGGCGGTCGCCCGTCGGCGGTCACGCTCGACAGCGACGTGGCTCTCTACAGCTCTTCATCAGGCGCCGTGCGTTCCGCGACCATGCTGTCCCCACCGCTGGACTACGCGGCGACAGCGGTGATCCCCCGGGTGCCGCCCGAGATGCTCATGGGGACGTCTGTGGACTACCCGGCCGAACTGAGCGAGGTCTACCTGCAACTTCCCTTCCCCGACGCCGCCACGGCTCGGCGTCTAGCCGAGGAATCCGACGGCGAGGCGCTCCAGCCCGGTGACTCGGGGAGGGGCGCCGAGTTCGTCGACGTGTACGCCTTGAACGAGCAGATCGTGGGCGATGCGACCGATCCCTACGACATCACCCTGCGCATTGAGCGCTTCCTGCGCAACGGCTACTCGTACACGCTCGAGGTGCCGCCGTCGGACTACGTCTCGCCGATCTCGGCGTTCCTCTTCGACACCCGTGCGGGGTACTGCCAGCACTTCGCCGGATCCATGGCCCTCCTCCTGCGCCTCAACGGGGTGCCGGCGCGGGTGGCCGTGGGCTTCGTCACCGGCGAGGAGGTGGGCACGTGGACCTACCAGGTGAGCACCAACGAGGCCCACGCCTGGGTCGAGGCGTATTTCACCGACATCGGCTGGCTGCCCTTCGACCCGACCCCGGGGCGCGCGCTGCCTCTGGCCGGTCCGTCGTCCACCACCCCAGGGTTCGTCGACCCCTTCACGCGCGTCACCGATCCATCCACGAACCCGCCCACAACCCTGTCCCCCGACGCGGCCGACCGCCTGCCCGAAGATGGAGATACACCTCCCACCGCCGGCGGCGAAGGAAGCATCACCACCCGTCCCACCACCCTGGGACCGCTCGTTCTGCTGTTCGTGCTCGTGGCCTGGCCGCTCACCTATCAACGGCTCAGGGGACGAGGCACACGCGTCGGCACACCCGATGATCGACTGCGCGCGTCGATGAGACTCCTCAGAGGCGACCTCGCGGTCGCCGGCGTGCACGTACGGCCGTCGTCGACGCTCGAGCAACTCGCGCACTCGACGCGCGACCGGCTCGGAATCGACCTCGACCTCGTGGCTTCCCGTGTGCAAGAGGTGGTCTTCGGGGGTAGTCCAGCCACCCTGAGCGACGTGCGCCTGACCGAGCGGCAGCGCACCAGGACGAGGAGGGTGGCCCGCCGTACGCGCAGTGTGCGGTACGTGGCATCGTGGTACGGTTTGACCCCGCTGCTCGACGCGTGGTGGAGACTCACGCGAGGCGATGCAGCGCGGGCGCCCGGGCGCCAGGGGACATCTTGGAGGTTGAAACCGTGACAGACACCGTTCAGAACCGCGGCACACGGAAGGCGACCCTGACCACGGAAGTGGTCGCCCCACGTTGCGCGGCCATGGCCGTGGGCTCGGTGCCCCACACCGATCCGGCGGTGGCCGTGGACCTGGTCATGCGCACCACGCCCGATATCCCCGCCTGGCCCCAACTCCCCCGCCGCACCTTCCGCGAGAGCATGTACGTGCAGTTCACCGAGGGGTTTCCCGGGCTGTGCCTCGATGAAGTGCGAGAGAGGGTCTACGTGCTCGACGAGCCACCATCCGACCAATTGGTCGCGTTCGTCGAAGCCCTGGAGTCAGACGATCCCGCCCGCTTCGCCATCTCGCCCGGCAACGCCGCGGCGTTGCCCGTGCTCGGCGAGGCGCTCGCCGCCGCCGCTTCTGTGCCGCCGTTCGTGAAGGGTCAGGTCACGGGGCCGATCTCGCTGGGCCTGAGCCTCCCGAGGGAGGACCGCCGCGCCCTGCTCTACGACGACACCCTTCGCGACATCGCCGTGAACCTCCTGGTGATGAAGGCCCGCTGGCAGGCCGACCTGTTGCGATCTTGGGCGCCCGACGCCACCGCTCTGATCATGGTGGACGAACCGAGTCTCACCCAGATGGGCTCCGCCTTCGTCTCGATACCGGAGGCGATCGCCTTCCCGGCGCTCGAGCAGTGCCTGGCGGCGCTTGGCTGCCTCACCGGCCTCCACGTGTGCGGCGCCACCGATTGGAGCTCTCTGATCGAACTCCCCGTGGACGTGCTCAATTTCGACGCCGCCGATCACCTGGACGCGTTCCTCGCCCATCGAGAGTCGGTCGGCGCCTTCCTGGCGGCGGGAGGACTCCTGGCCTGGGGCGTCGTGCCCAACGACGAACGCGCCATGAAGCTCGGCGCCGAGGAGACCGGGGCCACCGTACTGGCCGGAGCGGAGCACCTCGCCGCCGGAGGCTTCGTCGATGTGGATCAGATACTCCGGGCTTCGTTCGTGTGCCCCGCCTGCGGCACCGGCACGTTGACCGAGCCGCTGGCCGAACGGTGCTTCACGCTCGCGGCGGAGACGAGCGCCTGGCTGCGCGCCCGCATGTGACCCGCGCCCGCATGTGACCCGCGCCCGGGAGCGAGGCGGTAGCGGACGGTACCCCGCGCCGGCCGCGCTCCGCTCTCGTCAATACCCCGCCTGGCCTTCTTCTTCCACAACATCCTCGGTCACGATCCGTCCCCTGAAGACGCGGTACACGAGAGCGGTGTAGGCGAGCACTACGGGCAACCCGATGAGCGCCGCCACCAGCATCACGGTGAGGCTCAGGTCGGAGGAGCTCTCCTGGTACGCGCTGAGACCGGCCCCACCGTCGAGGCCCGGGACCAGATAGGGGAAGCTACCGACCGCCCACAGACCCACGAGCCCGACTATCCCAAGAGCCGAGCCGAGGAACGCGCCTCTGTCCCTGCCACGGATCATGGCCGTACGGGCTACCACGAGACCGGCCACCAGCATCGCAAGAGCCACCCACCCGAGGGGCTCCGCGAGGTTTGAGCGGATGCGATCTGGAACCACGATCCCCGTAGCCACGGTCACTACCACCAGCAGCGCCAAGAACAGCCAATGGGCCACCGAGCGCACGCGGGCGGCTCTGTCCCGAAGTGCGCCCTCGCTCTTGAGCGTGATCCAGGCCGCGCCGTGGGCTACGAACATCACCAGCCCGAAGACGCCCACGAGCAGCGCGAAGGGGTTGAGAAGCGTCAGGAAGGTGCCTGCGAACTCGCCATCGTCGGAGAGGGGCAGCCCCCGCACCAGGTTCCCGGCCGCTACGCCGAGGAGCAGCGCCGGCAGAGCGCTTCCCCCGGCGAAGGCCGCATCCCAGACCCTGGCCCAGGCGGGGTCGTGCGACCTGAACTCCAGCGAGACGGCGCGGAAGATGAGGCCCATGAGCACCAGGATGAGCGCAAGATAGAATCCGCTGAAGACGGTGGCGTACACCGGGGGGAAGGCGGCGAACAGCGCGCCTCCGGCGGTGAGGAGCCAGACCTCGTTGCCGTCCCACACGGGCCCGATCGAGCGGCGCAGAACGAGACGCTCGGCCTCGTCGCGAGGCAGAAAGGGGTAAAGGGCGCCCACGCCGAGATCGAAACCGTCGAGGACGGCGTAACCGGCGACGAGTACCCCGATCAGCGCGTACCAGATCAGCTGTAGGTCCATCAGGCTCCTCCCTCCTCCGGTCCGCGGCGTATGAGTCCGATCACGATACGCAGCCACGCCACGAAGAGCAGCGCGTACACCGCCCCGAAGAGAGCCAGAGAAATCGCCACCTGTCCCGCCGGCACCACGGCCGAGACGGCGTCCACCGTGCGAAGTTCGCCGTAGACGATCCAGGGCTGACGCCCCACTTCCGCGGCCGCCCACCCCATCTGGATGGCGAGGATAGGAAGGGGGATGCTCCAGACCACTGTCCACAGGAACGCGCGGCTCCGGTCGAGGCGCCCCCGCCACCAGAGCAGCAGGCCTAAGAGCATCAGCGCGACGAAGTAGACTCCGAGCGTGACCATCAAGTGGTAGGTCTGGAACGTCAGCTGCACGGGCGGCCTGTCGGCGGGAGCGAAGTCGTTCAACCCCACCACTTCCGTATCGGTGCCGCCCCCGAGCAAGACGCTCAGAAGCGAAGGCACCACGAGGCCGCGCACCTCCTCTGCGTCCGTGTCAACCCAGCCTATCAGCGCCAGGCCGGCGTTGCCCCCCGTGGTGTAGATCCCCTCGAAGGCGGCCATCTTGGCCGGCTGGGTCTCAGCCACCTGTACCGCGTGCCAGTGACCCACCACCGGCATGGAGAGCGCGGCGCCCAGACCCACCACCAAGGCGGCGCGCAGCCAGCGGCGCGCGAACTCGTGGTGCCGGCCTTTGAGCAGGTACCAGGCGGAGAGGCCGGCTACGAAGAAAGCGCCCGCCACCCAGGTGGAAAGGACCGTATGGAAGTATCGGGGAAGCGTGGAGGGGTTGAGGAAGGCCGCCGCCACGTCGGTGAGCACGGCCCTGCCGTCGATCACCTCGTAGCCGGCCGGTGTCTGCATCCACGAGTTAGCGATGATGATCCAGAGGGCCGAGAAGTGGGCACCTGCGGCCACGAGCCATGTGGACACGTAGTAGAAGCGGGCGGAGACGCGCTTTCTCCCGAATAGCAGCACCCCCAAGAAGGTCGATTCGAGAAAGAAGGAGAAGAGAGCCTCGGCCGCCAGGGGCGCCCCGAAGATGTCCCCTACGAAGCGTGAGTACGTGGCCCAGTTGGTGCCGAAGGCGAACTCGAGCGTGATGCCCGTGGCCACGCCTATGGCGAAGGTGGTGGTGAAGAGACGAATCCAGTAGTCGGCGGCGGCGCGGTCGGCGGGAAGACCGGTGCGGCGGTGCCTGCGTTCGGCTGCCACAAGGAACAGCGACGTCCCCAGGCTCAGCGGCACGAAGAGGAAATGATAGCCGACCGTGAAAGCAAACTGGATACGCGAAAGGAGCACTGCGTCCATGAATGAGGACCTCCGAGCGGGGGACGCGCAACGTGAGGGGGCGTACCCGGGGCGCCCGTCAGGCGAAACCAGGCCTTGGGGCCTGTCTGCCTCCTCCCACTCGAAGCAGCGCTCGGTTCCTCGAAGTCAGACGCAGTCGCCTCGTGACGCGCCGCCGTCTCCGCCGGTCTCAAGGGAGAGAACTTGACGAAGCGGATCACGACTTGTTACAATGCTGAGTAATCTGATCGTCTTACTCATGTTTAGCCATCGGTGACCATGAGACACCCCGGTCCCAACAGCAGAGAGAATGAGCAGTGGCTCAAGGAGATCGCCCTCCTTGTCCAGTCGATGAGCCACGGATGTCTTGAGATCATCATCCAGGATCGCCGGATCATCCAGATCAACAAGACCGAGAAGATCCGGTTGGACAAGAAGAGAGGGCCGTAGGTCTCGAAGACGGCAAGCAGGCTGACCGGAAAACCGGAGGCCCCGACCGAAAGGTCGGGGCCTCCGTGCTTTTCGGGCTAGGTCCACCGGCGGACAACCCGCCATACGGGGAGCAAGGGGTCGAAGAGGAGGTGCGTGTCTGATTCCACACAGAGTATTGGTGTTCGCACGACAACCGGCGTCGGAAGACGCTCTCAACTAGAGGAGCTCATCATGCCTTTGAACGCAACTATAGAAGACGTCCGCAGCCTCGTCGAGGACCTGAACTTCAGGCAGAAAGTCGATCGCTCCCTGGGCCTGATCCGGGAAGCCTGGCAGGAGTACGGCGATCGCCTGACGGTGGCCAACAGCCTGGGCAAGGACTCGTCGGTCGTGTGGCATCTCGCGAAGCAAGTGTCCCCCGAGATTGGCGGCTTCATCGTGACGACCCGGTTCAAGCCCGCCGAGACGGTGCAGTTCATGCACGACACGGTGGCCGTCTACCCCGAGCTCGCCGTGTTCTCCAACGACGAGGCCATCCCCGACCGACTCTACGAGACCGATCCGGACACCTGCTGCGACATCCTCAAGGTGGAGCCCACCCGCCGAGCCATCGACGAGCTCAGAGTGGAGTGCTGGGTCACCGGTCTGCGCTGCACCGAGGGCCGCACGCGAACCGACTTCCAGGAGATCGAGGAGCGCGACAGCGGCCTCATCAAGCTCAACCCCATCCTCATCTGGAACGAGCGCGAGGTGTGGCAGTACCTGGCTCTGTACAGCGTGCCGGTGAATCCCCTCTACGCCGAAGGCTACCGTTCCCTGGGGTGCTCACCTTGCACGCGCATCAGCCAGGGCGCCGACGAGCGGGCGGGCCGCTGGCTCGGCACCAACAAGTGCGGCGGCGAGTGCGGTATCCACACCCGGCCGCTGAAGGGCTGAGGCGCGCCATGGGCGAAGCCACGACACTCGAGTCGGCGGCGCCCTCGGGAACCACGCCGAACCCCGGCGTGCGCACTGCTCTGGCCGGCGGTGCGCACGCGGCCGGTGTGGCCGGCGGATCGCTACGGTCGGATCCGGCGGTGCGTCGATTCTCCGACATCCGCGAACTCATCGGCAACCCCGACTACCCCACCCCTTTGGTCCGCCTGCAACGGGTGGCGCCGGCTGATACCCAGCTCTATCTGAAGCTGGAGGGGTTCAACCCGTTCGGCTCCATCAAGGACCGGACGGCGCTCTACCTGCTGCGGGGGATGACAGAGCGGGGCGAGCTCGACGGCAGGGAACTCGTCGAGCCGACCTCGGGCAACACGGGCATCGCGCTCGCGGGTATGGCCGCGCTGCTGGGCGTCAAGATAACGGTAACCATCCCCGATGCGGTCCCCGAGGAGACGCTGCTGCTGCTCCGCATGCTCGGCGCCGAAGTGTGGCCCACTCCGGACGACCTCTGCCCGGTGGATCATCCCAAGGACGGCGCCATCGCCCTCGCGCACTCTCTCGTGCGCAGCGCCGGCGGAGAACGGTACGCCATGGCCAACCAGTATGAGAACCCCGACAACGTCCGCGCCCACTACGAGACCACCGGCCCCGAGATCTGGCGCCAGACCGAGGGCCGGATCGCCCGGCTCTTCGCCGGGTACGGCACGTGCGGCACCATCGTGGGCGCCGGGCGCTACCTCAAAGAGCGCAACCCCGGCGTGCGCGTCGTGGCCATCGAGCCCGAACGCGGCCACCGTCTGCCGGGACTCAAGAACCTGACCGAGTCCAGGCCGCCTGGTATCCTCGACCCGAGCTTCATCGACGAGGTCGTGACCGTGGACGACCAATCCGCCTACGCGATGACGAAGCGCCTCTTCCGGGAGGAGGGGCTGATCGTGGGCCCCTCTACCGGAGCCATCGTGCACGCGGCCACGCAACCGGCGGAAACGACCCACCCGGACGGGATCGCCGTGGCGATCTCCCCCGATGGAGGATTCAAGTACGGCTCCTTCTTCGCGGACGTTCTTGGAGACGAAGGCACGCCCGGCGTGTAGAAAGGATCGACGCACCCTCATGACAGTAGTGCTCAACCTACCGGAGAGCCTCGGCGACGACCTGGCGCGCCTGGCCGAAGCCGTCGCGCAGGTCAACGCCGGGCAGCTCTCGCCCGCCGCGTTCCGCTCCCTGCGCGTTCCGCAGGGAGTCTACGAGGAGCGTCGCGACGGCAGCTTCATGCTGCGCGTGCGACTCGCCGCCGGATGCCTGCTCCCCGAGCAGATGCGGGCACTCGCCCAGGTCGCCCGCACGTACGGGAGCGAGACCCTGCACGTTACCACCCGCCAGGACATCCAGGTGCACGGCGTGCCCCTGGAGGGCATCCACCCCGCACTGGTGGAGCTTGCCCGCGTCGGGCTCTCGACTAAGGGTGGCGGCGGCAACACGGTGCGGAATGTCGGCGCCTGCGCGGAGGCCGGGGTCTGCCCTCGGGAAGCCTTCGACGTGCGGCCGTGGGTGGTAGCCGTCACCGAGCGACTGCTCGCCGATCCGCTGAGCCTACAGCTGCCGCGCAAGTACAAGATCGCCTTCTCGGGCTGCTCCCAGGACTGCGCCGCGGCGACCGTGCACGACTTGGGGTTCGTCGCCCGCGAGCGCGACGGGCGGCCCGGCTTCGCCGTCTACGTCGGTGGCGGGATGGGCTCCAAGAGCCGCGTGGCCGACCTGTTGGAGGAGTTCGTGCCCGCGGAGGACGTGGCCCTGGTCGCCGAGGCGGTTAAGCGGGTGTTCGACCGGCGGGGAAACCGGCGGAACCGGCACCGGGCGCGGTTGCGCTTCCTGGTGGAGCAGCTCGGGCTGGAGGAGTTCAGGCGGCTATACCTCGACGAGATCAAGCGCCTTCGTGAAGCGGACTTTGCGCCGCTCTCCGTCCGGGACCTGCCCGGAGCCGCCCGCGCCCTCAGCACGGAAGCCGAGGACGGCGCCGCGGCCCCCTCCTCAGACCAGCCGGCCCTTAAGCTCTGGCGGAGGCACAACACCAGCGCCCAGCGCCAAGCCGGGTATGTGGTCGCCCACGTCCCCCTGGCGCTCGGCGACATCTCGGCCGGGGTCCTGGCGGGTCTGGCCGGCATCGCGGAGGAGTACACCGACGGCTTGGCCCGCGCCACACAGTGGCAGAACCTCTCGCTCCACTGGGTCCGGGAGACGGACCTCCCCCAGGTTCGGGCGGAGCTCGAGGCGCTCGGGCTGGCCGAACCCCTGCCACCCGCCTTGCGCCATACCGTGTCGTGCACCGGCGCAGCCACGTGCCGCCTGGGCATGTGCCTGTCGCGCGGCCTGACCAAGGCCTTCGTCGCCCAGGTCGACCGCTCCGAGTTGGACCTGGCCGCACTGGGCGACTTGGACATCCACGTGAGCGGCTGCCCCAACTCCTGCGGCCGTCACCCCATAGGCCAGATCGGACTGCACGGCGGCGCGCGCCGCATCGAAGGCAGGCTTGTGCCCTACTACACCGTCCAGCTCGGCGGATGGGTACGGGAAGGCGAGACCCGGCTGGCCGAGGGCGGCGAAGCGGTCCCCGCCCGCGCCCTGCCGGCCTTCCTCACAGAACTCCTTGCCGCCTACCGAGAGTCAGGCACAGCGCCCGACTTCGCCGGTTTCCTCGCCGCCGGCGGCCGCACGCTGGCCGCCGAACTTGCGCGCCGGCACGGCACCGTGCCCCGGTTCGAGGAAGACCCGAGCTTCTACTACGATTGGGGCGCCGAGACCCCCTTCTCCCTGGCCGGACGCGGCCCCGGGGAGTGCGGAGCCGGGGTCTTCGACCTCATCGAACTGGATCTCGCCGCGGCCCGCGAGGCCGAGTCCGAAGGCCGGCACGTCGCCGCCACCGTGCTGGCCGCCCGGTCGCTTCTGATCACCCAGGGACAGGAAGCCCGCACCGGCGCCGAGGCGCTGGAGCTTTTCGCCTGCGGGTTCCTGGAAGCGGGGCTGGTGGACGCCGGGTTCGCCGACTTGATCGCGCGTGCCCGAAGGGCCGTCGCGATCGCCGACCCGGAGAACGCCTTGGAGGCCGAAAACGGCCTTCCGGTGGCCGAGCAGGTCGTAGCGCTTATCGAGGTGGTGCAGAACCTCTACGACTCGATGGACGACTCTCTGCGGTTCCCCGCGAAACCCCAACCGGCGCAGCGGAAAGCCGCCGACATCCCGCAACCCGCCGCGGGCTCCGCGCTCCTCGCCGACCGCGAAGTCGACCTGCGGGGCGTAGTCTGCCCCCTCAACTACGTGAAGACCAAACTGGTGCTGGCCCAGATGGCGGGCGACGAGGTGCTGGCGGTGCTGCTCGACGCAGCCGGCGCCACGAACGTCCCTGAGAGCACCGCGAACGACGGACATGAGGTGCTGGAGGTCGTTCCGCTGGAGGGCCACTGGCGGGTGCTTATCCGGAAGCGGTGAGGCTTCAGTTTTCCCCTTCCCCCACGCCGAAAACGATGCCCTTCACAAAGTGAACACCGGTGGTACCATACAGCTAGACACTCGACCCGAGGGAGGTATGCCGTGACGCGTTTCATGGTCCCGCGGGTGGCCCATTGTAGCGAGGGCTGCCGACGACCGTCCCGAGTACGACGCTAAACTGCTTGCGACACACTCGAATGATGTCATACGGAACGGGCGCCCTTGGCGTCCGTTCCGCGTTGGTCCCGAGGCGACAGCGGCCGAGCACGTTACCACCGGCCACTCGCCCGCTCTCCGCGTGGGCCTTCGACTACAAACCCGGGCTGCGATGATCGCCGCCGCCCGCTTCCTCTCAACGGTGTTCCAGCCCGCTCTCATGGGCACCTACATCCTCGTCGCACTGGGCCTCGGCGCCGCAGAAGGCGCATGGACCGGACTCATCTGGGCCTTGGGTCTGGCGGCGCTCTCCGCCGGGTTGCCCGCGCTCGACATCCTCAGGCGCATGCGTGCCCGCACGGTCACCGACTTCCACATCGTCCTTCGCGAACAACGCTCGGGCCCTTTGCTGGTGGCGCTCGCGGCCACCGCCCTCGCCCTCGCCCTCGCGTGGGGCCTCGACGCCCCCCGCCTCATCCAGCTCGGCCTGCTGACAGCGCTGACCACAGGCGCCGTTCTCACCGGCGTGACGACGGTGTGGAAGATCAGCTTTCACTCGGCGATCGTATCGAGCGGGGTCATCTTGCTGGCGGGGCTGCTCGGCCTCTGGGCGCTCGCGCTCGCGCCGCTCGTTCCGGCTGTGGGCTGGTCGCGGGTGGCGCTTCGCCGCCACACGCCCGGTCAGGTGACGGCGGGGGTGGTGGTGGGGACCGGCCTCACGGCGGCGGTGCTTGCCCTCGCCGGCGGGGCATGAGCCGCGGCCCTCAGGCGCCCTCGACACGCCGAAGCGGGTACAATCCCTCTTGAAGATGGAAGAGCGCATGCCGGAGAGCACGAAGAAAGGATCCGAAGACGCGGCGAAGAACCTGCCGGTCTTCGACCGTGACCGCTGCAAGCAGTGCGGCATCTGCGCGCACTTCTGCCCGAAGGGCGTCATGGAGCTCGATGAGGCCGGCTTCCCCCGCATCATCGACGCCGAAGCCTGCACCGAATGCAGGCTGTGCGAGTACCTGTGTCCCGACTTCGGCATCAAGCTGGCCGCGCCCGAGAACGACGCGCCCGGAGCCAACGGTGGCCGATCCGACCCCCTTCGATGACGCCGGTGCTCCCGGTCGCCGGTGCACCCGGTCGCCGCTGATCACGCTCGCCGGTGCTCCGGGTCAATCCTGCGAGCGGTACACCCTGATCTGGCTCCGGCCGTTCTCCTTGGCCACATAGAGCGCCTGATCAGCGCGATCGAACAGATCCTTGGGCACGTGGCAGTCGGCCTCCAGGGCGGCGACCCCCACGCTCACCGTGCGATCCGCGACTACTCCATCGGGCACGTCGATCGTGATCTCACGCACCGCATCGAAGATCTTGCGTGCGACCACCTCGGCTCCACCGAGCGCAGTGCCCGGCAGCACGAGAGCGAACTCGTCGCCGCCGTAGCGGGCCGGGATATCCGATTCGCGCACGGCCGACCGTATCGCCTCGCCCACCCGGCGCAAGAACATATCGCCGAGCAGGTGGCCGTAGGTGTCGTTGAGTTCCTTGAAGAAGTCGAGGTCGATCATGATCATCGACATCTGGGCCTTGGTGTTCCGGGCGCGCAGGAACTCCTGCTCGAGGATCTGCTGGAAGAAGCGATGGTTGTACAGGCCGGTGAGCTGATCGGTTATCGAGCGCTTCTCGATCTCCTCGTGCAACAGGACGTTCTGCAGCGAGAGTCCCGCCATCCCTCCGACGCTCATGAAACGCTCGAGCTCCAGAGGACCGTAGGCGATATCCTCTGACGTCACGATCAGAAGACCGAGCAGATCGTCCTTCCGAAAGAGCACCGCACCCAGGCCGGGGCTGCCGCCGAACATCTCCCGGAAGACCTCCGGCCGCACCAACGGGGTGAAGCTCCCGTCGGTCGACCGAAGGTGCCGGTCGACCCAATCAGGATCTGCCGGCAGGGTGTCGGGGTACGCTTCCAGGTTCTGGCCCTGAGATCCGTACAGCCCCAGGGTCTGCGACTCGTTGTCGGCCTTGATGTAGAGGGCGCAGCTCTCGGCGCCCATGATGCCCAGGGTGCCGTCCACGACCATCCCCGCGACGCTCCTCAGCGGCTCGTACACCGTGAGCGCCTTGAAGAACTCATGCGTGAAGAACGTCTCGGCGAGTTGGCGTTCCACGTCATGGTAGGCACGGCGCAGTTCGTCGAGCCGCAAGGCCAGGCGCTGCTCGCGCTTCTGAGCCTCACTGAAGAACGAGAACAACTCGAACAGCGCGTCTGTAGCCGAGTCGGTGGCGATGCGCTGGCTGAGGAAGTAGCCGAGGAGCTGGCAGCCGGCGCTCCCCACCACGAGAACGCCCGACGAGGGCAGGGGCGCTTCGAGAACGTCTAACAGATCGAAGAAGACCGAAACCTCGTCCGCGGGCTCCAATACGTTCGGCCGCCCGTTGACCACCCGTACCCCGGATAGGTCGAAACCGGGGGATTCGTCGCCCGCATCGCCCTCGCCGGCTTCCCCGGCCATCAGGGCGGTCCAGGCGTCGGCCTTGGCGGAGGCCCCATCGGCGGCCAGGTAGACATCGTGCACTTGGGCGATCTCGATGCCTCTCAGCTTCGCGACGAACCACTGGGCCGGCCCATCGGGGCCCACGACCGAGCAGCGGAGTCCCACGTCGGCCTGCGTCTTCAGATTCTCGATCTGGTCGGCGATGTTCATAGCTCGACGACCCCTCCCTTGTAGGACGTCACCTTCACGCGCCCGGTGGAGATATCGAACTCCGCGGTCCGGGCCCAACCACCGCCCACGTCCTTCCCGACGATGGGCACGTGCATCTCACGCAGCACCTTCAGCGCGACCTCGATGTTGCGGTCGCCCACGTTCTTGCCGAGGGCCACCCTGCCGAACATGTTCGCCCCGCCCACCACCTTGGCTCGGAGCCGAGGCTTCTGCTGGGAGGCGCTCTCGAGCTTCCTGATCAGAGCCGGTATCGCCGCCACGACGAACTTGCCGGCAGGCAAGGCGGTACCGTTGAGCGGAGCCGGCAGCAGGCAGTGGGCCATTCCTCCCACTTGGAGCCGTTGATCGAAGAGCACGATGCCCACGCACGAGCCGAGGGCTTGAGCCACCAGGACATCCCCGGCGAACCCCATCTTCACCTGCGCTATGCCTACCTGGAGGATCATTATCCCGACCCTCGCACTCCTCTCCGCGTGATTCGGGGCACGAGCACAACGGCTAGCCGGCCATCTCGTCGATCATGCGATAGAAGTCGGCGTCTGCCAGGAAGAACAACCGGCCGAGGACACTGGTCTGGTCGGTGACGAAGTCCACCTCGACCATCCACAAGTACTCCACCTCGTAGTCGAGCTCGCCCATAAGGGAGGGCACAAGCGATCCTGCCATGTCGCGCAGATAGCGGGTGAGCTCGGGCTTCAGATCGGCCATGAGAAACGTGCCCGTCGCCTCGACGAACGAGGTCAACACGTTCCCGAGCGGCTTCTCGAGGCCGAACTCGTCGTCCTCGGCCACGCCGAGTGCCGCGCGCAGGGCCTTGCCGTCCTCCTCGGGCAACGCGAGCAGCAGCCCTGCCTGGAACGCCCCCTCCACGATGACCAAAGCCGCTTCGACCGGCTCGGTGGGTGGGCCGAAGACCGTGGCCGCCTCCTCCAACTCCATCTCCCGCAGCATGGGGACGGTGATCCGGACGGCATGGCCCATCTGCTCGGCCAAGGCGCCCGAACTCTGAGACGCACCGATGCTCACAATCTCGCGGAACAGGTCCGCGGCTTCAGGCCTCAACTCCTATTCCTCTCTGCAGAAGCAGTAAACGGAGGTCTACGAACAACGACAGCCGCCCATCGGCGATCACACAGGTTCCCACGAGCCCCGGTGCCCGGCTGAGCGACCGCGCGACGGGCTTGATGACGAGCTCTTGGTCGCCTATCAGCGAGTCCACAACCAACGCTTCTGTGCGCGACGACAGCTTCACGAGCAGCGCCAAGTGGGCGCCGTCGACAGCGAGAACGTCACCACGCTCAAGCAGGCCTACCAGGGAACGGATCGCCACCGGCTGATCGTTCACGATGATCATGGGCATCCCCCTGACCCAAGAGATCTCCCCCGGCTCGATCTTGATGATGCGGAACACTTGGTTCCTCGGCACGCCCACGACCATGTGTCCCGCCCGCACCACGAGCGACTGCAGGAGCGAGAGCGTGGGCGGGAATTCGAGAATCACCTTCGTGCCGGCGCCGGGCGTGGAGATCATGTTGATGTCGCCGCCCACCTCCACAACGTTCTTGCGCACGATGTCGAGCCCGACACCCCGACCCGAGACATCGGTAACCTTCTCAGCCGTGGAGAAGCCGGCCTGGAACAGCAGGGCGAACACCTGGGCCTGGGTGAGATCAACACCGGAGTCCGCGGAGAGCACACCCTTCTTGCGCGCCGACGCGAGCACCCGTGCCGGGTCGATGCCCCGCCCATCGTCCTCGACCTTGAGCGCGACGTTGCCGTGCTCCGCGGCGGCCGTAACGGTCAGGCGACCTCTTCTCGACTTCCCGGCTGCCTCTCTCTCCTCGGGTGTCTCCAGCCCGTGATCGAGGCTGTTCCTGATGATGTGCACCAGGGGCTCCTGCACGCGATCGAGCAGGGCTCGGTCGATCTCGGTCTCACCGCCGATGAACTCGGCGTCTACTTCCTTGCCGAGCTGGACGGACAACTCCTTGACCAACCGCTGAAAGCGCTGGAAGACCGAGCCGATGGGCACCATGCGCGCCGACAGCACCTCGCGCTCGAGGTCGTGGCTGGTGCGTTCGATCAACTCGAGGATCTCCTGAAGTTCGGGGTCCTCGGTGGCGCCCACCACCGCCCGGAGGCGTCGTCGCAGCATCAGGATCTCGCCCACCATGTTCGTGATGCGGTCGAGCTTCTTCCGGTCCACGCGGATGCCGGTCTGCTGGAAACTCTGGACGGCGCCGCCCAGGGCGCCGCCCACTTTCTCGCGCACGGAGGCCGCGGCGTCAACGTCGGCCGACGGCAGCGCGATTCCCGGGGTTGCTTCCTCGGAAGGCCTGGCGTCGGCCGGCGGCTCCCCCCCGGCCGGCCCCGCTTCGGAGGGCGCGGCCTCGGCCTGGATGGCCCCGGCCCGTCCGCAGTCGACGGTAACCCTGACGAGAGGCGGCCCCGCTTCCAGCGGGATGACCAAAGCGACCTCTCCCACTGACGCAGCAGTCTGGACGAGCAGCCCCTCCTCGACGATGCCGTCTAGGATGAAGGCGACCGCACCGCCCGGCTCAAGAGTCTCCCACTCTTCCGGACCTGGTACCGTGCGCACCGCGGCGCCGAGCTTCTCCAAGCGGTTCAATACCATCTTGAAACGGAGTCTCGGATACGCGACTTCGTCCTCCAAGGTGACCGCGACGCCGGACTCGCCCTCCGCGACGCCGGTGCGGCCGCCCAAGACTCCGGTCTGCGGTGGCGCCTGTGGGGGCCGCACCTTCGGCTCACCGGCGAACATGGCCAACGCGCCTTGGTGGGAAGAGACGTCGTCGGCGTTGGCGGTCATATCGCGGAGCACGGACTCCACCTGGAACATGAACTCCAGATCGATCGGGTCGATGGGCTGTTTGTCGTGGCGCCAACGGTCGAGCAGGTTCTCGGCCCGATGACAGAACTCGGCGATAGCGCTGAAACCCATGGCCCCCGCCATGCCCTTGAGCGTGTGGGCCACACGGAAGATCTCGTCGACCGGAGCAAGGTCGGCCGGCTGAGCCTCCAATCGGAAGAGGCAATCAAGGAAGCCGTCGAGCAGCTCCTGCGACTCCTCAAGGAACAGAGCTCTGTAGCGTGCCTCGTCAGAGATCGAGCTCACCTCCGCCGCCTCCGGGCGTCGGAGATCAACTCGACGAGCCGCGGCCCGATACGATGGAGGGGCAGCACTTCGGAGACCACGCCTGCATCAATGCACGCCTTCGGCATGCCGTACACCACCGAGGTCTCCCTGTCCTGAGCGATGGTCGTGGCCTTCTTCGCCTTGAGCATGGTCATGCCTTGGCACCCGTCGGCGCCCATGCCGGTGAGAACCACCCCAATGCCCCGCGGACCGAACACCTCGGCCAAGGACGAGAGGGTCACGTCGGCGGAGGGCTTGAAGCGGCCGTAGCCCTTCTCGTCGGTAAGCTCTATGGTCTTGCTCGAACCGTTCTTCCCGAACTTCAGCTGGCTCCCCGGGGGGGCCAAGTAGGCGTGACCCACGCGGATCACCTGACCGTCCACGGCTTCGCCCACCTCGAGCTCCGACACACGGTCCAACCGTTGCGCCAACGAGCGTGAGAAGCCAACGGGCAGATGCTGCACGACGACGATGGCGGCCTCGAGATCCCCCGGCAACCCCGCGAACAGCACGTCGAGAGCCATGGGACCGCCCGTCGACGCCGCCACCGCGACCACCGGCATGAACGGGCGCGCCCCCGGCTGCGGCCTGCCGGGAAGGACGGGGTGCTGCGCCAGAGGAGCGACCACCGCGGCCGCCGCCCTCACTTTCTCGCGCAGGTCTTCTCCCAGCTCGTCGATGTTCACCGAGATCGTGCCTGAGGGCTTGAGCACGAAGTCGAGGGCGCCGAGCTCGAGGGCTTCGTACGCCACGTCGGGATCGGTGACGCCGCTCAACATGATCACCTGCGGCCTCGGCCGGCCTTGGAGTTCCATCAAGACCTCGAGACCGTTCATGCGTGGCATCTCGACGTCGAGAGTGATCACGTCCGGATCGAGAGCAGCGATCTTCTTGAGCGCATCCTCGCCGTCTCGGGCAGTGTCGAGCACATCGATGTCGTCGGCCTTGGAGAGGACGTCGGAGATCAGGGTCCTCATCAGAGCCGAGTCATCGACGACGATGACTCGGGCCGCGCTAGCCACGACCCACACGCTCCAGAGTGTCCAGCACCTTCTGGGGCTGGAAGGGCTTCACAATGAAGTCCTTGGCGCCCAGGGTAAGGGATCGCTCGATGAACTCCTCTTGGCCGAGGGCGCTCACCATGACCACGTTGGCCTCGGGATCGAACTCCATGATCCTCGCGAGGGCCTCGATGCCGTCGGCCACAGGCATGGTGATGTCCATCGTCACCATCTCCGGCCGCACTTCTTGGTACACGCGCACCGCCGCCTCTCCATCAGCCGCTTCACCCACGATGCAGTAGCCGTTCTTCTCCAAGATGTCTCGGAGCATCCTGCGGATGAATCCGGAATCATCGACGATCAACACGTTCATCCGACGGGCACCTCCTTGAGCTCCCGGAGCCGGGCCAGCTGCTCGGGAGGCAGCAGCTCATGAGCCTGCACCAGCAAGAGCACGTGATCGTCGCGCTTCACGATCCCACGGACGGCCGCCCTGATCTCGCCGTCGACCACGAGGTCCTCAGGGGCTTCCATGATGTCGTCGGACGATATCTCCTCGACTGAGTAACAGGAATCGACAAGGGCGGCCATGTTCTCGTCGGCCACGTCGAGCAGCAGGACGAACTCCTCGGGACCGCCGGGCGACCGAGTGCCGTCGGCCGAGCGGGTGCCGTCGGCCTCGCTCAGACCGAACCGCCTGCGCAGGTTGACAACCGCGTGAATCTCGCCGCGCAGGTTGAAGATGCCCTCGATCGAAGGGGGGGCGCCGGGCATATCCACGACCTCAGGACGACGCAAGATACCCTTCACGTCTGTGATCGGGAGGCCATACCGCCCCCTGCCCAGGTGGAACAGCAGGTATTTCTCGACTTCACCTGGCATGTGTCTCCTCCGACACGGCCACGCGCCCGTTGCCGTTGGAGGAGACCGTGAACCGGGCCACGAGGGCTGCGAGGTGCCCGGCCATGTCGGCGAGTTCGTGACTCGACGAGGTGATCTCCTCCATGAACGCGGCCTGCTGCTCGGTCGCAGCGGCGGTCTGCTGCGCGCCTGCGGCGTTCTCTTCGACGACCGCGGCGATGTCCGATGACGCCTTCTCCACACGCTCGACGGCACTCAGCTGCGCGGCGAGCACGTTGACTATCTCATCGTTCAGCCGTGCTGTCTCTTCCACTCCGCGGAAGAGTCGCTGCAGCACTTGGCTCGTCTGCTCCACATCCGCGTGGCCCTCTTCGATCAGCATGCGCTCACGCTGCATGACATCCACGGCCACGTCGGTGCCTCCCCGCACTTCGGAGATCAGCGCGGCGATCTGCTCCGCGGCCGTGCTCGACTGCTCGGCCAGCTTCCGCACGTGATCGGCCACGACGGCAAAGCCCCGACCGGCTTCGCCGGCCCGGCCCGCCTCGATGGCGGCGTTCAGCGAGAGCAGGTGGGTCTGGTCGGCGATATCGTTGATCAGGTCGTTGATACGCTCGATCTCGCGAGATTGCTTGGCGAGTTGCTCCACCACTTTCACAGAGCTCTCGATGCCGTCCTGGAGGCTGGTGATCTTCTTGATGAGCCGCCCTGAGGCTTCGCCACCCTCCTTCGTGAACTGTTGGGCTTCATGCGAGGTGTCGGCCGCCGCTTTCGCCTGACGTGAAGCTCCTTCCATGGCGCGGGTGATCTGAGACACGGCCGTGGATATCTCCTCGATCTTCCGCGCCTGAAGCTCCGCCCCTTGGGCGATCTGCTGAACAGACGTGGAAACCTCGATGGTGGAGTTCGTGATGTCGTTCGCCGAGTCGCTGAGCTGCTCGGCGGCGTTCGATACGCTCGTGGAGGAGTCCTTCACGCCTCCTACGATGCCGGAAAGGCTTTCGAGGAGGTAGTTGACTTGACTGGCCAGAACGCCGAGTTCGTCACTGCGCTCAACTTCGCACCTATGGCTGAGATCTCCCTGCGCACTCCGGCTGAGCGAACCGCCTATCTCGCGAACCGGACGCAGGACGTACCGATAGAAGCCGATGATCCAGAGCGGGCTGCCGATGAGCAGAGTCGCTAGGGCCAGTTCCAGAGACAGTGGGAGAGCCAGGTCCATGAAGCTCACACCTGGAGCGAGCTTCCCCCGCAGGTTCATGAAGTAGAAGAACGTGAGCGCCACGATCGTGGTCGGGCCAATGGTGATCAACGTAGCCATGTAGTACACGAACGCGAGGCTCCTGAAGAACCCGACTTCGTGGAACTCCCGTTTCATGACGCCTCCTCAGGCATTCTCTTCCTATATACCCGCTCGGCCAAGCTCACGTGGACGAACTCGTCGTAGAGCTCCGGTTTCAGCTTCTCGCTCTTTCCCAGTATCAGGAGGCCGCCCGGGTTGAGCGCCAGAGCGAACTTCTTGAGCACCAAGACCTGCTGCTCCTGGGTGAAGTACATCAATACGTTGCGACAGAGGACCATATCCATCATGCGCTGTTCGACGCTGGAGAACAGATCCAGGTGCTGGAAGCGCACCATAGTCCTGAGGCCTCTCGCCATGCGTACCCCATCTGGCTCACTGCTCGTGAAGCGTGCAAGCTGCCCACGCGACAACCCGGCCATTTCGTTCTCCGAGTACAGCCCGGCTTTGGCCTTCGCGAGGCAGTCGCGGTCGTAGTCGGTGGCTGTGATGCGTACCGCCGCAAGGCTCCGCGGGTCGCTGCCGGCCAGTTCGGAGAAGAGCATCGCCAGACTGTACGGTTCTTGCCCCGAGGAACACCCGGCGCTCCAGATGCGCACGAACGACTGCCCTCGGCGCTGCTTCTTCGCGAGTAGCTGCGGGCCTATCTCCCGGCGCAGGAACTCCCACGTGCTGCGATCGCGGAAGAACTCCGTCACGTTCACCGTGAGCGTGGCGATCAGCTTGGTCCACTCGTCCCCGCTGGTGTCGAGAAGCCGGATGTACGCACCCAAGTCGCCCGCACCGCTCGCGCGGAGTCGGGATGTCACTCGCCGGCGGAAGTACGACTGCCGGAATTGACCACAATCGAAATCGCGCTCGCGTTCTATCTTCTGCGCGAGGGCGCCAAGTTCCTTGTCGGAAAGCATAGAAGAAGATTCCACCAGCATCAACCTACCACCTTCGGAGTGCATGCTCCGACACCGTCCCGTGTCCCTGCCGACCACCGAGGCTCCCGTTGCTTCGAACAGCGCCCCACGTCTCTTAGATTCGACAGTTCCCTGCCCGGGCTTTAGAACTCGCTCAATTGCGGGGCTCCGGTCGCGGCGGCCACACACGTGGCGGCACGATGCGGCGGGTCCCCTGTCCCGGCCTTAGCGCGGCTACGAATGCTCCCAGGTCTCAGCCTCGGCGGGAAGCTGCATCGACCCGGGCGCCCGCCGCAGGGTCGAACGTCCGATCCTGCCGGATCTCGTCGGCGATGCGGAACGCTTCGAGAAGAGCGAACTGGAAGTTCACGAAAGCTCGGAACTTGGCTGGGTGTATCACGTCCAGTCGCGCGAAGCTGAAATACGGCGAAGGCAGCTCCAGAGAGAGGCAGATTGTCTCGATGATCTGATCGAAGACGCAATCCTCGAGGTCTTTCTGCGTGACCATCTTCTGGTGCACGAGGATGCGCCCGATCGGTAGGTGCTTGCCACGGGACTCGGCGAGTCGTTGGAGCTCAAGAGCCCGGTCGAGCTGTCGCGCCGTCACGCGGCCCTTGTTCAGCAGCTTCACCCCGAGCGGCTCCTGCTCTGGAGCCGACGCCGACACCATGTAGCCTCGATCGAGGTAGATGGTGAACGTCAGGCCGAGTTCGTATATGCGGAACGCGCCCGTGAGCGAGGCGTTGCAGAGCAGCTGGACGGCGTTGAGCAGGCCGAAGGGCTTGAGCTCCCCCTGGATGATCACCCTGGACATCAGGTTCCGTCTGTGGGGCCGCCCGGGCCTCCTGCTGTCATGTCAGCCCCCGCTTCGTCGGCCGACACCGTCCTGTTCCGTCCGCGCGCCTTCGCCAGGTACAAGGCTCGGTCTGCCGCTTCGACGAGCTCCTCGGCGGAGCCGCCATGCTCGGGCCGCGTGGACACACCCAGAGAGATAGTGAGCCGGCCCCCAGGCTGTCCCTCGCCTTCGCAGAAGGGCTCGTTCTGCACAATATCCCGAAGGCGATCGGCAAACGCTACGGCCTCATGATGCGTGGTGTGCGGCAGTATCGCGGCGAACTCCTCGCCGCCGTAGCGGGCCACGAAGTCCGTACCGCGCGCATGGTCGCGGAGCATCTCCCCAAGCCGTCGCAAAACCTGATCGCCTCCCCGGTGGCCGACACGATCATTGTACTTCTTGAAGTCGTCCACATCGAGGAGCACGAGGCTCAGAGACAAGCCATACCGTGCCGCCCGCACCACTTCGCTGCCGAGGGCTTCGTAGAAGTGGCGGTGGTCGAACAGTCCGGTAAGACCGTCGGTGATGGCCATCTCGCGGGCCAGTTCGTGCAGTCGCGTGTGGACCACGGCGCGCGCTCCCTGCACCGCCAAGAACTCCAGCGCCCGACGGTCGGGTTGGGTCAGATCGACATGCCCTTCGGCGACGAGCATGAGGTGACCCACCAACGCCCCTTCCGAGGCCATCGACAGCAGGACCGCAGTCTCGTATTGCTCGGGAAGACCGATGGCCTCAAAACCCACGTCCGCCGATCGATACAACACGCGCGCCGCGCCCACTCCAGTCATGAGCCCTGAGATCATGCGCAGAGCCTTCTCGACGTCACGCGATTCCGGGGCAACCCCGCCTTCGGAGGAGGCGCCACGACCCGCCGGGGACGAGACCGGATCGACCACGAACGAAGTACCGTCGTCGAGGACCACGGCTCCGGCCGCGAACCTCCCGACGCCTATTGCTTCACCGATCATGACGTGCATGATGCTGTCTATGTCGAGCGCCGAACTCAGAGCCTCGGCGACCCGGTGCATCGACGTCTCCAGGCGCTCCCGGGCCTCCTCGAGGTCACCGATGCGGCCGGTCAGTTCTGAGGTCATAGCGTTGAAGCTGATGGCCAAGTCGCCGATCTCGTCTTCCTGCGGGAAGTCGACACGCTGCGTGAGGTCCCCTTGAGCGATCTGCCGCGCCCGCCTGGCAAAGATCTTGAGGGGCCGCACTACGGTGCGCGAGAGCATCACCCAGAGCGCCAGCACGAGCACGCCGGCCATTACCACCGTCTGCAACACGAACCTGTCCCGGTGGCCGCGAAGGAGGTCGTAGTCGTCTCGCAGAGAAACATCCACGCGGATCACCCCGGCGATGGGATCCGACTGCTCATGGCACGTGAAACAGACGGGGCTGATCTCCACGGGTGTGAACACGATGTAGGCAGGGTCGTCAACGCCCGTGGCCACCATGCCCCTGGGTCGTCGGTCACCAAGCGTTTCCGCGCCCAGTTCTCCCAAGGGTGCGAAACCCGTAGTAAACGCCGGCTTGCCCGTAGCGTCGAACACGGCCACGTCGAGCACTTCGTCTGACTTCTCGATGCCCTCGACCACCTGCCCGACCAACTCGGTGGTGCGCGACTTCATCGCCGCCGTCAGCGCGCCTTCCGTGGTCCGCCCGACGTCGCGGGCACTCTCGTAGGCATCCGCCAACACTTCCGAGCGCTCCGCCCGGTAGAAGAGCGCGCTGAGGCCCGCTGTGATCGCCACCACGACGCTCAAGACGACCACGAGGATCTTGGAGTTGAGAGAAGCCCGCATTACGCGATCCCCGATCATGCTGCGCGTTGGACGTGGAACCCCCCCGAACCGTCGGAACGGGGCACAATCAACACATATATCGCATTTATCGGGGTTTCGCTTTAGGGGCGGGTCTAGCTACGACCTGCGGTACACACCTCCGGCTCGACCTCCGAAGGTGCAGTCTCGCCCTCGGAGGCGACGACCTCGACCTCCGAGGGCGCCGTCTCAACCTCCGACGGCACCGTCTGGGCGAGTTCGGCCATGCGATTCTCCGCGAGCGGATTGGGGACGCTCGAGTGCTCGCCGTACTCGGCTATGCGTCGCATCAGCACATACTGCTCGGGGTCCTCGCCCCGCGAGACCGCCTCCGCTTTGAGGGCGGCCTCTTCCTTGATAGCTTCGTCCACCGCCTGATAATGCAGGAACCCACCCTTGTGCAAGATGCTATCCCCCAGCTCCGGGTCGGTGAGCATCGAGCCCACGCATGGGAAGCTGTGCCAGTATTTCGACACCACTCTCTCGTTGAGATCGGCGTCGATCCGCTGTCCGGCCAGGTTGTAGGCCACGTAGTACGTATTACCGCACGGAGCGCTCTGCACGACACGTGCCTCCCGGATCACACCGTCACGGCTCTGGATCACGATCTTCGGCTTTCCGATCCGATACCTCTCCTGGAACTCTCTGATGACGACCTGATCGTTCCGCGCATCGAGCGCACAAGCCGGTTTCGGAAACGCGCACTCCAGCCCGAGGCCGTCGCAGATGCGCTGCGTCTGACGCCGGACTCCAGCGCTCAGCCAGTCGGTGTCGTCCTGCGGCACTATGAGCGCCCGGCTGCCCGACGCGACCGCGAGGGCGGGCAAGCTGAGAAGGAGGTCTTCGTGGATGTTGATGGCCAGGGTTACGTCGTGGGGCTCGAGCAGGTCGGGCAGGTAGTCGTCGGGGTCGTCCACGTACACCGGTATCCGGGCGGGCAACTGCAGAAGACCGACCACGTCCTCCGCGAATTGGATCGGATACTGATCGCGGCAGTGCTCGCAGAAGCTGGCGCATCCGGTGCACAGCTCAGCGTCGTTGGTGAGGTGCATGATCACGCGCTGAGCGAAGGCGTCGTCGAAGGACTTCAGGAACGACGACGGCAGGTCGGACTCCTGCGACTCGTCGCCCGAGAATACGAAGAACAGCCTCACACACCCTCCCCGCCGGGCTTCGCGGACCCTCCCCGGCGGCCGGCCCGGCAGCCGGCTCCGTCGAAGCTCCGGCCACGACCTGATCCGACTCCGCCCGCTTTCCCGGGGTTTACACTGCCTAGACAGTATAAACCACCGTACACACTGTGTCAACGGTGCTTAGAGTACCGGCACTGTGCGCCACTATCACTTTCCGCTACTATACTTCTGATGGATACCCGAGCCGACATGTCTCACACCAGCATCCTCTCCGCGGAGGAGACACTCAACATCACCGGTGCCCTCGGGGACCCCACCCGCTATTCCATCTACAGGTTCATCGTCGAAGCGGCCGGGAAGCCCGTCACGGTGGCTGAGGTGGCCGCCCAATTCTCCCTACATCCCAACGTGGCCCGTATGCATCTCCAGAGACTGGTGGAGGTGCGCCTGCTTCAATCCGACACCCGGCGCTCGAAGGGTGGCGGGCGACCCGCTCGCACGTACAGGCTCGGCGCCCAGGTGGCCAATCTGCAGTTCCCCCCGCGCGACTACCAGATGCTCGCCGGGGTGGCGCTGAAGGTCGTCGACGAGTTCGCGGGCCGAGACCCTGAGGCGCTCGACCGCGTGGGCACCGAACTCGGCCGGGAAGAAGCCCGGCATGCCCTGAAGCGCGACGGTCTGGACCCGCGGCACCACGACATCGGCGTCCTACTCAAGAGTCTCTCCGCCACCGCCGTGGGCCTCGGCCTCTACCCGAGGGTCGAGCAGAACGACGACGGCACCGTGGACTTCGAAATACGCAACTGCGTCTTCCGCGAACTCTCCACACAGTATCCGGAGCTGGTGTGCAGTCTTCACACTGCCATGCTGAAGGGCTTCGTGCAGGAGTACGTCTCGGCTTCCGGTCTGGAGGGCACTCCGGCGATCTCGTCCGGGGAGGCGGTGTGCCTCTTCAAGGTGCGCCTACGGCCGCCGACTCCCGCAGGCGAGGAGTAAACTCCCGCAGGCGAGGGATTGGCTCCCTGCAGGCGAGCAGTCGACTCCCGCAGACGAGGGGCAGGCCGGATCCTACAGGTTCCGCGCGAACCGGTCGATCAGGAACCCGCCCACCAAGCCGAGCACGATCGTCACCGCGGCCACCACTACCCCGACCGTCCGTCCGGTGCTCGCCGCTACATCCACGCCTTCCCGCGGCTCTTGGTCCCCCTCGAGCTTCTCCTGAGTAAGGCCGCTGTAGAACCACGAGGACACCCCGGCGCGCAGGTGCACGTTCGAGGTGTGGCAGTCCATGCAGCGCCCGGCGCTGGTCTCGGCCCTGAAGTCGGGGTGGATCGCGTCAACATCGTGGCACCCCATGCACACGCCCACATCTGGAGACGGTCTGAAGTCGCCTCCGTGCGTGTTGTGACACGCCTCGCAGGAGACTCCGTTGCGGCCGTGGTTCTGAGTGCGCCACGTGTCGACGATCTCACGACTCACCGCGCCGTGGCAGGACACACAGATGGGGTCACCGGGCAGCGTGGTGGGAGTCGTACCGGTCTCGGCCAGAGCCGAGCCCGCAGTTCCCAGCAGCAGGAGGGCGGCCGCGAAGAGGGCACCGGCGATGAATCTTGCGCGCCCCATCACTCGAACCCCAAGAACCCAAGGAGGGTGAGGGTGAGGGCGGCGATTGCTCCAAGACCCACGACGGTGTTCAGGATGGCGCGTCCCCAGCGGTAGCGGGTGATACGCCCCCAGAAGAAGGGCACGGTGAAGAGCATGACGGGGAAGAGGATGAAGCTGAAGCCCACCCCCAGCCAGCGGGGCACGTACTTGAGGAGCTGGTAGACGGCGAGGAAGTACCACTCGGGCTCGATGCCGGCCGGGGTGCGC
>JAHJSA010000076.1 GCA_018830645.1 Actinomycetota bacterium
TCATGTCCATCTCGCCGATGGCCTGCCCGGTGGTGACGAGCTGGTGTCGGATCTCGGCGTAGTAGTCGGCGGCGTCGGCATCCCACGGCAGCACGCGGACGATCCTCAGGAACTCGCGCACCCCCACGTGCAGACGATGTCCGGCCGGTAGGCGCTTCAGCCCATACTGTAACTCGGCGCGGGTGATCACCGACACGCACAGCAGGGACGGCGGGATCGCCGAGACCCGAGCACTGATCTCAGGCGAACGCGCCTTGATGATGTAGCTCGCCGTGTCGGTATCCAGCATGTGTAGCATGGTCACCGACTGTCTTCTGTACCGTCTTCCGCGAACACGTCGCGCTCGGGTGGCAGAGCATTCATCGGGCGGTCAGCCATGAATTCGAAGGGCACGTCGATGGTCTCCATCAGGTCGAAGAACTCGGCCCAGACCCTCAAGCCTGGTTGGGTGGACAACACCACGTCCCCGCTTACCTCGTCGCGCGTGATGTAGACCTCCTCGCCTTCGAAACGGAAATCGGCGGGCAGTCGCACCGCCTGGCTGGAGCCGTTCTTGAATAGTCTTGCCGTACGCGTCTCAGACACGGTCGTCTCCGGCGTCAGTGGCTAGTATATGCTCTAGTATATACCTAAGATCGGCATTGCCAAAACGACCCGGCACACGCCGTCATTCCCGATCGACAGCCTGGAGCGCTTCCGGGAACGCGCCTTCTTCACGAGGCCGGATGCATGATCCTTCTCGACACGAACGTGATCTCGGAGTTGATGCGGCACACCCCCGACCGATCTGTCGTCCAATGGGTGGACGCGCAGCCCGGGTACCGTCTGTACATCCAGGCGGTGACACGGGCCGAGATCGAGCTGGGTATCGAACTGCTGCCCAAGGGTCGACGTAGGCAGGCTCTGCAGACGGCGGCGACGCGCATGTTCGGGGAGTTCCATGGCCGCCGCTTCCTCATCTTCAAGCTCCGCAAGGAGGCGGGACGCCCGTCTGAGCGCGTCTACTCTCCCGCGCACCCGGCCGGATGTGCCTGCGACGTGGGCCCAACTGATATCTTTTTGTGCTGTTTCGCATACTTATGGAGTAACTGAGCGGCGCACATGCCTTCCGCCCTCATAACCTCGAAATCCCGAGTCGAACTACTCACGTGGTTCTCACCCATCCGGCGCCGAGCGCCGCCGGAGCCGCTCGTCGCCTCGGCGGGCCCGCCCGCAAACGGCCGCGTCAGGAGCGCCCGGTCGATTCCTTCTCGAGCGCCACGGCCATCCCGAACGCGAGGAAGTAGCGCCGCCAGCTGTCGGCCGTGGAGCCGTACTGGTTCTCCCCCAGGAAGTAGTCGAGGAGGACCTCACGCAGGCGGGTCAGCTCCCGCAGGCGACCGCGGTGCTTGGGATCAGCGATGGTGAGGTCCAGGAGCTCGAGTCCGCGCCAGAGCGTTTCCCGGCTTGGTCCGGGCTCGTCCTTGGCAGCCCAGCGGAGCGCCCGCTCCACCTCGCTCCCCACGTTCCCCAGCTGCTCCATGAGGGAGAACTCCCGCCACCGCCCGGCGGCCAGCTCCCGGTGCTAGACGGTCACGGCCCCAGCAACGCGTCCACGAGGGCCAGGATCCGCCCGCGGATCGCCGGGTCGTCCACACCGCGCGACCGGTTCCCCTGCGACGGGCGGATGTTCACGGCCTTGACGAAGTCGCCGAAACGGGCGTGAGCCATGCGTACGAGTTCCTCGCGGGGGATGGGGTCACGGACGATCTCCATGGTGGTGAATGTAGCACACGGCCCGCGTCGCCAAGCTCCACCAGAAGACCCATGGGCGGCGCGCCCGCCCCTCGGAATCCGGATCCGCTCGGTGCGGTAGTACGCCTGGGTATCATGACTATGGTAGTATGACTATGGTAGTATGACTATGGTAGTATGACTATGGTAACAAGAGAGCTCCCGGGAAGGCTCATCGCTATGCAGTCCGTGTCGAAGTCGAAGTTCAAGGCCAAGGCGCTGGAGTACCTGCGCAACGTCGAGCAGCGGAGCGAGGAATTAGTCATCACCGACCACGGGCGGCCCGTGGCCCGCGTGGTGCCCTTCGCGGCCGACGTGGAGGGCATGCTGGCTCCCTTCCGCGGCACCCTCATCGCCTACCGCGAACCTACGGAACCCGTCGGGGAAGGCGACTGGAACGCCCTTTCGTGATCCTCCTCGATACCCACGCCTGGATCTGGTGGCTGGCCCAACCCGAGTCCCTCTCTCCCGCCGCGCGGGCGGTGATGGACGCCGCCACCGATCCGGGCGGCGGCGGGGGATCGGCCGAGGGGCTGGCGGTGTCCGCCATCAGCGTGTGGGAGCTGGCGATGCTGGTGGAGCGGGGGCGCCTCGAACTCACGATGAGTCCGTCGCGCTGGGTGGAAGAGTGCGAACGGCTCCCGTTCCTGTCGTTTCTGGCCGTGGATCCCCGGGTCGCTCTGCACGCGGTCACCCACGCATCTGCCGCGCTCACCGACCCAGCCGACCGGATGATCGTCGCCACCGCCTTGGTCCACGGCCTCGCCCTGGTGACCAAAGACGAGCGCATCCGCCGACACGCCCCGGTCCCCACCATCTGGTAGACATGGCCCTGCTGGGTCAGCCGCCTCCCTCGCTCCAGTTGACCTCTACACCCTGCCAAGCTCCTACCGATGGTGCACACATCCGATGGTTGCAGCGGCGTATTCTTCTCGACGCGATCTCTCCAACAAACGCAAGGGGTTGCCTTCTATGACGCACCGCGTTATAGTGATTCCATGATCAAGAGCTTCCGCGGGCGGGAAGCGGAGAAGATCTGGACCGGCCGAGTCTCCACCAGGCTCCCACACGATATCCAGCGGGTCGCCCGTCGAAAGTTGCGAATGCTCAACGGTGCGCGCTCGTTGGAGGATCTGAGGATCCCCCCGGGCAACGCACTCGAGGCGCTCAAGGGAGATCGTGCCGGCGAGTTCAGCATCCGGATCAACGATCAGTGGCGTACCACGAAGGAGAAGGCCACTATGGAAACGACCAACGCGCTTCCCAACATCCATCCGGGGGAGGTCCTCAGAGAGGAGTTCCTCGTGCCGCTTGGATTGAGTCAGAATCGTCTTGCAAGAGAACTCGGAGTGCCTCCCCGCCGCATCAACGAGATAGTCCTGGAGAAGCGCGCGATCACGGCCGACACCGCCTTGCGGCTGGCCCGATTCTTCGGCACCAGTGAGGGCTTCTGGATGAGCCTGCAGTCCGACTACGACCTCGAGCGGACCCGCCGGGAGATCGGCGGTCGGGTGCAGCGGGAGATCCGCCCGTTCGCGGCGTAGGACGGGAGCGCATCATGTCACCTGCGGCGCCCGACGACGCGGAAGGAGCTACGCGTGTGGCTACTCGCCGCCGCCGGGCGTCACCACCACCGTCCCCCTCTTCACCCACGCCGACGCAAGGCCGCCGTCGTCCGTGGCCCGCAGGTACACGTTCTTCTGACCGAGGAAGGCGCTCTTGAAGCTGAGTGACGGGGTCAGGGTCAGGGTGGTGCCGGCCTTCTGCACCGAGCTCCGCGCGAGGTCGACAACGACGTTCTCGTTCTCCAAAGTGCCGCCCACGGTGCCGAGGATACCGCCCCTGCCCCAGGTGGTGCTCGCGACATCGCGCAGGTAGATCCGGTTCAGGTTCTCATCGTAGCGCAGGTGGACCGCGCCGACCCCCGTGACCCTCGTGTTGATGAGCAGGTTGGCCCACTTGAGGTCGGCCGCCCCATTCGCGTCGGAGTAGGTGGCGGTGAAGGTCTGGGGTTCGCCCACCGGGAGGCCCGCGATCGAGGCGGGGTCGAGGGTGCCGACGGTGGGGGCGGTGGGGGGCGGCAGCTTCGTGAAGGTCGCCGAGGCCACCCCGCTCGGCCGGTACGTCGGAGCTTCGGCCAAGGCCTGGACCGTGGCGGAGGCGGTGAGGGTGAACGGAGAGCCGTAGACCGGGGAAGCCAGGGTCGGAGGGGAGCCGTCCAGGGTGTAGTGGATCACCGCTCCGGGGGTGGTAGACACCAAGGTCACCTCCATCGAGCCGGCGAAGCTGCCCCCATCCGGGGTTATGGTGGGGGTCGCCGCCGGGGGCAGGGTGCGAGGGTTCGCCTGCGGCCCCAGCCCCGTAGGCACGTAGGTGACGTTGGTGCTGAGCACCAGCTTGTCCACCTTGGCTCCGTCCTCCCGCATCCACAGGTTCACCGTGTAGACGCCCGGGGAGGGGATCTGGATGGTGGCCACGGGGCCGTTCCCGGTGGCCTGGGTCCAGCCCCAGGTGGGCTGCAGGCGGTCGATGTAGGCGGAACTGGCCAGCACGACGCCGTTCAGGCCCCCGTGGAGGGTGTCGTCGGCGTCAGTCGGGCCAAGACCCCGCACCCAGAGGTAGTGCACCCCGGATTTCACGAAGCGCACCTGGTAGTCGAGACGGGGGCTCCTGCCCTCCACCGAGGAGGTCACCCGTGTGCCCGTGTTGGGACTGGCCACCAGGGCGCCGAGGCCGCTGTAGCCGGGGGTCGGGTCGGCCGTCCAGGCGTGTGTGCCGGAGGGCGTGGTGCCGTCGTAGAACTCCGCTTCAATGGACACCAGGCCGTCGGCTCCGGCGTCTTGGAGTATGGGGAGGCCGTTCGGCACCCCCTGAATGACGTCGATGGCCATCGTGGCCTCGGTGGGGAGATCGACCCCGTCGCTCGCGCGTACGGTGATCAGATCCCGCGGTGCGGCGGATGAAGGGGCTCGGTAGGTGACGGCCTGGCCACTCCCTGCGAACGTGCCGTGCTGCGCCGTCCAGGTGTAGGTGAGCCCACCCCCGTCCGGGTCGCGGGCCAGGGCCGTGAGGGCCAGTTCTCCGCCCGGCGAGGTGTAATAGCGCCCGGCGTCGGCCAGGGGTCCGCGCGTGAACACGGGCGACCGGCTGCTGCTCAGCCCGACCGGGTCGCCGTACACCTCCACCTCCGCCAACCCGGCTCCGCCGCCGCCGACCGTGTCGGTGAAGCCGGTCACGGTGATGGTGAGGGAGGTCGTCTCCACCGGTGCGGGAAGCACCACCTCGAGCGGGGTGAGGGCGTCGTCGGGCAGCGAGCCGACCGGCACCACGGTACCGCCCCCGAACGAGAGCATGGCGCTCGTCACCTGTTTGCCCAGCATGGGCCGATCGAAGAGCCGCACCGAGGTGATGCGATAGGGGCGGGGCCAGGTGAGCGTGAGTGACTGCCCCACCCCGGCGCCGCCGTCCGCCACCCACTCCGCCTGGGAGCCCGCGGGGGCGCCGTCCACCACCCCGTCCACCACGTTGCGCGGGAGTTGGAACCCGGCCTCGTTGGCGCTCGAGGCGGTCACCGTGGCGGCCAGGGCGATGTTCCGCGACCAGGGGTGCCGCCAGAACACCTCGTCGCTCTTCCCGAAGGCGTAGTTGAAACTGGTCCGCTGAGACACGTGGGCGTCGATCATCCTGAACTTCAGGTTGGCGGCCAGAACGGTCGTCTGCATGTCGCTCGGCACGGGGATGCTCACACGGGCGGCCCAGGGGAAGACCTTCTGGGGCAGATCGGGGGGTGCGGTCAAGGCGACGGTGGGAGTGAAGCGCCGGATCTGGTGGTCGTAGTTGGTGGACGAGCCCGTCTCGGGCGGCTCGGGCCAGATGGTGTTCTTCCAGAAGTTCGGCGGGCTGGCCGGCGGGAAGGTGGTGGCCGCCCAAAGATCGGCGTAGGGATAGGAGGTGGGATTGTGGATCACGGCCGAGTAGACGTCCGGACGGATGGTGGGATCCCCCGCCTGTACGGCCGCAAGGGCGTCCACCAGATAGCGGTAGACCAGGCGATGGTCGGAGTGCTCGTCCACGGGCGAGTGGGTGTAGATCCTGGTGGGCCGGTAGCGGCGAAGCACCTCTTCGATATCCGCGAGGATCCGGTCGCTCCGGTATGCACCCGGGCTCCCCGTCCGATACGAGTGGAAATCCCGCCCGCCGAGCCCACGGTTCCCGTAGGTGGCGGCGAGCCCCGTGGCGGGAGACACGTAGGCCGGGCCGGCCGGGTCCCGGTAGTTGTTGTAGATGGAGCGCAGCGCCCCATCCCCCGAGATGCCGGGGTATCCCATGAAGATCACGTGGTCTTCGGGAACGCCGAGGATCGCGAGGGCGGCGATGCTCTCGGCCTGCCGCGCGAGCCCGCTGCTGGAACCCTTGTGGTCACCGTTCGTCACCACCACGACCTTGGTGGGGGCGCCCGCGGCCAGAGCCGTCTCGATGATGCCCGCCATGGCCAGGGCTTCGTCGTCGGGGTGAGCCACGAAGACCAGGATGGAATCCGACGCCGTGGGCGCGTCGGCCGCCCACGCCGGCACAGCCATCAGCCCCGCGCCGACGAGGGCGCCGGCCAGAAGGAGCAGCGAGTACGCGACTGCGTGGTAGCGAAGACTCCGGAGCCGGATCACAGGGGAAGGGTCCTTTCGGGAGATGCCGCACCACTAACCGAGATGTTAGCATGATTTCGTTTGCGTGCAACTCGCGCCTATCTACACCTTTCGGCCCATGGTGCCGCGCCGGGTTCAGCGCGACGATAGGAGCCATCAACGCCATTCCGGCACAGCGGTGAGCCATCTATTCTCGACGAATCCTGGATCCGCTTTCTTCCATAGTCGCTGACGGACCTGGATATGGCGGAACATGCTGAAGATGCGGGTACAGATCGGTATGGAGGCTATAATGGTATTACGCAGTCACACGAGGGAGTCTCCGATGCCAAGCCTCCGTATCGGCCGTCGAGGCCAGATCACCATACCGAGCGCCCTGAGACGTGAGCTACATCTCGGCGAGGGCGACCACATGATAGTCACGGTCAGAGCCGGGGAACTGGTACTGCGGCCGGCCGGGCGTCCTCTCTTCGACCTGCGCGGCAGCGTGCCCGTAGCCGGGCCGCAGGACTTCGCGGCGATCAGGGCGCAGGTGACTGAGAGCCGGGCGCGGAGGCTGATCGCGGAGGCCGAGGAGTGACCCCGAGTGACTGTACCGGAAGCGACCTTCTATTCGTCGATACGAACGTGTTCCTTCGCTTCCTCACGAACGACGTGCCCGAGCAGGCAGACGCAGCGGAGGCCCTCTTCCGGCGGGCGGCGGCGGGAGAGGTCGGGCTGGTCACCAACACCATAGTGGTGGCCGAGATCGTATGGGTCCTCGAGTCGTACTACCGTCTGACACGGCCCGACGTCATGGAGCGGGCATTGGCGGTCGCCCATATGGACGGCCTAGCGCTGCCGGAGTCCGACATCATCACCGAAGCCCTGCTCGAGTACGCCGAGTCGAACGTCGACTTCATCGACGCCTACAACGCCGGTTGGATCAGGCACCGCGGCCTGCGTCGGATCGCCACCTTCGATCAGAAGCACTACTCCCGCTTCGAGGGACTCGCCATTCAGATGCCCGGCGCGGACTAGAGCGACCCCGCAGATGGTTCGTGACCCACGATTGGAGTAGCATACCGTCAAGTACTCAACCTGCCTTGTGAATGCGTCACTCGCCTTGTAAGCTGCGTAAGCGCACCGCGATATGGACAGAGTAAGTCGACAATTGGTCGACATACTCTGTCCATTACTGCTAGAATCCTCGCATGAACGACAAGCTGCGTCCGATCGCCCACCTCCGGGCACGCATCGAAGGAGAGGAGTTCGACTACCAGGCACTCCTCGGCTCCCTCGGCGACCTCGCCTACCCACGGGACAAGATCACTTCCCTACTACGGCGGGGTGACATCGTGCGCGTCAAGAAGGGGCTCTATGTGTTCGGCCGCGCCCATGCGAGAAGACCCTACTCACGTGAGGTTCTGGCCAACATGCTGTACGGGCCGTCGTATATCTCTCTGGAATACGCCCTGCAATACCACGGCCTGATCCCCGAACGCGTGGAGGCCGTCACCTCCATGGCCATGAACCGGGCCCGACGGTTCAACACCCCCGTCGGGCTCTTCATCTACCGCCCGTCGACCCGGGCAGCGTATCCGCTCGGCGTGGAACTCGTGGAGATCGAGGGAGGACGGTTACTGCTCGCGACCCCGGAGAAGGCGCTGGCCGACCGAGTGAGGACCGACCGAGGCTCCGGCATCGACAGCATCACCGCGATGGAGCGTTACCTTATCGACGATCTGCGAGTCGATCCGGCGGGACTCGCCTCGCTCGATGCGGACCGCCTGGAGTCGATCGCTGATGCCTACGGATCGCGCAAGCTGCGCCTCCTTACCTCGGTCGTGCGCGCGCTGTGGCCGACGCCGACACGGGGGGAGGCCGCACCGTGAACGAGGCCGTGGCCCGGATGCTGCAGGGGTACGAGTATCGCACCACGGAGGACTACACCCGAGCACTACGCGAGGTCTTCCAGGAACTGACGCTCCTCGGCCTCTGGCGCGCCAAGTTCTTCGAGCACGCCGCCTTCTACGGAGGTACCGCCCTGCGCATCCTTCACGGACTCGATCGCCTCTCCGAAGATCTTGACTTCTCGCTCCTCGCGCCCGATCCAGACTTCGACCTTGGACGGTACCTGGGGGGCTGGAGCGCGAACTCGCAGCCTTCGGGCTCACAGTCACGGTGACCGCTAAGCCGAAGACCACACGGGGCGCTGTGCGGTCCGCGTTCCTGAAGGCCGGCACACTCGAACACCTGCTCACCATCGGTGGCGTGGCCACTGCAACCCGAAGCATACCGAGCAACCAGACGATCAAGGTGAAGCTCGAGGTGGACCGCGATCCGCCTGGCGGTTTCGACACGCAGACGCACTTTCTGCTTCGGCCCCTCCCCTTCTCGGTGCGCGCCTATGCCCTCCCTGACCTCTTCGCTGGGAAGATGCATGCCATCCTGTTCCGTCGCTGGAAGAAGAGAGTGAAGGGCCGCGATTGGTACGACCTAGTGTGGTTCGCGGCGAACCATCCAGAACTGCACCTCGCCCACCTGGAGCACCGCATGCGGCAGAGCAGCGACTGGACGTCGCACGAAACGCTCGACGCATCAACATTCCAAGACATGCTGACGCAAGCGGTGGCAGCACTCGATGTGGGTCGCGCGGTGCGCGACGTGGAGCCGTTCGTGCGCCACCCGGAGAGTCTTGAGGTATGGTCGCCCGAGTTCTTCCTGCACGTGGCGGGCCGGATCCAGATCGTCTAGATCAGGCGGATAGGGCCCTTCACAGCGCCCTTCACAGCGCCCCCAAAACGCTGGAGAGTCCCCTCTCGGAGACCCTCCACAGTAACCATCACCCGGCCGAACGCGCCGGGCACCCGGATCGCGCTGCTACGGCAGGATCGGCACCGCCGGCGGACGGGATCCGCCTTGCCCCCGCGCCGCCCGAGCGATACTGTGGGAGCCTCGGAAGTATCGTTCGCCCAAAGGAAGACGACCATGGGCACCGAACTACCTCCCACGGGAGGTCACCTCCAATGACAGCGGCACTCAAACTCACACGCCGGCGCCTGCTGGCCATGGTCATCGACGCGATCATCATCGTGATCGCGTACTACGCGACCCTCGCCTTCCGCTTCGCCGGGCGCATCCCCGAGGACATCTCCTTCACGAGCCGCAGTTTCGCGATCTTCGCCGCACTGGCCATCTTCGCGCACCTCGCCGCTAACTGGGTGGGCTCCGTCTACGCCATCGTCAACCGCTACGTGGGCCTGCCCCAAGCGCTGCGCCTGGGCGAAGGGTCGCTCGTGGTGGTGGCCGTGCTCACCCTGATAGCCCTCGGCTGGCCCACCGGACGGCACCTCCTGCCCCTCTCGGTGGTGATCGTGGGCGGCGTGGGCGCTACCGTGGCCATGATCGGCGTGCGCTTCTACGGGCGGGTGTTCCACGAGCGGAGCCTCTCCAACGTGGGTGGCGGCAAGCGACTCCTGCTGGTGGGCTCCGGCCAGGCCGCCGACATGATCGTGCGCGAGATACACCGCAACCCCGCCCTGCGCGTCCACGTGGTGGGTCTGGTGGACGACGACCCGTCCCTGTGGGGCATGCGCCTGCACAACCACCCCGTGCTGGGTGCCGTGGAAGACGTTCCCCGGCTGGTCGCCACGCACGAGGTGAACGAGGTGCTCGTGTGCATCCCCTCAGCTACGCCCGAGCAGATGACCCGCATCTACCGGCAGGCCAAACTCGCGCGGGTGCCCATCAAGACGCTGCCGAACCTCACCGAGCTGGTCGACGGCACCGCGAGCCTCGCCGACGCCCGCGCGCTCGACATCGAAGACCTCCTCGGCCGGCCCAAAGCGCAGACCGACCTGGCCGACATCACCGCCTACCTGCGCGGCCGCCGTGTGCTGGTGACGGGAGCCGGGGGCTCCATCGGCTCCGAACTTGTGCGCCAGATCGCGGGCTTCCTGCCCGCTGAACTGGTGCTGGTCGACCGCGACGAGTCCGCCCTCTACGACCTGCACGAGCAACTCCGGGTGTCGGGCTTCCACGCCTACGCACTGGTGCCGGCGAGCATCCTGGGGCAGGCGAAGATGGAGCAGGTGTTCGCCGAGCATCGCCCTGAGGTGGTGTTCCACGCCGCCGCTTTCAAGCACGTGCCGCTCATGGAGCTCCACCCCGACCAGGCCGTGCTCAACAACGTCAAGGGCACGCTCATGGTGGCCGAGGCGGCGGCGCAGGCGGGGGCGGAACGGTTCGTGAACATCTCCACCGACAAGGCCGTCGACCCGGTGAACGTGATGGGCGCCACAAAGCGGGTGGGCGAGCACGTGCTCCACCACCTGGCCCCGCGCTACCCGAAGACGCGCTTCGTCTCGGTGAGGTTCGGCAACGTGCTCGGCAGCAGGGGCAGCGTGATCCCCATCTTCCGCCGCCAGATCGAGGCGGGCGGGCCGGTCACCATCACCCACCCCGAGATGACCCGCTACTTCATGATGATCGAGGAGGCGGTGCAGTTGGTACTGCAGGCCGCCGCCCTCGACGACCTTCCCAACGACGTCGGCGCCCAGGGCGCCCAGGGACACCACGGCACCCTGATACTCGAGATGGGTGAGCCCGTGCCGATCATGGACCTGGCCCGCAAGATGATCGACCTCATGGCCAACGGCCGCGCCGACGCCATCGACATCGACATCACCGGCCTGCGGCCCGGGGAGAAGCTGCACGAGAACCTGGTGTGCCGCGGCGAGCGCACCTCGCCCACGAAACACCCGCTCATCAGACTGGCCCGCTTCTGCCGGGACGACGCATGCCCCGAGTCGCCCGCCTTACCACCCGGCTTCGCACGCGATCTCGAGAGGTTGATCGCGCTGGCCGAGCGGCACGCCTCCCCGGAGGAACTCGTAGCGGCCCTACAGGCCTGCGTCCCCACCTACGAGCCCTTCGATTGGGACGGCGTGGGCACCTTCCCCGGTGCGCGCCCGGCCCGCGAGGAAGGCGCCGAGGGTGCCGCTCATCGACCGTCCGCCGGTCCGATGGTGCCATTTCCCTTAGAAGATATGGCCCGACAAGGGTTTACACGGGCCGACGGCGTATAGTAGTATCGAGTGGGCCGACGGCTGTCGGACCGTCGGCACTGGGCGTACGAAGCATAGTTACGCCCGTTATTGGGAAGCAGTGTGACCACGAACTGCAGTGTGGTCGCATCATAGGAGAAGGGAGAACTGTATGGCGAAGAAGATGATTTTGACCGTCGCCCTCGCCCTCGTGGTCGTTCTGGCTCTTGGTGGAGTAGCCCTCGCGGCAACCCCCCAGGACATCTACAACGACTTCGCGGACAACGGGAAACTCGACGGGAGCTACAGCAAGGCTGAACTCGAGGCTTACCTGGCCGACGCCACGGTGCACCAGTACGGCGATCCGTACAATCTGGGTGTCCTGGATACGCTGGTGAAGCAGATGCTCGCTTCGAGCACCACGACTACCTTCCCGTTCACCGGTCTTGAGATCGCTCTTATCGCCTTTGGCGCAGTCGCGCTGCTTGGCGGAGGGTTGGTACTGCGCAGGTCGGCTGGCTGATCCACCCTTCTCGCCTAAGCAGGGCCTCCGACAGTCCTGTGGCCGGCAACGGGGGGTTGGCAACGCCGGTGCGGCGCCGCGGCAGTAGAGCATAGCCGGGCTGGAAGCCGCCGTGAATCGGCCCAGGATGGACCGAGAGGCGACTGGAGCCTAGGTCCACGGGAAGCACCGAAGACCCCGTTCCCCTTTGGGGGGCGGGGTCTTCTCTATGGGCGGGACCGGATGACAGCGGCGAGTCGGGGGTCAGTCCTCTTGCCGGGTCAGTCCTTGCGGGAGGGGTACGAGCCGTAGCCGTAGCCACGGTAATGGTAGCCTTTGCCGGCCACCACGCCGGTGGCCACCACGCCGGTGAGACGGGCGTTCGTGCGGCCAAGCACCTTGCGCATCTCGCGGGCCTCGTCGATCGTGGTGTGGTGCATGCGGGCCGAGATCAGGACCCCGTCCACGTGTCCCGCGAGGATGAGCGCGTCGGCCACGAGCAGACACGGGGGCGAATCTACGATCACGTAGTCGGCCACCTCTGACGCCTTGACGAGAAGCTCCGCCATCTTGGCCGACGAGATGAGTTCCGACGGGTTCGGGGGCAGCGGCCCCGAGGTCACACAGTACATGTTCTTCTGGAGCAGGCCGCCCTCGGACTCGTGCCCCCGGCCGCTACGCCGGGCCTCACTCGGCGAGAAGTCGTCCACCCGCACCAGCTGCATGGCTTCGGCCAGTGAGTGGGTGCCGGCCAGCACGTTCGACACGCCCACGTCGTTCCCGAGCTCCAGGTAGCGATGCACCATGGGGCGGCGCAGGTCGGCCTCCACCACGAGCACGCGCAGGCCGGAGAGGGCCAGGCTGAGGCCCAAGTTGATCGTGGTGACCGTCTTCCCCTCTTGCGGAAGGGCGCTGGTCACGAGCAACGTACGCAAGGGGCGATCGACCTCGAAGTACTGCAGGTTGGAGCGCATCGTGCGGAAGGCCTCGAGGATGGGAGAGTCCAGGCTACCGAACCCGACGGAGGCGGTGGAACGCTTGTCGTCGGGATGGGCCCACTTCTTGCCGATGCGGGGCACGTGCGCGATCACGGGCAGGCCGAGTTCGCGGGTGAGCGTCTCCTCGTCTTTGATGCGGCGGTCGAGATACTCGAGCAGGAAGGCGGCGCCCACGCCCAGCACCAGTCCCACCGCCAGGGCAAGGATGCCGTCGCGCAGCGGCTGCGGGTCGAACGGCCCGGTGGGCACGGAAGCCAACTGCGTGAGGATGAATCCCCCACTCTGCAACTCCTCGATCACGGCCAGCTCCTCGAGACGTTGCACGAGGAACACCCCGCGGTTGCTGGCGAGCTCCGACAGGGTGAGGGCGTTCACCTGCTTCTCGACCACCTGGATCGCCAGGCTGATGGCCTTCTTATCGGACTCGGCTTGGTGGGCGACGTACTCGCGGGCGAAGGAGTTGGCCAGGGCGGCCGCTTCGTCGGCCGAGGTGCTCGTGGCGGTGACCCGCACGAGGTCGGCGTTGGTGGCAACCACGGCTTCGACCATACCGCCCAGCTCTTCCGCCGAGAGCGGGGAGTCCAAGGCGTCCTTCACCCGCAGGGCCACCGCTTCGATGTTCACGTTCTGCGCGCTGGTCTCGAGCAGGCGCTTCACGTCCTGCGTCTCGAAGACGCGGCTGCCGAACAGCGTGTTGGTGAGGGTGTTGGGGTCGCGGGTGAGCACCGCTGTGGCGCGGTAGCGCGGCGTCCGTGTGAGCGAGAAGGCCAGGGCTGCCGCCACGACCACGAGCAGGATGGCGGCGACCACCCACTTCCGCTCTCGAAGGACGCGGAGGTAGTCCGCTAGCTCGACGGGCTCCTCGGTGTCGGTGTAGGTGGTCTCAGGCGTTTCCATCCGGCCACACGATACACGCTGAACCCCCTGCTACTCAAGGGCCAGGGTGCGGAGGCGGCCCGCACCACGAACCAGGGGTTCAGAAGCTGCTCGCGGTTGTAGCGGAGGGGGCCTCCGTCGGCGAAGGCGAGGGGCCCTCCGGTGGGCGCCCCGCCGCGCAGCACCACACGCACCTCGCCGCCCGCAGCCTCCACGACCGCTTGGCCTGCGGCGGTGTCCCACTCCATGGTGGGGCCCAGGCGCGGATAGAGATCGGCGCGCCCTTCGGCGACCAAGCAGAGCTTCAGTGAGCTTCCGGCCGACACCCGCTCGGCCACCCACAGGCCCTCCAGGTACTGTTCCAGCTCGGGTGAGGGGTGGGAGCGGCTCTGCACCACCGCGAGCCCCTCGGCGGGGGGCGTGGAGCGAACGGTAATGGGCCGGGGTTCCTCGCCCGCCTCCTGCACGAAGGCGCCCAGGCCCCGCCCGCCCGCATAGAGCCGGTCGAGGGCGGGAGCGTACACCGCACCGGCCACCGGCGCGCCCTCCTCGATGAGGGCCACGTTCACGGTGAACTCGTCGAGTCCCTTGACGAACTCCTTCGTGCCGTCGAGAGGGTCCACCAGCCACAGACGGTTCCAGGCACGCCGCTCTTCGTAGGGGATCTCGCGACCCTCCTCGGAGAGCACGGGGATGCCTGGGAAGCGCGCCTCGAGCCCGGCGGCCAGCACGCGGTGCGACTCGCGGTCGGCGAGAGTGAGGGGCGAGCCGTCGGCCTTGTCGACGGCCTCGAGGGCGGCGTCGCCCGCGCGATACACCTGCATGATGGCCGCGCCGGCCTCGCGCACCAGGGCGCACAGCTGCATGAGTCCGGTCAGATCCATCGTGCGCCTCGTTTCCCAGGCCGGGCGCCGCGGAGGCGGCACCGGCTCGTGTCTCGTGTGTATCTCTCGTGTCTCGGCGTGCGACGGTGGCCCTATGCGGCCGCGAGCGGGAGCCGCGCGACGATGTCGCAGAGCCTACCACGGCGACCGGAGCCAAGCGGCGACCTGAGCCTGCCACGTTGAGCGGAGCCAAACGATGAGCGGAGCCGCTTCCTCCGCCTCGAACCACTCACACGATGGGCGTCGCACTGATACCATCCCCCGGGTGTCGTTGTCGTGTGGTGTGCCTATCGGGAGGGCGGGGTGTCGTTCCACGCAGTGCTGACGGTGGCTGTGGTGGTGGCCATGATCGCGGCGTTGGTGCTCGAGCTGATCGAGCCCGACGCCGTCGTGTTCACCGGGCTCACCGTGCTCTTGGTGGGCGGGGTGCTCACCCCCAAGGAGGCGCTGTCCGGCTTCGCCAACGAGGGCATGCTCACCGTGGCCGTGCTCTTCATCGTGGCCCACGCCGCCCGCTCCTCTGGGTCGCTCACGCTACTCGCCAACCGCACCATGGGCCGGAGCGCCGGCGGGCCACGTTCGGTGCTGCGCATGATGGGCCCGGTGGCGGGCGTGTCGGCGTTCCTCAACAACACGCCCATCGTCGCCATGTTCACTCCCACCATCCGCGACTGGGCGCTCAAACGCGGCCTCGCGCCCTCGAAGTTCCTCATACCGCTCTCCTACGCCGCCATCTTCGGGGGTACCTGCACGCTCATCGGCACGAGCACGAACCTCGTGGTGAGTGGCATGCTGCTGGAGGCCACGGGGAGCCCCCTCGGCATGTTCACGCAGGCCTGGGTGGGCATACCGGCCGCCATGGTAGGCGTAGCGTTCATGGCCACCCTCGGCTACCGCCTCCTCCCTACCCGCAAGGACCCCGCCGAGGAGTTCGCCAGCGGCGGGCGCGAATACGTCTTCGAGTTCCGCGTGCCCGAAGGTAGCAGCGTCGAAGGGAAGACCGTGGAGGAAGCGGGTCTGCGGCAACTGCGCTTCGTGTACCTCACCGAGCTCGCGCGGGCGGGCGGCGCCGGGCAGACCTTCTCCCCCGTGCACCCCGGGGAGAAGCTCATGGGAGGCGACCGCCTGGTCTTCGCCGGCTCGGCGGCGAGCGCCGTGGAGCTGCAGGAGCTGAAAGGACTCGAGTCGATGCACGACGCGGAACACCTGGATCACGTGCGCGACCGCGGCCACGGCCGCGTCGTCGAGGCCGTGGTCTCGAGCTCCTCGCCCATGCTCGGCAAGACCATCCGCGAGGGCGATTTCCGCGCCCGCTACGACGCTGCCGTGCTGGCCGTGCACCGCCGCGGCCACGAGATCACCTCCGGCTTGGGCCAGCTCCGGCTGCGCCCCGGCGACACACTGCTCCTGCTCAGCGGCGACGACTTCCTGAAGCGCTGGAACCAGGCGCGCGACTTCTACATGGTGAGCAAGGTGGCCGATCTGCAGGCCTTCGACCGCCGCAAGGCCACCATCTCGCTCGTTGCCCTCGGCGGCATGATCCTGCTGGCCGCGACGGGTGTCTTGGACATCCTGCCCGCCGCCATCCTCGCCGCCGTCGTGCTCGTGCTCACCCGCACGGTGACGGTGGTGGAAGCGCGGCGCTCGCTCGAGATCAACGTGCTCGTGGTGATCGCCGCCGCGCTCGGCATCAGCAAGGCGCTCGAGAAGACCGGGGTGGCGAGCGCCGTGGCCGGCGCGCTCATCGGGGCGGTCGAGCAGTTCGGCTTCGTGGCGCTCATCGCGGCCGTGTACCTGGTGACCACCTTCTTCACCGAGATCATCACCAACAACGCCGCGGCGGCCATCATCTTCCCCATTGCCATGGCCACCGCCGCCCAGACCGGCGCCGACCCCCTGCCCTTCGCCGTCACCGTGGCCATCGCGGCCTCCGCGAGCTTCGCCACTCCCATCGGCTACGCGACCAACCTCATGGTCTACGGTCCAGGCGGCTACCGCTTCACCGACTTCGTGAAGGTGGGCGTCCCCTTGAACCTGCTCTTCTTCGTGGCCACCATTGTCGTGGTGCCGCTGGTCTGGGGGCCGTGACCCGACGGCTGATACAATGGGGCCCATGGCAACCGAGTCGAAGAACGTCGTCTGGCAAAGCTACAGCGTCGACAAGACGAAGCGCCGCACCCTCAACGGGCACACCTCATTGCTGGTGTGGTTCACCGGGCTCTCCGGGTCGGGCAAGAGCACCATCGCACGCGAGGTCGAGGCCCGCCTGCACGAGCGTGGCGTGCGCACCTACGTGCTCGACGGCGACAACATCCGCCACGGCCTGAACGCCGATCTTGGCTTCTCCGACGACGACCGCCGCGAGAACATCCGCCGCATCGGCGAGGTGGCCAAGCTGTTGGTGGACGCCGGGGTCGTAGTGCTCTCGGCCTTCATCTCCCCCTTCAGGGAAGACCGCGAGGTCGTCCGCCGGCTCTTCGAGCCGGGCGAGTACGTCGAGGTGTATGTGTCGTGCGGGCTGGACGAGTGCCGGCAGCGCGACCCGAAAGGCCTGTACGAGAAGGCGTTCGCGGGTGAGATAGCGGAGTTCACGGGGGTGAGCAGCCCCTACGAGGAACCACTGGAGGCGGAGCTGGTGTTGGATACAGGGAGGGAATCGGTGGAGGAGTCTACGGACCGCGTGCTCGCGCGGCTGGGCCTGTGAGCGGGGCCGCGGCCGTGCCGGGCGGCGCCACGATGGAGCGCGGTGCCCTACCCGCGCACCTCAAGAAGCTCGAGAACACCTCGGTGCACATCATGCGCGAGGCCTACGCGAACTTCTCGAACCTCTGCATGCTCTGGTCCATCGGCAAGGACAGCACGGTGCTCCTCTGGTTGGCGCGCAAGGCCTTCCTGGGCCACGTGCCCTTCCCCCTGGTGCACATCGACACCTCGTACAAGATCCGCGAGATGATCGAGTACCGCGACCGCTTCACGCGCGAGTGGGGCCTGCTCATGGTGTACGGGCAGAACCGCCAGGCGCTCGACGCCAAGCAGACCTACCCCGACGGCGCCATCGACCGCATCGCCTGCTGCACGAGCCTGAAGACCGAGGCGCTCAAGCACACGCTCGACGGCAGCTGGCCGCGCTACCGCTTCAACCACGAGCTCGACCGCTACGAGGTCGACCCGAACAAGGAGCCGTACAACGGCGTGATCGTGGGCGCCCGCTCCGACGAAGAGGGCTCGCGCAGCAAGGAGCGCTACTTCTCGGCCCGCGACCGGGCTTCAAACTGGGACATCGCCGAGCAGCCGCCCGAGTTCTGGAGCTACTACAAGACCGACTTCGCCCCCGGCACCCACGTGCGCGTGCACCCATTGCTCGACTGGACCGAGCTGAACATCTGGGAGTACATCAAGTACGAGAGCATCCCCACCGTCTCGCTCTACTACGACCGGGGCGACGGCACGCGCTTCCGCTCGCTGGGTTGCGAGCCGTGCACGGACCCGATCGAGTCCGACGCCCGCAACGTGGAAGACATCATCGAGGAGCTCAGCAGTGGCCGGCTGAAGAACGTGGCCGAGCGCTCTGGGCGGGCCCAGGACAAGGACGACGGCGGCGGACTTGAGACCCTGCGCCGCGACGGGTACATGTAGATGAAGGACGACGCGATGACCGACACGATCGCCGGGAGCGCGGTATCCGGCGCCGCCTCAGGCGCGGGCGCCCCGGATGTCGCGACGGGGGCCGCCGCCGGCCTCGCTGCCACCGCCGCGAGCGCCGCCTCAGGCGCGGGCGTCGCGATCGGCCCCGACTCCACGGCCATGAGCATCGTGATCGTGGGCCATGTGGACCACGGGAAGTCCACGGTGATCGGGCGCCTGCTGGCCGACACGAACAGCCTGCCCGACGGCAAGCTGCAGCAGGTGAAAGACCTGTGCGTGCGCACCTCGAAACCTTTCGAATACGCCTTCCTGCTCGACGCCCTCAAAGACGAGCAGGCCCAGGGCATCACCATCGACTCCGCCCGGGTGTTCTTCAAGAGCGCCCTGCGCCACTACATCATCATCGACGCTCCGGGCCACATCGAGTTCCTCAAGAACATGATCACCGGCGCCGCCCGGGCCGAGGCCGCCCTGCTCGTCATCGACGCCCAGGAGGGGGTGCGCGAGAACTCCCGCCGCCACGGCTACATGCTCTCCATGCTCGGCATCGACCAGGTGGCCGTGCTCGTGAACAAGATGGACCTCGTCGGCTACAGCGAGGAGCGCTTCCACGAGATCCGCGACGAGTACACCGCCTTCCTCGAAGACCTGGGCGTGGAGCCCGCCGCCTTCGTCCCGGTGAGCGGCGTGGAGGGCGAGAACATCGCCGCCCCCGGCGCCCTCATGCCCTGGTACGACGGGCCCACCGTGCTCCAGGTGCTCGACGGCTTCGGTGAGGTGTACGCCGACCTCGAACTGCCCTTCCGCATGCCGGTGCAAGACGTGTATAAGTTCACCCGCTTCGGCGACTCCCGCCGTATCGTGGTGGGCACCGTTGCGGCCGGCAGCATCGCCGTGGGCGACGAGGTGGTGTTCTACCCCTCGGGCAAGAAGTCCGAGGTGGCCTCGATCGAGACCTTCCCGGCACTTCCGGAAGGCGGGACGGCCCCTGCGGTTCTCCCCACCGACGCCGTCGGCTTCACCCTCACGGAACAACTCTACGTGAACCGAGGTCAGCTGGCCTGTCGTGCCGACCAACCCTCGCCCCGCATAGCCACCCGGCTGCGCGCCAGCGTGTTCTGGTTGGCCCGGGAAGCGATGACCAAGCAGAAGGAGTACCTGCTGCGCGTGGGCACCACGAGGGTGCCGGTGTGGCTGGAAGAGATCACCCGTGTGATCGACGCCTCCACGCTGGCCGCCATCCCCGACGCCGACCGCATCGGCCGGCACGACGTGGCCGAGTGCGTGCTGCGCTGCGAGTTGCCCGTGGCCTTCGACATCGGCGCCGAGCTCACCGAGACCAGCCGCTTCGTGCTGATCGACGACTACGAGATCAGCGGCGGCGGCATCGTGCAGGACACCCTACTCGACGACCAAGCCTGGGTGCGCGACACGGTACTCCTGCGGAACGTCAAGTGGGAGCGCGGCAGCATCTCGGCGGAAGAGCGCAGCCGCAAGTACGGGCAGAAGCCTGCGCTGGTGCTCTTCACTGGTTCGGCGAACTCGCGCAAGAAGGACCTGGCCAAGGCCCTCGAGCGGGAACTCTTCGCCCAGGGCCGCTCCACCTACTACCTGGGCATCGGGAGCGTGGTGTACGGCATCGATGCCGACCTCAAGCAGCGGGCGCCCGACAGCCTGCACCAGAATCGCGAGGAGCACCTTCGACGCTTCGCCGAAGCGGCGCACCTGTTCCTCGACTCCGGCCTGATCCTTGTGGCCTCGGCCATCGACATCGGCGAAAGCGATCTAGCCGTGCTCACGGCCGTACTCGACGGCGCCGAGATCGTCGTCGTGGGCGTGGGAGACAAGGACGCCGCGCGCGAGTTCGCCCACCTCCACGTTCCCGAGGCTGAAGAAGCCGGCGACACCGACATCCACGTGATGCGCACCTGCGCGCTTCTGGAGCAGCGCGGCGTTGTGCCGCGGGGCTGAGGTCGCCCGGTGTTGAAGTATCCACATACGTGCGTAGCCTTCAATAACGGGCAACACGAACTTGCTCGTGATAACTCCATCGTGGTCGAATGGCTGACCTTCACCTCGCCGGAATGCCTGGGCCGGGACCAAGGAGAGTGACATGACGAGAGGAACCCTTCTCGACCACTGGTACCCAGAAACCGAGGATGGCGTTCGTTTTCGTGATGGGACCATGCCGTTCTACTCGTGGCTCAAAGAGAGCACGCCAGACCCCGGAAGATCTCGCGTTCTCAATCTTGGCGCTGGTCCGGGCACGGAACCAGCCAGAGCCATCCGGGGATTCTTCGGGGAGGTCGTTGGCCTCGACGTGGACCCAGCGGTTCTGGAGAATCCCGACGTTGATCAGGCATTCGTATACGACGGGTTACGATTCCCGTTTGAAGACGAGACATACGATGTTTGCGTGAGCGACTGGACGATGGAGCACATTGAGAGGCCGACAACCGTGTTGGCCGAGATATTTCGAGTCCTGAAGTCTGGTGGTCTTCTTACCTTCCGTACGCCCAACAAGTACCACTACGTCACTATCGGCGCGCGGATCATTCCGGACCGTTTTCACATCGTGGCCAATAGGATGCGGTTGCTTGAAGGGCCGGCATCCCTACCGCATGAAACCTACTACAGGCTCAACTCCAGAGGACTGATCAGTTCGGAGCTAGGCAAACAGGGGTTTGTTGAAGTAGAAGCGCGCATGGTGGAATCGTATCCGTCATACCTGCTATTCAATCGCAGATTGTTTGCTCTCGGCACTCTCTATGAGCGGTTCGTAAACGCTTCTCCGACTCTGGCTTGGCTCCGTCACACGATACTCATCAAAGCGAGAAAGCCCTAGCCGATCTTGGTCAACTCCTGGGTCACGGCTCACCGCGTCTAAAAAGGAAATCCGCTTGAATGGTCCGACCTGAGCGGTCGAGCGTCGGATTGAAGACCCCCGCGTTCATGTAGCCCCTCAGGGCCAGCCAGTCAATTACCTCTCCGGCCAACGCTTGTCCTTCATAGAGTTCCACAAACGAACACTCACAGTACACCCAATCAAACAGGGGAAGCAGGGACTCGCAACCGCGCAACGCCTCGAGCTCGAAGCCTTGTACGTCCAGCTTCAACATGGCCGGCGTACGGATGTCATCTTCGCTCACGAAGCTGCCAAGGGGGGCGGTGCGTACAGTCAGGGTGCCGGCGCTTTCTGTGCCCGGGAAGATTTCGCTTTGGAGCTGGGAGATGGGCAACAGGGAGGAGGAGTCATCGTGCGCTGACACGTTGATTGTTCTATTCTCAGACTGGGGTCCTATCGCTGCCTCGTGCAGCACGACTCCCGAATCCTCGCCGAAGACCGCTCGAAACACTCTCGCCGGTCCCGGTAGCGGTTCGAAGGATATCACGGAGGCATCAGGGAAGCAGTGTCGGGCCACGAGGGCGAACTGGCCGCGGTTGGCACCGATATCGATGACCGTTTGGCAGGCGATTCTCCCGAACACGGGCAGATGCTCGACGCCGGCCACGGCACCGTGCGACATCGCCCGCAGCCAAAGGCCGTCCCTCGCTGAGACGATGGCCAATAGCTTCCGCGCGGCACGGACGATCGGTGGATAATCCAGTCGCGCGCCAGAATGTGGGTTCAAAGTGAATCCCATTTCCCGGTAACTGGGGGATTGCAGTCACCACACGGTCGACAAAGCGACCGCAGACGCCGTGTGCGAATGCCGCGTCCGATCGATGTTGTCGGTGTTCTCATGGGGTGCAACCGGCGGCGGGTGTAGTAGGGGAATCGAAGACCGACCGACAACTCGTGAACGCTGTGCGGCGAAAGCACCACCTCTGAGCAGCCCACGACCCCTGTGCCAACTCGCGACGATTCATCATGTGCATTCATACCTCCGACCGGGTCGAGATTGAGCCGGCCACATGATACTTGCCCGTACCGGTCATTTCATGCAGTAGGTCCTGCCATCGGGCGGCGCTTGAGGCGTACGTCTCCCGATAGCGCTGTGAAGCAGCGCGTCCAGTCGCCTCGAACAGGCCAGGAGAGGTATCCCAATCCACGATCTGCGCCATTGCAGACGGAACGAACGGTTCGGCCGGATCTATCAATCGACCCGATTCCCACCCGACGATCTCCGATATGCAGCCGCGACTGTAGGCGATGACAGGTATTCCACGGCACATAGCTTCATGAATCGTCATTGGTTCGGCCTCATTGGCGTACCGTGTCGGAAAGACCAGTACGTCGATAGAAGCGAAGAACGACTCTTTCTCCTCGCCATACTTAGGCCCCTGATATTCGATCCTCGAGAGGCCCGCGAGCTGTTGAATGACACGGCGCTCCGTCTCAGTATCCTGGAATGGGCCGGCCAACAGGGCCTGCACCTGCAGGCCGGCCGCCTCGACGGCAGCGACCAACTCGATGAAATCGAACACGCCCTTTTCGGCCGAGATATTGCCGAGGAAACCGAGCGTCTTCAGCCGGTCTCTTGTGCGCTGCGCACTCGCCTGCTGTGAGGGCAGGTGCAGGGCATTGGAGACCGGAATGGCCCGCCTCGCTCTCGGATAGTTCTGCTGAAGGCTCGCTGCCATTCCCGGTGAAAGAGTGATGTGCGTAGCCGAAGAGCCGGCGATCGCGGAAAGAAACGCTGTCAGGCGGCGGCGGCGGTCAAGATAGGAGTAGGCGTGATGGTGCAGGTACACCGGCATCCTTCGGAGCCGTGCGGCCAGTAGAAAGGCGATCTCATACGCCTGGCCAGGTCCACCGGAGATGCTCATGTACAGTTTGCAGCCCGGCGCCTGGCGCGCGGCGACCAGGTATCCAAGCCTCCGTAGTACCCTTGGCAACCGGCCGAGGCGGGCGAGCAACGAGCGGTCTTGACTGCGCGCCGCAACATCGAGAACCAAGACCTCTACGCCGGCCCGTTCGAAGAGTTCACGCACGGCCGCATTCACTACCGCCATGCCATGCACCGGCGGGGGGAATGCGCCGACCATGACCATCTCTGACGCTTTCGGAGTTCCGAACCGGCCGTTGCGCGGCGGATGCTCTTCATTGCTCACCAGCTTGTTCATGTGTTGGCAATGCCCCTTGGTTGGAGTGTGTTTGCGTTCTCGAGCCGACGAAACCAACTGAGGGCCGCACGACGTATCAACTGAAGTTGAGGCGCCTCGATGTCCGCGAAAAGAGTCCTTCTGTATTCTTCACGCTCCTTCAGTTCGCGCTGGCTTCTATGCACGCTGTAGCTGGCCCGCAGGTCACCAATGCGTTCGCGCGTCAGTTCATCCACGAGAGCGTGAATCCGCGCGGGGCTGTGCGTCCTAGGCTCAGGCACGCCGAAAGAAGTGCCGAATCTCTGATTCAGCGCGCCCACAACGCCTTCAAGGTCATTCGTGGCTTGGGAGAAACTCACCAGGAGAAACCGCGCGCGGTAGGAGAAGACCTCAGAGTAGAACGAGACGTACTCAGAGTACGCAAGGAACAGATCAGTGCTACGTGGCTCCTGCATCAATCTCGAAATCACTGCATCGTCGGGACAACGGTACAACACGACGGTTGGTATTTGCCATTCGACCGCACGTTTGACCTGAGCGGAGGCGTGGGTGTGGTGGCCAATCGAGGCTGAATCGCCAAGAAGCAGCAAGAAGGCAGCTTCCGTCCAAGAGTTCGCAGATCGCGGGTAGCCCTCAACAACTAGAGCGGACGACCGAGTCACAAGCCCGGACGATCGGCGCGAGAAACCGACCAGCGAGAAGTAGATGCGCGGGTATTTGGCGCAGACGTTCCGCAGTCTCCGACGAAACCGGAGCAAGGTGGGCGACCACAGAGCGAGCGAACGGCCGGTCGATTCGGCGAAACTCACGCCCGTGTTCTGAGCTTTCACTCTCGCCCTGTCGCCTCTCGCCTCTGTCATCGGCCGCCTCTCCTGGTTGGTGCCGTGCGGCTCTGCTCTGTGTCAGTACCTCCACCAAGGCGTCCCCGAGTGCATCTAGGGCAGCTGAAACCCACGGGCCAGCACAGTCTCACCACGTAGCCTTCCCGGCCGATGGTTCTCGTATCCCTCCGGGCGGACACCAGAGACCGACGCCGTCAGGGAAGACTGGGGATCTGAGGTCTCTGATCATCAGCGCCCCCAACGAACGAGGCCGGTCCCGATGTCACGCGAACTCCGTTTAGACCGCCTTACTATGGAGTAAGCAGGAGCGAACGTGGCCTGCAAAGCCCATAGTGCCTGAAGCGGCGACAAGCCGTGTGTGGCCCCCGGGCCTATGCCTCTGTAGCCAAGTGACGACATCTCAGCCGACGCGATCGCCTCAATCGTCGCTCCTTCGACCGGGCGCAGACCACGTCTCCATTTTCCGATGTTGGACGAGTCGATGGGGGACGAAGCGCGCGTCTTCCATGGCTCTCGCGCCGAATCGTAGTTCGGCCCAGCAGTTTCGTAAAACCTCAGAAGCTGGTCCTCAAACGGGATGCCAACAAAGGACGTGACCAGCCTTATGGTCTCCTCCGGTCTGGCGACAAGATCTTCATAGCGTACCAAGAGCCATTCCGACCTAGAAGCGGAAAGCGCTTTCCTGGTCGTCATCCGCCACTGGCGAGCAAGCACGACTGGGTTCCTGACTCCCCAGGGGACTCCCTTGTGCGAGAGGAACACGTCCCGGGGGTCCCGAACTACGATGATCACCTTGGCGTTCGGAAAGATCGCCATGATTGGATCCAGGTAACAGATGTGTCCGGGCGTCTTTTCGGTCCAATACAGCTTTCCTTCCTGTTGAGCATATAGGGAGAGTATGCGGTCAAGGAACAGGCCATGCGAACCAGACCTTCCGGCTTCGGCCGCGAGGAGGTCTTTCTCAGATCCCGACAAACCAAGACTGTCGAAGTGCCACGTGTCAAGGTATGCGCGTGCAAGATGCTCGAATGTGCTGCGCGCCAAGAAAGACCTCGGTGGGATGGTCTTCTTCCAAAACAAATCAAAGTAGTGAGTTTCTGGGGGCACGGCAACCTCGCGCGAGGCGTTGAGAATCATAGCCAATAGCGTGGTGCCAGAGCGCTGCATTCCCACGATGAAAGCTGGGCGAGGATTCATCGGCCCATCGCCTTGTGGAGGAAGAAGCCCCGGATGAAACGGATTCCGAAATCGAGTCCCTCGGTCATCATTGAGCTCGTGTTCGTGTCAGCCAGTGGCCACGTGTTGTCTCGCTGTTCACCGGGACTTCCAGCCAAGAAGCAAGACTAGAAGGAAGACCCCACCCAGCTCGGGAGACAACAAAGTCAGGTAGAAAGAAGAGTAGAAGAGAGCAACGATGCCTGCTGCGAGTACTGGACGAGTGCCCTCCATGTCGAGGTGCTTCGCGGGCCGAAAGACAGCGATCAGATTGAGCAGCAGCCAGCTAACACCCGACACGGCGCCCATCTCAGCGAAGATCTTGACTGGATAGTTATGCACGGGGTACTGCCACCAGAAAGGCACCATGTCGCTGAACTGGGAGAGCACGTGGCGCGTCGACTCAAAGCCCAAACCCCAAATAGGATTCTCTAGTCCAATTAGCACGCCTACTCGAATCAACTCTATTCGAAAAGCAAGGGCATTGACATTCGCGCGGACCGTTTCATCTGTCGCTACCAACCCCGTAAACCTCGCGTACAGACCCGCCAAATAGACATCGAAGTAGAAATACGCCACTAACATAGCCCCTGCAGCGACAACGACCATCAGAGCAACTCTATAGATATAGCTGCTAATACCGCGGCGTACCAGCTCTCCAAGTTGTAACCAGTAGCTTCCGTAATAGATGACAACTACTATGCCAACAGCTATGAGACTACCTCGCGCAACAGTCATCAGTATAGCTAGTACGCCGATAGCTAGCGCGAAGTAGCTTAGAGACTTCCTATACCCGCGGTCTATGTTGTAAAGAATGAAGGGGAGCATTAGAGCGATGAATGTACCCACAGCGTTTGAGCTAGCCAAAGTTCCTGTAGCTCGTCGTACTTCCTCACCTCCCCATTCCTGCACGAGTATAAGGTTGGGATCTCCGAAGTAGTTCTTAACATTCCCGAAAGAAGTACCGAACACCGTTTGAATGACTATAAGTACTGATTCCAGCACAACAAGCGGCCCTGCAGCCACAGATAATGCTTGAAGTATATCCTCGCGCGATAGTACGACAGCTCCTAAGAGGAGGAACAGTACCTGTGTAACGAATAGCGATAAGTGCGGCCACGAGATTTCCGCACTTTGAAGCACAAGTAGTTGCAGCAAGGCTACGAATAGTATGCCTAATAACATACCAAGTACGGATAGTCTAACGTCTACACGTAACTGCCGATGGAGAAGTAAGAGGAAGGTAAGCAACACAAGTGAAGCCTGCCAGGGTACGAAGAGGAAGTCCCGAAAGACATAGGCCAGGGGAAGGACCACGCTAACGACCAGAACCCAGAGACAGACGAGCGTAGAGAGGTTTCCCGAGACCTTGATGGACATCTGCCTACTGTTGCGTTCTCGAATGTACACGATTACGCTGCTAACGGTTTCCCGGTGTGAGCCCAGCGGAAGGGCTGGCCCCTTCGCTCGAGTAGACGCGGATGTACTCCATGATCTGGCGTACGAGGTCGGCCTTGGAGTGCCAGACGGCGTCTTTCAGGACATCGCGGCTGTAGGTGTTGAACCAGATCTCCACCTGATACAGCCCGGAGGCGTAGGTGGGAGTGCGGTGTAGGGTGAGGCGTCGGCGCCGGTCCACCCAGGCCATGACCTCCTTCTGCTTTTGCACGCTCAGGTTGTCCAGGGTCACGTGCAGGTGCTTTCCGGGATGAGCCCCGTAGAGAGATTCGAGGAAGAGCAGGAAGGTCTCGTGGTCGTTTCTGTCCGCGCAAGTCCCGAGACTCCCCCTGAGTGCACAGTTGGCGCGGCCAAAAGGCAGGTGGTCCCGCGCCTCGTAGAGGTGGCCGCCACGCGCCGGGTAGAGCCCGCCTGCGTGTGCAGCTCCGGTTGCGTGCGGTCGAGCGCACGGGTACTCCAGCGGGTCATCCCATCAGCGGGTTTGCTGCTCGCGAGCGCCACCACGGCGAGAAAGGCCTCCGCTCCGATGCTCGGGGCCGGCCCGCCCGCGGCCGGTCGAGCAGGCCCGTCCAGACCCCTCCCCAGGAAGCGCTCGCGCCACTTGGAGGCGGTTTGGGGACTCAGGCCCGTCTCGTGGCTGATCCTGGCCACACTCCCTCCGACGGCCGAGAGCAGGATGACCTTCGCCCGCTCACAGAGACGGCGCTCTCCCTTGCGAGAACCGACCCACATACGCAGGGTGGCTTCACCCTCCGCAGAAAGCTCGACGCGGTAGCGTCGACCCTTGGCCAAGGCACACCTCCCGGTCTTGATCTGAGGGCACCACTCCATCATGTTGCTTCGCGAACGCGACACCGGCTGGCATTCCCCTGCTCCTCGCGCGCCAGGTTGGCAGGCGCTGGTGAGGCCTCCGTATTGCATGCGGAAGCGCCCGCCCTGCTTGTGGGTGTCGCCGTAGAGGTTCTGCTTGGCCGCGGTCAACATGATCACCGCGGGGCTTTCGCGCTTGGCGAAGGTGCGCGTGGCCGAGGGGGCGGTGAGCTTGCCATCCCGCCGTGGTCGGCGGCAAACACGAGGGTGACGACGGTCGGGGCGTTCATGCGGGGAAGCATATCAGACAGTGCGTCTGCCATGCACCACAGCCACGCCTACCTTGAGCGGGCTGGGCTGTTGACTCGCGCCGCGCACATCAAGACCAAGGCCTTCGGCGGTGGGCAGACGGGATGTCCACAGTGATTCGCGCCGCCGCGAAACGCGGTAGGCGCCCTTGCCCACCAGTCGGGGTACTAAGGGCCTGTTGATTTTCAAGTGTGGGGTTCGATCGTGTAGTTCCACTCGGGGTGGAAGGGGTCGCCGTGGAGTCGGACGGCGGCGAGCTGTTGGTCGCTGACGGCGATCTTGCTGGGGTAGGTGCGCTCGTCGAGTCGGGCGTAGACCTTGAGGCCGGTGCGGGTGCTGGTGGCGGCGATCAGGCTGACGATGACCCGGGTGCTGAGCAGCGGCTTGCCACGCCAGTTCTGGGTGATGAAGCTGAAGAGGCGGTGCTCGATCCTGTTCCACTTGCTGGTGCCGGGCGGCAGGTGGCAGACGTGGATCTGAAGGCCGGTGTGGTCGGCGAGGCGCTGCAGCTCGGTCTTCCACAGCCGGGTGCGGTAGCCGTTGCTGCCGCCGCAGTCAGCGGTGATCGTCAGGCTCGTAGCCTCGGGATAGCGGCTGTGACCGAGGTGCTCCCACCAGCCCTGGATGCTCGCGACGGCGAACTGGGCGGTGTCGTGGTCGATGCCGACGTTCACCCAGCCTTCGTCGGCGGCCAGGTCGTAGATGCCGTAGGGGATGGCCTTGCCCAGCTCGGGGTCTTTGAAGTCGTGCACCCGGACCGGGACGGGGGAGCGCTTGGGGCGCAACTCGCGGCCGCCGTTCTTGAAGTCTCCGACGAGCTCCTTCTTCTTGGTGTCGACCGAGATCACGGGCTGGCCGGCGTCCAGCGCCGCCTCGACCGTCTGGTTGATGTGCCGGAACTGCGCGTCGCGGTCGGGGTGCGCGGAGCCCTCGCGGGTCTTGGCGTTGGCCTGCAGGCTGTATCCCAGACCACGCAGCAGCTTGGCGACGGTCGTGAAGTGCGCCCGGTGCCCCAGCTCGGCCAACCCGTCGGCGAGCTTGCGCACGCTCTTGGCCGTCCAGCGCAGCGGCAGCTCGGGGTCGCCGCGGCTGTCGGTGTCGACCAGGCGCTCGAGATCCTCGAGCAGCGTCGGATCCGTCTCCGTGAGCGGCTTGCGCCCCCCACCCGGCCGACGCACCCTGCCAGGCCCAAGACTGTGGCCGGCCTCCAGCTCCCGCACCCCCCGCCGGATCGTCTCCTCCGAGATGCCGCTCGCGCGCGCCACGGCCGCGATCCCGCCACGGCCGGCCGAGCGCGCCTCCGCCGCCGCCCACAAGCGGCGCCGACGCTCATCAAGCTCGCCCGCCAGCGCCCGAAACCGCTCACCGATCGCCGCCTCGTCGACCATACCCCCGACATTCGCGGTAACCCACCAAAACCCTTCTCTTGTTCATCTACGGGCCCTAAGCCCGGATCCACCGGTCCAAACCGCAACAATCAGGTAGCAGATAACTGACAAGTGGTAACCGTTCAGCCCCCCGCGAAAATCAGGCGAGCAGGGGGATGGGGTCCCCCCGGATGCTGGCGCTGAGGACGTCGGTGAGGTAGGCAAAGAGCGAGCGCCGCTGCAGGCGGCAGGTAACTGAAGCCGACAACAGCCGCTCGATGGTGCGTTCCCCCTGATGGGACTGGCTGCCGAGCGAGAGCTTGCGGTAGATGACCGCCCCACGCAGGCCGCGCTCGGCGCGGTTGTTGGTGGGCTCGACGCCGGGGACGGTCGTGAAGGTCCACAGAGCCGGCCAGCGCTTGAGCAGGTTGTTGGCGAAGATCCGGTGGCGCTTGGTCTTCGCGCTCTTCTGCGCCGCTCGTTCGAGTAGCGCCCTGAGGTCCTCCTTCACCGGGCCGATCTGCTCCAGCAGGTGGCTGCGGTCACCGTCCCGCCGGAACTCCTCCGGAGACCCCAAACATCCGTCCCGCGATCTCAAGCCCCGCTAGGCCGAACTCCTTCTGGGCGGCCAGACCCTGGCTGTGGGCGGTGAAGTCGCGGATGAGATGCCCAACAGAGTTGGCGCCGCTCCGGGTCGAGGTAGTCGTAGGCCCACCAGCGGTCCGAGCAGGCGATGCCGGAGAAGTCGGGGCCGAGCAGCGCTTCGGCCTCGCGCCGGTGACGATCGGCGGCGATACGGAAGACGGCCGCCCGGGCACTGAGCGCTCCCCAGAGCGAGCGCCGCTCGCCAGCGGTACGCCAGCCGGTCTCGTCGATGTTGAGGGCCCGGGCGTCACGAACGTGGCGGAGCAGCCCATCGTGGGGCTCGGCGAGCGCTTCTCCGGCGCGGCTTATGATCGCGTCGACGGCCCCGGTCGAGAGCTCAGTCCCGAACAGCTCGCGCAGAAGTTCAACCGTGTCGCGTCGGGAGACGCGGTTACGGACCGCGAGGGTGGCCACGGCCGCCTGCAGGCGTGGGCCGAAAGCTCCCCGGGGAACGTCGGTGGGCAGCTCGGCCCGTGTCTCTTGTGCGCATTGCGGGCAGCGTAGCCGGTGCAGACGGTGCTCGGTCACCGTGACGGCGATCGAGGGCAGCTCGCAGAGCTGGTGACGATAGACCGGAGCGGCATCGGCCCGCTCCCCGGTGAGGAACGCGTGCCCGCACTGGGTGCAGTGCTGGGGCCAGTGGTCGTGCACCTCGTCCACCCGCTCGAGGGGAAGTAGCTTGCGGTTCTTGCCTTGGTGTCCGGGTTGGCCGCCCTGGCTGCGGCCCGACTGGGGCTTCTGCGGGCGGCGCGGCGCTGAGGGCGGATCTTGGGACGGGGGAAGGGAGGAGTTGTGCGAGTTCCGGTTTAGGCGCTGCTCGAGCTCGGCCACGCGGGCCTCGAGCCGCCGGTTCGCCTCGATGAGCTCACCCACCCGCATGAGCAGGGTGATCGCCGCCTCCCGGTCGCCGTCGAGAATCGCCTCTGCCTCGGCACGGTCCATGGCGGATGACTTCGCCGTGGAGAAGGATCTCCCTTCCTGACCCCGAGTCGGACGACGACGCAGATCCCGGGAACCATCTACCCCAGTCTCACCGAACCGGGATCAGAGGGGGCCTGAACGGTTACAGGAACTCGGGATGGAAGCGGGGACCTTCGGCCGTGCGGGCGAGACCACCTGCTTCTGGTTGTCGTAGAGGATCTCCTCGGGGAGGCCGCCCAAGGCCTCGAACGCATGCAGGTGGCAGGAGAGGAAGGTGGGGAGCCCGGTGGAGGTCACCACCTAGGCGTAGAGGTAGGGCCCGGGAGAACCCGAGGCCGAACGCGAAGAGGTAGAGAGGCGTGGGAACGCCGTCGAGGACGTGGGTGCCGAGGTGGGCCCAGTCCACTTGGGTCTGCCGGCCCGGCGGCGTCTCGAAGCGGACCACCGGTTCCCGGCGGCGTACGCGATAGGGTCGGGTGAAGTTGCGCAGGATGGTGAGGCCGCCCGGGTAGCCCTGCGCCTGCATCTCCTCGAAGAGGACAACGGTGGAGAGCTCGGGGAACTCGGCCAGGCGGGCGAGGAGTGCGCTGCAGAACCGAGAAGTAGATCTCGACCTGGTTGAGCCAGCTTGCGTGTATGGGCAGGTGCACCAGCACCAGATTCGGATAGGCTCGGGCCAGGCGCTCAACCGACGCTCTCCCTCGGTGCGAGGAGCCGTTGTCCACGATCCAGAACACTTGCCTGGCCGAGCAGTAGGGTTCCAAGCTCATCACCTGGTCCACCAGCCTGCCGAAGGGGGCGATACCCGTAGTCGACTCCACGCGACCGAAGAGGCGGGCCTGGTGCACGTCCCAGGCGGCCAGGTAGGCGAGGGTGCCGCATCGGCGGTACTCGTGCTCCACGCGGCGGCAGGCGCCGGGCTGGGGTGGCCTGCCCGGGTGGCGGCGGGCGAGGGCCTGCAGCTGCGTCTTCTCGTCGGCCGAGAGCACGTACTCGTCGGACCCAAGAGTACTGCCCTCCCACGTCCGTGCATACAGGTCGAGTACGCGGGCCGCTTTGGGCTCGAAGTCGGGATCGCGCGGGAAGATCCAGCTCCGGTGACACCAGGGACGGATGGCGTCGGCGTGAAGCCAGCGCCAGATGGTCGTGCCCGACACCTCTGCCACCACCCCGCGCTCGATGGCCGCCGCTCGGATGTCGGCCACGGAGAGGCGCGAGAACGGGAGGCCGAGCGTGGCCGGCAACTCACAGGCGATCGCCTTGACCTCGACGATGGTCTGTGGGGGAAAAACCGCCGGTCTGCCCCGACGCGGCAGCTCCTCCAAGCCCGCAAGACGGCGCTCCGCGAAGCGCTTGCGCCACTTGCTGACCACCTCCCGGCGCGTAGAGAGGCGCGCCGCGATCTCGTCGTTGCGCAGCCCCTCGGCCGCCATCAACACGATGCGCGCCCGCACCACGTCGCGATACGGCAACGTATACTTGGCGGCCCGTTCCTCCAAGGTTCGTCGCTCCTCCTGGCTGAGTTCGATGACATACGGGCTTTTTCTGGACATAGCACCCCCCTTCCTTGGAAAGAGGGTACCATACGAGAGATGCCCTTTACGTGTGCGTACTTATGGATATGGGTACTAGTCGGCACCGACATGAGCCGCTTCCCTTCGGCCGGACACCTGGCCTCCTGGGCCGGACGCTGCCCGGGCAACCACCAGTCGGCGGGCAAGCGCCGCTCGGGGCGCAGCCGCAAGGGCTCCAAGTGGCTGGGCATCGCCCTGGAAGAAGCCGCGCTCGCGGCCACCCGTACCAACGGCAGCTACCTGCAGGCCCTCTACCGAAGGTTGCGCCCCCGCATCGGCCACGGCCGCGCCCTGGGCGCCGTCAAGCACTCGATGCTCATCGCCTACTGGCACATGTTCACCACCGGAGAAGTCTACCGTGACCTGGGCGGCGACTACTACCAACGCCGTGACCCCGAACGTCAGACCCGCCGCCTCGTCGCCCAGCTCGAACGGCTTGGACATCACGTTATTCTGGAGGCCGCTGCTGCTTGAACAAGATCGTATTTCCCATCAGACTAGCGCAGGGTTCATGACCTCGGGCGTGCAGTCCCTCTTGACGATCATGGCGGGATCTCCTCGACACGACTGAATAAGGGGATACTATCGGTAACGAAGGCCCCGTCGGCGGTCCGGCTGCGGTCGCGACCTATAGTCACCCCACCGACGATGATGGCGTGAGGCCCGACCCAAACTTGCTCTGCGAGCACGTGGTATTCCGCAATGTCTGGTTCAACACTTCGATCGCCCCGACGCCGTAGCGCATTCTCGGTATGAGGTCACCATATCGGAGGCGATCGCCTCCCACGCGTAGACGGTCTCGGCTAGTGCCCTCGCATTCCCACCGAGCCTTTCGGCCTTGACGGGCTGGCTCAGTGCTTCCACCACGGCTTCGGCAAGATCGTCCGGCGCGCATTCTACAAGCCAACCACTGTGGCCGTGCTCGATCACGTCGCCGATTCCCCCGACGTTCGTGGCTACGATGGGGCGACCAAAGGCAAGGGCGGTCATGAGTACAGCACTTTGACTTGCGTCACGATAGGGAAGTAGCACCACGTCGGCCTGCTCGAAAAGCCCGGGCAACTCCGAGTCGGGTATGAACTCGTCTCGAACTTCAAAGTAGGGGCGAGAGCGCATGTCGGCGAGCAGAGACTCTAGGCGCACCTTCCATCCGCCCAACTCCCGGGAAACGTTGCTGGATCCGGCCACTACAAAACGGGCGTCGTCGCAGACAGAATGGACCCGTTCCGCGATCGGGGCCAACAGGTCCATCCCCTTGTTGGGACGAAAGGCCCCGAAGAAGAGGACTGTCTTGAAGTCCCGTCCATCCGGCCGAGCGGTGCGCTGTCCGGCGAAAGCACCGCACGCCTTCATTTGGCCGATCTGGGATACCACGAGCTTGTCGTCTCTGATGCCGCTCTTCATCGCGTCGGCCGCGTTGGTGCTGCCGTGGACGACGACCTTCCGCGCGAAGTGCCGAAGCGCGAGCCTCTTGAAGCGCGTCCACGTCGATCGACCCATCCCCGAGTGTGGGCTCGGATCGTGCAGGGTGATGAACAACGGTGTCCGCGCGGGGATAAGCGGCCAGACGAAAGGGCCGGAACTCCAACCTACGCCGGTCGTGTCGTGAACCACATGTGGACCGAAGGATCGCAGGGCGAGTAGGACCGACAGGGTCAGTGCAGCGCGTGCGCCGTGGCCTTCCGAGACACCGCACAGCTTCAGCTCTTCCAAACGCCCCTGCCCCAGGACCCCTCTTGCCGTCGAAACCTGTGTCCCCTCGACGATCGTCAGGACTTCGATGCCAGGAATGCTGGAGAGGGCCTGGGCATAGGCAAGGCCGTAGCGCAACATCCCCCCGCCCCCGAGCGCGAGGAGTGCGACGCGCATGTCCTTCCCCGTGTGTCTCACCCGGACCGCCCAGCCCGGTGCTCGCGTGCGTGTGGAGCAAGGCGCGTCATCGGGTCGGCGACCCTGTCTCCGCGGCCGAGCGAGCACCGGAAAGGACCCTCGCCTTCGAAGAGTATGCAGCCATGTAGGTCGTAGCCATAGACAGATCGCTTCATCAAATGGACTCCGACGCTACCCTCATACGATCCAACCAAGACGTCTCGCCATCGAGTGAGCCTCGGTAGAGACGGCGTGCAGGGTCCGGCGCTCCTACTCTCGATACTCTTTGAGGCCGAACCCCCCCTCGCCGGCAGAGTTCCGCCCGCTGCGCTTCCCCCAAGTCCTCCCACACCATCTCCTGCACGAGTTCCGAGAAGGTGGTGGCGGCTACCCAACCGAGACGCTCCCGGGCTTTGGTGGGGTCGCCGAGGAGACTCTCCACCTCGGTGGGACGGAAGTAGCGGGGGTCGATGTGCACGAGCACGGTGTCTGGCTTGAGCGGGCCGTCCCCCACCGGGGGCCCGTATCCGTTCCGGGCCCGCTCGAGGAGAGGGGCGTCTATCGACTCGATGAACCCCTCCTCGGCGACGCCCTCGCCCCGCCACCCTACGGTCACGCCCGGGCCGTGAGGGCCCGCGTGACGGCGGAACCCACCATGCCGAGGTGGCCGGCGACGTAGATGCGGGTGGAGGCGTTCAGGTCGTTCACGGGCGAAGCGTATCAGATGGCTCGGTGACGGGGGAGGGGGTAGCGGGCACCCGCGTGCGCGGATGCTCCGAGTGGCCGACCGGCACCCGTGCGTGCGGCCGGTGCGCCGAGCGACAGCCTCGGCGTCTGTTGGAACGCGCGTGCTGCAGCTGCTCGAGCAGCCCGGCGAGTGGCCCGGTGGGCATGCGCACGTCGAGGCCGAGTCGATGCCCCGGGCTCTCTCACCACGGTCGGAGAGGGAGGTGGTCACCGCACTGCTGGCGCTGGTGTAGTAGACTTCAGTCACCACAAGTGCCGCGGGAGTCATACCTCTCCACGGGGCGCTGTCGTGAAGGTGCTCTGCCCGACGGAGGATACGTGTGAGTCAGAGCGACGATTCGATTCTGGTGGCACGCTACAAGGGGTACTACCGTCTGCCCGATGACGTGGACATCTCGGCAGACATGGTTCTGTACCACTGGTCCCTCGAACGTGAGCTCACGAGGCGACTGTTGACTTCGGCACCCGACGAGCGGTGGGAGACGTTCGAAGAGTGCTACACGCGTCTCTACTCCGAACTGCCTTGGCTGAACCAGTGGGTCGGGCAGGCGGACCAGGATCCGCCTGCTGAGCGGTTCCGTGCGTGGAGCGACCTCTTGGGTGCCCCCCCGAAGAGCATCTACGAGGTTGGGTCCGGTCACGGGGGCATGCTGCGTTATCTCGTCTCAGTCGGCTACCGCGGGAAGGCGACGGAGATTACACGCGAGCGCAGCGGCCGGGAAGCCGATGAGGTCGGGCCACTTGAGTGGGGGGCCACCGACGGAGTGCACCTCGACGAGTTCGAGTCGCCGGGGTCGTGGGACTATGTCGTCTCCAATCAGGTTATTGAACACCTGCACCCCGACGATCTTGTCGAACATCTCCGGTCCGCCCGGGCAATCCTTGTCGAGGGTGGGGAGTACATCCTGTCGACACCCCATCGCTACCGGGGGCCAGCGGACGTCTCCGCCCTCTTCGGCGCAGACGTTGCCTGCGGAATGCACCTCATGGAGTACACGTATCGAGAGATGAGCCGAGCTCTGAAGACGAGCGGGTACGGTCGGGTGCGGGCCGTGTTCGGACTTCCTCGTCCGCTGAGAGGCATTCTCGGGCCCCACTTTACCGTCCGCAGAAGCAAGGTCTACCTAGGTTGGGTGGTCTTGATCGAGACGGTTGTCGGCCTTGTCCCTTCGCAGCGCATCAGACGCCGTATGATGCGGTATGCGCAAGTGCTGCTTGGCCCGAGTGGAGTCTGGATCGCGGCGCGTCGCTAAGGTTTGGGGGCCCTCCGCATATCGCTGGTTGCCGCGACTCCGACACCGCTGAAGTAGGCCTCATGGGTCCCCGGAGGGGCGCCTTGGTCAGGCCCCGTCGCAGGAAAGAAAGTCCCAGTCGATGCCCACCTGCTCGTCGTACTTGGGCAGTCCCTCCCGCCAGAACTCCCGGAACATCGCGGCTCGTTCACACTCCCGAAAGCGGGGGCGGGCCGAGGAGCTTGTGCAGATGCCGGTGGCGCTAAGCGTGTTCCACTGCATGCCGGTGCGCAGCACCAAGAGGATGGCGTCCAAGGTGTTCCTGTCCAGCACTCTTGGGTTGTGGCAGCCCAGGGGGTGGGTTGACCGGACGGGCAAGAAGGGGTTCCGTCTCTTCCCACAGCCGATCGGGGATACGTCAGCCATCGTCGCGATCGACGAGTCCGATCATTCCGTCCTCTGGTGGAAAACGTGACCAGTGGGTGCGTGGCAAGCCACGAGACCCGGGGTGTGGTCCCATTTCGGTGCCCCGAGCACGAACGAGTTGGGCGGCCTCACGGCTTCCAAGCCTTCGCAGCAAGCGTCCGCCGGAACGACCGGGCTCTTCGCTGGGTTCACGGCCCGTTCGTAGAGCACGCCGGCGAGGAAGGCGAAGCGGTTGAAATGCAAGTACACGGCCGGCGATTCCAGGCACAGCACCTCCGCGTTCCGAAATCCCTCGTCCCCGAGTGGAGCACACGCTCTTGCGGGGCCATTCGAATGGTAGTACGTGTCGTGGGTGCCGTGGTCGCGGTCGACGAAGGCTATTGAGCGCGAGGTCGTAGAACACCCTCGTGCCGTCGGTGCGGCGCGCCGAAGACGCATCGCTCGGGTAGTACTTGTCGATAAGCTGCTCGACGTTCTTCACCGTCGCCCCCCATTCGTCAACCGTTCCATCTCACGGCAGAATCCACCCAACACCGCCCGACGTTCGAGCCGCCGCTCGGCGTAGTCCCGCGCGTTTCGGCCCAAGCTCGCGGCCTCGGCAGGACTCCGATGTAGATCGAGCAGGGCGGCGGCGAGTGCTCGAGGATCCTCCGGAGCCACAAGCGCGCCGCCGCCGGACTCACATACCGCCTTGCCCAGAGACGTGCGAGGTGTGGTCGTGGCCACCACCGGGCGCCCGCTCGCCAAGATGCCGGTGAGCTTCGAGGGCATCACTTGGTCGGCGGCGCCGCTCAGCTCGGTGAGCACGTGGACGTCGGCCAGGTTGAGCAACTCGTTGAGCCGCTCGACCGGCTGGAGCGGAAGGAAGCGCAGGTGCGGAAGTCGAGCCTCCTCGGCTGCCTGTACCAAGGCCGTTCGGGCGCTGCCTTCACCGCAGATCACGAACTGGATGAGCGGCAGGTCGGTGAGCAAGGCCGCGGCCTGCACAAGCACGTGGAGCCCTTGCTTGAGCCCGAGGTTCCCGGAGTAGAGCACCACGGTCGCCCTGGGGTCGAGACCCAGCTCCGCACGGAACGAAGAGACGGCTGTGAGAGGCCTGATCACCTGAGTGTCCACCCAATTCGGGAACAGGTACGTGCGATTGGGCGGCACCCCCTTCCCGGCGAGCGCTCGACACATGGCCGGAGAGATCGACGACACCCGGTCGAAAGCCCCCAGTGCCGCGGTTTCGTAGCGTTCTCCCACGTATCGGGCGGGCGATCCGAGGAGACCGAGGCCCAAAGCCGCGTCGAGTTCGAAATCCTGCACGTGGAGCCACGACTTGGCTCCCGTGAGTCGCGCGAGCGCAAGTGCGCCCGGCGCCGCCAGCAGCGTGGGCGCGATGGCGACAACAACGTCGGGCGCCCACCTGGCCGTCCGCGCCAAAGGCAGCAAGCTGCTGGCCGCGAACGACCCCAGGTGAGCGAGACGCGTGACGGCCGTGGGATCGCGGGGCACCCACGTGGGACACCGCGTCACCTCGGCTCCCTCCCACTGCTCGCCGCGGTAACGCGTCGCGTCGTACCCGGGAGCCACTCGCCAGGAGGGGTAGTACGGAGGGGCGGTCACCACCCGCACCTCGTGGCCTTCACTCACGAGGTACTGCGTCATCTCACCGGAGTACTTGCCAACGCCGATGGGCTCGGGTGCGAAGTTCAGGGAGTGCAGAAGGATCCTCATCGTCACTGCAAGCATAACAGCGAACGGGACCGGCGGGAGTCCGACAGTGGTAGTATGCGAATGAACCGACCGACCTCTCGTGAACAATCCCCTGGTGATTCCCAATGACTCAGCGAACAAGCACGCTCACCGACTCCACGAAGACCGACCGGCCCCTACCGCGGCGGATACTAACCATACTCGATCCTGCTGCCGCCGCCGTGGCGCTCGTGGGCAGCACGTACGCGCTACCGTTGCGCTACGTGCAGGGCACGATGCCCCGCGTAGCCCACATCATCACTTTGGTTCTCCTCGGTCTTGTGCTGATGCTGCTCCTGTTCCGAGATGACCAGTACACGGCCCGCAGGCGCATGACGCGACTGGCCGACTTCGGCTCCGTAGCGAAGAACCTTGCTCTGGCCTACATGGTGGTCATCGCGGCCTCCTTCGCCACCAAGGGGTTCTTCACCGGGTACGTGGCGCTGTCGAGGCTCGTGATCCTGGTGCACCTGTTCGTCCTGCTCGGCCTCATGCTCGCTTCGCGGTACGCGTTGTGGGCCTATCAGACACGACTCTTCCGCGAGGGCGAAGCGACCCGCCGCATACTCGTGGTCGGCGGAGGCGGTGCGGCGACCGACCTAGTGGCGTTCCTCGACAAGAGGCAGTGGCTCGGCGTTCACTGTGTGGGCTCCCTGTGCGTGGGCGAGCGGGGCGACCATCTCCCCACCAGTGACGGACGCCTCGTCCCTCTCGTGGGCACCGTGCGCGAAGTGCGGACGGCACTGACTCAGACCGGCGCCGACGAGGTCATCGTCGCGCTCGACAAGAACGAGGCCCAGCATCTCCCCGAGATCACCGATCTCCTCACGGCGGCCGGCGTGCCTTACCAACTCGTGCCGTCGCTCTTCGAGCAGTCCTACCGCAAAGCCAAGCTCTCCGGCCTCGCCGAGCTGCCCGTGGTCGAGATGGCGGTCGATCCGCTCGACGAGGTGCAGCGCACCTTCAAGCGCGCGTCGGATCTGGCGATCGTGGTGACTGCGCTGGTCGTGGGATCGCCCTTACTGCTGCTCATCGCCCTCGCTGTCAAGCTCACCTCCCCGGGCCCGATACTGTTCCGTCAGGAGCGGGTGGGAGCCAAGGGACGGCACTTCCAGATGCTCAAGTTCCGCACGATGGTGCAGGACGCCGAGGCGCGGCTCGGGGAGCTGGAGGAAGAGAACGAAGCCGAGGGCCACATCTTCAAGATGAAGTCCGACCCGCGCATCACCTCGGTGGGGAGCTTCCTTCGCCGGTGGAGCCTCGACGAGATCCCGCAGTTCTTCAACGTGTTGCGGGGCGAGATGAGCGTGGTCGGGCCTCGGCCCCCGCTCCCTCGCGAGGTCGCGGAGTACCAGACGCCACACTTCGCCCGGCTCAAGGGCCGCCCCGGCATCACCGGTCTCTGGCAAGTATCGGGCAGGAGCGACCTCACCTTTGACGAGATGGTGAAGCTCGACAGGCACTATCTCGAGAACTGGTCGATCGGCCTCGACCTGACCATCCTCGTGAAGACGATCTATGTGGTGTTCGCCGGGAAGGGCGCGTACTAGGAGCGCGCCCGACCGAGCATGCCACCAGGCTCCGCTCTCTCCCCTCGGATGGCGTTCGTAGTAGAATGCCCGCGTGAACGGAGCCGCATACCAGCGATCGGGCGCCACGCCCTCCTCGCCCCGCGAGCGCGTACTCAACGCCGCGCCGATCGCCGGTCTGGTGGGCGTATGGCTCCTCCTGGCCTTCTCGTACGGGGGATTCCAACACAGGCAGTGGCTCCTGCCGGGGCTGGGCGTCGCGCTCTTCGGGCTGGTGGCCGGTCTTTCGGCCGGGTACCCGCGGCGGCCGCGGGAGCTCTCTCTTGCGGTGTTGGGGGCGTTCGCCCTCTACGTGGTGTGGGTGGGCGCGTCGTTCTTCTGGGCGGACTCACGCGATGCAGCCTTCGAAGAGGCCGGGCGGTCCGCGCTGTATCTCGTGGTACTGGCGTTGGCCCTCACGTACCTCACCGACAGGAACGCCCGGCGGGTGTTCCGCTATCTCGTGCTCCTCGGGGGACTGGCGATCGTCGGACTCGTGTCGTACCGGCTGTTGACCGTCGACGCTGCGGGCATCGGACTCCTCTTCACCGGCGGCAACCGTTTCAGCTATCCGGTGAGCTACCCAAACAACGCGGCCGCCCTCTTCCTCGTGCTCTTCTGGCCGCTCGTGTCGCTCGCCTCCGACCGCGCCGAGTTCGCGCCCGTCCGAGGCCTGGCGCTGGGAGCCGCCTCCGGCCTCATCTGTCTTGCCGCGCTCCCCCAATCACGGGGAGCGCTCTATGCCCTGATCATCACAACGATCCTGATGTTCGTGCTGTCCCCCACCCGTCTGCGTACGCTCGTGTTCCTGCTGACGCCCGTCGCTCTGCTGGTGTGGGCGTTCCCCGACCTCAACCAGTATTGGGTGCGGGGGGCCGAAGAGATGGGGGGCATGACGGCTGCCCGCATCGTCCTGATCGCCGTCGCCGTGGCGACCGGCGTGGGCCTCGTGCTGGCGATCCTGGAGCGATGGGTGCATGTGAGCGGCCGGATGAAGGCGGTCTTCGGCACGATCGCCGTGCTGGTGACCGTGGCTTCGCTGTTCGTGGGCTACCAGGCATTCGAGCGCCGGGTGGGCGAACCTCGAGAGTGGCTGAGCGCCACATGGGAGCGTTTCACGGCCGACCAGATCACCACGCTGTCCGGAACGAGCGATTCGATGCGGGCGGCCGAGGCCTCGTCGCGGCTGGCGGTCCTGTCCACGAGCGGACGCTGGGACCTCTGGCGGGTTGCCTGGAGAGCGTTCGAGGCGGAGCCAGTCACGGGGGTGGGAGCCGGCAACTACATGTACTACCACGATGAGTGGCGCAGGAACAAGAACGCCAAGGTCAGGCAGCCGCACAGCATCGAACTCAGGGTGCTCTCGGAGACCGGGGCGGTGGGTGCCGCGCTTCTCTTCGGGGCGTTCGCACTGGGTGCGGGCGGCATCCTCTGGGCCCGCTATTCGGCCGCATGGCAGGGAGCCAGGCACACGTGGCTCCGGCGGAGAGACCGGCGCTCGCCCGACGACTCCCGTCCAAACGACGCCGTCCGCGGGCCCGACGTGGAGTTCCTGGGTGGACGTTGGGGCCTCGACTCCTCCGAATACGCCTGGGAGGTAGCGCTGCTCATGGGCTTCGCGTACTGGCTGGTGCACGGCAGCGTGGAGTGGCTCTGGCACATGCCCGGTGTCGCGATGGTCGCGCTTCTGTTGTTCGCGGCAAGTGTCGCTTCGATCGACGCGCGGGCGGGCGTCATGTGGCCCCGTTGGGCGGCTCTCATCGGCCGAGGCGGCTCGACGCACCGCGCCGCGAACCAGCCCCCAGATGGTGACTCCGGCGAGGACGACCCCGCCGACGACGACCCCACTGAGGATGAAGACCTGGCCGCGCCGGCCGACAGGACGGGCAGTCAGGGCATGGGCGCTTTGGGGACGATACCGCTCTACGCGGATGCCCCCTTCACCGGGTACCGGCGCGCAGACCGGCACCGCGACAAGCGGAACAGTAAGGACCGCCGCTCCGAGCGACGATCGACCCGCCGCGGTGGTGGCTCCAGCTCACTCTGGCCTCCCGGGCCGCTTTCCGTATGGTTCCGGGGGTGCCTGATCGCGGGGTCGCTGGCGGCGCTTGCGGTGCTCACACCCCAGTACCTGTCCCTGCGTTACCAGGATCTCGCTCTGGCGAACTCGTCGGCAGACAGCGCCGCCGCCCTCGGAGCCGCGGCCACGGCGGCGCGGCTTCTTCCCATCTCACCAGCTCCGCTCACCACCACAGCCGACGTCTACGAGACGGCCGGCCGCCTGGCCGACGCCGATCGCCCCGCGGGTCAGGGGGCACGGCTCGACGCTCTCGCTCTGACCCTCGACGCGAGGGAGAGCGCGGTCGAACTTGACCCCTTAGCGTGGGCCCTCCACTTCAAGGCGGCGCTGGCGGCACTCCGGCTGGCCGAGGCTCTCGAAGAAGGAAACGTGGCGACCGAAGCCGGCAGCACCTCCGACTCCCCCGCACTCACCCCGGAAGCGGTGGCCACCGCGGCGCACCTACGCGATCTCTCCCCTGAAGAACTACGGGAGTCGGCCCGTGCGCACCTCACCACGGCCCAGGAACGCAATCCTCTGAATGCCCAAGTGGCACGAACGCTCCTCGAACTCGACGAGCAGGCCACCATCCCCTAGATCGGAGCCGGCGCGGGAGGAACACAGCCCCAGGATCGGAGCCCCGACGGTGGATCCGCCCCCCGATATCGACCCCACACGGCTGTATCCACTCGGGTGCACGTAGTATGATTATGAGGGACATACCATCGAGCAAAGGAGGACGCATGCATAGGAAGATCGTCGCCATTCTGGTGCTTGCGGCGGCGGGTCTGCTCATGCTCGCGTCTGCGGCCCCCGCCGCCTCGCCTCAAGACATCTACAACGACTACGTCACCGACGGCAGACTCGACGGCCCGTACACCCAGACAGAGATCGACGCCTACCTGAACGACGCCACCGTGCGACAGTACGGAGATGTAGGCACGCTGGGTTCGCTCGACGCTCTTCTGAAGGGGGCTCTGCCCTACCTCGAATCGGGCGACACCCTCTCCGATGCACTGGCCAAGGCTGCGGCCGGTGAACAGAGCGGGCGAAGCCGCTTCCCGTTCACGGGCCTGCCTCTGGCCGCCCTCGCCCTCGGGGTGCTCGGCGTCGTAGGTGGGATGGCACTGCGCCGGCCCGCCTAAGGCCTGGCCCTCGTCTGAAAGTCGCACCGCCGGCCTTGGAACGCCGGTGGTGACCGGGCGGGGCCGGGCCGGGGCGCGTCAGCTCAGCGCCAAAGCAGCGAGCACCAGCCCCACTACTACCATCGCCCCGCCCGCGAACCTGATCCACAGCGCCGGCCGGTATTCCTCTGCGCCGCGCGCTCCCCATGGTTTCGCCCACGGACGACTCGTGACGGCCGACGGGGCCGTCCTCGGCAGGGCCCCAGGAATGCGCTCTAGAAGCGGGCACGGCTCCAGATCGAGGAACACGGCGTAACGCGCCACCATGCCGGGCGCGTAGGAACCGGAACCAGGTAGACGGTCGAACCGGCCCTCCTCCATGGCGGCGACGAAATCCGCGCGCATGCCGAGGATCGCCCCTACCTGCGTGAGTTCATAGCCTCGACTGACCCGCGCCGCTTTCAGAACAGACCCCGCGTCGCCAAAATGGGAGAGGGCCTCGTGCGTACGTGTGGCGCGTTCCTGGGCGCCGGGTCGGGCCTCCTCCGCCGGCGACGGCACCACCACGGCACAGATCCTCAGAGTATCTGCGGATAGAGGGAGATCAGGCTCAACAGCACCCCCACCAGCAAGAAGAGCACGCCGAACCTGCGCAGACGAAGACCGGTGTCGATCTCCGGCACCGGATGACCGAACGCCAGGGCGACCGCGCGGGCCTGCCGGCTCTCGTCGAACAACAGGGGAGCACGCGAACGCGACTCGAACTGAGCCACGGGAATGGGCGGCTCGTCGCGATCGTCATCGTAGCTCCAGCCGGCGAACCAGTCCTCGATCACTTGTACGTCGAGCCCGAGCACCTCGGCGTACTCGGCCGTCAGCTTCATAGCGCGGTTCGACCCGAGCACCCGCCCCCCCTGGTCGGTCTCTACGGCTTCGATGTACTCGACCCGCACGCCCAGGACCGCGGAGATATCCTCGAGGTCAAGCAGGCGGCCGACGCGCACGTCGCGCAGAACGGGTCCGGCAGAGCCACGGCTCATCAGGGCGGCCCTCAGCCGGCCGGCGCCCACCTCCTGCCGGTCTACCCGGTCTGAGAACCGCCTCGCACCCGAGAGCTCCCGGCTCTCACTTCTGAGCGCCATCGGAAACACCGTACCCGTAGCCGTAGTAGTAGCCCTTGCTGCGCGAGACGCCGCTCGCGATCGCACCGATCACCCGAGCACTCGTGCGCTCGAGAGCCCGGCGTACCTCCCGAGCTTCATCTACCCTGCTGTGGCCGATGTGGGACGAGATGATCACGCCGTCCGCGAGACCGGCCAGACTGAGCCCGTCGGCCACCAGCAGGAGCGGCGGGGAGTCCACCAGCACGTAGTCGGCTATCTCCTTGGCGCTCTCGAGCAGCTCGGCCATCTTGCCGGAAGCTATCAGCTCGGTGGGGTTGGGAGGAATCGGCCCCGAGGTGACGCAGTACATGTTCTTCTGCAGGACCCGCGACCCAGGTCTGCCGGCCCCGGAGTGCGGCGGAGCGAAGCTCTCCACCCGCACGAGCTGTACGGCCTCGGAGAAGGTGTGCGTCCCCGCCAGGACGTTCGACACGCCCATGTCGTTACTCAGCTGCAGGTAGTTGTGCAGCATGGGCCGTCGTAGGTCGGACTCGATGAGCACCACTCTGGACCCCGATAGCGCGAGGCTGAGCCCCAGGTTGATACTGGTGACCGACTTGCCCTCCCGAGGAAGCGCGCTGGTGATCAGAATGGACCGGAGAGGCTTGTCCACCTGGAAATACTGGAGGTTGGAGCGAAGCGTGCGGAAGGCCTCGAGCGTGGGGGAATCGGCCTCCATGAACCCGATCGGCACTGCCGAGCGGCGCTTGTCCTCCTTGACCCACTTGGCCTTTCCCACCTGCGGCACGCGGGCCAGGACGGGGACTCCCAGGACCTCCGCGAGGGTGTCTTCGTCTTTGATGCGCCGATCGAGGTACTCGAGCAGCAGGGCGGCGGCGACGCCGGCCACTAGCCCCACGAGGAGCGCGAGAGCGCTGTTGCGCACGGGGCGGGGGCTGAACGGCTGCTCCGGCACCGAAGCCCTCTGCACGATCTCGAAGCCACCGGTCTGCAAGGCTTCCAGGATCTGGAGCTCCTTGAGCTTATCGGTGAGAATCAGTCCACGCCCGGAGTCTCTCTCGGCCAGGGGAAGACCCTGGATCTCCTGCTCGACCAACGCACTGGCCTCCGCCACAGCGCGGCGATCTGCGGTCCGCCGTGATTCGACGAACTGCTCCGCGAACGCGTCGGCGATCTGCGCCGCCTCAAAGGCCACCGTGCTCGTTGCGGTGATCAGGATGAGGTTGGTCTGGGTCTGCGGCCGCACCTCGATCATGCCGAGTATCGCCCGGTCGCTGTAGGACACGCCCAGTTCGCGACGGACCGCCTCAGCCACCACCTTGAGTCGCACGAGTCCGGCCCCGGTCTGCAGTTCCCGGTTGACGTCGCGCACGTCGAACACCTGCGAACCGGTCAACGCCTGTTCGAGCTTCGAGACCTTGTACAGCAGCTGGGAGCTCGCGCGGTACTTCGGTGTGGTGAGGAGCGAAAAGGCCAGCACGACGGCCACAAAGGCAGCCGCCACGATGAGGATGAACCACAGGCGTTCCCGGATGACCCGGATGAACACGCCGAGATCGATGGTCTCCTGTTGGCCTTGGTTCTGATTCCGTGCTGAATCCATAGCCGCCAAGTCTAGTGCACCGGAGCGGCTCGGACAAGCACCCCAAGGAGTCGTGCCTCTTGCTCCTGCTGGCCACCTCGAAATACACACGCCGGCGTGGTCGCGCCGGCGAGCGATCGGCCGCCCGGATCAGCCCCGCTGCTCGATCCCCGACGACGTGATGCGCCACTTGAAGGCCAGCGGGGGAGCGACCGTCTGCCCGTCTACCGTCACCGCGACCGCCTCCGGCCTGCCGATGACCGCGTTCACCGGACCCTCCACCTTCACATCCAACGACCCGCCCTTCGCGACGACACCCGCGTGCAGCACGCGCCCGGTGTCGACGGCGGTCAGCTCGACCCACACGTCGGCAGTGGTCGCCCGCAGGACGAGGGCGAAGCTGGCGGTCGGTGACGTCGTGGAGGTGGTCGCCGGTGTCGTGGTCGAGGTGGTGGTTGATGAAGCCGTCGTGGTGGTGGTGCCGGCTGGAGAGGCGGCGGCGCCCAAACCGGTGGTGGTGGTGGCGGAGAGTATCGTCGACTGGGTGGATGAGACCACCGTCGCCGCCGCGGCGGCGGACGTGACGGAGGAACTGGACGACACAGGCGGCACGGTCGGCACGGTCGTGGTGGACGACCCCGCGGCCTGAAGGGTCATGGTGGTCGCCTCGTCGTCTCCGCCGAAGAGCCCCAGGAAGCCGAATTGCTGCGCGCCGAACAGCCCCACAACGACCAGGATGACCGCGAGGGGCGGAACAACCCAGGCGCGCGAGAGCCGCGGCGCGAAGCGTCGGTCGCCCTGGGCGCGCGTATCGTTGGCGACGATGGGGCGCGTCTGGGTCACAGCCGCGTCGAGCGCGGCCGCCCGGCGGGCCACGGCGCGCGCCTTGTTGCGTGCCACCCGCGACTCGGGCATGGTCGAGGCGGCATCCCTGTTTGCCACAGGCTGCCGCCCGTTCTCGGGCGGAGCCGATATGCGTTCCAGATCGGCGAGGAGGGCCTCGACGGCGGATTGGGCGGAATCGGCGGGCTTGGATGCCCGGAGCTCTGCGGACTCCGGCGATCGCGACTCCGGCGATCGCGACTCCGGCGATCGCGACCCCGGCGATCGCGACCACCGTCCACCCTCCGGGATGTCCAGGCGGGTCGGGGGACTGTCTTCCGCGAGCCACGCCGGCAGCGAGCCGTTCCCGAGGGACGAGCGTCCCCAGCCTGGAGCCGCTTCCGGAACGCTCGGCGGTTCCGAAACAGGCGGAGGCGGCGGTGCGACAGCGGGGGCCGACAGCGCGGCAGCGGGCTCCCGAGGAGGATCGGTCTTCGCCGAGGAGGCCGCCGGGGGTGAGCCGTGTCTCTTGACCGAGGAACCCGCCGATGCTCCCGGGGCGCTATTCGGTGAAGAGATAGACGCCGGTTCACGCGCGGCCCGCAGCAGCACATCATCAGGATCGATATCGAGGTGGAGGGCATACCGCACCACCATGCTCTCGACATACGTGGGCCCGAAGAAACGGCTGAGCTCACCACGCTCAAGAGCCTCCAGATACCCGGTGCGGATACCGAGTACGGCAGCCACGTCGTCCAGCGACCGACCCGCCTCGTTCCTCGACCGTCTCAGCCACTCGCCTACCGCAGGGAGCCCCTGAGTCTCAACGATTCCGTTCATCGACTCTTCCTCTCGCGACGCCATATCCCGTAACTGTTCCCGGCCGCGCGTCGCATTCCTTCGCCGAGCGGCACGCGGAGGTGAGCCGTCTCCGATCCGGCGCCGGAGTCATGGAGAAAGGTGCCGCGACCGTTAGCCTGGCGGCTCCGTGTCGATGGTCGTCGAGGGGGTCGATGCGGTGGTCGTCGTGGAGATCGTTGTAGTCGTGGATGTGGTCGTCGTGCTCGTGGTGGTCGCGACCGTGGTCGACGTCGAGCTGGTGGTCGTAGGCCTTCTCGTGGTGGTGGTGGCGGGCCGCCGCGTGGTGGATGTGGTGGCCGTCGGTCTGGTGGTGCTCGTGGTGGTCGCGACCGTGGTCGACGTCGAGCTGGTGGTCGTGCCCGTGCTCGGCATCCCCGCTGCCAGCCAGCCGTCGGGGGGTGTCTGCACGGGCGGGAACCAGGTCACCGGTGGGCCGGAGGAGGTGGTGGACGTGTCCGCCGCGAGCGTGGAACTCGTGCTGATGGGCTGAGCGAGCGTGACGGTGCTCGTAGAACCGTCATCGCCACCTATGATCCCGAGGGCACGCGCCCCGAAGAAGCCCACCACCAGCAGGGCGGCGATGAAGGGTGGCACGATCCACCAGCGAGAGAGTCGGGGCGTCGAACCCCTGGCGCCGCTCTTACTCCGACCGCCGCTCGGACTCTGGGCGCCGCTCTTGCTTCGATCGCCACTGCTCCGCCGGGAGGTGCGGCTGGCCGCGGAGGCGGCCGACGCCGAGGAGGCCACGGGCTCGCGAAGAGATCGCCGAGTGGGCAAAGACGGGAGCGACTCGAGATCTTCGGGGATCGATACGTCGGGCGTCAACTCGTCGGGCGTCAACTCGTCGGGCGTCAACTCGTCGGGCGTCAACTCGTCGGGCGTCAACTCGTCGGGCGTCAACTCGTCGGGCGCCGACACCTCTGGCACCGATTCCTTCGACGCCGCTCTCTCGGCCACCGATTCCCTCAGGAATCCGGGAATGGACGCCGCCTCGAAGGTTGTCGCGGAGGGCGCCGGTGGAACCCGCGGTGGAGCCGAGGGAGCCGTCAGTGGCGGTGGAGGCGCCTGCGGAGGCGCCTGTGCGGGCGTCTGTGGCGGAGGAACCTGCGGTGGAGCCGGGGGAGCTGGCGCGACCTCGGGCACAACGGGAGGCGTGATCGCGGGGGCGTCCTGCGTCTCCGGCGCCCCAGACTCCGCGGGGGGAGCGTCGGCCCCGGGCTTCTTGATCACCTCGGCATCGACGGCTTCATCGAGCACCCGGTCGGGATCGAGGCCCAAGTGGAGCGCGTACCGCACCACCATGCTCTCCACGTACGAGGGGCCCATGAAGCGGTGCAACTCGCCCCTCTCGAGTGAATCGAGGTAGGTGGACCGCACTCCCATGGCCTCGGCGGCCTCGGCCAGGGTCCGTCCACTCTCGGTGCGGGCCTGCCGGAGCAGACCGCCTACCAAGGTGAGCCCTCGACCGCCGTCCCCGGCTTGCATCGTTCCGAACCCCCGACTTGTTCCTTTCTCCGACTCCACCTACAGGTTAGCGCAATCCCGCGCCGCCGTGGGGCCAATTATCTGGATTCTACTAAAGCAGAAACCCCATTCCACCGATACGAAACTGGAGCGCAGTGCGTCGCGGTTCCAGGGGACTGTGCACAGGTCCTTCACCCAATTCAAAGCGGAGACGGCAGGCTCTTGAGCGATACGAACCCACGACTCAGTCTGGCACAGACGATCGCCTCCACCGAGACGCCGACTGGAACTCACCCCGCGCCGGTCCTGCCCGGGAATGACCGCTTCCTCACCGCGGTGCTCGACATCAACGACCTGATAAACAGCGACCGCGACCTCTGCTTCATCCTCGCCACCATCCTCGACTCCGCTCTCGACCTACTGCATGCCGAGGCGGGTTCTCTCCTCGTGCTCGACGGCGATTCCAGGGAACTCGTGGTGGGCGCGGCGAGCGATATCCCGAAGGCCGCCTGGCCCGACATACGCATCCCCATCGGGTCGGGCATCGCGGGGTGGGTGGCCGAGAAGAGGAAGCCACTGCTCCTCGTGAGTGGCGAGACTCCACACGACGACGGTCCGGGCGAGCACCATCGCGCCGACGTGCGCGACGGGATGTCGGTGCCGCTGGAGCGATCGGGAGCCCTCTACGGCGTGCTCAACCTCACCAATCGGCGAGCCGGTGGTGAGTTCACCCGTGACGATCTCGACCTGCTGGCCACGTTCGGCAAGCAGGCCGCCATCGCGATCCATCAGGCACGCCTCAACGAGGAACGGGTCGCCGGCTACTGGGGCATGGTCACGTCGCTGGCGCGGGCGGTCGATGCCCGCGACCCCTTCACGTTCGGCCACTCTCAGTCGGTGCGCGATCATGCGGTGGCGCTTGCGGTACTCGCCGGACTCTCGGAAGAGCTGGTGGCCGACTTCGGTACCGGGGCGCTCTTGCACGACATCGGCAAGATCGGCGTGCGCGACGCCATCCTGCTGAAACCGGGGCGCCTCACCGACACCGAGTACGAGGTGGTCAAGACCCATCCCGCCCTGGGCGCCGACATCCTGCGTCCGGTGCTCAAACGCCCTATCGTGATCGCCGCCGTGCGTCACCACCACGAGCGGTTCGACGGCTGCGGCTATCCCGACGGCCTGGCCGGGGAAGCGATCCCTCTCACGGCTAGGGTCCTGGCCGTCGCCGACGCCTACGACGCCATGTCGTCCACCAGGAACTACCGCGTGGCGCTCCGGCCGGTCGACGTGCTCGCCGAACTGCGAAAGCACCGCGGAAAGCAGTTCGATCCCGACCTGGTCGACCTGTTCATCGAGCAGTTCGCCGTGGAGACCGGCCCCGCACTGGTGCGAGAGAAGGTGCTCGATGTAGTCCGTGACTTCCTTCCCAAGGAAGAATACGAGGGGTACGCGTCGTTCTGTCTGCTCGGTCACCAGGAGGACGCAGGACACACCCAGAGCCTCGCCGCCAGCGCGGTCGAACTGATCCAAGCGCAGCTCGACATGGTGGGAGCCAGGGCCGGCGCCGAAACACTCGTTCGGCTCAGCGTGCGGCTCGAGACTTTCGTGCGCGAGCAAGAGATACCGATACGGATCGATGCGAAGGGCAAGGTCGGCTGGTCGCCGCTGGCCGGCGGCGCGCCACAAGTAGTTCGAGCGCTCCAGACATACGAGGCCTTCTTCAAGGCCAACCTCGTACGGGTGACCGGGTTCCAGACGGCAGACCTGATCACGCAGGAAAGCCTGGCGGAAGTGGGGGAACCGGCCCGCACCCTCTACTACCAGCTGTTCGCATAGCGAGAGGGGTGCACCGGCGGGCGACCGGTCGACGTCTCCACCCCGGTTGACGCCCCTCCACCCCGGTTGACGCCTCCACCCTGGTTGACGCCCCTCCACCCTCGTACTATCCTGCTTGATGACCCGCTTACGAGCGCGGGTGCGCCTCCCGATGATCGGATCGCATGTCTGACCCCGCTATCGCCACCGCTCTGACCCCCTTGGGCTTCGACGACCGGGTGGAAGAACTCTTCCGCCCCCGCGCCGCCCGAGGCCTGACCCTGGGGCGGGTGATCCGTGTCGATAGAGGGAGCAGCTTCGTGTTCACCGCCTCAGGCCCGGTGCGCGCTGAATCTGCTCCCGACCATTCTCGCGACTCGGAGGACCCGGTACAGATCGCCGTGGGCGACTGGGTCACCTTGCGCGACGACGACCTGCTCGAGAACCTGGTGATCGATGAGATCCTGCCCCGCCGCTCCGTCTTCACCCGCGGCGATCCAGGCAAGGCCACGGCCCGCCAGGTGGTGGCGGCGAACGTGGACACGGTGTTCCTCGTGCACGCCCTCGGCGGCGACATGAACCTGCGGCGCCTCGAGCGGGAGTTGGTGCTCACCTGGGAGAGTGGCGCCCAGCCGGTGGTCGTGCTCACGAAGGCCGACCTGCTCTCCGATCCGAGCGAAGGGGAGACTGCCCGGGAGACGGCCGCGTCGGTGGCGCTCGACGTGCCCATCCATGTGACAAGCGTCGTCACGGGACTCGGCATGGAGGAACTCGCCGCGTACACCGCGGGTCACCGGACGGTCGCGCTGTTGGGCGCGTCCGGAGTGGGCAAGTCGACGCTCGTGAACCTGCTCGCCGGCGAGGAGCTGCAGAAGACCAGAGAGGTGAGAGCCTTCGACGACAAAGGGCGCCACACGACGGTGGCTCGGGAGCTCTTCCCACTCTCCTCCGGCGGCGTGCTCATCGACACTCCCGGTCTGCGCGCTCTCGCGCTCTGGGATGCCGACTCGGGGCTGGCGGCGACCTTCCCCGACATCGTGTCGCTCACTTCGGAGTGCCGTTTCGCAGACTGCAAACACCGAACGGAACCTGGGTGCGCCGTGATCGCCGCGGTCGAGGTGGGCGGCCTGCCACGAGAGCGCCTCGAAAGCTACCTCAAGCTGCAGGAGGAACTCGACGACGTCGCCGCGCAGCAGGAAGCACGGCAGCGCAACATGCGCGACCGCCGTCCCGAGGCGTCTGGAAACCCGGCACCCGGCGGCAAGCGCGGGCGACGTAAGAAGGGGTGAGCCGCGGGCGGGTCTCGCGGGCCGGCGGCGCAGCGACCGGCGCCGCGCAGGTCGGCGCGTTCAGAGCGCAGCGCACGGCTGGCGACTGAGCCGGCCGGACCGACCGCCGCGTCACCCTCCTACGACCCGCCGCGTCACCCTCCTACGACGGCCTCGGCCCGCGTGCGCAGCACACCTACCTGTTGATCGACCGTCTCGCTCATGCCCTGCGTGACCAGGCCCATCAGCTCGCCCAGGCGTATCGCCGAAGCCTGGAAAGCCAGCGCCTTCCCGTTCTCCAGCCCTCGATCGTAATCGGTCGCGGCCCTGGCTGTGCGACCGAAGTGATCGTCCGCCTGGTCGAGGAACCTGATGAGTTCACCCGCCAGGTTGGCCTGCTGGCCGCCGCTCAAACCGAGTGATTCCATGACGCCCCCTATTCGTCGACTTCTCGTACTGGCAGTCGCTGCTACGCTTCCCGCGGACGGACGAATCCAATCACCCGACCTTGGCGGCACCGAGGCACCGAGCTTGTGAGCCCCGAGGCGCCGACCCAGCGGATGCAGAAGCACCGCCCTTGCGGGCCACCCTTCTGCCACGTACGATTCCCGCAAGGAAGTGTCCGAACGGAATCGAGGCTCGGGGGGCTCACGTGAACACCAAACGCTTCACCATCCTTCATTCCAACGACATGCACGGCGACTTCCTCGCCGAGGCCCAGGAGGGCCGGGGCGACCTGGTGGGCGGGCTCGCCCTGCTCTCCGGATACCTCAACAAGGTGCGTCAGGAAGAAGAGAACGTGATCTACGTGATCGCGGGAGACATGCTCCAGGGCTCCATCATCGACTCCGAGTGGAAGGGCATCTCGACCATCGAGATCATGAACTACCTCTCGCCCGACGTGGTGGCGCTCGGCAACCACGAGCTCGACTACGGTCTCCCCCACCTGCTCTTCCTCGAGAAGATGGCGATGTTCCCCATCGTGAACGCAAACCTCTTCATCAGAGGCAGCGGGCGCCGCCTCATGCAGTCGCACCACATCATCCAGAAGGCGGGCTTCGACATCCTCTTCACCGGCATACTCACCGAGAAGGTGATGGACGCGCTCTCGCAGGACAGTCTCATCGGCAGTTTCGTCGACCTGGAGGAAGCCGGCTCCGCGGTGGGCCGCATCACCAACGCCTACAAGAACGACGATATCGACCTCACCATCCTCCTCACCCACATCGGCCTTGACTCCGACATCGAGTTGGCGCGCACGCTCGACCCGCTGTGGGGCGTGGACATGATCATCGGCGGTCACAGCCACTCGATCCTCGAGGAGCCCCTGGTCGAGAACGGCATCCTCATCGCTCAAGCGGGAGTGGGCACCGACCAGATCGGCCGCTTCGACATCGTGGTCGACGACGACACCAACAGCATCGTCGAGCACACCTGGAGCCTGGTGCCCATCGAATCCGGCATCGCCGAGCCCGACACGGTGCTGAAGAACTACATCGGCACGTTCAAGAAGGAGGTGGACGCGAAGTACGGCGCCCTCCTCTGCAAGTTCAGCCGGAAGCTGACCCACCCCGCCCGCGAAGAAGAGACCGCACTCGGCAACGCCATCTCCGACGTGCTTGCCGCCTGCGCCCAAGCCGACGTCATGCTCCTGGGGAGCGGCTCGGTGCGGGTGAAGGAACTGGGCGCCGCGGTGACCCTGGGCGACCTCACCTCCTGCTTCCCATACGATGACGCGCTGCACCGCTACGAGATCTCGGGCGAGGCTCTCGAACGCGCCTTCGCGCATTGGATGCGCAACGAGAACCGCACCGGCGAGGGCGAGTGCTATCAGGTGAACTCGAGCGTGGCCGCGGTGTATGACGCCGGCGAAGACCGCCTGCTCTCGCTCATGGTGGGCGGCGACCCCGTCACCATCGACCGCACCTACACGGTCTGCGTGCAGGGCTACCACGCGAACAATGCGGCGGCGTACCTCACGTTCACGCCTGAGGAGATGACGCAGCACAAGGTGGTGGCTACCTCGGCCAAGCAGGTACTCGAGGAGTACCTCCGCGAGAGTCAGAACCTCTCCTCGAAGGTGGAGGGGCGCCTGGTCTGGCGGTAGGGCCGGCGAATAAGGCCGGCGAATAGGTCCGGCGGCGCCACTGCGCCACTGCGGCGGGACCACGACGGCGCTCCCGAGGCACCGCGGCGGCACCGACGCGACCGCCCGCGACGGCCGCCGAGCGCGCCGGGCGATCGCCCGCCCGGCTTGACCGAGACTCCCGGCGCGCGATAGGTTGAGACCCGGATCATCGAGCTCCGGGCAACCGGGCTTCTGCGAACGACCGGCCACCACGTCATGGGGGATCTCATGCGAACACGCCCGCTGTGCCACCGCCTTTCCATCCTCGTCATGGGCCTTCTGGCCTTCCTCGCGGCGACACCGGCCCTCGCCTCCAGCGGCGGCCTGTCATCCCCGCAGACCATCGCCGCCGGCCTCGGTCACACCGTGGTCATCAAGTCTGACGGCTCTCTGTGGGCCTGGGGCCGCAACGACAGCGGTCGCCTCGGCACCGGGGACACGACGCAGCATCTCTCCCCCATCCGCATCGGTACGGACACCGACTGGCGCAGCATCGCCGCCGGCGGCGCACATACTCTGGCCTTGAAGGCCGACGGCTCCCTGTGGGTCTGGGGCGAGAACCACTTCGGGCAGCTCGGCACCGGAGACACCGCCCCACTCCTCACCCCCACCCGCATCGGCTCGGCCACTGACTGGCGCAGCATCGCCGGAGGCGGCAACCACACGCTCGCCCTGAAGGCCGACGGCTCCCTGTGGGCCTGGGGTGCGAACTACTTCGGGCAGCTGGGCAGCAACGACACCACCCAGCGTCTCGTCCCCTACCGCATCGGTACGGCCACGGACTGGCGCGCGGTCGCCGCCAACGGCATGCACAGCGTGGCCTTGAAAGCCGACGGCTCCGTCTGGGCGTGGGGCTGGAACGGCAATGGACGGCTCGGCACCGGCGGCACCACCGAGCGTCATGCGCCCGCCCGCATCGGCTCGGCAGTCGACTGGCGCGCCGTCAGCGCCGGCGGCGCACATACCATGGCCGTCAAGACCGGCGGCGCCCTATGGGCATGGGGATACAACGGGGCCGGAGCGCTCGGCACCGGGGACATCGTCGACAGTCTTACTCCAACCGTGGTCGGCGCGGACACCGACTGGCAGAGCGTGGTCGCCGGCGGCGGACACACCGTAGCCCTGAAGACCAACGGTTCCCTCTGGGCATGGGGCGCCAACGGCAGCGGACAGCTCGGCACGGGCGACACGCTCCAGCAGCTGACCCCGATGCAGATCGGCACAGACGTCGACTGGCTGGAGATCGCGGCTCCGTTCTACCATAGCCTCGCCTTCAAGGCCGATGGCTCCCTCTGGGCCTGGGGTGAGAACGAGCACGGGCAACTCGGCACGGGGGACACCAAGGACGTTCTGGCCCCCGCCAAGATTCTCACCGGAATCCGCCTCCCCACCCTCTACAACGACTTCACCGGCGCCGATCGCTACGAGACCGCCATCATGATCTCGAAGAAGGCCTTCCCGGCGGGCGCTCCGGTGGTCTTCCTGGTGAAAGGTGACGACTTCCCCGACGCGTTGGCGGCAGCGCCCCTGGCCCGGGCGCACGTCGGTCCGGTCGTCATAACGCCGTCCACCGGCCTCACCCCCGCGGTGGTGGCGGAGCTGCAACGCCTCGACCCGGGCACGGTCTTCTTCGTGGGCCTCGCGGAGTCGGTGAAGCCCGCGCTCGAAGCCGCCTTGCCCACCGCCCAGATCAAGACCATCCGCGGCTCAGACCGCTATCAGACCGCAGTGCTCCTCGCGGAAGACCTCCGGAAGAAGCTCGGGAAGATAGAGAGGGTCGTGCTCGTGCCGGGGGACAAGTTCCCCGACGCCCTCTCCGTGGCACCGCTGGCGGCGAAGAGGGGCTGGGCGATCCTTCTCACCCCCCAAGCCGGCCCGCTTCCCAAGGTGACCGCGGACGAGATCAAGGCGCTCGGCGTGAGCCAATGCCTGGTGGTGGGCACCTGGGTGCTGCCCCCGTCCACGGTCACCGACGCCGTCTTCAAGGTGGGCACCGACCGCTACCACACCGGCGCCCTCGTGGCGGCCTACGCTGAGACCATGGGCCTTTCCTTCCGGCACGTGACCCTCGCCACCGGCGATAACTTCCCCGACGCCCTGGTGGTGGCGCCGTATCTGGTCGCCGACGGTGGGATGCTCCTGCTCGTCCAGAGGACGGCGCTGCCCGCCCCGATCCGAGACATCCTGGCCGCCAACGCGGCCGAGGTGCGCGTGCTCGACTTCGTGGGACTCGGGACGACCATCCAGCCGACGGTGAAGGGGATCATCTGGTAGCCTGCGGACACTCATCCGGTGGCCTGCCGATACGTTCGACCGGCGAGGATGAGGCGGACCGGCGCACGAGTGGAGGCGGGAAGATGACCGATGGAATCACGCGGCTCGACCGGGGGCGGCTCGCCGGTCTCCTGCTGGCGGAGGAGGAGTTGTTCGAGCGACGCCACCCGCGCTCCCAGGACCTCTTCGAGCGCGCGAAGGAACACCTGCTCGACGGCGTGCCGATGAACTGGATGACCCGCTGGGCCGGACCGTACCCGGTGTTCGTGGCCGACGCCGCGGGCCCCTACTTCACCTGCGTGGACGGCATCCGTTACCTCGACTTCTGTCTGGGCGACACCGGCGCCATGACCGGGCATTCACCGCCGGCCTCCGTGGCCGCCATCGCCGAACAGCTGCGCCGCGGTATCACCATGATGCTGCCCACTGAGGACGCCGTGCTGGTCGCCGAAGAGCTCTCGGCCCGCTTCGGGCTGCCCTTCTGGCAGGTAGCCATGACCGCCACCGACGCCAACCGTTTCGTGATCCGCCTCGCCCGTCACATCACACGCCGCCCGAAGATCCTGGTGTTCGACTGGTGCTACCACGGGACGGTGGACGAGACCTTCATCACGGTCACCGATGGCGTCGCCGGACCGCGGCCCGGCAACATCGGGCCGCCGGTGGACCCGTCGCTCACCACCAAGGTGATCCAATTCAACGACATCGCCGCCCTGGAAGAGGCGCTCGCCCCGGGCGACGTGGCCTGCGTGCTGGCCGAGCCGGCGATGACGAACATCGGGATCATCCACCCCGACCCCGGCTACCACGAGGCCCTGCGCAAGATCACCCGGCGAACGGGCACTCTCCTCGTGATCGACGAGACCCACACCATCTGCACCGGCCCCGGCGGCTACACCCGCACCCACGGCCTCGATCCCGATCTCTTCGTCCTCGGCAAGCCCATCGGCAGCGGCATCCCCTGCGCCGTCTACGGCTTCACCGCGGACGTGGCCGAGCGTATCCGCGAACGCTGGGACTACGACACCGCCGACGTGGGCGGCATCGGCGGCACCCTGTCCGGTAACGCCCTGGCCATGGCAGCGATGCGTGCCACCCTGCGCGACGTACTGAACGACGCGGCATACGCGGAGACCATCCCCTTGGCCGAGCGCTTCAATGCGGGAGTCGAGGGAGTCATCGCCGAGTTCGGGCTGCCCTGGATCGTGAAGCGCCTGGGTTGCCGCACCGAGTATTGGTTCCGCCCGGAACCTCCCCGAAATGGTGCCGAGGCCGCCGCCGCGGTGGACGAGGAGCTCGACCGCTACATGCACCTCTTCGCCCTGAACCGGGACATCCTCATGACTCCGTTCCACAACATGGCCCTGATCGCCCCCGGCACCACCGAGACCGACGTCGACCGCCATACCGAGGTCTTTCGGGAGGCTGTGCGGAGCCTGTACGGGTAGGCGAGGGCGAGAGTCTTCAGCCAAGTGGAGCCGGGGCCACAGCCAGGCGGAGCGCACATGAACGTCGATCATCGCGGGTGGCGCCGCATCGTCAAACTCGACCCGGCCCGTCCGCTGAGCGACGAGCGGCTCGCTGCCGTGCGTTCCTGGGGTGCCGACGCCATCGTGGTGGGCGGCAGCGGGGGGTACGGGGCCGAGGAAGTGCGCATGCTGCTGGACCGGGTCAGGCTCAAGTCGCCTCCGGGGGCCCTCGGGGCCCCCACAGCTCCGGAGGCGCTGGCGACCCCCGTCGCGCTCGAAATCTCCGATGCTCGGGCTGTGTGCCCGGGCTTCGACCTGTACCTCGTTCCGATGGTGCTGAACAGCAGCGATGTCGACTGGGTGATGGGTCACCATCAGGCTGCGATCAAGCGCTATGCCGATGTCATCGACTGGCGCAAGGTGGTCGTGGAAGGCTACTGCGTCCTGAATGCCGACGCCACCGTGGCCCGCTTATCCGGCGCTCGGGCCACGATGGGCATCGACGACGTCGTGGCCTTCGCCCGGCTGGCTGAGCATCTGCTGAAGCTGCCGATCTTCTACCTGGAATACAGCGGCACCTACGGACCGCCCGAGGTCGTCAGCGCCGTCCGCCGCGTCCTCAGTTCCACGCGGTTGTGGTATGGAGGGGGTATCCGGACGCGCGCGCAGGCTCGAGAGATGGCCGCGCTGGCGGACACGATCGTGGTCGGGAACGCCGTGTACGAGGGACATGATCCGTTCGGGACTTCATAGCGCCGGGGAGATCTCTGATCGTGTTGACGCAGGCGGGCTGCGTGGGGTAGGTCGACTGAATGAAGCACCATCCCGAATGAAGCACCATCCCGTTCCCTGCCATGCTGACCGGAGAAAGAGAAAACCCGGCCCACAAGGAGCCGGGTGAGTTAGACCGCAAGAAGCATACAACACCACGGCTCGTTTGTCACCACCGTTTGTCACCACCCTTGGGGCTTTGCGTATGTCTTGCTCGGATCAGGCAACTGATGGGCGCAGAAGGCCGCTCGGTCCAGTTGAACCCACCAATGCCTGCCGACCCCGCCGGTCTCTTGTCCTCGGAGCGCACCGGCCAATTGATGCCGACTGGGGTTCACCGTCCCGACAGGAATCCGTTGCCGAGCCTGCTCGATTGGGAGCCTCAAGTCGCTGTCATTGGAGACAACGACGGCCGCGTCTATTCGCCTTTCAAGAGTGTCCAGCAGAAGGTGTGCAGCCACGTTGACGTCTGATCCCTTTTCCTCCCGATGGGCATAGGACACCATGAACTGCGCACCGGGAACATCCTTCTCTGTGGAGTCACGCACCATCAGTGGCCAGCGAGAGGTCGTGAGTATTGGGCGCCCCCGCGGATCAGCCGTCGCCAGGGGCGCCCGCTTGACCCGCGCCGCAAAATACCCGTACTCAATCAAGTCCACGCTCTCGGTTGCGAGCAAGGCCTTCAGGTAGATGTCCTGGTCCCGATGTCCCGACTCGTTCGTCGCGCCATCGATTCTCGCGGTGCAGTAGACGACGCGGTCGATAGTCGCGCCAACCCAGTTTCGTCGCCGGCCAATCAGGTCCGCCGCGAGCGACCGGATATCCAGCCAGCGCCACCCTGCCGCCCCGCGGCCAAAATGCTCGCGCCCCCCATGGTACAGGTTGAATCCGTCAACGTAGACTCCGACTCTCATGCCGGCTCCCTGACGTGCCAACGGAGCACGTCCAGGTTGTCGCCGTAGTAGAGCAGGTTCTCGTTCATGTCCGAAGACTACCAGTCACTACCCGTCACGCACAAACTCGTGAGGCAGGCTCCACTCTGGGGTCCACTCTGGGGTCTCAGGTCCCACCAGATCCCACTCAGGTCCCACTCTGTACCGGGTTATGCACCGTACGTCCAGGTAATTGCTGTGTCTCGGATAGTGGCGTTTTGCGGCCTATTCTGGTACTTCGCAAGAGTGCCCCCGACAGGAATCGAACCTGTGCACGAGGTTTAGGAAACCTCTGCTCTATCCCCTGAGCTACGGGGGCGCGGAGGGCATTCTACCACCGGTCCGCGACGCGAGGCCACGACCGTCGACGTCGCCGAGAGACCTCCGGCAGACCGACACGGCAGACCGACTACGGGCTTCCGAAGGCAGCCGCAGGATTGTAGACTGGGTTCGAGGGTCCTGACGGCACGGGCCCGGTACATCGATTCTCTCGATCGGGGGGCGGATGACGGTGATCTCTACCACCCTGGATGCCGGCTCGGAGCAGTTCAGGGAGAATGCCCGCGCGATGGCCGCGCTCGTGGCCGACCTCGAGGCCAAGGTGGCCGAGATCGAACTCGGTGGCGGGGCGGCCGCGTGCGAGCGACACCTGAAGCGAGGGAAGCTGCTGCCCCGGGAGCGCGTACGGCGGTTGCTCGATCTGGGCTCCCCCTTCCTGGAGTTCTCGCAGCTCGCCGCCTGGGACATGTATGGCGGTGGGATCGCCGCCGCGGGCATCATCACCGGCATCGGCCGGGTCGTGGGCCAGGAGTGCGTCATCGTGGCCAACGACGCCACCGTGAAGGGGGGTGCCTACCTCCCGCTCACCATGAAGAAGCACCTGCGCGCCCAGGAGATCGCCGCCGAGAATAACCTCCCCTGCATCTACCTGGTGGAGTCCGGCGGGGCCTTCCTGCCCCTGCAGGAAGACGTCTTCCCCGACCGCGACCACTTCGGGCGCATCTTCTACAACCAGGCTAACTTGTCGGCCAAAGGAATCCCGCAGATCGCCGTGGTGCTCGGCTCGTGCACGGCAGGAGGCGCCTACCAGCCGGCCATGGCCGACGAGAGCATCATCGTGCGCAACCAGGGCACCATCTTCCTGGGCGGTCCGCCTCTGGTGAAGGCCGCCACCGGCGAGATCGTCACGGCTGAGGAACTCGGCGGCGCCGACGTGCACTGCCGCGTCTCGGGCGTCACCGACCACTACGCCGAGGACGACGCCCACGCCCTGGCAATCGCCCGGCGGATCGTGGGGACGCTGAACCGCGTGAAGAAGGTCGGCCTGGCCGTGCGCGAACCGGTGGAGCCCGCGCTCGACCCGGCCGGGCTCGACGGCGTGATCCCCACCGACAGCCGTATCCCCTACGACGTGCGCGAGGTGATCGGCAGGATCGTCGACGGATCGGAGTTCGACGAGTTCAAGAAGCTCTTCGGGCCCACACTGGTGTGCGGCTTCGCCCATATCTGGGGCTACCCGGTGGGCATCGTGGCCAACAACGGCATCCTGTTCTCGGAGTCGGCGCTCAAGGGGGCGCACTTCGTGCAGCTCTGCAGTAAACGGGGTATCCCTCTGGTGTTCCTTCAGAACGTCACGGGGTTCATGGTGGGCAGCAAGTACGAGGCGGGCGGCATAGCCAAGGACGGCGCCAAGATGGTGACGGCGGTGGCCTGCTCGCGCGTGCCCCGTTTCACGGTGGTGATAGGCGGCAGCTTCGGCGCGGGCAACTACGCCATGTGCGGCCGGGGATACAGCCCGCGGTTCCTGTGGATGTGGCCCAACGCCCGCATCTCGGTCATGGGAGGAGAACAGGCGGCAAGCGTGTTGGCCCAGGTCAAGCGCGACGCCATGGAGGAGCGAGGTGAGGAGTGGCCGTTGGACGAAGAGGAGGCCTTCAAAGAGCCCATCCGCGAGACGTACGAGACCCAGGGACACCCCTACTACGCCAGCGCCCGCCTCTGGGACGACGGCATCATCAAGCCCACCGACACCCGCACGGTGCTCGGCCTGGCCATCTCGGCCTCGCTGAACGCACCCATCGAACCGACCGTCCACGGCGTCTTCAGGATGTGACCTCATGAGCGGAGCCCCCTTATTGAAGCGCGTCGACGAACTCGGCCGCGCGACCCTCACCCTCAACCGTCCGGAGTTGCGCAACGCGTTCGACGACGAGCTGATCGTCCTACTGGTGGAGGCTCTGAAGGAACTCGAACGTAGCTCCACGGTACGGGTGGTCATGCTCGCCGCTTCCGGCACCGCCTTCTCGGCCGGCGCCGACCTCGCCTGGATGCGCCGAATGGCCGACTACACGTTCGATGAGAACCTCGCGGACGCCGCGGCGCTGGCGGCTCTGATGGCGACACTCGCCGGTTTGAAGAAGCCCACGATCGCGCTGGTGCAGGGCCCCGCAGTGGCAGGAGGGCTCGGCCTGGTGGCCTGCTGCGACATCGCCCTGGCCACGGAGGCGGCCACCTTCGGTCTGCCTGAGGTGCGCCTCGGCCTGACCCCGGCCGTGATCTCTCCGTACGTCGTGGCGGCCATCGGTGCACGCGCCACCCGGCGATACGCGCTCACCGCAGAGGCGTTCGACGCCCGAGAAGCGCTCCGGATCGGGCTCGTGCACGAGCTGCTGCCCGACGCGGAGGCGCTCACAGCACGGGCGGACAGCCTCACCCGCGCCATCCTCCAGGGCGGCCCCAACGCGATCCGCGCCACCAAGGAGCTCCTGGAGGTGGTGGCCCACACACCCCTCGACGACGATCTCGTTGCCTGGACTGCCCGCCGCACCGCCGAGACCCGGGCCTCGGAGGAGGCCCGCGGCGGCCTGGCCGCCTTCTTCGACAAGGCCGAAGCCCCGTGGCTGGAAGACTGAGCCCGTGACGCCAGGCGCCCACGGAACGGATGGAGCCGCCATGGGCGCTACCCCGGGACGCGACCCCGGCGGAGAAATCATCCGCCCCGGCGCCGCCGGCACTCCGCCGGCGTTCGACCGCGTTCTGGTCGCGAACCGGGGCGAGATCGCCTGCCGGGTGATCCGCACGGTGCGCCGCCTCGGCATGAGCGTGGTGACGGTGTACTCCGAGGCCGACGCCGGCGCTATGCACGTCTCGCTGGCCGACGAGGCCTGGCTGATCGGTGGCGCGCCTGCCACTGAAAGCTACCTGCGCGGCGACGCCATCATCGACGTCGCTCTGCGCAGCGGCGCCCAGGCCGTGCACCCCGGCTACGGCTTCCTGGCCGAGAACCCCGACTTCGCCGAGGCCTGCGCCGACGTGGGGCTCACCTTCATAGGGCCCCCCGCCACGGCCATCCGCGCGATGGGCGACAAGACCGCCGCCAAGGCCCTCATGGAGCGGGCCGGCATACCGGTGGTGCCCGGCTACCACGGTGACGCCCAGAGCCTCGAGACCCTGCGGGAGGCCGCGATCGGTATCGGGACGCCTCTCCTGATCAAGGCGAGCGCCGGGGGCGGGGGCAAGGGCATGCGGGTCGTGGAGCACCTCGATGAGTTCGAAGCGGCCCTGACTTCCGCCCGCCGGGAGGCGGCCGCGGCCTTCGGCGACGACCGCGTGCTGCTCGGGCGCTACCTGGAACGCCCACGGCACGTGGAGATTCAGGTGTTCGCAGACACCCATGGCAACGTCGTCCACCTCTTCGAACGCGATTGCTCCATCCAGCGCCGCCACCAGAAGATAGTCGAGGAGGCGCCGGCCCCCGGCATGACGCCGGAACTGCGCCGGCGGATGGGTGCGGCGGCGGTCGAGGCGGCCCGCGCCGTCGGCTACGTAGGCGCCGGCACAGTGGAGTTCCTCCTGGTGGGAGACAGCTCCTTCTACTTCATGGAGATGAACACGCGCCTGCAGGTGGAGCATCCGGTCACCGAGTTCATCACCGGGTTGGACCTTGTCGAGTGGCAATTACGCGTTGCGGCGGGCCGGCCCCTACCCCGCCGGCAGCAGGAGCTCACGATGCGGGGTCACGCTGTGGAGGTGCGCGTGTACGCTGAGCAGCCCGCCCGCGGTTTCCTCCCCTCGACCGGCACCATCGAGCACCTGCGCACGCCCGAGGAGGGGCCGCACGTGCGCGTGGACACCGGCGTTCGCCAAGGAGACGCGGTCACCGTGCACTACGACCCGCTGATCGCCAAGCTGGTGGTGTGGGACGATGACAGGCCCGCGGCCCTGCGGCGGCTCCGCACGGCGTTGGCCGGCTTCGAGATGGTGGGGCCCGCGACCAACCTGTCGATGCTCGCCGCCGTCGCGGCTCACCCAGCCTATGCGCGCGCGGACCTCGATACGGGTTTCGTCGAGCGCCACAAGGACGATCTGCTCGCGACCCCGCCCCACGCCGAGGACGCCCTCGCACTCGCCTCTCTGGGCGTGTTGCTCGAACGCCGGCGGGGTGCTGAGGCGGCGGCTCTCGCCTCGGAAGACCCCTGGTCGCCTTGGTGGAGGAACGAAGGCTGGCGGCCGAATTCGCCGCCTCAGGTCGTGCTGACTCTCGGCCCGAAAGACAAACCATCGACCATCCTGGCTTACCCGGGATCCGGCGGCTACCGTCTCGCCCTGCCGAGCGGCACCGTGACGGCGGCAGGCGAACTCGACGGTTCGGGCGCACTCACCGCAACGATCGGGGGAAGGCGACGCCGCGTGACCCTGGTGCGACGAGGCTGCGCGCTCACGCTTGTCGACGCGGGTCTCCTGACCGAGCTGGCGCTCGAGGATCACGAGGCGTTCGCCGTAGGCCAAGAGGTGCCGGGCGGACGCCTCACGGCCCCCATGCCCGGCCGCGTGCTGGCGGTGATGGTGGAAGCCGGAACGGCCGTGAGGCGGGGCGAGCCCCTGCTCACACTCGAAGCCATGAAGATGGAGCACACCATCACTGCGCCTGCCGACGGCACCGTCCTCAACGTGCGCTTCCGGGTGGACGACGCAGTGACCGAGGGTCAGGAACTCATCGTGTTCGAGAGCGACGCGACCGGTGCCCGCGAGGCGCGGGCGCCCGCTCCGGGCGCCCCCAACGCGCCCCTCGCCCCCAACGCGGCCCCAGCCCCCGCCGCGCCCCCCATCCCCGATGCGGGAGCCCGGACGAGATGACCACAGGGCCTCAGACGACACCCCCGCCGTACCCCGACTCCGTGAGGATCGTCGAGGTGGCCCCGCGCGACGGGCTCCAGAACGAGGACCTCGGGCTGCCGGTGGAGACCAGGATCGAGTTCATCGAGCGTCTAGCCGATGCGGGCCTCACCACCATCGAGGCGGGGAGCTTCGTGTCCCCCGACTGGGTGCCCCAGATGGCTGACACTGACCAGGTTCTCGCGGGACTCCGGCGCAGAGAGGGCGTGAGCTACCCCGTGCTGGTGCCGAACATGCGGGGCCTCGAGGGCGCCCTGCGGGCGGGGGCACGGGAGATCGCCGTGTTCGCTGCGGCCTCCGAGACCTTCTCGCAGAAGAACATCAACAGCACAGTCTCCGACAGCCTGAGTCGCTACGCCGAGGTGGCCGCGGCGGCTCGGGCCGAGGGGGTCGCCGTGCGCGGCTACGTCTCCTGCGCGCTCGGCTGTCCCTACGAGGGAGAGGTGGCGCTCACCGCCGTGCGTGACGTCGCCGGGAGTCTGGTCGACATGGGCTGCTACGAGGTCTCGCTCGGCGACACCATCGGTGTGGGAACCCCCGAGAAGGCTCGCATGATGGTGCGCGCGGTCGCGGAGCGCGTGCCGGTGGCCCATCTGGCCGTGCACTTCCACGACACGTACGGCCAAGCGCTCGCCAATGTGCTGGCGGTGCTGTACGAGGGGGTGCGCGTGGTCGACAGCTCGGTGGCCGGCTTGGGCGGCTGCCCGTACGCGCCCGGAGCCGCGGGCAACCTCGCGACCGAAGACCTGCTCTTCATGCTCGACGGCCTGGGGATCCGCACCGGAGTGCGCCTGCACGAGTTGGCCGCGGCCGGACGGTTCATCACCGGCCATCTGGGCCGGACTCCCCGCTCCAGGGCTGCGCAGGCCCTCGCCGCTACTGCACAGGCCGTCGGCGCGATGGAGGAGTGACCTTCGTCACGGAGGAGATACTCCGCCACGGGCGAGCGAACGGCCCTACGTGCTCTCCTCGAAGAGTTCCCTACCTATGAGCCACCGCCTGATCTCGCTGGTGCCGGCCCCGATCTCGTAGAGTTTGGCGTCGCGGAGCAGGCGGCCCGCGGGGTAGTCGTTGCTGTAGCCGTTCCCTCCCAGGGTCTGGATCGTCTCGAGGGCCATCCATGTGGCGCGCTCGGAAGCGAAGAGGATCGCGCCGGCGGCGTCCTTCCTCGCGGCCCTCCCCCGGCTGCAGGCGTCGGCAACCGCGTACACGTAAGCCTTCGACGCGTTCATCGCGCAGTACATGTCGGCCAGCTTGCCCTGCATGAGCTGGAACTCACCGATCGGGCTTCCGAACTGGCTGCGCTCGTGCACGTAGGGGAGCACCGTGTCCATGCAGGCCGTCATGATGCCGAGAGGCCCGCCGGCCAGCACGATGCGCTCGTAGTCGAGACCGCGCATCAGCACGTACACACCACCTCCCACACCGCCGAGCACGTTCTCCTTGGGCACCTCGCAGCCGTCGAAGACGAGTTCGCAGGTGTCGGAGCCCCGCATGCCGAGCTTGTCGAGCTTCTGGGCCGTGGAGAACCCCGCGAAACCCTTCTCCACCAGGAAGGCGGTGATGCCGTGGGCGTCGGCTTCACGATCGGTCTTCGCGTAGACCACGAGCACGTCGGCCTGGGGCCCGTTGGTGATCCACATCTTGGTGCCGTCGAGCACGTAGGCGTCGCCCTTCTCGGTGGCGCGCAGGCGCATGGCCACGACGTCGGAGCCCGCGTCGGACTCGCTCATGGCCAACGCCCCCACCCACTCGCCACTGATCAGCTTCGGCAGGTAGCGCGCTTTCTGATCGTCGGTGCCGTTCAAGACGATCTGGTTCACGCACAGATTCGAGTGAGCTCCATACGAGAGCCCCACGGAGGCCGAGGCCCGGCTGACCTCTTCCATGGCCACCACGTGGTCGAGGTAGGTCATGTCGGCCCCGCCGTACTCCTCGGGAGCCGTCACACCGAGAAGTCCGAGGGCGCCCATCGTGGGCCAGAGGTCGCGGGGGAACAGGTTGTCGCGGTCGATCTCCTCGGCACGGGGAGCGATCTCGGCCGCCGCGAAGTCGCGCACGGTCTGCCGAAGCATGTCGGCGGTCTCCCCCAAGCCGAAATCGAAGGGCCTGTACTTCGGCATCACGCGACCTCCTCGGATCCCCCGTCGATGCGCTCCGGTGCCCCACCCAGCGCGGCACCCCGCCCGGCGCCGCACCCCGGCGCCGCATCCCGGCGCCGCATCCGGCGCCCCCCGGGCAATGCGGTACCGGAAAGACGACGGCGCGCGGCACCCCTGTCGGGCGGGCGCGGGCCCCCACAGATGGGCATTCTCTCAAGTGTATACTGGCTCGGCCATGATCAGAGCCATCATCTTCGATTGCGACGGTACCCTCATCGACACGCGCGACAAGATCGTGCCCTTCTACAACCACGTGTTCGGCGAGCTCGGCCTGCCGCTGATCGACGTGACCGATCGAGCAGTGGTCGATCTGTGCCAAAGCCTGGCAGACCAGGACGTGTTCGCGACGCTGCTGCCCGCGGAGTCCCGTGCGGCGGTCTTCGACTACATCGCCTCGCTCGATCCCGCCGACCTGCTCGCCGCCATCGATACCGAGCCCTACGCCCTCGAAACGCTCGACGAACTCCGCGCCGACTACCCGCTGGCCATCGCCACGAACCGCGGCGGCGACATGGCACACATCATGCGTCACTTCGCCCTCGACGATCGCATCGAGGTGGTGGTGACGGCGGCCGACGTCGCGCGCGCCAAGCCGGATCCCGACATGCTCCTCCTCGCGGCCGAGCGCCTGGGTGTGCCGCCCGCGGACACCCTCTATGTGGGCGACACCGGCGTGGACAGAGAAGCGGCCTCGGCGGCGGGCATGCACTTCCTCCTCTACGAACGGCCCTGCGACGGCGCGGGCGACGCGGAACCGCAGGACGGCGCCGGCGACGTGATCGGCGATCTTCGCGAGATACCGAGGCGGCTGAATCTAACGGCGGGCCGGTCGACCCGCACCGAGCGCCCAGCCCCGGGCGTGCGCGGCGCCGGAGTGCGCTAGGCGTTGTGCACGATGAGCCCGTCGCGCGGCACCTCGAGCGTCTCGCACAGGGGGTCGCACTTGCCGAGCAGAAGGAACGTCACCTTCCCCCGAAGCGCATCCTCCTCCTCGAGAAGCTCGAAGTTGGCCCCTCCCTTCGACACCACGAGATCGGCGTCGCGCACCAAGGCCGCCACCTCCGCCGAGACCTCGCCGAGGACGGTGGCCGGCACCGCGAAGGAGATGCCGTTCTCGATCACCCGCACCACCTCGTGGAGCCCCACCTGCCGGGCCTCGGTGAGGGTGGCGTCGTTGATCACCGGCAACGAGCGCACGACTGCGGTGATCTCAGGCCGCCCGCGTCCGGCGGCGCCGAGTCGATCGACGACGCCCCCGTCCGATGTACCGTCGCCTCCCGCGAACACGCCGTACCCACTCACCACCTCCAGGAGCAGCCGGTCGAAGACGATCTCGCCGCAGTTGTCGGTGAAGTAGACGACGGTGCGGGCTTCCGCCAGGCGTTCGCGGAACACCTCGACCTGCGCTTCGTCCACCCACCGCGACGCCATGCGCGCAAGTAACTCGGAGGATGGGCCGCCCGCATCGAGGCCGATCATGATGTCGAAGACGTTCCCGGCCGCCGCGAGCTTTACCGCGGCGAGGAATGGGTCGGGCGACGAGAGGACGAACTCCCTCGCCGCAGGGAGCAGACTCAGAGCAAGCTCGTTCTGATGGGCCTTTGCTTCCCCCAGCAGGTCGCCGTCGCCGGTGGATCGCACCACGGACAGGTCCTGACACGCGAGCACCTTGTCGAAGAGGCGGGCGACTTCGTCTTCGTCGTCCACCACGGCCCGGATCGTCTCCAAGCTCATGCGCAGGACGCAGGGCACGCACTCCGGCCAGACCCGCATGAATGCCTCCCGATCCGCCCGCCCCCTAGCGGAAGGCGGACTCCATGATCACGGCGACCAGATCCTCGAAGGAGAGGCCGGCAGCCTCGGCGGCGAGGGGCATGGTGGACGTCTCGGTGAGTCCCGGTATGGTGTTCA